>JAKQKQ010000093.1 GCA_029560585.1 Verrucomicrobiota bacterium | reverse complement strand
CTCCGGCGGAGCCGAAGCCGATGGCCCCGGCTCGCGCTTCGCGCGCTGCCAAAGCGGTGGCGCCGTCCGGCGGTTGCCGGACTCTGCCACCGCAGTCCAAAGCCCTCCCGGCCCGGATCCTGGGTCGGGCACGAGCCGCGCCCGCGAACAGCGCCCGAAGTTTCTGGCCAGCGGCCGAGGGGACTTTCCAAAGTCCGACAGGCTGCTAGATGCCGGGAGCCAGGAGCACCAGCGGCACCCCGTATGCCATCTCGAACAGGTCTTTCTTTGCATCGGCGGCCGCCAGTTCGGCAGCGCACGGTCCGGCCGAGGACAGTCGCAGCACGACCTTGGCGCCGGTATCCTTGGCGGCGATCGCCAAGACCCGTGATTGGTGCGAGCGGTCCAATGCGTCGGCGACGCGGAGGAGCGCCGCGAGCTTCCGCACGATCGCCTGTTCGGCCGAGTCCAATTCCGCAAAGCCGTCATGCGCGGCATCGGGCACGGATTTTCGGTGATACCGTGCCACCAGCGCGATTATCGGCACCAACGTCGCCGGGAGGGCGGCCCACCGGTGTGACCGAATCATGTCGTAGGCCACTTTATGGTGCTTGCGCCCATCGGGGGCCACGCTCCAGCCGATGTCGTGCAGCAGCGCCGCGCTCTCTAACAGGAATCGCGCGCCCTCGCCCAGTCCGTGGCGCTCTTTCAATTGGTCGAACAGGGACAGCGCCAATTCGCGCACGTGCTGCACATGCTCTGGCTCGGGTTCGCGCTGATCCATGAACCCTCGCACCTCCGCGCGCATCGCTGCGGACGGCCGGAAATCTTCCAGCGCCGTGAACATGTCCAAATATCGCGCGGTGCGCTGAAAAAGCCATGGGCTTTCAGTCCAGCGCTTCGGCGACGGCGCCTGGCAGCGCCCGAGGTCCCTCGCCCCCGAGTTGCGAATCGACCTGTTCCAGTCGTCGGATGAGATCCAGCACCGCGTGCCGGGGCCAGGGGCCCCCTGCCGCATCGCAGAAGTGCGTCCGACAACCGAAGGGACGGTCCGCATAGATGAGGCACCGGAGGGTGGCTCGGTGCAGCAGGGGACACGCGCCATCGATGGCCTCGGGCAATTGCTTGCGGCCTGTTGCGCGGAGGGCCTTGGCGGCAAGCAGTGCCTCGCCGCGCGTCAGGTAGGGGGTGCGGCCCGTCACCGCGAAGTGGCAGCACTCCGTGCGCAAGGCGCACGCGCGCTCGATCGGCCGGCGCGCCAGCTCGGCATAGACCGCGCGCACCTCCGACAGTGCGGTCTCGATCTTGCGCGCCGCATCCTCTCGTGCCGATGCCATGGGGTCAGTGTGCCATCGCGTGGCCCGCGATCCAGCCGGTCGTCCAGGCGGCCTGAAAATTGAATCCGCCCGTGACGCCATCGATGTCGAGCAGCTCGCCGGCGAAATACAGGCCCGGGCAGAGGCGGCTCTCCATCGTGCGGAAATCGACCTCCTTGAGGCGCACCCCGCCGCAGGTGACGAATTCATCCTTGTTTGGGCTCTTGCCCACGATTTCCACGGTGGTGTGGGCGATTCTAGCCACGAGCTCGGCTGCTCTATCGCGCGTCAGTTCGCCCCAGCGGGTATTCGCGGCCACGGCCGCGTCGGCGGTCAGGCGTTCCCAGAGGCGAATGGGCAGGCCTGGGAGCGGGGCGTTGGCCACGAGCCGTGCGGGATGTTTCTTGCGCACTTCGTTTAACGCCGTGCGGATCGCCCGCTCGTCCATTTGCGGGAGCCAGCGAATGTGCAGGGGAAAGCGGTAATCGAGCCCATGCAGAACACGTGCGCCCCACGCCGACAGTCGGAGGATCGCCGGCCCGCTCAGGCCCTGGTGGGTGAAGAGGATCGGCCCGCGCTGGCGCAGCTTGGTCCCGGGCGCCGACAGCAGGACATCCTCCATCGATATGCCGGCCAGCTCGCGCACCCACGCGTCCGCGGCGTGCAGGGAAAACAGCGATGGCACCGGGGGTTCCAGGCTATGGCCGAGGGCCGTGGCCAGCGCGCCCGCCGCAAGGGTCCGGCATCCGCCCGTGGCCAACAGCAACCGGTCGCAGGACACGACCGTGCCATCGCCCAATCGAAGATCGAAGCCACCGGCTGTCCCGCGGGCGATTGCCCCCACGGCCAGCCGCGTCTTCACCGCGACCCCGGCCGCCTTTGCCTCGCGCATCAGGCAATCCACAATCGTGGCCGACGCATCCGTGACCGGAAACATTCGGCCGTCGGATTCGGTCTTGAGCCGCGCGCCATGTTCCTCAAACCACGCGGCCGTTTCCCGCGGCCCGAAGCGCCGCAGCGGACCGATCAGCGCCCTGCCACCGCGCGGGTAATGGGCCGCGAGTTCTCGCGGATCGAAACACGCGTTTGTAACGTTGCAGCGCCCGCCGCCCGAGATCCGCACCTTGGCGAGGCATTCCGGGCCCTTTTCCAGGATGCGAACATCCGCGCCGCGCGCGCACGCGATCGCCGCAAAGAAACCCGCCGCGCCGCCGCCGACGATCACGACGCGCATGGGGCGGCCCCCATGGCCAGTAGGCGACCGTAGCGCAGATTGCGCGTCGACACGTAGAATTTCGAGACGCCCAGCATCCGGAGCACCGCCACCACCGTGATGCCGCCCGCCACGATCACGTCGGCGCGCTGCGGCGGCACGGCCGGATTGACCTCGATCTCCCCGAGGGTTTTCGCCGCGAGGTCATCCACCAGCGCGGCCGCCTCGCCGAGGGAGAACAGTTCCTTCCCGCCGGCGCGCGCCTTTTCGAGGAACGCCGGGTCGCGCAGAGCGGCCAGCGCGCAGGCCGTCCCGCCGGTCACCACCGTCGTCCGGCCCGCGGCGGAAAAGCGCGACAGCGGCGAGCCCAGTTCCGTGGCGAGGAACGCCTCGAGCGCCGCCCGCTGGGTTGGTTTCACAGGATGGTCAGGCAAAAACCGCTCGCTCATCCGCACGCAGCCGACCTCGGCGCTCACTTTGCGACCCGGCGTGCCGACCTCGGCCTCGATCCACTCCGCGCTGCCGCCGCCGAGATCCATGATCAGTATCCGCCGGTCCCGGAAGAATGGGTCGCTGACCACGCCGCGAAAGACGCCCTCGGCCTCCTCCTCGCCCGTGAGCACCTCGACGTCGAGGCCGTGCCGTTCTCGGATGGCCCGCATGGCGTCCGCACCGTTGCGCGCGGATCGCAGCGCGCTCGTCGCGACCACGGCGATCCGCGCGGCGCCCTCGGCCCGCGCCGACTGGAGCAACTCGCCGATCACGTCCAGCGCGCGCGCCAGAGACTGTGGCGCGATCATGCCGGTCTCATGGAGCCGCCGGCCGAGCCGGCATGGCACGCTCAGCTCAAGGCAGACGGCGCCCAAGCCCTCGGGGCCGACTTCGGCCACGAGGAGTTTTGCGGTGTTGGAGCCGAGATCTATGATGGCCCGCCGCTCTGACACGCCCACGCCATTACCCGCGGAATCCACCGACCGCAAGCCACTTCCCACATAATGCCGCCGAAGATGTTCCTCCCGCAGGGCCGCGGAGGCGCAGGGCTTTGCAACGAAAGGGTGAGATCGGGTCGGCGCGTTCGAAATTCAACGACAGGTCCGTGACGTCCGCGAAATCCGCGGCTCTACACCTCGTGTGACGGGAGGCCCGGCAACTAACAACGAGTCGTTGGTGGCTGGGCACTGGTGCTAATTCACGTTCACTCGCCGCCGCGCTATTGGATGGCATCGCGCTCCGTGTCCGGATAGCTTATGGGCATGCCGACGAATGCCGTGGCGCACCTTCTGATCGCCTTCAGTTGGAGCACGAGCAACATCGGCGACATCGCCATCACCCCCGGGCTCTTGAGCCTTGTGCGCGAGGCGCGCCCTGACATGCGGGCGGTCGTGATGACATCCCAGCGCGCGGACAGCCCGGCCTTCGCGATGCTGCGGGACTATTTTCCCCGATATCTGCCGAACTGCGGGGCGCTCGCGTACCCATTTTCCCTGGGTTCTGATAGCAGCCGCGGCGCGGCGGGTTCGGCCTGGCGCGCCTTCCACGATCGGTGGGGCGAGTCGGACCTGCGCGCTTTTCAGAATGGCACCATATCGGCGCGTGCGGCAGCCCGGATCGCCGATGACATCCTCGACCGCCTTCCGCGCGAGACGCTGGAGGAACTTCGGCGCCAGAATCCCGAGGCGGCCCGCGCATTCACGGACGCGGGGTTCGTCGTGTTCAGCTCTGGGACGACGCTCAATTTCGGACGGATGGGAGTGCGAGATCTCTACAGGTTCACGCTGCGCTTCGCCATGCCGCTGTTGATCGCGCGGGCCCACGGCATCCCGTACGGCATCAACGGCCAGTCGTTCGAGGCCATCGATTGGCCCGCCGATCTCATCTTCCGCCCGCTGTTTCGGGACGCGAGGTTCGTCTACTGCCGCGATCCCGATTCGTTGGAGTACCTCCGTCAGCGCGACCTGCTCTGCCCGAGATCGGGCTATCGCCCCGACAGCACATTCTTCTTTCAGGGTTTTGATGATGCGTGGGCGGAGGCATTCATGCGCGCGCACGGATTGCAGGAGGGGCGCTTCATCACGGTGACCATCCGCAGCGCCCGGAGCCAACCGGGTCCGTTGGCCAGCTCGGTCGCCCAGGAGCGCGAGGATGCCCACATGGCGTCCGTGCGCGCGTTTATCGAAGCCTGGATCGGGCGGACCGGCCTGCCCGTCGTGCTCTGTCCCGAGGTGCGCACCGAGATCGAAACGGCCCGCGACCAGGTGTTTGCCAGGCTGTCCCCAGAATCGCAGAAGAAATGCGTTCCGATGGACGACTTCTGGACCACCGAACAGGCGTACTCCCTCTACCGCCGCGCCGAGATCGTCGTGAGCATGGAAATGCACTCTATCATCATGGCCCTGAGCCTGGGCACGCCGGTCCTCATGCCCCAGTTTTCGGAGAATGGCCGCAAGGCCTGGATGCTCGAGGAACTGGGGCTGGTCGACTGGCTTTTCGACATCGATCGACCAGGCTGCGACGCCTTCTTGGGTGCTGCGCTAAAGATTCACGCGGATCATCCCGCCGCCGTGCTGCGCGTCCGGTCGCAATTGCCGCACCTCAAACAATTGGGCATGCAGGTCATCACCGAGATCGAGACTGGCTGGCGACGCACGGGGTCTCCCCCGCGGCCCGCCAAGGACTGAGACAATGCGCCTTGTTTACGAATACACCAACACGCTGCAGGATTACCTGACACAACATGGCCTGTGCAATCCCGACGCGTATCACATCGCGCGCCGCATGCACTACAGGTTCCTGGTATTACCCCTGTGGGCCATGTTCCTTGGCGTGGTCGCCGCCCTATTGGCAAACAACGCCCTTTTCGCCTATTTCATCATCGCGGCCGTGGGGTTCCCCCTGTGCGCGTCGATACCGTTTGCCGCGCGGTACAGGTGGGCGCTCGAACGGTCACTCGGGTCAAATGCGCCGACCGAGATCCGTCTGGAGGTGACCGAGGACGGCATGCACGAGACCGTGGAGGGCATCCAGAGCTTTGTGCCCTGGTCGTCTGTCCGGCGCTTTGAGGTGTTCCACGAAACGATCTTCGTGGCCCTCGCCGCGAATCGGTGGGCCATCATCCCGCGACGTTCCCTGTCGCCGTCATCGGATAGGTTTGGCGATTTGATCCGCGTGCTGCAGGAGAGGACCGTAATGGGCCACTCGGGCGGATCGGATGCGGCAGAACCGTCAGCAGAGGCCCGGCCGACGGTGCGTGTGGACCGCCCATAGCGTAAGGCCAGTGCCATTCGTGTTCATTCGTGGTTCCATCCGCTCTTTATAGGCTCAAATCCTCGCGGCCGTCGAAAAAAGCGACGCCGCCAGCATTCTGGGAGGGACGCCGGCCTCGGCGTCCGCGATTCACCGGCGGCGCGACACCTTGGCCAACGCGGCCCGCGAGGCGAGCGTGTCTCAAAACCTCTGAACCGTGCCGCCTGGCACAGGCGGCCTACAAATTTTGTAGGGCGTCTTTGTGAGATGCCGTGCATTGTCGCACGCCCTCGGACGTTGGTTGTCGGATGTTGGTTGTTGGTTGTTGGTTGTTGGGCGTTCTCAGATCCCAATTCTTGAGGCCGGAGATCTTGGGGGTGGATCAGGACCGCCCGCACTCCTCCCTTGCGCGAGATGGGCGTGGCGCGCAGTTTATCCCGATGCGCGATATTTTCGTGGCCCTGTTGATCGCGGTGGGCGCTGCGTGTCCGGCCGCCGGCGCGGACATCCTGTTGCCCATGAGTCCGGTGGGTCAGGTCTGGACCAAGACCGTGCCGAGCTTTCAGGCGGCATGGATCGAGACCGAGGAGGACCCTTTCAAGGTGCTGGACCATATCGATCTCAAGCTCAAGCGGTTCGTGGCGCGCCACGACCTCGACCAGATCAAGCCGCTCGTGATTGAGCTTTCGGATCTGGAGTGGGAACCGGGCAAGGGAAAGGTGCGGTTCATGGTGCCGCTGCCGCCGGAGTCGCGGGTCCCGGCCCCGGAGGGCGAGGAGATCTCGATCGATCTGTGGGATGGCTGTCCCGTGGTATCGCTCTCGTTCAAGGGCGCGTACACATGGGACAACATCCGGCCCCGCATGAAGCAACTGGTCGAGTGGATCCGAACGCAGAATCGGGTCATCGAGGGTCGGCCGCGGCTGCTTCTCTACCACCACCTGGCGTTCCGGTTGGACTGGATGCGGTGCGCGGAACTACAGGTGCCCGTGCGATGACGGCGCCGGCACAGGGGCCACTGCGGCTCGAGATAACCGACGTGGCGTTCGGTGGCGACGGCGTCGCGCGCCACGAGGGGCGCGTCGTGTTCGTGCCGCTGGCGGCTCAGGGCGATACGGTCGATGCCCGCGTGGTCGAGGTGCGCAAGGGTTACCTCCGGGCAGAGATCGTGAAGATCGTCGCGCCCTCGCCCGACCGCGAGGAACCGGGGTGCCGACATTTCGGGCGCTGCGGCGGCTGCTGCTATCAGCACCTGCGATACGCATCGCAGCTCGCGGTCAAGGAGCGGCAGGTGCGCGAGGCGCTCGCGCGCATCGGCAAGATCCCGGATGCGCCGGTGTCGCCGATCATCCCCAGCCCACAACCCTACGGCTACCGCAACCGCATCGCGGTGCACGCGGAGGGGGGCGTCGTGGGTTTCTGGAGCCGCGACGGCGCGGCGCTCGTCGATGTCGAGCGCTGCCCGATCGCGAGCGAGGAGGTCAATGCGCGCCTCACGGATCTTCGGGCGCGCGCCCCGGCCCGGGGACATTTCTCTTTGCGCGAGCAGGGACTCCCGCGGTCTGGCTTCGCGCAGACGAATCGATTCTTGCGCGACGCGTTGCGCGAGGCGGTGACGGCGGCATTCGCACCGGGGGGCGAGGCCCTCTTCGAGGGCTTCTGCGGGTCGGGTTTTTTCACTGAGGCGCTGGCCACGAGCTTCCATGACGTTGAGGCCTGCGACGTCGATGCCCGCCTGCTGCGCGACGTGCCGCAGTTGCCCAACGTCACCTGGCGCCACGGTCCCGCCGAAGAATGGCTTTTGCGGTCCAAGGCCGAGGCAGTGCTGCTCGATCCGCCGCGCGAGGGTCTGTCCCGCGCGATCATAGGTTCTTTGACGAAGCGCCCGCCCGGGAAGTTCGTCTATGTCTCCTGCGATCCCGCGACGCTCGCGCGAGATGCCGCCCGCCTCGCCCCCGCGCTGCGGCTGGCGTCGGTGCAACCCATCGACCTGTTCCCGCAGACCGCCCAGATCGAATGCGTGGCCATGTTTTGGCAGCCGGAAAGCGAATCCCCGTAGCGCGGGGCTCGCGCCCTTCTGGGACGTGATCGTGCCGTTGCCCGCACGCGGATCCCCGAGCGATGGTGAGGCTGGCAATCCTGCCTGCCGCCAACCGATTGTGGCTATCGTCGCAGGCACGATTGCCTGCGCCACGTAAGGCAGGTGTGCCGGAGGCTGGCGATCGCGACAATCTTGCCGCCCGCCCGGTTTTTTGGTTTGCTCCAAAGATTAAGAAAAAGGACACCATGACGAATTTCATAAAAAGGAAAACTAATGTGTTGCTCGCGTTGCTGTGCGCCGGGGCGCCCACGTCGGGGGCGGGGGAGGCCGCGGCCGCCGGAAGCGCGTCTGGCCGTTTTGAGCCGGCGGTCTTCCGCGCGCCGTCCAACGAATATCGGTCGGTGCCGTTCTATTCGTTGAACGACGAGCTGGAGCCCGCCGAGATCGATCGGCAGCTCCGGCTGTTCAAGGAGGGCGGCTTCGGCGGCTCGTTTCTGCACAGCCGCATCGGCCTGCTCACCGAGTACCTCAGCGACCGGTGGTTCGAGGTGATGGCAGCGGGAGTGAAGAGCTCGCAGGAGCTGGGCATCGACGCGTGGTTCTATGATGAGGACAAATGGCCGAGCGGTTTTGCCGGCGGCATGGTCCCGCTCAAAGATCCGGCCTTTCAGGCGCGGTGCCTCGTGCGCGCGAAGAGGGATCAGGCTGTCAATGCGCCGGACACGGTGCTTTTCGAGGATGCGGACCACAAGTATGTCTGCCACGTGAATCCGCTGGGCGACGCCTGGTTCAACGGCACCTCGTGGGTCGACCTGATGAACCCGGACATGGTCAAGGCGTTCATCGACTGCAGCTACGTGCCCTACGTGAAGAAGTTCGGGGGAAAGCCGCACGTCCTCGGCATCTTCACCGACGAGCCCCAGATCAGCCCGCGGTGCAAGATCCCGAACCAGGGCACCGTCAGTTTCTCACCGGTCATTCCCCCTGCCTACAAGGCCCGCGCGGGTCGCGAGCTCGCGCCCGACCTGCCGTCGCTGTTCGCCGAGGTCGGCGACTGGCGCAAGGTGCGGCTGGAGTATTTCCGGACGGTCGCGGCCTGTTTCGAACGGGCGTTCAGCAAACCGATCGGGGATTACTGCGCGGCAAACGGCTTCATCTGGACTGGCCACTACAACAGCGAGGACTCACCGACGGGCAACATGCAGAACGAGGGCGCCCTCATGCAGCAACTGCGGCACATGCAGATGCCTGGCATCGACGCCCTGGGACTGCGCTACAACACGCTGCACTGCGGAAAAGTCATGACGTCCATCGCGAACCAGTACGGGCGAAAGCGTCGGCTGAGCGAGCTCTTCGGCATCAGCGGCCACAACATGACGTTTGAGGACCGCATGTGGATCACGGCCTGGCACACGCTCATGGGCGTGAACTTCATGTGCCCCCACCTGTCGCTGTACAGCATGAAGGGCGAGCGCAAGAGGGATTATCCGCCCACCATCAGCTACCAGCAGCCCTACTGGAGATACAACAGGGCCTTCGAGGATTTCTCGGCGCGCATGTGCTACTTCGCAGCGGTGGGCCAGACCGCGCCGGAGGTCTGCGTGCTCCATCCCATCGAATCGAACTACATCGAGCACGCCCAGAAACTCGCGGGCAAACGCGATGCGGCCTTCGCCGGCCTCCTGGATGCCCTCATGCGGGCGCACCGCAATTTCGATCTGGGCGACGAGCAGATCATCTCAGAGATCGGCCGGGCCGAGAACGGGCGTTTCGTGGTCGGGAAGATGGCCTATCGCGCGGTCGTGGTGCCGCGGATGCTGACGATCCGCGCGTCCACGCTGGCGCTGCTCAAGACGTTCGCCGCCCAGGGTGGCGCGGTATTCGTGTCGGAGGAATATCCTGCGATGGTCGATGCGGAGGAGAACGCGGCCGAGATCGCCGCCCTCAAGGCCGTCGCGCCGCTGGTGAAGTCCGACGGGTGGCTCGCCGCACTCAACGGGAAAATCCCGCCCGTGTTTACCTTGGGCGGTGAGGGGAACGAGGAGGTGTGGACGCATCTGCGCGATGTGGAGAACGGGGCGCTGGTCCAGCTCTCGAACACTTCTCGTCTCGAGGACCGCACGATCGCCCTCCGGCCCAGGGACGGCGCCGCGGCGATCGCGCTCTGGAATCCCGTCAGCGGGCAGCGCCTGCGCCTGAAACCCGGGGCCGACGGTACCTGCGCGATCGCTTTCGCGCCTGCGCAGACGTGGGTCGTGACCATGGGCGAGGTCTCGCAGGGGTTCGATGGCGACTACGAGATGCCCGGCGCCCGGGCGGAGGTTGTGAGATTGGATGGGGCGTGGCGGGGGCGGCGCGTGGACCCGAACGCGCTGACGCTCGACTATGCGCGCTGCTCCAAGGATGGGGGCGCCACGTGGAGCGATCCGGAGCCCGTGCTGGCCCTGTACGACCGCTTCGCGCACAGCACCCCCTACAGCGGCGAACTCAGGCTCAAGTTCGAGCCGGAGATTACGGAAGTCCCCGCGTCGTGTCAGCTGGTTGTCGAGCAGCCCGCCATGTACAGCTCGATCACGGTCAACGGCAAACGCGTGACCTTCGGGGGCGACGCATTCTATCGGGATGCCGCCTTCCGCGCCCAGGGCATCGATGGACTGCTCCAGAAAGGGCGCAACGAGATCGTCCTGACCCTGAATTATATTTCGGCGATTCCCACGAGCCTCAAGGCGCGCGCGCGCTATGGCACGGAGATCGAGAGCATCTATCTCATCGGCGATTTTGCGGTGACTGCCGAGGCGGCGGACAAGCCGCTCGCCGACACCTATCGCAATCAGGAGGGCGCGTTGCAGAAAAAGCCGATCCACAGCTTCAAACGGTTCGCCGTGACCCGCGAGAAGGAGTCCTTCGTGGGCGATCTGGCGCCGCAGGGCTACCCATTCTATGCGGGCGAGTTTCTGCTCGATGGCGAGTTCGCGCTCGACCGGGTCGACGCCGCCAAGAAGTACCTGCTCGCGTTCCCGTATTTCGAGGCGGTGGTCCTCAACGTGACCGTGAATGGCAAGGCGTGCCCGCCGCTCTTTGCGAGCCCGTGGGAGACGGATGTCACCGCGGCGCTCAGGCCCGGCAAGAACGCGGTTCGCATATCGTTGACGAATGGCCTTCGCAACCTGATGGGCCCGCACCACCACAAGGGCGGCGAACTCACGGCCGTCGGGCCCGCGACTTTCCGCTGCAACAACGGTTGGCCCAACCGCGAACCCGGTGAGGCCAAGTGGTACGACGCCCGCCTCGGCGGCAACGCCAAGGTCTGGCGTGATGACTACTACATGATTCCATTTGGACTTCTGGAGCCGCCGGTGCTGGTGCAGGCTGGGCGGTGACCAGGACGGCGTTGAATTCAGATCGGGCAGCATGAGCGCCGGGGGGGCCGCGGCTGAGGGCTCGCCAATCTCGGGGCATGGCCATAGGATGGCGCCATGAGATCGTGCGTTCGTTTTGGTGCGGTGGGTCTCGCTCTTGTCATCTCCTCCGTTGGCCTCGATGCCGCAAAGATTGTTCTGGTTGTGGGCGGCGGGGGCGGGGGAATCGGTTCCCCCGCGGCGGAGGCCACGATCCGCACGCCTTTCGCGACCGAATTCGATCCTGCGGGAACTATGTACATTGTGGAGATGGTGCCGGGCAACCGGTTGCTTCGGATAGACCCCAAGGGTTGTCTCGAGCACATCGCGGGCACGGGCGAGGCCGGGTTGGCAGGGGACGGCGGACCCGCGCTCTCGGCGCAGTTCCACGGTCCGCACAACATCGCTGTGCTGCCCGATGGCAACGTGCTCGTTGCCGACACGTGGAACGGCTGCGTTCGGAAGGTGGACGTCAAGGCGAGCACCGTCTCCACCATCCCGGGGTTCTCCGTGCCGCCCGACAAGGCCAAGGGCGGCGGGCCGTATTGCATCACCCTCGATCCTGCGGGCAAGACCCTGTACGTCGCCGACCTCCGCCGCATCCACGCCATCGACTTGGCCACGGGTAAATCAAAGGTGATCGCGGGCAATGGCCAGAAGGGTAAACCGGAGGACGGCGCAAAGGCCATCGACGCGCCGCTCGTGGATCCGCGCGCGGTCGCGCCCGACCACAAGGGCAATGTCTATATTTTGGAGCGCGGCGGCCACGCTCTCAGGGTCGTCGAACCCAACGGCAGGATCCGCACGGTGATCAACGCGAAGGGAACGAAGGGGCTTTCCAAGGATGGCTCGTCGGCCGCCGATGCCCCGCTCAGCGGCCCGAAGCACCTCTGCATCGATCGCGATGACAGCGTGCTCGTCGCCGACACCGACAACCACCTCATTCTCCGGTATCTGCCCCGCGAGAAGAAAATCCGGTGGGTGGCCGGCACGGGGACCAAGGGTTCCGAAGGCGTCGGGGGTGATCCACTGCGCTGCGGCCTCAATCAGCCGCACGGGGTCTCCATTCACCCGAAGACCGGCGAGATATACATCGCCGACAGCATGAACAACCGTGTGCTGCGGATTTCGCGGTGAGTGACCTGAAGGGAGGGGCATCCTGTTCTTCGGCCCGTGAGTTAAGGTGACTGCCCTATCCGAGATATGGTCCCGCTGATCACGCTCGGTTCGCTCCTGATGCTGGTGGCAGCCATCGCGCTGCAGATATTCACCTTTTCGCGCAAGAGGCCGGTGCGGCCAGAAGGATTACAAACTCGTGCTCGTGCGCACTCCCGCGATGCTTTGGGGCTTCGACTTTTCCGTGATCGCCGGGAAGGTCCGGGTCTTTACGCTTTCGGTCGATCGGCTCGCCAAGATTGTGGCGGAACTGACGGGATTGCTGCTTGGCGTGGCCGCGGCCCCTGCTCTGATACCGCCCCCGCTCAAGTCCGCAGCCCGGTTTTGCTCGCAGTGCGGCACACCGCTGCGGCCCGACGCACGTTTCTGCACGGGGTGTGGCGCGCGGATCGGGTAGGCGGCAGGAGGAACCCATGGGACGCCATGTCTGTCGGGTGAGTGACGCGTCGAGCCACATGACGGGCTCGGGTCTCGTCGTCGGAGATTGTATTTGTCTGTGGTAATGTGGTTGCCTTGAGGGAAGAGACGGAACGGCCTGAGAAATGAAGACGCATAAGCATCCCGGTCGTCCTGGTTTGACGAGAGCATCACCGGCGCTCCTTGGCGTGTGCCTCATCCTTGCGGTGGCGGCCGAGGCCGAAGAGATACACTTCGACTTCGAGGGCGGAAATCTGGGCAAATGGGAGATCACCGAGAGCGGTTTTGAAAAACTGGTGTCGGACCGTGCCGTGATGTTCCACGGTTCCGGGCGATACGCCAAACAGGGAAGGTATCACCTGTCGACCTTGGAGGACGCGCGGGGAGGTGTCTCCGATGGGCAGATGGGTGTCGTCGAGTCGCCAGATTTCATACTATGCTCCCCGGAGATAACGTTCCTGATCGCCGGGGGGTCCTCGCATGAAACCAGGATGGCGCTGTGCTCGGCCGCGGATGGAACGGAACTCATGTCTGCGGGGGGCCGGAATAGCCAGGCATTCCGCAGAGAGACTTTCAAGGTGTCGCCCGACTGGGTGGGCAGACCGCTCTGCCTTCGCGTTGTTGACCAGAAGGAGGGCGGATGGGGGCACATCCTGGTGGACGACATAACATTCCATGGCGCACTGGTTCCGTTGGCGGAATCGAACGCGGCATCGAGGCGCGCGCGTCTCGCCCTGGAGAAGGAGATCGCCGCCATCAACGCGAATGCGCTGAGGGCCGCGATCGATGACATCGGCACAAGTTTTTCGGAGTATCCGGCCCCGGGCTTCATCGGCCGACTGGAGGCATTGGAGCGGTGCCGCGCGGAACTGGCGGACGGCAGGGGAGAGGCGGGCGTCGCCACGACGGAACGATGGGCGCGGCTGGCGGCGGACTATCGCGCGCTGAAACGTGAGGCCATGCTGGCCAACCCCCTGCTTTGCAACCGGCCGATCTTGTTCACCACGCGTCGGCAATATGCGAGGGACCACCACAATACCGAGACCATCTTTCTGACGGGGGAGTGCAACACGTCAAAATATGTCGGCGGTGGCGCGCTGAAGGCCATCGACCTCGCCAGTGGGGGCGCCGTGCGGACGATCTTCGATGCGGGAGCGGATGGCCTCCCGCGCGACCCCGACATTAGCTTCGATGGCAAACGCATCTTGTTCTCGATGCGGGGGGGGATGGAGGATGACTACCACATCTACGAGATCAACGCAGACGGCAGTGGCATGAGGCCGTTGACGGGGCTCGCCGGCGCCGCCGATATCGATCCCATCTATCTGCCGGACGGGGGCATCGTGTTCTCGTCCACGCGCGAGCCAAAGTACTGCGGCTGCAACCAGCATATCATGGCCAACCTGTACCGGATGGACGGCGACGGGGCGAACATCATCCGCATCGGCGGAAGCACGCTCTTCGAGGGGCACAGCCGCCTCCTGCCAGATGGCCGGATCTTGTACGACCGCTGGGAATACGTGGACCGTGACTTCGGTGACGCGCAGGGGCTTTGGACGGTCAACCCCGACGGCACCTGTCATGCGATCTACTGGGGCAACAACACGCCTTCGCCTGGCGGCGTCATCCAGGCCCGCCCGGTGCCCGGTGCGGATGCAGTCATCGCCGTGCTGGGCGCGTGCCACGACCGCCCGTGGGGGGCGCTTGGCATCATCGACCGGCGGCGCGCGCTCGACGCCGATGGCCAGGGACGATCCGCAGTCCTGAGGACATGGCCGGCCAGCGCCATGGAGTTCGTGGGCAACGGGGGTATCGACACCTTCGCGAAGGTCAGGCCGCGGTACCAGGACCCGTATCCGCTCAGCGAAAAGTATTTCCTCTGCTCGCGCGAGATAGCCGATCTCGAATTTCGCGGGGAGGGGGAGAAACCCGAGATGGGGATCTACCTCGTGGACGTATTCGGCAACGAGACGCTCGTGCACGCCGAAAAGCCCGCCTGCTTCAGCCCGGTGCCGATCGCGCCGAGGACAAAGCCGCCCATGATTCCCGTGAGGCGCGACTACGGCGACAATCCGGCCACGGTCTACGTGATGGACGCCTATCAGGGCACGCACATGCAGGGGGTCAGGCGGGGCGACATCAGATGGATGCGCGTCGTCGAGTCCCCCGAGAAGAGGCATTGGACCGCGCCGGCATGGGGGGGCCAAGGTGTCCATCGCCCCGCCATGAACTGGCACAATTTCGAGAACAAGCGGATTCTCGGCACGGTCCCGGTGGAGGAAGACGGCTCGGTCGTTGTCGAGATACCCCCGGACAAATTCGTCTTCTTCCAGTTGCTCGACAAGGATGGCCGCATGATACACTCCATGCGCAGCGGTGTCGTCTTTCAATCTGGCGAGAGGGCCAGTTGCATCGGTTGCCATGAGCACAGGCTCGCGCCGCCGCCTTTGAAGACAGCCCATTTGGGGTCATCTGGAAAGGCGCCGGCCAAGCTCGATGGTTGGCGCGGGCCGAGCCGGCTGTACAGCTACGTGACAGAGATGCAGCCCGTCTGGGACAAGCATTGCGTGTCGTGCCACGATTTCGGAAAACCGGCGGGCTCGAAGCTCGTGTTGGCCGGAGACCGGGATCTCTTCTTCAACGCCTCCTATGAATCCCTGCATCAGCGTTGGCGGAAGCCCGACGGTTATCTGACGACGGTGGGCGCGGGACCGGCCCAGATACAGCAGGCTTTCTCCTGGGGATCCCGCGCGAGCCGACTGGTGGCCGTGCTCAGGGCAGGCCACAATGATGTGAGGTTGGACGACGAAGACTGGGACAGGATAAACACATGGCTTGATCTGAACGCCCCTTATTATCCGAGCTACGCCACGGCCTACCCATCCAATCTGGTCGGACGCTCTCCTCTGGATGACAACGAACTGAAGCGCTTGGCCGAATTGACCGGGGTGAATTTTCAGGAATCGGCGAGATGGGACAAGAACAGCGGACCACTGATCAGCTTCGACCGTCCCGAGCTCAGCCCATGTTTGGCGGACGTGAGTCCCGGGGGCGAGGCGTATGACGGGGCCATCGGGATCATCCGTGCCGGGCAGGAGCGCCTGAGGGTGCGCCCGCGAGGCGACACCTGCAGTTTCGAGCCATGCGCAAAGGACAGGGAGCGCGAGGCGAAGTATCAGGCGAGGCGAGAGTTGGAGTTGCGCAACCGTGCTGCCGTCCGCAACGGGACCAAGGTGTACGACGCGGATGCCCTGGGACCCATCGCAACGAAATGAGCGATTGAGCCGATGGCAGCCGCCGGGGAATCTGGCCCGATGTTGCCGCCGTTCCGCCCGTCTGATACCTTCCTGCCGATGATCTGGGTCTCGCAACGCCCCGCTGTCGGCAGCCGAATCTTTGGCATCGCGTCCACCCCGCCCGCGGGAGCGAGGGCATATTTCGACACAGTCTTCACCCTAGAGTCCTGACCTTGGCAACTGGCATCTGTTATCTGATCGGCGCGGGCCCGGGCGATCCCCGGCTGCTGACGATTCGTGCCCAGCAGATTCTCTCGTGCGCCGACGTCGTGGTGTACGACTATCTCTGCAATCCGCGCCTCCTGCGCTGGACGCGGCCCGATGCGGAGAAGGTCTTGGCCGGAAAGCGCTCGCGCAATCCCGAGCTGACACAAGAGGCGACAAACGCGATACTGATCGACCGGACGCGCCGGGGGCTGGTGGTCGCGCGGCTCAAGGGCGGTGACCCGTGCGTTTTTGGGCGCGGCGGGGAGGAAGCCGAGCAATTGGCGAAGGCGGGACTGCGGTTTGAGATCGTGCCCGGGATCACGTCGGCGATCGCCGTGCCGGCGTACGCGGGGATTCCCGTGACGCACAGGGATCATTGTTCCGAGTTCATCGTGGCCACGGGCCACATCGATCCGCACAAGCATGCCGTCAACCTGGATTATCCCCTCCTGGCGCGCTTTCAGGGCACCCGGATCATCCTGATGGGCGTGGGGAAGTTGCGGGAGATCACGGCGAATCTCATCGCGGCAGGCTCCGCGCCGGACACGCCGGCCGCCGTGGTGCAGTGGGGCACATTGCGCCGCCAGCGTTCGGTCCGCGGCACGCTCGCCGATCTGGCGACCGCCGCGGAACGCGAGCGCATCGGGCCACCGGGCGTGATTGTCGTGGGTGGAGTCGCCTCCATGGGCGATGAGCTTCGGTGGTTTGACCGGGGGCCGCTGTTTGGCCAGAGGGTCGTCGTCACTCGGCCCACGACGGAGGCAGAGCCGCTCGCCTTGGCATTGGAGGATCTCGGCGCGGATATCATCGAGGTGCCGCTCATCCGCATCGCGCCACCTGCCGATCCGGCCGCGCTCGAGGCCTCAGCGCGGCGCGCCGGCGAATTTGACTGGATCGCTTTTGCGAGCGCCAATGCCGCGCGCGCATTCTTCGGCGCGCTGTTTCGCGTCGGGACGGACATCCGGGGTCTTGCGGGCACGCGCTTTGCCGTCGTTGGCGAGGAGACCGCGTCGGTGCTGCGCTCGCTCCACCTGTTGCCCGATCTTGTGCCATCGAAATTCACGGGCGATGCCCTCGCGGCGGTTTTTCGCGACATGGACATGGGCGGGAAGCGCGTACTCTTGCCCCGCGGCAATCTCGGTCGCGAGGCGCTTGAGCAGTCTCTTCGGAAGCAGGGGGCGGTCGTCGAAGTGGTCGAGGCCTATCGGACCGAGGCCGAGACGGGGGATCCATTCGGCGGTCGTGCGAGGCTCGCCGAAGAGGGCGCCGACTGGGTGACCTTCGCAAGCCCTTCTGCGGCGGAGCAGTGGTTTGCCCAGCGCATCGCGTGTCCCGGATCTTGGAAGGCTGCTTCCATCGGCCCAGCCACGAGCGCGCGCCTGCGCGCCCTGGGCCGCGAGCCCGGCGCCGAGGCCGATCCCCATACTGCCGACGGCCTTGTCGCCGCGATACTCGCGGCGAGTCAGATTTAGCAGCCCGTTGAAAACCCGCACGATGGCCGCGCTGGGCACCGGAGGGACGGCGGCCCGAGAGTCGCGCCCAGAGTTCGCAGCAGGCCGCGTGACGCAGGATAAAGTGGAGGCAACGCTCGTGGCGCGACCCTCCTTTGGAGCGCGGTGGCAACGCCACCGCTTTGACACGTCGCGCAGCGACGACCGGCTCCGCCGGTCGCGGAAAGCGGCGGCGTTGCCGCCGCACTCCAAAAACTGGCGCATCCATCGAAGAGCCACGCCCCCTGGGACGATCGGGTATTGAGACGGACTCCGGCCGCGGGCCCTCTCGGCGGAATCGGGCCACGCGCACCATCAGGGGGAATCAATGACGACTTTCAACGGGCTAGCATCTACGGCCCGGCCTCCGCCGTCGGCGCCGCGGGGGCGGCCTGCGCACGATTGGGCAGCTTGTCCATCGCGATGCGGCGGTTGACGGCGCTCAGGTAGGCGCGCGCGCTGGCCACGACGATATCGGTGCTGGCGCCCTTGCCCGTGACCATCTGGCCATCGCCAAAATCCACCTTCACCGTGACCTCGCCGATGGCGTCTTTGCCGGCCGTGACGCTGCGGAGTTGGTATTCCTGAAGTGCGCCGCGGCGGCCCGTGATCCGGTCGACGGCCTTGAGCGCGGCATCGACGGGGCCATCGCCGGTGTGCGCGTCCTGCTTGGTCGTCTCGCCCTCCTTGAGTCGCACGGTGGCGGTGGGCACCGCGCTCGTGCCGGAGACGACGTTGAGGTAATCGAGGCTGTAGAATTCCTTGGGCTGGAGCGTCTGATCCTCGACCAGCGCGGCGAGATCATCATCGTACACGAACTTCTTCTGGTCGCCGATCTGCTTGAATCGATCGAAGACCTGGTTGATCTCGTCCTCGCTGAGGTGGTAGCCGAGGTATTTGAGGCGGACGGCCATCGCGTGGCGCCCGCTGTGTTTCGTCAAGGGCAATTCTGTATCGCCCCAGCCGATATCCTTGGGGTCGATGATCTCGTAGGTGGAGCGTTCCTTGAGGATGCCGTCCTGGTGGATGCCGGCGCTGTGCGCGAAGGCATTGGCGCCGACGATCGCCTTGTTGCGCTGGACCAGGAACCCGCACATGCGGGAGACCAGGCGCGAGGATTTCACGATCTCGCGGGCGTTCACCTTGGTGTCCACGCCACCGAAGCAATCGCGGCGCGTGCGGAGCGCCATGACCACCTCCTCCAGGGAGGCGTTGCCCGCGCGCTCGCCAATGCCGTTGATGGTGCACTCCACCTGCCGCGCGCCGTTCTGGACCGCTGCGAGCGAGTTCGCCACCGCGAGGCCGAGGTCGTCGTGGCAGTGCGCGCTGAAAATCGCGTCCCGCGCGCCCTTGGCATTCTCGATGACGTACTTGAACATGCGCCCGTATTCCTCGGGCGTGGCGTAGCCCACGGTGTCGGGCATGTTGATCGTCGTCGCGCCGGCCGCGATCGCGGCCTCGACGATCTTGGCGAGGAAATCCAGCTCGGTGCGCGACGCGTCCTCCGGAGAGAACTCGACATCCTCGACATACCCGCGGGCGCGCTTCACGCCCTCGACCGCGAGGCGGAGGATCTCATCCTGCGCTTTGCCGAACTTGAAATCGCGGTGGATCTTGGACGTGCCGAGGAACACGTGGATGCGGCCGCGGTTGCCCGCCGGCTTCACGGCCTCCGCCGCGGCGTCGATGTCCTTGGGGACGCAGCGCGCCAGGCCCGCGATCACCGGCCCCTGGATCTCCGTGGCAATCTGATGGACCGCCTGAAAATCACCGTCGCTGATAACCGGGAAGCCCGCCTCGATGATGTCTGCGCCGAGCCTCTCAAGCTGCCTCGCCACCTCCATCTTCTGGCGGATGTTCATGCTGGCGCCGGGGCACTGTTCCCCATCGCGCAACGTCGTGTCGAATATCCTGACTGTGTCGCTCATCGTACTTCGCCCGCCGGGATTCTCCGTCGGGCCCTCCTATGTTTCATCGCATTCGCAGGGCAAAAACAAAAAACCCCACGGCCACCGGGGCCGCAGGGTTCGCTGAAATCTGCTCTGGGAAGATTCAGGACCCCGACCCCGGCCTGCTGCTAAGCAGCAGTGCCTCCGGAGCCAGAAGCAAACCCAGAATCTTCATTACCCCAAAAGGCTACCCGATAACTCGGCCGTTGGCAATGGGCTTTTTCGGTCCCGGATCATCGCGTGGAGCGCGGGTCCGGCGCAAGGGGATGGGGTGGGGAACCTGGTGTCGATGTTGGCGAAAAGCGTTTTCGGGGTTGTCCCGAGGAGTGACCGTCCGCCATGATCTGCGCCTGGCGCTTTTCCAATATGACACTCCAACCCGTTGACTGGCTGATCGTCCTCGTCTCGCTCATCATCTGTTTCGTGCCCGCGCTGTTTTTCGGCAAGCGGGCGGGCAAGAGCACCTCGGAATTTTTCGTGTCGGGCCGCGCGGTGCCCTGGTGGCTGGCGGGCCTATCGATGGTCGCCACGACATTCAGCAGCGATACGCCCAACCTGGTGACGGACATCGTCCGCCGCCAGGGCGTGGCGGGCAACTGGTGCTGGTGGGCCTTCGTGCTGACCGGCGTCGCGACCGTGTTCTTCTACGCGCGCCTGTGGCGGCGCTCCGAGGTGATGACCGATCTGGAATTCTACGAGATCCGGTACTCCGGCAAGGCCGCAAGCGTGGTGCGCGGATTCCGCTCGGTGTACCTGGGCCTTTTCTTCAACTGCGTCATCATGGCTTCGGTCAACCTCGCCGCATGCAAGATCGCCAACGTGCTGTTCGGCCTACCCCGTTGGCAGACGTTGCTGGCGGTGGGCCTGTTGAACGTGGTGTTCGCCGCGCACTCCGGCCTCTGGGGCGTGCTGGTCATCGACATGATCCAGTTCTTCATCAAGATGACGGCCGTCATTGCGGCGGCGTGGTTCGCGATCCAGCATGTGGGCGGGCTCGACGCCATGGTCCAGAAGCTGTCGGTGCCGCTCCCGGCGCCCGGCGGCGGGGCAATGATCCATTACTTGAACGTCCTGCCGGATTTCACCAACAATTGGGATATCGCGGTGGCCGTGTTCGTCATGCCGCTCGCCGTGCAGTGGTGGGCGACTTGGTATCCGGGCTCGGAACCGGGCGGGGGGAGCTACATCGCCCAGCGGATGCTGGCATCGAAATCGGAGAAGGACGCCCTTGGCGCGGTGCTTTTCTTCAATGTCGCCCACTACGTGCTGCGTCCGTGGCCATGGATTCTGGTGGGGCTGTGCTCGCTGATCGTCTATCCGCAGTTGTCGGATATCCAGAGGGCTTTTCCCGATCTGGATCCGAAGTTGCTCGGGCACGACATCGCCTATCCGGCCATGTTGAAATTTTTGCCCGTGGGCTTCATCGGCCTCATGGTGGGTGGGCTGATCGCCGCGAACTCCTCAACCATCCTAACGCACCTGAACTGGGGTTCCTCGTATTTGGTGCACGACTTCTACCAGCGATTCATCCGCAAGGGCGCCACCGAAAAGCATTACGTGCTGGTCGGCCGCTTGACCACGATCGGCCTGTTTCTGGCGTCGTCCGGGATGGTCTATCTCATGGAGACGGCCAAGGATAACTTCGATATCATACTTCAGATCGGCGCGGGAACGGGATTGCTGTATCTGCTGCGGTGGTTCTGGTGGCGCATCACGGCCTGGTGCGAGGTCGTCGCGATGATCAGCTCGTTCGGTGTATCCATCGCCCTGTTGATTCTCAGGCGGCAGTACCACGTGGACATCAGCACGCATGCCGCGCTGCTGATCACGATCGCGGCGACGACCACGTGCTGGATGTTGGCGGTATTCCTCGGGCCGCAGACGGATCGGGGGACGCTCGTGGCATTCTACAAGAAGGTCCGGCCGTTTGGGCCAGGGTGGCGACGGATCCGCAGAGAGGCGGGGATATCGGCGGAAGAGGCCGCGGCCACGCACGAGAATATCCCGCTCGCGCTGTTGGGATGGACGGCCGGATGCGCCGCGATCTGGTCGGCGCTGTTCACGGTGGGGAATCTCATCTATGGGCGCACGGGGGTGGCCGGCGCCCTTTTCGCGGTGTTTGCCGTGAGCGGCGCCGTTCTGCTCTGGGTCATACACTCGCTCTGGGGCCGGGGACCTGAGGCCCGATGACCGAGCCCCGCAGTGCCGCAACCGATCCGTGGACGAGCCGGAGGCGACTGCTGGCCGCCCTTTCGTGTGAGGTGCCCGACCGCGTGCCGATCAACACCTACGAGCTCGCGGGCCGCAACAGCCTCGACTGGTACAACGGGCAGCCCAGCTACAGCGCCCTGATGGACTTCATCCGCGCGCACACCGATTGCATCACGAACTGGAACCCGCGGGCGGCCACGGATCGCTACACGTGCGAGGAGCGTTTTCTCTGCTCGGACTTTCCCGTGGAGGTGGAAACGTGCACGGAGACGGTCGGGGGGTATGAGCGCACGACATCGATCTGCCACGCGCCAAAGGGGGACCTGCGCAGGGTCACGCAGGTCAGGCCGGACGTGCACACCACGTGGCAGGTCGAGCACTGGTGCAAGAGTCCCTCCGACGTGGACGTGGCGCTCAGCGTGCCGTACCAGCCCGCGGACTATGATGCGTTGGATCTCGCGCGCGTCCGTGCCGAGTTGGGCGATGGGGGTTTGGTCATGGCGTCGATCGGCGATCCCGCGTACCTCGCGGCGGACCTGATGGCCTTTCAAGATTATCTGTCGTGGGCGTTTGAGGAGACCGAGCATTTCGCGAAGACTGTCGCCGTGGTCGCGGAGAGGGTGATGGAGAACCTGCGGCGTCAGCTCGACTGCTGTGTGCTGGACCTTTATCGCATTGTCGGGCCCGAGTATTTCACGCCACCCTATCTGCCACCGGAGATGTTCCGGCGTTTTGTAGTGCCGCACGTCAGGGAGATGGTCCGGCTGATCCACTCCCGCGGGGGCAAGGCGCGCCTCCACTGCCACGGGAAGATCGGCCGCGTCCTGGACTTGATCCTGGAGACGGGCTGCGATGGCGTGGATCCCTGCGAACAGCCTCCCGATGGCGACATCGGGCTTTGCGAAGTCAAACGGCGTTGCCAGCCCGCGGGTGTCTCCGTCTGGGGAAACATCGCATTGAAAATCTTGGAACACGACACCCCGGACGAGGTGCGGGCCGAGGTCCGAAGGATCATGGAGCAGGCCAAGGAGGGTGGCGCATTCGTGCTGCTGCCCACCGCCGCGCCGATAAATGTCCCGCTCTCCGCGAGGACCGAGACGAACTATCGGGTCATGATCGAGACGGCGCTTGAGCTGGGACGGTACTAGCCAAAAACGTCGGGCGCTGTTCGCTGGCGCGGCTCGTGCCCCGATCCAGGATCCGGGCCGGGAGGGTTTTGGACTTGTAGGTGGCAGAGCCCCGGATCGGGGCGGCGCCACCGCTTTGGCCGCGCGCGAAGCGCGGGCCGGGACCATCGGTTTCGGCTCCGCCGGAGGCAAGAGCGGTGCCGTCGCTCCGCTCTGCACCGCAGTCCAAAACGGCCCCGCCCCCAGAAGACTCGAAGATTAAGATGCCGGGCAGTAGGAGCCTGCTTGCGGGCGATCCCATGCGCGAATCGCGGGCAAGCCCGCTCCTACGTCCCACTTTCTTCCCCGGTGGTGCCCCCGCCCGCGGAAGTTTCCGTCGGTGATCTTGGCCATTTACGAGGGACCTCTGCGAGGCGCATAATGCTACCTAGGCAGTATCGCCATGTTTCATGCGTGATGAAACACCGATACCGGAGGACGGCTATGTTCACCAGACAGATGCGGCGGAATTTCTTCCCGGGCACGGTCGCGAGCGTTTTCATTTTGGTGATGTGCTGTTTGCTGTCGCGCGCGGCCATCGCCTCGGAGGGCAGGCTGCGGTTGGCCACCTTCGACATAGACGCAACGCCGCCGGTCGGCTCCATGTTGGCGTACGATCCGGTCATCCGCGTGGATGAGCTGACCCTGCGATGCCGTGGCATCGCGCTGATCGGCGCGGGTCAACCGATCGTGCTGTGCGCGGTGGATTGGATTGGCATCGCCAACGAGGGCCAGGATGCCTTCCGCGGGGCGTTGGCGAATGCGGCGGGCACGACGCCGGAGCGCGTGATCGTCCACACCCTGCACCAGCACGATGCGCCGGCCTGTGATTTCACGTCGGAACGATTGCTGAAGGAGGCCGGCGCCAAGGACCTCGGTCGCTACGAGGGCACCTTCGCGCGCGAGGTTCTGCGGCGGGCGGCAGAGGCGCTGCGGGCGGCCATGACGAACGCGCAGCCGGTGACGCATTGCGGGTGGGGCGAGGCCGAGGTGAAGGAGGTCGCCTCGAACCGGCGCATACTCGGGCCCGATGGTCGCGTCCGGGCCACGCGCTACACTGCGTGCAAGGACCCCAAGCTCCGCGCCGAGCCGGAGGGCGTGATCGATCCCCTGGTTTCCCTGCTGAGTTTCTGGAACGGCGAGAAACCGCTGGCGGTGCTGAGCTACTACGCGTGCCATCCCCAGAGCTACTATCGCATGGGCATCCCAAGCCCGGATTTTCCAGGCATCGCCCGGTTCATTCGCGGGCAGGCCGTGCCCGAGGCGCTGCACGTGCATTTCAACGGCGCCGGCGGGAATATCGGCGCTGGCAAGTACAACGACGGCTCAAGAGAAAACCGGGTCGCGCTCGCGCTGCGACTCGCCGATGGGATGCGGCGCGCGTGGGAGGGCACGGCGAAATTCGTGGTTGGCGCGGACAGCATCCAGTGGCGGCCGGAGCCGGTCGCGCTGCCATTGGCGAGCCATCTCGACGAGGTTAAGCTGCGGGCGGACGTGGCGAAGGTTGGGGATCCAAAGGTCTCGCTGGCCGCCGCCGATAAGCTCGCGTGGCTTTCGCGCTGCAAGGGCGGCCATCGTATTCCGCTGACGATGCTGGGCATCGGCGATGTCAGGGTCCTGCACATGCCGGGCGAACTCTTCGTGGAATATCAGCTCGCCGCGAAGAGGATGCGCCCCGACCTGCACATCGCGATGGCGGCGTATGGCGACTACGGGCCCGGCTACATCGGCACGGCGAAGGCATACGAGGAGGGTGGGTACGAGCCCAGCGCCATCGCCTCGGAGGTCTCGCCTGACGTCGAGGGTGTCCTGACGGCCGCCCTGCGAAAGCTTCTGGAGCCCCGATGACCCCCTGGAACTGGAGGCGACGCAACATGAATAGAGTCCTTCGAATCGGCCTGCCTTTGATCGCTGCATTCTGCGCGCGTGACGGTGCGGCGGCCGATGTGGCGACGACCGGCGACCTGGCCCGCGTGACGGTGTTTTCCGTTCGGCGCATCTTTCACAATGGCGAACACAACGCCTTCACCGATCTCGTGCGATTCAAGGGCAAGCTCTATCTGACGTTCCGCAGCTGTCCGGACGGCCACATGGTTAATCCCACGGCCTCGATCATCGTGCTGACGAGCGACGATGGAAAGGAATGGCGGCAGGCCCATCGCTTCAGCGTCGCGCTGCGTGACACTCGCGACCCCCATTTCCTGGTTTTCAACGACCGGCTGTTTGTCTTCACCGGCACCTGGTACAGTGGCGCGACGACGCTCGCCCGCGAGGACTACGATCTAAACAAGCACCTCGGCTACGCCGTTTGGACCGACGATGGCACGGCATGGCATGGCCCCACCATGCTCGAGGGCACCTTCGGCCACTACATCTGGCGGGCGGCCGCATTCGGGGGCAAGGCGTACCTGTGTGGCCGCCGAAAGGCGGGATTTGAGATCGCGCCGCGCGGTGAGGGCAAACAGGTTGAGTCGCTGATGCTCGAGAGCGACGATGGCCTCATCTGGCGCAAACGGGCGGTATTCCAGGAGACCGCCGGTGACGAGACGGCGTTCCTGTTCGAGCCCGATGGCAGCGTGCTGGCCGTGGGCCGCCGCGGCAGCGGGCCGGCGCAGCTGCTGCGCTCCAGGCCACCGTACGTGGAATGGGATCGCAAGGACCTCGACCGCTATGTGGGTGGTCCGCTGGTTACGAAATGGGGCGACCGTTACGTGGTCGGTGGTCGAAAGTCGGGGAAGGGAGGGCCGAAGACATCGTTGTGTTGGCTGGTCAACGACCAGCTGCAAGAGTTTGCCGAGTTGCCGAGCGGCGGCGACAACTCTTATCCCGGCTTCGTCGAGCTATCGCGCGACCGCGCGCTGATCTCGTATTACTCGAGCCATGAGCGCGATGAGTCGGGCAAGACGATAACGGCGATCTATCTGGCGGAACTGGAGATCGCCGAGTGAGAAATCCAGAACGAAGTGACGGGCGGAGACCAAGGGAATGATCACACGTCGCAATCTGCTTAAGCTGGCGGGCCTGATAGGCCCGGCCCTGCAAGCGAGCGCCGGAGAGAAAGGGCCCGCGGATGACGATCTCCGTTCGACCGGCGCCCTGGGGCGCGCCCACGAGTTGTTCGAGCAGTACGAGCGGCGTTTTGCCGAGGCCCGCCTGCGGATGCCGGAGCGGAATCCTGCCCTACAGGCCGATCGGGAGACGATCGCCCGTGTCGCGAGGGACTGCCTTGGCATCCGCGACGAGTGGGTGCCGAAGATTCAGGCGACGAAAGTGCGCGAAATGGTCTTCGATGGGGGCCGGATTGAAATGCTCCGCGCCACCTCATGGCCCGGTGTGGCGGGCGCGGCGCTGCTCTACCTGCCGGCCGATACCGCAGATCGACCGCTGCCACTGGTGATCCTGTGCTGCGGGCACGGCAAGGGCGGGAAGCTCGCCGACGGTTATCAGCTCATGGCTCGCCACCTGACCCGCCGCGGTGCCATGGTATTGTGCCCCGATAACATTGGCCAGGGCGAGCGCGTCGCTATGGGCCATGCCGATTGCGTGAAACCATTCGCGTGCGGCACGAGCGTGCAGGGCCTGATTGTCATGGAGACGCTTGGCTGGGTCGCCTGGGCGCGCAAGGAACCCCGGGTTGATCCGCGCCGCGTCGCGGCCATCGGCAACTCCGGGGGCGGCACGCTGACGGTCTTTCTGGCCGCGCTCTCTGACGATCTGGCAGCCCTGTCGTCCTCCGGTTATCCGAGCACGTTCGATTTTGTCGCGCGCAAGGAGAAGAAACATTGCCACTGCAACATCCTGCCCGGCGTCGTCGGCCAGTTGGAGATGTGGCACCTGTTGGGCAGTTTTGCGCCGCGGCCCCTCTTCATCTTCCAGGGTGACGGCGATCCGCTTTTCCCGGCAGACCTGTTCTATCAAACGGCCCGCAAGGTCCGGCAGATCTATCGCGCGCGGAACACCGAGGAGGTGTTCGAGGCACGTGTCATGGCCGGTGGCCATTCCTGGGATCCGGCGCGCAACGTTGCGCTCGGGCAGTTTCTCGCCCGCCACCTCGGCCTCGACCGCGCGGCCGGGCCCGAGAGTCCGAGCGAGCCCCTCCTCACCGACAAGGACCATTGCCTGGATCCCTGGCCCGCCGACGCTTTGACCACTGATCAGTTGGCCGAGCGCCTCACCGAACGCCGCGCGGATGACTGCGCTCACCTATGGGACGTTTTTCCACCGGCCGCCTCGAGCGATGTCGGCATCGAGGATATCGCGCCGCGCGGGTCCACCCGCCAGATATTGGCGCAGTTCGAGGCCTTTCTGCGCCAACCGAGGCCGTGGCCGTAACAATATGGAGCGCATGAGAGAACGGGGATTCGTCACGCGCAATTTTCGCAGGTGCCTTTTTGGGGTCGTCGCGCTGGCAGCGGGCGACATCGCGGTGATTGGGGCGGCGCCGGGCGCGAATTTCTACGTCTCGGCCACGGGTGATGACTCGAATCCCGGCACGGCAGAGAAACCGTTTGCCTCGCTGACGCGCGCCAGGGGCGCCATCCGCGAACTGAAGAAGGCCGGGCCACTTCCGGCGGGAGGCGCGACGGTGCTCGTGCGGGAAGGGACCTACGAGTTGGCGGGGACTTTCAAGCTGGACGCCACTGACTCGGGCACGGAAACCGCGCCGATCGTCTATCGGGCGTTCCCCGGCGAAAAGGTGGTGCTCATCGGGGGGCGAGAGATCACGGGCTTCGGGCCGCATAAGGGGAGCATCATCAGGGTGGATGTCGGCGCGCTGGGCATCACGAACCCGTTCCGAGAACTGTTTTTCGGTGGCAAAAGGATGCCGCTGGCGCGCTATCCCAACTTCGACGCATCAAACCCATACGCGGGCGGATTTGCCTACGTGGACGGACGGGTGCCCAAGGATTCCGAGAAGTACAAAGAGCGGCCCGAATACCCGGCGCGCGAGATCCTCTGCAAAGCGTCCGACGTCCGCTCATGGGCCCATCCCGAATTTGGGGAGGTGATCTATTTCCCTTGGCACAACTGGATGAACATCAGTGTGCCGATCGCATCGTTCGACAAGGATCGGCGCACGATCGTTCTGGCGAGGGACGCGAAAACTCACGAGGGTTACCCAGGGGGCATCCGGCCGGGCGACCGCTATTACGTGCGAGATCTATTTGAGGAACTCGATTCGCCCGGCGAGTGGTATCTGGATCGTGAGACGCGGACGCTCTATCTCTGGCCGCCGGCGCCAATCAAGGGGACGACGATCACGGTGCCGACGATGGACAACCTGATCGAGGTCGGAACCGGGGTCGCGTGGATCACGATCCGCGGGTTCTCGATGGAGTGCTGCGATGGTTACGCCGTCGTGTTCCGTGGCACGAGGAACTGCGTGGTGGCCGCTAACGCGATCCGCAATTCTGGCGGCGGGCGCATCGGGGGCGGGGGAGGCGTGTTCGTGGACGGCGGAGAGAAGTGCGGCGTCGTCGGGAACGACATCTCGGAGGTGGGGAACACCGCCATCACGCTGAGGGGCGGTGATCCAAACACGCTGGCGCCGGGCGGCCATTATGCGGACAACAACTATCTGCATCATATCGGCGTCCTCAATGGCCACGGGCACGGCGTCAAACTGGAGGGCGTGGGACTGCGGGTCTCGCACAATCTCATCCATGACATCACGCGCTCGAGCATCTTCGGCGGCGGAAACGACTGCGTGGTGGAATTCAACCACCTCCGCCACGACAACCTCGTGACCGAGGATACGGCCGGGTTCTACACGGGCGGGAACTGGCACGTGCGGGGCTACGTCATCCGTTACAACTACGTGCACGATGTGCTCGGCTATGGGCGCCGGGGTGGGCGGTGGGTTTCGCCGAACTTTGCGTGGGGAATCTATCTCGACGACGACCACAGCGGCGCGCAGGTCTATGGCAACATCGTGGCCCGCACCCCGCTCGGGGGCGTGATGGTCCACGCCGGCCGGGACAATGTTGTGGAGAACAACGTCATCATCGATTGCGCGCGGCAGCAGTTCGTGATGTCGGGCCACGACCCGACGTATCACCAGTGGCTGATCGAGAAGCACAAGGCGAGTTTCGTGAAATTCCAGCGGAACCCGGCCTACGCGAAATACCCGGCGGTGCCCGCCCTGAACCCGGAAACAGCATGGCAGATGGTCGGCAATAAGTTTTGCCGAAACATCGTCTCCTATCGCTCGCCGCAGGCGAAGCTGTATCAGCGGACGGGCGACCGATTTGACGCGGAGAACGAGTCCGACCACAACCTGGTCTGGCATTTCGGGCGACCGATCCTCATCAACCAGACCGGCCCAAAGGACGTGGCGAAGGAGCAAAGTTGGGAAACGTGGCAACGGCGCGGCTTCGATGCGCATTCCGTTGTCGCGGACCCGCTCTTCGTGGATCCGGACAAGGGCGATTACCGACTGCGGGCCGACTCGCCCGCCTTCAAGCTTGGTTTCAAGGCCATCCCCGTCGAGAAGATCGGCCCGTACGCGGACGAGCTGCGCGCGAGTTGGCCGATCGTGGAGGCCGAGGGCGTGCGCGAGAATCCTCTCCCTGCCGAGATGGGATCCCTCTGGCTCGACGAGGCGCCGGTGGGCGATGGCACATACGAGCTCACGGATGCCCCGATCACCGTGTATCTGCCCGCGCCCGATCGGGCCACGGGGGCGGCGGTCGTGATTTGTCCCGGCGGGGGGTACATGCGGCACGTGACCGCGCGCGAAGGCCATCCCATCGCCCACTGGCTCATCCGGCACGGCATCGCGGCGATCATCCTGGAGTATCGGCTCCCGAACAGCAGGCCCTTCGTCCCGCTGCTCGACGCCCAGCGCGCCATCGGCACCGTGCGCTCGAGGGCCGCCGAGTGGAACGTCGATCCCAGTCGCATCGGCATCATGGGGTTCTCCGCCGGCGGACACCTCGCCTCGGCCGCGGGAACGCACTTTGACGCCGGTGACCCCAAGGCCCCCGACCCGATCGACCGCGTGAGTTGCCGGCCGGATTTTATGATCCTAGTGTATCCGGTCATCACCATGACCGCCAAGACCCACGCCGGATCGAAAGCGAACCTCCTGGGTCCCGACCCGAAGCCGGAGCTGATCGAACTGTTCTCGAACGAAAGACAGGTGTCGGAGAACACCCCGCCGGCATTTCTCGCGCACGCAAAGGATGATGTCGCCGTGCCGCCCGACAATAGCCGGATGTTCGCCGATGCGATGCGGGCACACGGGATCGCCGTGGAATACCTGGAACTGCCCTCGGGCGGCCATGGGTTCAATGGCTGCCAGGGACCGGTGTGGGAGACGTGGAAGAAGGCTGCGCTCGAATGGCTGGCGGCGCGAGGGTATTCACGGCTCAGCGAGGGGCCGGCAGGAACGCAGGCGAACCGATGAAAATGATCCGAATCAGCCATGGACGTGGTGGTCTCGTCCGCTTCCTGCGCCCGGCGAACATGGGGTCGCGTCTCTGGTTGAAGCGCTTTTTGTCGCTCGTGGGGTTAGTCGCGATTGCGATGGTGCCCGTCATCCGCGCAGGGACAGTGGACCGGACCACTTTTTACGTTGGCACCAATGGCAACGACGCCTGGTCTGGCCGGTTCCCGAATGCGAATGCGGCAAAAACCGATGGGCCATTCGCTACGATCGAACGCGCGCGCGATGAGATCCGTGTGCTGAAGGGCGGCGCAGGCTTGCCGAAGGAGGGGGCCGTCGTGGAGATTCTTGGTGGCCGATACGAGCTGATGCGGCCCATCGATCTCACTTCGATGGACTCCGGAACCGCAGAGGCTCCTGTCATTTATCGGGCCAGGACCGGCGATGTGGTCCGCATCAGCGGCGGGCGGAACATCGATGGTTGGAAGCCGGTGACCGATCCGGGCACCTTGGAACGTCTGGATGCTTCGGCGCGCGGCAAGATTTTTCAGGCCAATCTCGCGGCGCAGGGCATCACCGAATATGGGGATCTCGGTCTGGACGCCGCGTGGGAGCTGCAGGTCTGGCTGGCCAAGACCGACAACCAGGGCGAGGACGCGATGGGCAGCGCCTACGCCAGCGTTGGAAAGAATGTGAGCCCGAGGCTGGAGGTATTCTTCAACGGCGAGCCGATGGAGATCTCCCGCTGGCCGAACGAGGGGTTCATCAGGATCGAAGAGGTGCTGGGGGCCAGCCCGATCGAAGTCCGTGGCGTGAAGGGCTGCAAGGAGGGGATCTTCGTTTACGAGGGCGATCGTCCGAAACGCTGGATGGGTGAGAAGGACGCCTGGGTTCAGGGCTATTGGTTCCGCGATTGGGCCGAGCAGCGCCACAAGATCGCCTCGATCGATGCGGGAAAGAAGATCATCTCCGTGATTCCCCCCTATCACAATTATGGTTACCGGAAGGGCCAGTGGTTTCGGGGTTTTAATCTGCTCAACGAGATCGACGAACCCGGCGAGTGGTACATTGATCGAAGTTTAGGCATCGTATACTTCTGGCCGCCGCGACCGATCGATCGGGGGAGCGTCGAGGTTTCCATGGCGCCGGGCCTCTTCCGCCTGGTGGGCGCCTCGCACGTCACGATCCGCGGCCTGCTCATGGAGGCCGCGCGGGGCACGGCCATATCGATCGCCGCCGGCGAGCGGTGCCGCGTGATCGGATGCACGTTTCGCAATCTGGGAAATCACGCCGTCACCGTCTTCAACGGCGAGGGGCACGGCGTCATCGGTTGCGACATGCAAGGGATGGGGGGCGGCGGCATCTACCTAGTCGGGGGCGACCGCAAGGCGCTCGCGCCGGCGGCCCATTTTGCCGAGAACAACCACATCCATCATTTCGGTCGCTGGGACCGCATGTATCGGCCGGGCCTCTTTCTGAGCGGCGTCGGCCTTCGGGCGTCGCACAATCTCATTCACGATGCCCCCCACGCCGCGATCCTTTTCGGGGGCAACGACCACATTTTCGAATACAACGAGATCCACAACGTCTGCACTGAGTCCCATGACTGTGGCGCGATCTACGCCGGGCGCAGTTGGACCCTGCGCGGCCATGTGATCCAATATAACTACCTGCATCACCTCTGCGGCAAGGACGGTGGTCCCTGCAACGGCATCTACCTCGACGACCTGTTCTCGTCTGCCACGGTCCGTGGCAATGTCTTCTATCAGGTCCTGCGGCCCGTCTTCATCGGCGGCGGGCGGGACAACGTCATCGAGAACAACGTGTTCGTCGATTGCCCCAAGGCCATCCATATCGATGCGCGGGCGCTGGGCTGGTGCGGTCCGCATGCCGACGGGCGAATCAAGGAGGCGCAAGAGAAGGGCACGATCGCCGGGGTCCGCTACAAGGAGCCCCCGTTCAGCACCCGCTATCCGCAGCTGGTCAACTTGCTCGACGACGAGCCGAAGAAACCCAAGGGAAACATCGTGCGCAGGAACATCTTTTGGCAGGGGCCGGGCGAGGACCTCCGCCGCGTCGCGGCCGGAGAATCCGTGAAGGAGACATGGTGGGACGACATTGATCCCAAGATACGATCCCTGGTGCGAATCGAAAACAACCTCATCAATGAAGACCCGGGATGCGTCGACGCGCAGGCCGGCAACTTTCGGCTTCGAGACGATTCGCCGGCCTGGAGACTCGGCTTCCAGCGGATCCCCTTTGAAAAGATTGGGCTCTATCAGGACGGCGCTCGCGCGAGCTGGCCCGCGAGCCATCCGGTGCGCCCATTGCCACGACCTGCGATCCGCTAAGTTTGAAGACTCGGGCTGGAAGCGTTCGATTCCGTCCGAGGGCTTGTCACGAACGCCCGTGACCGATTCGGGATCGGGCTTAGCAATCCGTTGAAAGGCCCACTTGACGGCCACGCTGGATATGGGAGGGACGCCGGCCCCGGCGTCCGCATTCCACCGGAAAACGAAAGGCACCTGTCATGCGCGGCCCGCGAGGCCGCGGGCCCTCCCGGCGGAATCGAGTCACGCACGCCATCAGGGGACATCTATGACGTCTTTCAACGGGCCGTTAGACGCATCTGCGCGGCCAAAATCCTGGGTGCCATGCTGTCATCATGGCGGTGGGTGTGAAGTTCCGCAAACTGGCATTTCGAGATGATCCCGGCTAGAGTCCCCTTGAAACGCGCGTCGATGAGGCAATATCTCGCGAGGTTCACCAGAATGAAAAACCCGTTTGCTATTTTGACCATCGTTGCGGCACTCGCATCGGCCCCGGTCGCTCCGGCCGCCCCCTATCACAAGACCTCTGCCGCAGTGGGCTACAAGTGCCTCATCAACCACGAGCTGCTGATCGTCTGCGGGCAGAAGACGAACAGCCCGCAATACATCGCGTCCTTCGTCGAGAAGCTCAAGGGGACCGACGTCGACGCGGTGATGTGCTGTCCGACGATGTGGCGCGCGAACCTGTTTCCATCGGAGGTGGATCCCACGTGGAAGCGCTACAGACCGGATCAACCGCCGAGCAAGTTCCGATCTTACGATTACATCATGCGGTACCTGCATGCGGGCGGGGATCCTGTGAAAGACACGCTCGAGGCCTGCCGGAAGTGTGGGAAGGACTTCTTCATCTCCTACAGGATGAACGACCATCACTACGTGACGGATCTGGAGTGGCCGAGCCACAACGCCATCTGGCGCGAGCATCCCGAGTACTGGCTGGGGGATTCGGAGACATCCCCGTACACGAGGAAGGACAACGTGAGGCTGTTCAACTACATGAGGCCCGAGGTGAGGGACTACTATTTCGCGATACTGCGGGAACTGTGTACGAAGTACGATGTCGACGGTGTTGAGCTGGATTTCCAGCGTTTCCCCAAATTCTTCCGCACCGACGAGACCGCGGAGGGAGCCCGTGTCATGACCGCGTTTGTTCGGCGTATCAGGGAGATGATAGATCGGATTGGCGACGAGCGCGGAAAATCGCTGAAGCTCTGCGTGCGCGTCCCGGAGACATTGGCGAAGTGCGAGGCGGCGGGCCTCGATGTGCCCGGCTGGGATGCGGCGGGGCTGACTGACATGATCAACATTTCGTCCTTCTACAATCACACCATGGAACTGGACATCGAGGGATTCAGGGCGAAGGCGCGGCGGGCCAGAATCTACGGGGAAATGAACTACGTGACCTTTCAGCACCCCAAAGACAAGTTCGCCCGGCGCTACACGACGCCAGAGATTTATCGCGCCTCCGCCCTGAACCTTTTTCACCGGGGCGCCGATGGGCTCAGCCTTTTCAATTACGACTATGTGCCCGAAAAGTTGCGCGTCCCCATGGCCGAGGTGCTGAAGCGGATCGCGGACGTCGCGTTTCTCAAAACGCAGCCCAAGGACTACGTCATCTCATCTGGATTTGGGACGTTTCCGGCCACGAACGAGAAGACCTTTGACGTGGTGATCTCCGATGACACCACCTCGGGCCAGTTCGTCCGGGCCGTATTGCGCGTCGAGACGAGGGCCAGTTGCGCGGATCTGCGGGTTGGCGTCTGGCTGAACGGGAAGGCGCTCCAGCCGTGCGAGCACGACGGGACAGAGCTGTTCCCACCGCTGGCGCAGAATGCGGCCTACCCGGCGCGCGAGATGCTGAAGTTCTTCGCCGTCCCGTTGGAACTGTTGAAGGGCGGCAGCAACCGCGTCGAGGTCAAGCGGCTTGTGCAAGGCAAAGCGGCCTGTCAGTTCCGCTCGGTCGAGATCGCGCTCTATGCGCGCCATTGATGGCGGTCATGGTGTCGGGTTATTGCGGACTGATCAGATCACTTGCCGCCGCGAGGGTCGTTCGCTGATGGATGGTCGAAATAATCCGTGAGTCCCGCGGCGCTCTCGCGCGCCAGCCGCCGCGCGGATGACGCGCCCGCATCGGAGGGTCCGGCGCGAAGCAGCGAGAGCGCCTCGGCCAGCACGGCGCCGGGGCCCTTCGCGATCTTTGTCTGGCGGACGCTCTCGACGTAGGCGGCTATGTCAAAGTGTTCGGGGTCGGCGATGCCCGACGCCTGCCACTGTTGGCGGTCCCAGCGCCCCAGAAGCCACGCGCGGAAACCATCCCGGCACCCGCCGCATGAGATGCCCCTACCCTTCGATGCCGTCTCCTCTTGGGCCCGGACCTCTGCGGGGCGGCGGAGATCGAAGGAATGATCTTCCATTGCACGCGCCTTTGTGACAAGAACCTTGAGGCCGTTGAATGCAGCAGAAAGTGGATCGCCGGGCACGCGGACGGATCCCGATGATTGGAGCGCACCTATGGACATCGAAAACGGAAGGATTTTCAGCATCAAACGGATGTTGGCCTGTCTTGTGATAGCGATGGGCCTGATATGTCCCGGTATTTCGCAGGCGTTCAAGGTTTACGTGTTTACCGACATGGAGGGATGCAGCGGGGTCACCGGCAGCGAGCAGATCGGCGGCGCGCGCGCCGACGAGGGCAAGCGGCTGATGGCCGAGGACATGAACGCATGCATCGCGGGGTGTTTTGCGGCGGGCGCGACCGAGGTCGTGGTCCGGGACGGGCACGGGGGCGGCACGAATGTGGACCCGAAGCTGATTGATGCGCGCGCGAAACTCATCCAGGGGCCGACGCCCGGCGTGCGATTCAAGGACCTGGACGGAGCGGAGGCGCTCATCCTGCTCGGGTATCACGCGATGGCGCTGACTCCCGGCGGGGTGCTGGCGCATTCGTATTCGTCTGCCGCGATTCAAGGCATGTGGCTCAACGGGCGCGAAGTGGGGGAGATCGGCGTGGATGCCGCGATCGCGTTGGAACACAAGGTGCCGGTCGTCATGGTCTCGGGCGACGACAAGGTCGCCGCAGAGGCGCGGGCATGGGTTCCTGGCGTGATCACCTGCGAGACGAAAAAGGGCACGGGCCCACAGAGCGCCGAACTGGTGCCAATAGAAGAATCACACGCCCTCATCAAACGGAAGACCGAGGAGGCGCTCGCAAAACGCAAAGAGATCAGGCTCATCGAGGTGAAATATCCTGCCACGATGCGGTGGGACTATCTGCCAAAAGGATCTCTGCGCACGCACAATCCGGACTTCAAGCCGGTGGAGGATCCGAGGCGTGTTGAGAAGTCGGGCGACTCGGTCGAAAAGCTACTGATAGGGAAGTGATCCGACCGCGAATGGCGGACAAGCGGCACCCGGAGATCGGGGAGAGGTTCGTTGGCCGCCAGGCCCGTCGCGCAACGAAACAAGTGAATCTCCCCAAGAAATTCACTTGAACCGATTTGGTGCCAGACGCAAATTATTATCGTGAGTGCGCGCGTTTCTGTTACGCGGCGCAGGGGTGGGTTGGAGTGTCTCTCAGCGCCCCGCCGTCGAAAGAAACAGGGAAACCCCCGAACATGAAAAAAAACATCCTCCCTCTTGGGCCCGTGATCCTTGGCATGGCTCTTTCCGTGGCATCGGCTTCGACAAACACCGCCCCCATGGTCGTCATCGCATCCGCCAACATGCGCGTAGGGACGACCCTCATGGACGTGGTCTTTCGGGTGAACGATCCGGATGACGCCACGGTCAAGGTTCGGGCCCTCGCTTTTGTGGACGGCCAGAGATCGTTCGCCAAGGTGATCCGTCCCGTCACCTTTGCCGAGGGAACCGGCACCAAGCTCGGCGACGCGATCCCGGCGAACACCGATCACACCATCACGTGGGATGTGGCGGCGGATTGGGACATCGATCTCGGGCAGGTGAAGTTCGAGATACTGGCCATGGATGGAAGAGGCCTGCTCGCGTTTGACTGGATCAGCATCCCCGCGGCGGGTCCGTATCCTTCGGTGACCATCAGCAAGAATCCCTCAACCACCAACGAAGTGCTGAATGCGCTTTTCTGGCTCTATGCCAGCGGGGACCCGGGTCTGTCATTAACGAACGGCGTGTTGTCTGGTAACAGCAACAGCGGGGAGTATGCCAGGGAGACATTTGCCAGCGGCAGTTCCGTCTACAATTACGCCACCCCATTCGTATTCAAGCGGATGAATGTGGACGTCGCCGACGCTTGGGAGATCGCCGAGGCGAATACGGCGAGAGCCGGGGTATCATGGGGCTGGCTGGGCGCAAATCGGCCGTATGCGGGTCTCCCGATGGTCATGGGCTGGGGGAACAACGATTATGGACAAGCGGTTGCGCCAAGTGAGCTTTTCGGAGTCACGGCCATTGCCGCGGGTGGCGAACATAGTTTGGCTTTGAGGAGTGATGGCATCGTGGTTGGCTGGGGGCACAACTATTGGGGACAACCAACCGCACCTCCACCCAGCGGCCTCACAGGGGTCACCGCCATCGCGGCCGGTTTCTATCATGGCATCGCCCTGAAGGGTGATGGCACCGTGGTCGCGTGGCCCACCAACAACGACGTTTACCGGGGTATGCCCGCCGGTCTCACAGGGGTCACCGCTATCGCGGCCGGATCCTTTTCCGGCCTCGCCCTAAAGAGTGATGGCACCGTGGCGGCGTGGCCAACATCACACTTATTCGCACAAGTGCCCGCAGGCCTCACGGGCGTCATCGCAATCGCAGGGGGATACGAACACAGCATGGCTTTGAAAAGCGACGGGACCATCGTTTGCTGGGGAACCAACCTCTATGGGCAGATGACCCCGCCCCCTGGCCTCACGGGGGTCGTGGCGATTGGTGCAGGGCAATTTCACAGCATCGCCTTGAAGAGCGATGGAACCGTCGTTGGCTGGGGCAGCGGAAACGCGACCCCACCCGACGGTCTCACTGGCGTCGTCGCGATCTCTGCGGGTCCCTGGCATAACTTGGCCCTGACGGGCGATGGGACCGTCGTGGGATGGGGTGGCGGAAACGTGCCCCCGCCCAGTTACATCCCGAAAGCCACTGCGGTTTCTGCGGGCGGCCTTCATAGTCTGGTTCTGACGAAAAAGAACCCTTGAGGAAACAGCAATTACCCATGGGTGATATTCGCACAAGACGCGCGCCCGACCGGGCGGCATCGCTGGATCGGCCCGCGATGCCCTGGGCAAGGCGCGCGTGGTGCATCGGGTCAGCCCTCGGCCTTCTGGCCTTGGCGGTATCGCCCTGTGCTGCCGCGATTGTCGAGTTCGTCCAGAACTCCGTCGACGACGCCACCCACCTGCCAGTCCCGCTGGTGAATTCCACCCAGTGGGTTGAGACCGCGGCAGTGTACACGACCGTCAAGGCGCCGGCGCCGCTCTCACAGTACAGCACTTACCGCTTCACGTATTGGAGCAACAGCAGTCAGCCCGGCGAACCCTATCGGGATCCCTGGGGCCGTTCGCTGAACCCGATCTCTTTCACCATCTACGAAGACACAACCGCCACGGCACACTATCTTCCAGCCAAGCGGAACACGGACGCGGACGGTGTTCCCGATTGGTTTGAGATCGAATACTTCGGCTCCCTCGCCAATGGCGCCGATGTCGATTCGGATGGCGACGGCATCACGCTGCAACAGGAGTACACCGGTGGAACGCATCCGCTGTATGCCAACACCAATCAGGCCGGTGGCGTTGCCTACGCCGATTCCGCGCTCGTGACCTGTAACCTCGCGGGTTACCCATCTTATTTGCTGCGAAGCGTGCCGACGGGAACGGTTGATCAGACCGCTGTCGTGCTGCCGGGCACGGTGGTCACGAGCCCGAACATGACGCAGGCGGCATTCGGATACTGGACGCTTGACGGAGAGCGCCAGGCGGACGCGTGGGGCGTGGCGGTGCCGCAGATCACGTTTGTCGTGCGAGATGCCGATCGCGAGGGCGTCGCCTACCTCTTCACCGGTGATGAGGACGGCGACGGGGTGCCCGATGCCTGGGAACAGTACTACTACGGAACCAGCGACAACGCTGCCGACTCGGACACAGATGGCGATGGCCGCACGTTGCTGGCGGAATATACGGCCGGCTGTTCGCCGGTTTTTGGGAGTGCCTATCAGGAGGGGGGCGTGGTGTACGCAGATTCAGCGATGGTCACTGTGAATCTTGCTGACTTCTCCCGCTACGTGATCCGAAGTGAGCCGGTAGGCACAATCAACTTGTCGGGTATTGTGCCAGATGGCACCACAGTGACGACGACGCAGCTAAACCAGACTACCTTCGGGTATTGGACGGTCGATGGGGTGCGGCAACAGGACGCGTGGGGGGTGGCCCTGAGGCAGGCCTCGTTTGTCGTGGACGGATCGGACCGGGAGGCGGTGGCCTATTTCTTCGACGGTGACAGCGACGGGGATGGGATCCCGGATGCCTGGGAAATGTACTACCTTTCGTCAACGGGACGGGGGGCCGGGGATGATTCCGATGGCGACGGAATCACGCTCCTGCAGGAGTATCAGAGGGGTTCGTCTCCGGTTTTCGCGAACGTCTTCCAGCCGGGCGGGGTCTCGTGGGCGGATTCGTCGCTGGTCGTGGTGAATGAGCAACTGTTCGAGCGCTGGCTCGGGGTACAGGTGGGCGGCGTGCTCAACCCCCTTTTCAGCTTCAACCCGAACGCCCCCGGCGGCCACGACTTTGGTTCCGAATCGGCGCCAGTTCCGGGAGATTGGGATGGGGATGGCGACCTTGACCTGATCGTTTTCTGTTCTGGCGGCGTCGTGGTTTACGAGAACGGGGGCACGAGGGCCACTATGAACTACTCCGCACGGACCTCGGTATTTGGCCCTTTGAAGGCGGCCGTTGCCGAAAACAGTGCTCCAGTGGGCGCCCTTGGCGATTGGACGGGAGACGGTAACGCCGATCTCGTAGTGGGGGGCGCCACGGACACACTCGCGTTCTTCGTTTCCACCGGCGGCTTCACCAATCCCCCGGTAGCCGCGGGTTTTCAGATTGTCACCGGTTCGGCCCGGAACATCCCGGCGTTGGGCGACTTGAACGGGGATGGGCTGCCGGACCTCCTCATCTTGCTTGCGGATGGCTCGACACGGCTCTACCTGCACAACGGCAATGCGGCGGCGCCTTTCGGGACCTTCACCACCAATGCCCTTGGCGTGCCTGTCCCGAATCCCACGGGCGCGGGGATCGCCGACGTTAACCGAGACGGAACCATGGACGTGCTGGTGTCCGACGACGACGGCAGAATCTGGGACTTTCGCGGCGTGCCTGGCGGAGGGTTTACCCTTAAGAGTAAGGTGTGGGCGGGGACGGGTGAAGGATTCGCCCAGGATCTCACGATAGGCATCGCGGATTTGGACGGCGACGGCGACATCGATGCATTTGTGGGGTCGGCCGCGGGGGCGCTCGTGTACCTGCGCGATCCGCGGATCGGACGGCCCATGGACCTGCACGCTGCGCCGGGTCCCGCCTCCGTGATGCTCAGTTGGGCGGCGGAGTCCCAGTCGCGCCTGCGCGGCTACCAGGTCTACCGCGCGGTCGCCGATCCGGCTTTGTGGAGTCCCTTGCTTGCCGAGCCAGTGCGGCTTCCCGCCTATCGCGACGAGGCGGTCACGCCCGGTGTCCCGTATTGCTACCGAGTCACCGCGCTGTCCTATGCGTACCTTCCCGGGAATTCGACGCCGAAGATCATGGAGACCGACCCATCCGATGTGGCCACGGCGCGGGCCGGGACCGTGAAGCTTTCCATCCGCCGCACGCGCGGCCAGCCGGCAAACTACGTGAGAATCCCCGTCTCGCTGGAGAACTCGATGGGTTTGCGTGGGGCTGGCATGGAGATTGCCATCGCATATGAACCTGCCGTGTTGACTCCGGCGACCCAAGTGAACGAATCCAAAGAGACCGTTCTCAGGACCGGCCTCAGTGCCGGTGTACAGATCGCCGACAACGGCGCAACGGCCAACGGGACGCTGACGATCAGCGGCCTATCGGGCCAATTCAAGCCCGGAGAAGGCAAGATCCTGACACTGGTATTCAAGGTGAATGACTCGGCGGCCGTGGGTCTGAAGACCACAATAGGGATTGCGTCAGCGACCTTCTACTCCGTGGACGGCATCGAGCAGGTCGTGGACATTGCGGGATCCGAATATGTGGAAGTTGGATACGATTACGTTCTGGGCGATGTCGATGGGGACGGATCGGTGACGGAGGCAGACGAACACCGTTTGAAGGAATTGGTCAGAAACCACGGGCGCGGCGCGACGGAGGACGAACTTCAGGCGGGCGATTTGAACGGCGATGGAAAACTGACCCAGCAGGATTTGGTTCTGCTCAAGCGCCTGTTGCAGGGCCTGCCGTTGGATGAAGGCAACTGACCCATGAAAACCCGACGGATCCGCATGTTGGTTGGGGCACTCTTGATCGCCGGAGGCACCCGCGCGGCAGATATCACCCTCAGCATTCCCACGTTCGAGGGAAATCCGGACGGAATCATCCGGGTGCCTGTGGAAATCTCAGACGCCTCGGGACTCGCGTCCATTCGTATCCAGATCAATTTCGATCCCTCCCTACTGAAAATCGAAGCCGCGCAACCCGGAGCCTTGGGCGCACAGTTCGATTTCTCCAGCAGCACCGATGGGGGCACTATAACCCTGCTCCTTGTTCGGTCGACCGACCTCGCCTCGGGGTCTGGGTGCCTTGCCGAACTGGTGTTTCGCGCCAACTCCGGCGCGACCAGCGACTTCTTCAGCGACCTTACCATCGCCCGATTCGAGGTGGGAAACAGCACCGCCGTTGTCGATGTCACGGCGGAAAGGGACATCAAGACCATCAATGGCGGCGTTCGGGTCAGTTACTCCCCGGCCATCGACAATCGCCCTAACGGCATGCCGGACAACTGGGAGGAACTCCATGGCATCAATCCGCTCACGTCGGCCGGGACCGATGACCCCGATCAGGATGGCGTCCCGAACATCATGGAGTTCGCCTTTCATGGGAATCCGCATTGGCAGGATGGCGGGACGATTCTCCCGAGATCGGGTGTCGGCGATGCGGAGAGCGACCAATACATGCTCCTGGATTTCCGCCGTCCAGTCGAGCATGGGGCCCTGCTGTACGATCTGCAGGAATCCTCCGACTTGATACACTGGACGACCTACCCCCTCTCGAGCTTGCTGATCGAGCCTCCGGTGTCGCGTGGCGATGGGTCCGAGGATATCACCGTTCGGGCCAACACGCCGATGCGCGAATCGACCCGCCAGTTTCTCCGCATACGGTTGCGGTGGTGATGTCAGGCCCGGGGCTGATGGCGAAGGGCCGGCGTTTCCGGCTTGCTTCGAATAATTCAAAGATAATATACATTTCTTCTCATGGCTAAATCCACACCGCGGGCGCTCGTAGGAATTGAAGGGATGCATTTCATCGTTTGGGCCAACTGGCTCGTTCTGTGGCTCGGACTGGCGGTATTCCCGATTCAAGCCGCCGAACTCTGGATTGGGGCCGCCACGGCCGACATCACGCCGGACCGGCCCGTCCCCCTGACCGGCAACACGTCCGTCCGCATCGGGCGTGAGATACAGAGCCGCCTGACGGCCAGCGTCCTGGCCTTGGAGTCGCGAGATGGCGAAAAGGTGCTCGATCAGGCGATCATGATCTCCTGCGATCTGTGCGTCATCCGGCCGGGGATCCAGGACGGATTACGCAAGCATCTGGCCGGGCGGTTGCCGGGCTTCGACATGAGCAAGCTTTTCATGGCCGCGACGCACACGCATACGGCGCCTGTTATCGCCCAGGACCGGTATGACGAAAGGGATTACGAGGATGCCATGCAGCCGAAGGAGTACGTGCCCTGGATGTACGAGCGGATGGCCGCGGCGGTCGTGAGGGCCTGGGAGAGTCGGGCGGCGGGGGCCGTCGCGTGGGGGCTGGGGCAGGCCGTCGCGGGTCACAATCGCCGCGTCACATACAGCGATGGCACGGTAAAGATGTATGGCGACATGAAGGATCCCAAATTTCGCCATATCGAGGGCTATGAGGACCACGCGGTCCAGGTGCTGTGCTTTTACGACCCGCAGAGGCGGTTGAAAGCTGCGGCGCTCAGCCTGGCGACGACGGCCCAGGCCGAGGGCGGCATCAAGGTCAGCGCGGATTTCTGGGCCGAGGCCAGGCGACTGATCCGCGAGCGGCACGGCGCGGATGTCTGCGTGCTGGGATTCTGCGCCGCGGCCGGCGACCAGACCCCGCGGTTGCAGGTGCACCGCAAGGCCGAACAGCGGATGTGCGAACTCCGTGGCCTGACCTATGGCCAAGAGATCGGTCGCCGTGTCGCCGGCGCCTTCGAAGATGTGGCCGACGTCATCGCCAAAGACATCCGGGCGGACGTGCCGTTCGCCCATAGGGTCCGGCCGATCGAATTGCCCGCGCGTATCGTCACCGCCGACGAACATGCGGTCGCCAAGAAGGTGTGCGAGGAAATCGACGGCAGAAAGACGCGGAAGAAGACCGATCACTGGACCCGAGATTTCTATGGGCTGGTGGCCGAACGATATCTCGCCCAACAGAAGGGCGAACGGAAAACTTATGCGATGGAGATGCATGTGTTGCGATTGGGAGACGTGGCCATCGCAACGAATCCTTTCGAGCTATTTGTCGACTACGGCGTTCAGATCGAGGCGCGCAGTCCGGCCGTCCAGACCTTCCTGATCCAATTGGCCTCCTCCGGGCGGGAACCCGCCTACTATCTGCCGACGCCGCGCGCGGTCGCGGGCGGGACGTTGGATGGAAATCCCTTCACCAACTATAGTGCCACCATCATGAGCAACATGGTCGGTCCAGAGGGAGGGCAGGTCCTGGTCGATCGCACTGTCGAGACGATCTGCGAACTCTGGGAGAAATAGTGTCGAAGGGATTTCCCCAGCGAATCCCTGGCTGTTTCTAAGAGTTTGATGAGCCCGACAGATTCTCGGGATGGCCTCGTGCGAGACGGTCTGCGCATCTTCATCGTTTGTGCGATCGGGTGCATGGGTGTGGCGCGCGCGGCAGACGCGCCGCGGTCATCGCTGGCCGCAACCGTCGGCGAAGAGTGGCCACGGTGGAGGGGCCCGCGCGGCGACGGTACCTGGAATGCGCCAAAGCTTCCGGAGCGATGGCCGTCGGAGGGTTTGCGGGAAATATGGCGCAGGTCTGTCGGCGGCGGCGACGCGGGCGTGGTGGTGGCCGGCGGCCGGGTCTACACGATGGATCTCCAGAGGTCGCAGGAGGAGATGGAGCGGGTGCTCTGCTTCGATGCGGCATCCGGCAAGGAACTCTGGGCCCATGCGTACGGGGCGGTCTATCGGGGCCTGCAGCACGGCAACGGCCCGCGCGCGGCACCAACCGTGAGCGATGGCCGCGTCTACACGCTCGGTGCGCTGGGCCACGCCCTCTGCCTCGATGCGGTCACGGGCAAGGCGATATGGTCGATAGACATGGTGCGCGACCATGGCGCGCGCCTGCCAACATGGGGATTCGCCGCATCGCCTCTGCTCTTCGAGAATCTTGTGATCCTCCACGTCGGCGCGGTTCCCGACGGCTGCTACATCGCGCTCGACCGCGGGACCGGCAAGGAGGTCTGGCGCGGTGCGCCCGACCCCTGCGGCTACTGCACGCCGATCCTGATCCAGCATAACGGGCGACCACAGCTCGTCTGCTGGACACCCGAATACATCCGCGGGCTCGATCCCCGTGACGGCAGATCGCTGTGGGCTATCCCCTATAAAGTCACCTACGCGGTCTCAATCGCCTCTCCGATCTTCCAAGAGGGAATCGTTTTCGTGAGCGGCTATTGGGAGGGATCGAAGGCGATCCGTCTCGAGCAGGGCGCGACCTTGCTCTGGGAGCAAGGCCAACTTCGTGGCGAGATGTCCCAGCCACTGTACCGCGACGGCTATGTCTACTTGCTCGATAGATCTTCCGGACTGACGTGCTTCAAGTTGAGGACTGGCGAAAAACTTTGGGACGACGGCCACCGGATGACGCCCCGGGGCCGCGATCCCCAGGCGAGCCTCGTGTGGCTCAATGACGCGGACCGCGCGATCATCCTCAATGCCGAAGGCGATCTCATCCTCGCTCGACTCAATCCAACCGGTTATGACGAGCGATCGCGCACCAAGGTCATCGGCAAGACGTGGGCGCACCCCGCCTTCGCCGGAAGATACATCTTCGCCCGCGATGGACGCGAACTGGCGTGCGTGTCCCTGCTGGAATCCGCCGCGAAGTGACTTGGCCGATCCCCGCTCCTCAGACCCCGGTGCGAGGCATGGCTCCCCTTCCGGCATTCCCACTCGACCGCTCGTCCTTTGTTTCACATCCTGTGGTCATGTGCAGGATGGCTTCGCTTGATTCTCTTGTTTCCAGAAGATGCCGCACCGAAAGACTCGCCCCGAGGGATCGACGCAACCGGTTGCCCGCGCGATTGAGCCACGGCCGCTTAGGGCAGCTGGCGCTCCCGGCGGCATTGGCGGTGATGGGGCTCGTCCAGGAAGGACGGTCCACAGGAGACGATTCGCAGAAAACGATCGGCAGCGGGTCGGCCAAGGTGGTTGAACTTGGGAATAATCAACTCTCGATGCGGTTCGATGTAACCGATGGCACCCTGATCTCCATCCGGAACCGCGCGCTGGGCGAGGACTATACGGTGGGCGCGTCGGCCCCCTCACTTTTCAATCTGAGATATTTCGACGGCAGGACGAAAAAGGTGGGGGTCCTTTCGCCCGAGCCCGGTTCGCTGACAGGGCACGTGCTGACCAGGGGCGATGGGGGGCAGACGCTGCGGTTCGATTATAGGGTGGCAGGGCGTGCCGGGGGCACCGCACAGGTCATGTGTCAGGCGACCTTGGGAGACGCGAGCAATGAAGTGCGGTGGACCATTGCCGTCCACAATCAGGCCGAGGGCCTGGAGATCGTGGAGGTCGTATTTCCGGTCCTGGGCGGCCTTCGCATCGGCCCGCGCAGCGAGGACAACTTTCTCACCTGGCCCGCGTGGGGGGCCGGGCACCTGATCGCCAATCCCCAGAAGAACGGCAAACGCAGTGGCGAGTATGTGGGTGGTCGCGCCACAATGCCCTGGGTAGACCTGTTCAGCAGGCCAAGCGGCACGGGGGAGAATGGGGGAAAGGCTGCCTGCGGTCTGTACTTTGCCAGTTATGATCCGACGTTGCTGATGACTGGGTTGGACAGTCGGCCTTCCGGCGACGGCGGCGCCTTGACTCTCCAGATGAGCAAGTTCGCCCACGTGCCGAACGGCGCGCGCTGGTCGTCATCCGAATTCGTGACGGGGGTCCACGCCGGTGACTGGCATGCTGCCGCCGACTCGTACCGGGAGTGGTTCAACAATTGGTCGCCGCCCCCGGATCCCCCACGATGGCTCAAGGAGTGCGATGGCCGACTGGAATGGACTCTGCCCCTCGGCGGGAATGGCCGATTCGCAAAGGACATTGTTGAGAAAATGCAGCTGGCTCGGGGCTACGGTCTGAACTTCGCGCGCTTTGGTGGACAGATGGTCGCTAGCGTGTCGGCGGGCAAGCACCGCTGCAACCGCTTTCCCTTTCCCGACCCGCTGATGGGGACGGAACGCGAGTTCGCGGAAGTGATCCGATCGGTCCGCGGGCAGGGTGGTCACGCGGCATTCTACATCAATGGTCAGGCATGGGACCCGCGCTGGCCCCAGGCCCCGCCCGAGTGTGCGGGAAAAATTCCCGCGACGGTGCCGATTCCGGACTGGGAGGGCGGTTTCAAGGACAACGCCCTGATGCACTACGACGGCACGCTCTATCCGCAGTACAAGAGGGCATCGGGACATTGGCCATCGCCCCCGGCCGGATCGCCCTACGACTCCCTCTTCTACTTCATGTGCTCGGCAGCGAAAGGGTGGCAGGACCACCTTCACTACTGGACAGTCGAAAAGTATGTGAGGCAGTACGGCACGGATGCGATGTTCCTCGACCAGATCGGCGCGGATTCCGCCAAGTATTGTTTCAACCCGGCGCACGGGCATGCCCACCACGGCGCGTGGGCGCAGGGTTTCGTGGCACTGGCCAAGCGCATCAAGGAGAACGCGCGCCGCATACAGCCGGAATTTGCCATGGAGACCGAAGGCTACGGGGACGCGTACTCCGCATACTTCGACTCCTTCTTCATCGCGCCCTCCTCCACCGGTTTTTGGCCCGACTCGTATCCCGAACTCACACGATACACATTTCCGGACCACATCTTCTTCGATGGATTTTGGCGGATCCAGGGCCCCCCCACGCTTCGCTCGCCCGCCGAGACCCTCAACGAAGTCTTCCTCCTCGGAAATCGCTTCCTGGTCTACGCCCAGCCAGAGGTCCTGACGCGGCATACCGCGCTGGTCCTCGATCTGCGCCGGAGAATCAAACATGTCCTTTACCGGGCGCGCTTCATGGACGACCTGGGCGTTACGGTCAGTGACCCCCGGGTCCGCGTCAAACGATTCATGCTCAACGAACCCGACCGAAAGGTGACACTGTTGACTGTTTACAATCACGATGCCCTCACCGAGGCCAAGGTGGAAGTGGAGGACATGGGCGCGCCGGGGCCGGTGCGGGAGGCGGCCGTTGCCGCGCTCGGCGGCGACGTGCGGCCGGTTAGCCCCGATGCGTCCGGCACGAAGGTGTCGGTCCGGGTGCCGCCAGAGGTGCTATCCGCCGTGTTGCTCGTGCACCGCGGGGCCGGGATCGTGGAGGAGGCCCGCCGCGCAGAGCAGTTCGCGCAACAAACCCCGCGCAACGATCGAAAGTGAAACCCAAAATGTACCGCATCCCGTACGGCAAGTCTTTCCTGGAATTCAGCCTGCCCCCGGACATGCGAGCCACGCTGGTTGTCTCGCGGCCGACGACGCCCCTGGAGGACGCGACGGCTGCCATCCGAGAGGCGCTCGATCATCCCATCGGGTCATCGCCGCTCAGGGATTTGGCCAAACCCGGCAACCGCGCATGCATTGTGTTCACCGATGTCACCCGCGCCAGTCCCGACGACCTGCTCGTCCCGGCCCTGCTGCGTGAACTGGAGAATGCCGGGGTGCGGGATGAGGATATCACCCTGTTGTGTGGCATTGGGATGCATCGGCCGTCCTCGAAGGAAGAGAAGGTCACCAAGTTGGGCGCCGAGGTCGTTGCCCGATACCGTGTCATCGACAACGAGCCCCAGAACCCGGCGGCCCTGATGAATCTCGGCGTCACACCGGGCGGCGTGCCCGTCCTGATCCATCGCGCCGCAGTCGAGGCCGATCTGCTGGTTTCCACCGGCATCGTCGAGCCGCACCAGTACGCGGGCTATTCGGCCGGGGGCAAGACCGTCGCTGTCGGCGCCGCCGGGGAACCGCTCATCACTCACACCCACGGTCCGGCGTTCCTCGATCATCCCGGGACCCGGCTCGGGCAGATCGAGGGCAACCCCTTCCAGGACGCGGTCAACGAAGCCGCCCGCCGCGCCCGGCTCCGATTCATCCTCAATGTCGTGCTGGATGATGACAAACGATTGCTGCGGGTGGCCGCGGGAGATCCCGAACTGGCCTTCCGCGATCTGGTGGGTTTCGCGAAATCCGTATTTGAGGTTGCCATCCCGCAGCAGTATGACATCGCCATTGGAGGGGTCGGATTTCCGAAGGATACCAACCTATATCAGGCCAGCCGCGCCCCCTCGTACCTTTTCTTCGCCCCGGTCCCGGTCGTCCGAAAGGGCGGGTTCTTCATCATCCCGGCCCGCTGCGAGGAGGGCGCGGGAGTCGGCGTGGGAGAAAAGCGTTTCTTGGCCGCCATGCGGGATGCGCCAAATATCCAGTCCATTCTGGATGATGCCCGGCGCAACGGGTATCCCCCCGGCCAGCAGAGGGCCTTTGTGATGGCCAAGGTGCTGGAGGAATCGCATGTCATCATCGTGGGGAGCGAGTGCCCGGATCTGGTCTCCGCCTGCAAAATGATCCCCGCGGCGACGATGGCCGAGGCGCTGGAATTCGCGAGTGCGAGACTGGGTCCCGCCTGCCGGGTGCTGATCGTGCCGCGCGCGATGCTCACTCTGCCCGTCATCAGGCGCACATGATTCGGATGGCTAGCTCAAGCATGGCTTTGCCCGACGTGGGCGCGCGAGCCCGGCGCCGGGTCATGTGGCGGCTGATGCCATATCTGTGCCTGCTCTATGTCATCGCCTATCTCGACCGGGTGAATGTGAGTTATGCGGCACTGGAGATGACGGCGGACCTGAATTTCACAGCGGCCACCTACGGGTTCGGCGCGGGCATTTTCTTTGTCGGCTACTTCCTGCTCGAGGTGCCGGGCGCTGTCTTCGCCGCGCGCTGGGGTGTCCGCAGGCTGGTGTGCCGCATCATGCTGTCGTGGGGGGCGCTGGCAGTCGCGATGGGCTTCATCCGCGACGCGCACCAGTTCTACTGGCTGCGCTTTCTGCTCGGCGCGGCGGAGGCGGGATTTTTCCCGGCGATGATCGTCTATCTCAATAACTGGTTCCGTGCCGCGGACAGGGGCAAGGCGGTCGCGCTGTTCATGTCGGCGATCTCTTTGGCGATGGTCATCGGCGGGCCGGTGTCGGGGGCGCTATTGAAGCTCGATTGGCTCGGCCTCGCGGGCTGGCGCTGGCTGTTCATCATGGAAGGCGTGCCCGCGATCGCGCTTGGCATCGCCAGCTGGTTTTTTCTGACGGAGCGGCCCGGGGACGCGCGGTGGCTACCGGATGATGAGAGGGCCTGGCTCGTGGGCGAACTCGAGCGCGAACGCGCGTCAAAGGCGCACGCCGGGCGACATCGCGCGCAGACAGTTTTTCAGGCGCTCCGCGATCCGCAGGTGCTGCTGTTCTCGGCGGCGTATTTCTTCGGCTTGATCGCGTCGAACGGCCTGAGCTACTGGTTGCCGACCATGGTCAAATCGCTGTCGGGCCTCCCGAACGTGACAGTGGCTTTACTCGTATCGCTGCCCTATTCGCTGGGCGTGGCGGCAAAACTGGTGGCGGGATGGTCCTCGGATCGAACCGGCGAACGTCGCTGGCACACGGCGGGACTCCTGGCGCTGGGGAGCGCGGGACTTGCGGCGGGCGCGCTCGTGCAGGGCCGCCTTATCCTGGCCCTGGTGTGCCTGTGCATCGGGGTCATTGGAATGACGGGCTACACGCCCAGTTTCTGGGCCTATGCGACGAGCTTCCTCGCCGGCACCGCCAACGCCGCGGCGATCGGGCTGATCAACTCCATCGGCAATCTGGGTAGTTTCGTCGGCCCCTACGCGATGGGCTGGCTGCGCGAGCGCACCAGCGGCTACACCGCGGGCGTGCTGGTGCTGGCGGGCTCGGCGGCCATGACCGCCGCGCTGGTGCTCGCGGCGCGGCTGCACCGGAACGACGAATCCCTTTCGAAACCATGAAATCCCCATCGGTCCCCGGCGTCCCCTGGTTGCAACTGGCCTCCTCGCTCGAGGGCGAACTGCATGTCGATGGCGCATCGCGCATCCTCTATGCCACGGATGCGTCGGTGTATCGCGAGGTGCCTCTCGCCGTCGCTTTTCCGAAGCAGGAGGAGGACGTGCGGAGGCTGGTGGCTTTCGCGCGCGCGCATGGTGTCCCCCTGATCCCGCGCGCGGCCGGGACTTCGCTTGCGGGCCAGGTGGTGGGCGCCGGCATCGTCGTGGACGTGTCGCGACATTTGACCCGCATCATCGCGATCGATCCGGTGGCGCGCACGGCCCGCGTGCAGCCCGGGGTCGTGCGCAATGAACTCAATCTCGCGCTGAGACCGCACGGCCTCCAGTTTGCGCCGGAGACCTCGACACAGAACCGCGCGATGATCGGCGGCATGGTGGGAAACAACGCCTGCGGCGCGAATTCCGTCATCTATGGCAGCACGCGCGACCACCTGATCTCCGTGCGGGCGGTGCTGAGCGACGGCTCGGCGGCCGAGTTCGGCGAGGTGGCCAACGAGGAGTTTGCGGCAAAGTGCGGGGGAGGATCGCTGGAAAGCGTCCTATATAGACAGGCGCGCGACCTGCTCGCGGATGAGGCCAACCGGGCGGAGATCGCACGCGAGTTCCCGAAACCGGGCATCCACCGGCGGAACACGGGCTACGCGCTGGACCTGCTCGCGGAATGCTCGCCATTCGCGCCGGGTGGACCGCCATTCAATTTCTGCCGCCTGATCGCCGGCTCGGAGGGCACGCTCGCCTTCCTCACGGAAATCACCCTGCGCTGCGTTTCACTGCCGCCCAGGGAGAGTGCGCTCATCTGTATCCATTGCGCCAGCATCGACGAGGCCCTGCGGGCAAACCTCATCGCCCTGCGGCATTCGCCGCGCTCCGGCGAGCTGCTCGATCGCTACATCCTCGACTGCACGAAGGCCAACATCGGCCAGCGCCAGAACCGCTTCTTCATTCAGGGCGAACCGGAGGCCATCCTAGCGGTCGAACTCGCCGCCGAAAACCGCGAGGGGGTCGAAGGCGCCGCCGCGCGCCTGGAGGCCGATCTCCGGGCCGCGGGGCTCGGCCAGAGTATTACTGTCGTGTGGGGCGCGGACCAGGGCCGCGTGTGGGACCTGCGCAAGGCGGCGCTTGGCCTCCTGGCCAACCTGCCCGGCGATCCCAAGCCCGTCGCCGTCATCGAGGACACCGCCGTCGATCCCGCCGATCTGCCCGCCTTTGTTCGCGACATGGATGCGCTCCTGCGCGAGCACTCCATGGAGTGCGTGCACTACGGTCATGCCGCTTCCGGCGAATTGCACCTGCGGCCCATCCTGGATCTCAAATCCGACGAAGATCGGCGGCGCTTTCGTATCATCGCCACCGAGGCCGCGCGGCTCGTGAAGCGCTACCGCGGCTCGTTGAGCGGGGAGCATGGCGATGGGCGGCTGCGCGGCGAGTTCCTGCCCATGATGGTCGGCGACCGGAACTACCAGCACCTTGTCGCCACGAAAAACACGTGGGACCCGCGCGGCATCTTCAACCCCGGCAAGATCACCGCGGCGCCGCCGATGGATACGCATCTTCGCTACGAGCCCGGCCAGGTCACCCGTGAGATCGAGACGGTTTTCGATTTCTCCGCCACGCGGGGCTATCTGCGCGCCGCCGAGAAATGCAATGGCTCCGGCGATTGTCGCAAATCGCATCTCATGGGCGGAACCATGTGCCCCAGCTACATGGCCACGAGGCGGGAGCACGACACCACCCGTGGGCGGGCCAACATGCTGCGCGAGATACTGACGCGCTCGGCCGCGGCGGACCCCTTCGACAGCGATGAGATCAAGGGCGTGATGGATCTCTGCCTCTCCTGCAAAGGTTGCAAGTCGGAGTGCCCGTCCAATGTGGATGTCGCCAAGCTCAAGGCCGAATTCCTCCAGCACTACTACGATGCGAGGGGCACGCCGCGGCGCGCGCAGATGATCGCCCGCTTCGCCGATGTCGCCCGCCTCGCGTCGATTGCCCCCTGGGCATGGAATCTCGTGTTCGGCACGCCCTGGCTGCGCCGCATAGCCAATCGGCTCGCCGGCTTCCACCCCGATCGCAGCATTCCCCTTCTGGGAGAGATTACGCTGAAGGCGTGGTTTGACTCGCGCCCGCGGGAATCCTGCGCGCCGGGCCACAATTCTCGGGTGCTTCTCTTCTGCGACGAGTTCACCAATTTCAATGACGTGGAGATGGGGATGGAGGCCGTCGAACTGCTGGAGGGAGTTGGATATGAGGTCGTCATCCCGGCCCATGTGGAAAGTGGCCGGGCCTCCCTTTCCAAGGGTCTTCTGCGCCGCGCCCGTGGTTTCGCGGAGCAGAATGTCCGTCTCCTGCACCCAGTCGTGGGTGATGCGACCCCGCTGATCGGCCTGGAGCCGTCGGCCATCCTCACGTTCCGCGACGAATACCCGGACCTTTTGCGCGGAGATATGCAGGACAAAGCCCGCGAACTGGGACGCAACGCCCTGCTCGTGGAGGAATTCCTCGCCCGCGAAATGGATACCGGCCGCATCACCGCCGCCTCATTCCGCCAGGAGAAGAAGACCGTCCATCTGCACGGCCATTGCCAGCAGAAGGCCATCGCCTCGCTCTCGTCCGCCGTCCGCATCCTCGAGCGGCTAGCGGGCCTCGATGTCCGCGTGATCCCATCTGGCTGCTGCGGCATGGCGGGATCATTCGGATACGAGATCGAACACTACCAGCTATCGCAAGAGATCGGTGAACTTGTCCTGTTCCCGGCCGTGCGCGCACTTCCGACGGACGCGCTCATCGCGGCCCCTGGCACCAGTTGCCGACACCAGATCCGCGGTGGCACCGGCCGGGCCGCCCTCCATCCGATCCAGATTTTGAGACGTGAGCTTGTTTCTCCGGAGCGCCGATGAATATCAGGACCCCGCACGTCACTCTCGCATGCTCGCTGCTGGGAGCAATTGGCCTGGGCGCCGATGCGCCAGCCCCGCCGCCGGACAAGCCGGGGTGGAGGCTGGTTTTCCAGGATGAGTTTGACAGGCCGCAGCTGAATGACATGCACTGGTTTCCCGCCTACAGGTCCGGGCGGAAGGAGTACTTCAAGCGGATCGGGAAGGCGAGCCGCTGGACCGATCACAACGCGCACTACGTGATCGAGGACGGGATCCTGAAGCTGCGGATAGGAGCGACCTTGCCATATCGCGCGGACAAGAGCGATCAGTGCGTGAGTTGCATCCAGACGTCGGATCACCGGTTTGGCGCGACGACGAACGAGTTCCAGATACTGGACAAGTTTGCCCAGAAGTATGGCTGGTTCGAGATCCGGTGCCGCTGTCCGCGCGGCGAGGGCCTGCTCAGCGCTTTCTGGCTGCACCAGCATGATCCCACAAAACAGGAGTACACACCCGACGGCCACCGAAAGACGATCGGCGACGGCGTCCTGGAAATCGATATCTTCGAGCTACAGGGCCGGAACATCCACGACGCGACGAGCAAGGTCGATCTCAACGTCCATTTCACCAAGGAGGCCCATTACCGGCCGGAGGTGGGCATTGACGCCTCCATGGGTTTCCACGTCTGGGCCATGGAGTGGCAGGAGGGACGGGTCGACTGGTATCTGGACGGCAAGGTCATCAAGACCTACACGGGTCCTACACCGCAGGAGAAAATGTTCATCCTGATGGCGCTCTTTCAATACTCGGGTTGGATCGGGAAGATCGACCCGGACATGGCGTACCCGCGCGATTTCGAAGTCGATTACGTGCGGGCGTATGCGCGGGCCGGGCCGTAGCGAGGGATGTCGCCATTCCGTTGCTCCGTCAGATACGATGTTGGTGCGAGTCATGAGAAGAATATTGTGTGCCTCATTGTTGTCGCTCTGCCTTTCCTCGATCGCGGAGGACGACATTTCGATCATCAGGCCGGCCGCGACCAAGGAGGCCCTGATCAATCCCGGCATGGGCTGGGTGCATTTCCATTACTCGAACCGGCTCTGGGCCTATGGCGGATTCCAGCCCCCGGGCGATACACTCGACTGGTTCCCCGGTTGCTCGACGATCTACTTCCGCATCCCATGGTGCTACCTCGAACCGCAAGAGGGGAAGTTCCGATGGGATCTCATCGACTCTTACGCGCAGCCCTGGATCGCCCGGGGAAAGAAGATCGCCTTTCGGGTCATCGCCAGTGAGGATCGTTTCGTATTCGCGACCCCGGAATGGGTCAAGGACGCTGGCGCAAAAGGGATCTATTATCAGTCGGGCCAGAAGTACAGCCCGGAGGCCAAGCTCTGGGATCCAGTTTTCGACGACCCAGTTTTCCTCGAAAAGCTCGGGAATTTCCTCGCCGAAATGGCGAAACGATACAATGGCAATCCCGATGTGGCGTTCATCGACATAGGTTCATTCGGCCTGTGGGGGGAGGGCCACACGGGGTACTCCTCCAAACTCAATCAGGAGCAGACCGACAGTGCCGTCAAACTCCACATCGACCTCCATAAGAAGTATTTTCCGGATACGCTGTTGGCCATCAGCGATGACGTGGCCGGGCCCACCCGGCCGGGCGCCCACTTCCCGACAACCGATTACGCGTTCTCGCGGGGCGTGACGCTTCGCGACGACAGCATCCTGGTGGGAAAGGCACCGAGGCACTGGTTCCATGCCGAGATGGCCCAGCAGTTCTGGCCGACGCTTCCCGTGATATTGGAGCACGGCCACTACGATTGGCTGGTGTTTCAAAAGTCGTGGGACCCGGAGCTTTTGGTGCGATCCGTGGAGGAATACCGCGCCAGTTACATGTCGATCCACGGCTGGCCGGAGGCGTACCTGAGGGAAAACCGGGACGCGATCGACAGGATCAATCTCCGCTTGGGCTATCGTCTGGAGCTTCGCGAGGTCCGCATGCCGAAATCGGTCAAACTGGACGAGGTGTTCACCATCGAAACGACATGGGCCAACGTGGGCGTCGCCCCCTGCTATCGCGGGGGAAACATCGCGTTCGCGCTGAAAGATCGCAAGGGCGATATCGCCTGGGTGCTCTGCGATCAGTCGCTGGATGTCAGGTCGCTGCCGGCCGCGGAACCGGGGAAGGCGAAGGAGATCAAACACGCGTCTTCGTGCCGGGTGGGCATCGTCACTCCGATTCCCACGATCAATGAAGGCGTCATCTTGCGGATGAAGGAACGGGGGACGTATCCCCCCTTCGGTGAGAACGTGCCCACGCTGAAGACGGGGACTTACGACGTCTTCGTCTCGGTCGGCATGGCCGATGGGACTCCCGTGATTGCCCTGCCCCTGAACGGCGATGACGGAAGACGCCGGTACAGGGTGGGGGAGATCGATGTCGAATAGCGGCCTGGGCACCGGGCGCGCGGGCCATCGCCGCCCCTCAGATTGCCCAGGGTTCGCGCAGGGCGCGTGAGAGAAGGCGATTCGCGGCATCGTCTCCGACGAACTCCTCCTCGGCCGGATTCCATTTGAGCGAGCGGCCGAGCTTGTGGGCCGCGATCACCAGAAGCCCCAGCGAGGCGGACCGATGGCCGATCTCCTCGTAAGAGCTTGGTTGCGCCCGCGTGCGAATGCACTCGAACCAGTTGGCGTGATGGTTGTTGGCCAGCGCCTCTTGGTGTGACCTGAGGCCCATTTCCGCGAAGAGGCTCTCGGGTTCACCCTCGATAGGGCCGCTGCCGACCCCCGACATGCTCGTGAGCCATCCACGCTCGCCCACGAAGACGCCACCAAACGTCCCACGGGGCTGGGCCGTCGCGGGGACGGCCCTGTAGACCTCCTTGACCACATCCCAGTTGTCCACGTGGTGGAGCAATGTCCCGTTGGCGTAGCGGCAGGTCATGGTCGGGAACTCGCCGCCGCCATCCGGGGCTTTTGGTTCGCTCGACCGAAACCGTTGGAGTCCATGCTCTGGCCTGTTTCGTGCCCGATTCAGCCTAGAGGCTGAACTCCAACAGGTTGCTGTCGAATAGCCAGAAGCCCCGGGCCGCTATCCGAGTTCTTAAAATAGTGAATGGCATTTATCAATTCCGAGAGATAGACTCCGCGGCAATCGCTGTGATGTTTTTACCTTCGCTGCTGCTGGGCGCGGTGCTGGGCGCGGATGTGGGCGATCGGCCGCTCGTGGAGAGCGATCGGGTGGCGGTGGCCCTGGCTTCGCGCGGGTCGATTTGTTCGGTGGTCGACAAGCGGTCCGGCCGGGAATGGGTCACGGCGGCCAGACCGGCGCCGTTGTTTCGGTTCGAGTTTTCGCGGGCGGATGATTCCCCGGGTGTCGTGAAATCGTGTGACGCGGGACAGGCGGAGCGTGCCCGCGTTGAGCCTTGGTCGAGGGGCGCGGATCGCGGAGCGAGGGTCACTTTCACGGGATTCGAGGGGCAACCCATCTCCGTCGTCTGCACGATTTTCACCCGCGGGGGCGACGGCCTGGTGCGATTTGGGCTCGAGGCCACGATGCCTTCCGGCGTGACCATGGAATCGGTGACCTACCCCATCATGGCGATCGGCTCGGCCGGTGCCAACGGTTCGCACGATATCGCGGTGGCTGGGGCGACGAAAGGGGGCATCCACAGGTTGTCCGACTGGAAGGAGGGCGAGACGAGGCGCTTTGACCAGCCGGGCAGTCTGGCGGCGGGTTTTGGTTGCTGTTATGGGGAGAGAGGCGGGGTGTATACAGCGGCCCTCGATGGAGAGGGGCACCGGAAAAGCCTGTTCATGAGGAGGACGGCCACTGGGATGGATTGGGGTTGGACATATCCCTGCTTCCAGCGCGATCAGTTCAAATTGCCCTACGACATCGTGTTGACTGGCTTCGCGAGCGCGCGGGAAGATGCCGCAACCGACTGGCGCGACGCCGCCGATCTCTACAAGGCATGGGCAAAAGAGCAGGCATGGTGCGCGCGGACGTTCGCGGAGCGGGACGATGTGCCCGCCTGGCTCAAGGGGGGCGCGGCGATGGTCCGTTTCACCCGCGCGTGGCTCGCGGAGCCGGAGTCGATCGAGTCGTGGTTCCGCGACTATTGGCAGAAGGAGTACCCGCCGGGGGCGCCATTGATCGTCGCCTACTGGGGATGGGAGAAGGTGGGCAAATGGGTGGGGCCAGAATATTTTCCCGCCTATCCTTCCGACGGGCGCTTCCGGCAGCTGATTCGCCGTGGCCGGGACATCAACGCCCACGCGTTCCTGTGGCCGTCGGGTTATAACTACAGTCTCAGTTATGGGAAACGGGCCGATGGCGGCTTTCTCTGGGACATTCGGGATCAGCTCGAATCCAACTGCCTCCCGCACGCGGCCGTGCGGCGCGATGGGAAACCGATGGTCAGGGACTGCACGTGGTTGCGCGGCGGGCAGCACTGCGTGATGTGCCCTGGTGATCCGTGGACCGTCGCGTGGCTCAATCGCTCGGCGGCCGAGTGCGCGCGGCGCGGCGCCGAACTGATACAGATAGACCAGGTGGTGGGGGGAAAATCGGAGGTCTGCTACAGTCGCTCACACGGGCACCCGCCCGGCCCCGGCCGATGGTCCGCGGATGTCTTTAGGAAACAGCTGCGCACCATGGCGGCCGACTGCCGGGCGATAGAGCCGGAAACGGTGGTCGGTTTCGAGGAGCCCAACGAATGGTTCCTGCAGGAGATCGGCATTCAGGATTACCGCGATTGTGACGTGATCTGGAGCGGGCGTGAGCCAGCTTCGGTGTTTGCGTATCTCTATCACGAGTATCTGCCCACGCTGTTCCAGAGCAATCGACCGCAGACGGGCCACGATCCTTGGGCGCTGGCATGGTGCCTGGTGCAGGGGCAGATTCCCCCCCTGGCCCCTCGCATGGGGACCGGGTCTGGGCCGATGGTGATCGATGGCGGTTTCGAGCGCTGCAGCGACGAGGGGCCCGTCGAATTTGCCCGGACGATGCTGTTTCCGGGCGAACGATGGTCGGCGGGCGAAACGGAGATCGATCGGGCGGAGCGCCACGGCGGCCAAGCGAGCCTGAAATTGTATAACCCCTCGGGAAAAGGTCAGGCCCTGGCGGCTCAGAATTACGAGACCACCGAGAGTTTTCGCCCGGGCAGAACCTATCGGCTGAGCGTGTGGATGCGGAGCCAGCAGATAACGGGAACGAACGGCGTGGTCTTAAAGGCATTCGCGCCCGGCATGAGCGCGCTTCAGACATGGCAGATCCCATACCCCGCCAATCAATCGGAGTGGTCGCTCCGGCAGGCCGAATTCTGCATGCCCGAGGGCACGGCCGTGCTGCGGGTCATGTTGGCGCTTGAGGGGTCGGGCGCTGTCTGGCTGGACGATTTGAAGATTGAGGAGGTCCTGCCCGACGGCGTCGCGGCGGACGTGCGGCGGTCCGAGCGGCCAGTGGATCACGAGCTCATGCGACAGTGGATCGGGATCTATCAAGGTGAGGGGCGCCCGTACCTTCTCCTCGGGAAGATGCTGCATCCGCCGCCGATGGAGACCGCTGCCCCTGTCGCGGCTGGCGCGCGGAGATTGCCGCCCGTCCTCCACAATGCTTTCGAGGCCCCCGACGGATCGCGCGCGGTCGTCATGGTAAACTGGACGACCCGACCGCAGGAGGTCCGGTTTATCTGGGGCGATCAACGCCACGCTTTCACGTTGCGGCCATGGGAGGTGCGCCTGACAAGATGAGGACTTTGCCATCCATATTCGGCCCGCAAGGCCGCGAGCATTCCCGGCAAATGTCTCGGAACCGAGTGGGACATTGCGCCGCGGGGCACCTTCTCCGCACCCATGGAAGGGGGCGTCCCAACCTCGCTGGCCGCCCAGGCGGTGGGCCAGACCAACAGAATCTTCCAAATCCCCGCGTTCGCCGACTGCGGTGTCGTGGAGATATCGGAGTCCAGCCTATGAAAAAAACATGCCTGCACACATCCGTATTGGGGCGCGGCCTTGCCGCGCTTGTCGCGCTTCTGCCATTCGCGGCCGCCGCCGCTGATCAGGGCGCGCGATCGCTCCGCGCCGGAGCCGCGGCGGTGGACATCTCGCCGAAGGAGTTCCCGGTCAACATGCCGGGCCTCTTCACGGAGAATATAGCCGAAGGTCTGCACGATCCGCTCCACGCGCGGGCCCTCGTCCTCGATGACGGGACGACCACCCTTGCGATGGTCGTGGTGGATAATCTGCACGTCGGGCGGGAACAGGCCGACGAGATCAAGGCCCTGGCCTCGAAACGCTGCGGCATTCCAACGGACAAGATCATGCTCTCCTCGACACACACGCACTTCGGACCGCCCGCCAACGCAACTAAGGGTCGGCCGGGGGAAGTAGCTTATCGCAAGATCCTGATGGACGGCACCGTCGAGTCCATCGCCCGCGCCCATGCCGCCCTGCGCCCCGCCGCGATCGGAGCCGCCGCCCAGCCGCTGCCGGACGAAGTGCGCTGCCGTCGCTGGTTCCTCAAGCCGGGCCAGATGCCGCTCAATCCCTTCGGCAAAATGGATCAGGTGAAAATGAATCCGCCAAACAGTCCCGACGTTCTTGATCGGCCGGCCGGTCCCACCGACCCCGATGTCACGATCATCTCCGTCCAGGATGCGAAATCGGGCAAGCCGCTCGCGCTCTTCGCGAATTACTCGCTGCACTATGTTGGGGATATCCCGAAGGCGAAGGTGTCGGCCTCCTACTTCGGCGAGTTCGCCCGAGTCATGCCATCCCGCATCGGCGCGGGCGAGGATTTTGTCGCGGCGATGTTCAACGGCACCTCGGGCGATATCAACAACTCTCCTTTTCTGATCACGCGGCCGCCGCGGCAGCCTTTCGAGCAGGCGTGCATCGTCGCCGGGAAGGCCGCCGATGCCGCGCGGGATGCGCTTGCCAAGATCGCCGGCCACAGCGCCGACGCGCGCCTCGCCATGGTCCAGCGCGAGGTGGTTCTGCGCCGGCGTCGCCCCACGCCCGAGCAGATTGAATGGGCCAAAGGCGTCCTCGCCATCAAGGACAAGGCTGAGCTTGAGAAGTTGCCGCGCCTGGCCGACGCATATGCGCGACGGGTCAAGGCGCTGGAGAACGTCGAGGAGAGCGTCAAGGTGCCGCTGCAGGCGATACGCATCGGGGATTTCGCGGTCTGCACGATCCCCTTCGAGGCGTTCGCCGTGATCGGCCTCGACCTGAAGCGCCGCAGCCCTTTCCCGCGCACCATGGTCATCGAACTCGCCAACGGCGCCTATGGTTATCTGCCCACGCCGGAGCAGCACAAGCTAGGCGGCTACGAGACATGGCTCGGCACCTGTGGCGTCCAGGAGGACGCGTCCGTGATTCTGGTCGATAACCTGCTCGAGATGCTCGCCGAACTCAAGAAGGCCGCGTGATGCGGCCGGGCATGCGAATGAAGCGAATGCTGGCATGGTCCGCGCTGATTGGCGCGGCGCTCGCTGCGCCGTGCCACGCGGCCGATTCTCCCAAGGCTGGCGTCTGGTTGGACGCCGCGTCCCTGACCAAACGCAACGTGGTCCTGAAGCTGGATGACGGTGCCTCCGCCCGCGTGGATGTTCTGGGGCCGCGACTATTCCGCATCCGACACAGCAAATCCGGGCGATGGACGGAATCGGGATTGAACCGCTATGGCATATTCACCAGCGCGTTTCCCGATGTCGCGTTCGAGCGCTCGGAGGGCGACGGGGCGCTCACGATCGCCACCAAGGAGGCGAGGCTCGCGATCGCCCGCAAGGACGGCGCGCTCGTATTGGCGGATGCGAATGGGAGGCTGCTGACGCGGCAGGAGGCCCCCGCCTACCAGACCGATGGCGGCTACGACATCCGTTTCACGTTGACCAAGGACGAGCGCCTCTACGGACTCGGTGACGCCAGCCGCGAGAACATCATGCGGCGGGGAGGGGCCTACGAGTTGTGGGTTCGCAACGTGAAAGCCTATGCCCCGATCCCGGTCGTGCTGAGCAGCGGCGGATGGGGTTTCCTGATGAATACCACGTGGCGGAACACCATCGACATCGGAAAGGTGGACCCGGACCGGATCGTATGCGCGGCGCCGAGGAGCGACCTCGACTACTACCTGTTCTGCGGGCCCGATTATCGGGGCCTGCTCGACACGTACACGTCATTCGGCGGACGACCGGCACTGTTGCCGATCTGGGGATACGCCTTCACGTACGTGTGCAACGAGAACATCGATGCGTTCAACATGATCAATGAGGCGCTGGCGTTTCGGCGCGAGCGCATGCCGTGCGATGTCATCGGACTCGAGCCCGGATGGATGTCCAAGAATTACGACGGCAGCACCGCCAAGGACTGGCACCCGCAGCGTTTCCCCATTCCCAAATGGTCGCCCAAGGGGCCGCACACGTTCCTCGGCGCGCTGAAGCGCAAGGGCTTCAAGCTGAGCCTCTGGCTGTGCTGCGATCACGACCTGGGCGTCTTCGAGGAGCAGCGGCTGGCCGGTCAGGCACCGGCGGCGACAACGGGTGCGAAATCTGCGCCCACCGAGGGCGACCCCGACGACTTTGAGAAGGATGAGCACCTCAACAAACCGGCCGTGGCCCAGAAGAAGGGGGAGGCCAAGCGGGCGGGGCCGGAGGTGCCGGAACCGTGGTTCGAGCATCTCAAGCGATTCGTCGATCAGGGCGTGTCGGCCTTCAAGCTCGATGGCGCCTATCAGGTCATCGAGCACCCAAAGCGCGCCTGGGGCAATGGCATGACCGACGAGGAGATGCACAATCTCTATCCCGTGATCTACGCGAAGCAGATGGCGCGCGGGTTCGAGGAGCACACGGGGCGCCGTTCGATGGTCTATTCCGCCGGCGGTTATGCGGGCGTGCAGCAGTTCGTCGCCACATGGGCCAGTGACACGGGCGGCGGTCCGAAACCGCTCGCGTCCATGCTGAATCATGGCTTCTCGGGCCATTCCAATCACTCCTGCGACATGGATGTCTTCAGTATCGAGGGCATCCACTTCGGTTTCTTGCAGACCTGGGCGCAGCAGAACAACTGGGCCTACTGGCGCCAGCCGTGGCTGCTGGAGGACGAGCAGATCGCGGCCTTCCGCACCTACGGCCAGCTGCGTTATAAACTCTTGCCCTATCTCTACTCGACGGCGGCCGAGGCCGCTCTGACGGGATATCCGGTGATGCGCGCGATGCCCATGGTGTGCCCAGAGGATCCGGCGTGGGACACCGCCCTGGGGCAGTACATGCTCGGAGATTTCCTGCTGGTCTCCGCCTTTTCCAAGGAGGTGCGTCTGCCGAAAGGTCCCTGGATCGACTACTGGAGCGGCAAGCGCATCGACGGGCCCGCGACCGTTCCGGTGCAGATCACCGCCGAGCGGGGGGGTGCGCTATGGGTGAAGGGTGGTGCCATCATCCCGACCTGGCCACCATGCGATCACGTCGAAAAAGGCTGGTCGACCGAGGTGGGATTGACCGTCTATCCGTCCGCCACCAGCGAATTCACGCTGTACGAAGATGACGGCGAAAGTCTCGCCTACCGGCAGGGGAAGTTCTCGAAAACGCGGCTGGTTTGCGAGGCGGATGGCAAGACCGTCAGGTTGACCATCGGTGGTCGCGGGGGCGCCTTTGCCGGCATGCCGGAAACACGGGATTTCACGGCGACGATCCATCTCCCGGCCCGCCCCCGGTGTGTGACCTTGGACGGCGCGAACGTGACGGAGTGGCAGTGGGACGACGCGTCCTCCGCGGCCACGATCAGGATTCCGGCATGCGGCGGACCGCCCAGGACGCTGGTGTGCGAATGACCCGCGATGGTCCCCTCTTTCTTCAGGTCGCGATTTTCATGTGCCGTGCGAAACTTGTCATTTGACCGTGATGCCATGTGGGCAAGGCGATGACCCCAACCCGGATACCTAGTGAAAACCGTGAATTGCTGCCATCCGAAAATCGTCCCGGCGGCGCGAGCGCGAGGGCTTGAGGCTCAGTCAATCCTCCGTGTGGCGTGTGCGACCGTCGGGCTGCTCGCCATCGCCGAAGCCCACGCCGGCGAGATCACCGCGGGCGTCGGCCGGGCGGATATCACGGATCGTGGCGGCCCCGTGAACGATCCGCTGTATGCCAAGGCGCTCGTCCTTCGGGAAGATGCCACCACTGTGGCGATCATCACCGTGGATGCCGTAGCCATTGGGGAAATTGGCAGGATCAAGAACGATTTTCTCGCGAACGTGCGCGCGCGACTGCAGAAGGAATTGGACATTCCGCCATCGAATGTCGTCGTCAACGCCAGCCATTGTCATGGCATCGTTTGCGCGGACGTCGAGCAGCGGACCGTGGGGGCGGTTGGGGAGGCGTGCCGCAGCATGGTGCCCGTGAGGTGCGGCGCGGGTTGCGGTCACGAGGACCGGATCATGGAGAATCGCCGGCTCGCGCTGAAGGACGGCAGCGAGACCGACGTGCGCCACGCCTATTCGCTGGTGCCCGACGAGGAGGTCGTGGGCATCGGGCCGGTGGACCCGGAGATCGGCCTGTTGCGCATCGACCGGCCGGATGGTCGCCCTCTGGCGGCCATCTATAACTTCGCGGTGCATCCCATTCAGGGCGTTCCGAGCCGCGGCAACACGGCGGACATCACCGGTTTCGCATCCCGTGCCATAGAGGACGGACTCGGCGAGGGCGCGTGCGCGATTTTCCTGCAGGGGTGCGCCGGCGACATCAACCCCGCAGGATATAAAGATGTCCACAATCCGCGCGATGCCGAGCCACTCGGAAATCTGCTGGGACTCAGCGCCCTGCGGGCCCTGAGGAAGATACAGACGCACGAGGGAGGCGGACTGCGCATCGTCCACGAGACTTTGGCGCTGCCACGGTCCACCGACATGGATCGGCGTATTGCCGCCATCCAGGCCGAACAGGCCCGCCTGCTTCGATCATTGAAGGGCACTAGCCTGAATCTGGCGACCTTCATCCCCCTGTTGGTGCAATACAAACTCTCTGGCGACTTTCCGTCCTATTCCAGCCACCGCTATTTGCACGATAAGGCGCTGGGCCGGGACGATCTCGACCGGCTCGACGCGGAGAATCGGGCGAACATGGAGAAATACATACGGAACATCCACATCATGGAACAGCTCACGCGACTTCAGGCGAATCTGGATTTGCTCAAGATGCATCAGGCGCAAAACGTGGCCGCCGGCAAACCGACGATCGATGTTGAAGTCGTGGGCCTGAGGGTCGGCGATTTCGCCCTGGTGACATTCCCCGGTGAGTTGACCGTTGAAATCGGCCTGAATATCAAGAAGCGCGCCCTTGCGCCGTTCACCTTTGTCGCCGGCTACACGAACGGCTACATTTACTATGCGCCTACCGCGCGAGGGCGGAACAACACCGGTTTTGCCCAGGAGGACTGCGACTGCCTACTGGCGCCGGAATGGCAGAGACTGTTCGAGGATAAGGTCCAGGAGATCCTTGGGCGGCTCTAGCCATTCGTGGCTGACCCAAAAATAGGATGGTCCCGCAGAGGCGCGGGGGCGCGGGGAGGTTCCTCGTGTTTGGACGCGACATTTTCATGCACGAGGGTGCCGCAAATGGGCTGCATGGGATCTGACCCCAAAAGGATGGCCGACAGATGAGCCGGAGATTTCTGGTCTGGCGGAGATTACGTCATTTACTGCCGACTTCTCGGTGCGAATAATCGCGCCCGCACGATACGGCCATGAAAACCTCACTTCTGGTAATCCCCATCATTTTCGGCGCTATCGCTAACATGGCAACCGCCGCCGATTTCCATGTGGCACCCAACGGCAAGGATGACAATGGCGGCACCAAGGAGCGACCGTTGGCGACGCTCGCGGCGGCGCGCGATGCCGCGCGCAAGGCTGGCCCCGGACCGAATCGCATCATCGTGATGCCGGGAGACTATTTCTTGTCGGCGACTTTGGATCTGGATGCCCGTGACAGCGGTCTGACCATCGCGGCCGAACCGCCCGGCAAGGCCACCCTGTACGGCGGCAGGCCGGTGGCCGGCTGGAGGCGAGACGGCGAGAACCTATGGTGCGCGGATCTGCCGGGCGTGAAGGAGGGGACGTGGGATTTTCGGGCGCTGGTGGTCAATGGCCGCATGCCGGAGCGCGCGCGGTTGCCCGGGGCGGGCACGTTCACCCACAAGAGTGTCTTTGATGTGCGCTGGCTGTCGTCCGTGGCCGGCGGCTGGGAGCGCCCGCCGACGGCCGAGGAATCGACGACGATGCTCTACGATCCGAAGGACGTCCCCGCGACACTCGAGGCCAAGAACGCCGAGGTGCGCGTCTATCACATGTGGGACGAGTCTCTGGTTGGCGTGGCGACGAACGACGCGGCGCGGCACGCGCTGATCTTCTCCGCCCCCGCGAAATCTCCGCCCGGTGCGTTCGGGGTGAAGAAATACGTCATATTCAACACCCGCGAGGGCATGACGAAACCGGGCCAGTGGTACCTGGATCGCGCGGCGGGGAAGGTCGTCTATTGGCCGCTGCCGGGCGAGGATATGGAAAAGGCGCGGGTCGTTGCGCCGACGCTGGAGCGCGTCGTCCGGATCGTGGCCACTGAGAAGGCACCGGCCGAAAGGATCACGCTACGAGGTTTCTCTGTGCAGGCCACGACGACGCCGCTCAAGCCTGCAGGATTCGGCGCGGGCGCTTACGACGGCGCCCTCAACATCGTCCATGCCCGGGATTGTGTCGTGGAGAACCTCGAGATCTGCAACGTGGGCGGGCAGGGGATCCAGTCGTCGAACCTGGCCCATTGCCGGATCGAGGGTTGCCGCGTCCATCAGATTGGCGCGTGCGGCATCCGTTCCGCCGGCAGCGACAGCCTTATCGCCCGGAACCATATCCACCACGTGGGCGTCTATCATCCCAGCGCGGTTGCGTTGAGCGTAAGCCACACATTGCGCGACGGTGATGAGAAGGGGTTTCACCTGTACCGGAACGAGATCCATGACACGCCCTATAGCGGCATCATCGGCGGCGGGGGCGGGCACCTCATCGAGGAGAATCTCATCTATCGGGTGATGCGAGAGATGCACGATGGCGGGGCCGTCTACGGCGGTATCAAACGGAGCATATTGCGCGGCAATATGGTGCGCGACGTGGTGAAGGTTGGCGAGGGCTATGGGGTGTCGTCCTATTACCTCGACGAGGGTGCGCAAGACTGCGTCGTCGAACGCAACGTTTCCATCGGCGTCGAGCGCCCGACGCACAACCACATCGCACGCAATCTCTCCATCCGCGACAACGTGTTCATCGCGGAGACGAACATGACGCTCTCATTCCAAAGGTCCGGTGGCTGCAGTTTCGAGCGCAATACCCTGTTTGTTCCGGGTACGATCACAATCAGCCAGCCGAGCGCCATCTCGCTCTGGACAAACAACGTCGTGTTCCGCGAGGGCCTTGGCACGAACGGTGTTCCGCGCGCGTTCACGATCGATGACGCCATGCCGCCCGTGGCGACACCCGGACGGAGGACCTCGGCCGCCGCCGTGGAGCGCGTGCCGCGCCCGCCGGCGATGGATGGCGAAATCGGCTGGGAGGAGTGGCCCCGCGCCATGCTGAATCTCGACCGCGAGCCGTCGCGCTGGAATGCCAGCGGTGCGCCGGTCTTCGCGAAACTGGGTTACGACGACCAGTGCCTGTACGTGGCGGTGAACGTGACGATGTTCGAAGCGGGCAAACTTCGGGCGGGGACGGCGTGGGGCAAGGACGACGGGGCCGAGGTCTGCGTTGCCGGCAAGACGGCGGACGACAGGCCGGCCACTTTCGTGGTGCGCGGATTTTCCAACGGAACGCTGCAGAGCGTGGTGGACGCGGGCGCACCGGTGGATGCCGCAGAGCGCCTCGGCAAGGCGGTTCGGTTCGTGGCGAAACCCTATGGCAAGACCCGGGGAGGTTGGCGCGGCGAATGGGCTATCCCGTGGGAAGCCATCGGGCTCAAGCCCGCCCCCGGTCTGAAGATCGCGTTCAACATTGGCACCTTCCGGGCCGAGGATGGGGTCTGGCGCTGCTGGGAAGGCACGTTGGCGGAGAATTGGCGGGTAGATCAGGCCGGCACGATGCAGTTGAAGTGAGGACTGCTGGCCATGGTCCGAGAGCCAGAAGAAAGGAATGAGCGCGTGGAACGATGACTAGGGGCCTCTTGATCTCACAGCACAGGGATACAGCGGGCTGGGTGTTCGCGTTTTCCGACGAGGCGGTCATCGGCCGGGGCACCGCTTGCTCGGTCTCGATCCTGCACGAGAGCGTGTCGCGACGGCATGCCCTCATCGAGAGGCGCGGCGGCGAGTATCTGGTCATCGACTGCGACAGTCGCAATGGCACCCGCGTCAACGGTGTCGCGGTGGCCCGCAGGATCCTCCATGAAGGGGATCTCCTGACGGTCGGCGAGGTGGGTTTCGTTTTCCACGAGATGGACGAGAGTGACGCGGGGGTGCCGGACGTGCCGCCGCCCGCCGCCGACGTGGATGACGTCTGCCCCACCGTGGGCGCCGAGCAACCCGGCGCCGTCATGGCAGCAGCAATCGAAAGGCCCGAGTTCAGGGCGCTGAATGCCTGGCAAATCGTGCGGGCATTTGTCTCCTGTGGCACCGGCGGTGAAGAGGGGCTGCTGCGACGTGTCGCGGAGGACCTTTCGGGCATCCGGGGAGTCCACCGGGTCGTCATCTTTGCGCTGCCAGGCGCGATCGATCATCGCGCCCGCTGGATCAAGGGAGGTAACCGCAGTCCGCAGCCGGGGATCGCCTTGCCCGATGAACTCATTGTCACAGTCGCCAAGGACGGGCGATTCATCCCCGAGGGTTTGCTGGGTCGGTCGAGCGAAAGTTCTGCGGGAATGGCGCCCCCCTCAGCGGTGTGCGTGCCCGTGGGTGCCGGCGGCACGCCCCGGTGTGCCCTGTACGTGGAAGGCGCGGGACAACTGGCGTGGGAAGCGATACAGGCGATGCTCGTCGCCGCCGAAGCGCTCGGCGTCGGGCTCATGATCCGTGCGCCGGTCATGCACCGGACCATCCGAAAGGATGTCCCGTCGGCCGTCGAGATCGTCGGGCACAGCAAGGCGCTCCGCGAATGCATCGCCATCGCCCAGAGGGCGGCCCAGGCCGACTCGACCGTGCTGATTCGCGGGGAGTCCGGCACAGGAAAAGAACTCTTCGCGCGCCTGATCTGCAGCGAGAGCCGGCGCGGGGGGGGCGCCTTCGTCACCGTCCACAGCAGCGCCATCGAAGAGAGCCTCCTCGGCAGCGCCCTCTTTGGTCATGAGAAGGGCGCGTTCACGGGTGCCGTCGGCATGAGGCGCGGGTTCTTTGAGGACGCCGACGGCGGCACCCTCTTCCTGGATGAGGTGGGCGAGATCGGGCTCGCGACCCAGATCAAACTCCTGAGGGTGCTTCAGGAGGGGGAGTTCGTGCGCCTTGGCGGCAACCGCCCCATCCGCGTCGATGTCCGCATCCTCGCCGCGACCAACCGGGATCTGGAAAAGGCCATCCAGGAGGGCGCGTTCCGAGAGGACCTGTATTATCGGCTCAGGGTGATCGAGCTGATGCTGCCCCCGCTCCGGGACCGGAAGGAGGACATCCCCGATCTGGTCAAGCACTTCGTGGCCTTATTCCGCGAGGGCCTGGCCACGCCGGCCAAAGACGTGTCGGAAGGGGCCATGGCCGCGCTGACACGCTATGACTGGCCCGGCAACGTCCGGGAGCTGCGCAACGTCATCGAGCGGGCCATGGTCCTCGCCGACGGACCGACGCTCGAACAGGACGACCTCCCGGCGGAGATGGCGTCACCCGATTCAGACGGTGGAGCGGCGGGCGGATCGGCGCTCGGTCAAGCCGAACTCCAGCACATCCGCCGCGTCCTGGAACAATGCGGCGGCAACAAGAAAGAGACCGCCAGACAGCTCGGCATCAGCCGGAGCACGCTTTACGAGAAACTGCGCGGCGCTTGAACGAAATCCTCACCGTGAGGGCATGACGAAAGAACCGGGGATCTTCCGGTCCAGCGTGGCCAGCACCGCGCCGTGATCGTCGGGGAGCAGCCGAACCGGCACCGGCAGGGTCGCCTACAGCCGCGCCAGCATCAAACGCGCCTGCTCGACAGAGATGCCCGCCTCAATCCGTTGGACAAGCGATGGCAGGGCGGTCATGAACCAAACCAACAGCACCCGGTTGCAGGCATTGCCGATGCGAAGCCAGACGATCACCGGTCCGACAGGCAGACGCCTGAATTGACCCACGAAGTCGTCGTCCTTTGTGATGATCCCGGACCGATGCCCCATGGCATAGTCCCAGACCTCCCGGCCCCCGGCGTGCCGCAGTCCAACGTCCTCGAAGTGTGCGGATGGATGCCCTTGGTCGGACAACGCCCTCGTCAGGCGCAGTGCTTGACTCGAAATGCATGCGCGGCACGAGCCGCCCATTCGTGACGGATACGCCCCCGCCTAAACGCGAAACGACGGCAACTAGCCCGGCTATTTCACAGCCTTGCGGGCTGTGAAATTCCGGGCTCTGGGAAAACCGCGCCATGAGAGCCATTTATTGGGAAAGGTCTGGCAAAGACTGGGATTTTTCGTGGTTGCAGAGTGTGTTTCGCGGATCGGTGGTACCAGACCCTCCAAAATCGCGTTTTTCGGAGCGCGGTTTTCCTTTGAGCCTGCATGTTTCACGCGGAAGCGTGAAATATGCAGGCTAGAAGCCCGTTGAAAACCCCCTGAGGGCGTGCGTGGCCCGGTTCCGCCGGGAGGGCCCGCGGCCTCGCGGGCCGCGAATGAGAGGTGCCTTTCGCTACCCGGTGGGATGCGGACGCCGGGGCCGGCGTCCCTCCCATGCCCCACGCGGCCGTTAGGTGGGTTTTTCAACGGGCCGCTACGGGAGGAACTTCGCCTTCTTGAGTTTCTCGGGGAGATATTTTTCGAGGACGAAGTTCAGGCCGTGTTTCGCGAAGGCCTGCTGCTCTATGCGGACGCCCATCCTGAGCATCTCCTCGAGCGCCTTCTGCCATTCTTTGTGATGCTGGATGAAGGGATCGTTCTTGAGCGCGTCCTTCGCGCGTTTGATGTCGGCCTCCTCCAGCGGATGGGTCGCGTCTTCGAGGTTGTAGTCCTTGATGTCCTGCGGCGTCACGCCGAGGAATTGCGCCTGCGGCACGCAGAAGAATCGGTTGATGTGGGCGGCCTGGCCGGATCCCACCTTGAGCGTCCGGTAGATATTGCAGTATCCGTATGGGTCGCCGTCGGTGAAGGCCAGGACGGGCAGGCGCTGGTCGTCCGCGAGCCGGCGGACGAATCTGCGGCACGCGCGGGTCGGCACGCCGCTCATGGAGACGAGCACGCAGTTCGCCCGGTCGAAATACCGGTGGTGCACGAGGCGCTGGAAGAGCGAGGCGGTCTCGACGACCAGGATGAACTTGGCCTTCGTCTCGAAGCCGAGGTGCTCGACGCGCGACGGCACGCTCCACGCGCCCGTGCCCAGCTCCTTGCAGTTGATCCGGATCGGCCTGCCGGACGACGGGTCCCGGTCGATGACGATGATCGGGCCGCAGACGTCACCGCCACGTTCCTCGGGGATATAGCCCAACTGCTCGCGGTTGATGGCGAGCATGGCCTCGATGTCGTCGAGGAGGGCGTCGCTCTCGGGCTGTTCGTCGAACCTGCACTCGCCCCAGCTCTTGCTATTATAGTAGACCTCGCGCTTTCCCGCGATGTCGTCCTTGTCGAGAAGATCGTTCTTCGTGGTGGCGAGAAGCCGCATGGACTGCGCGAAAGTCTTAACCGTCGTGTAGGAAAGGGTGCGCGTGACCTTCTTGCCCAGGATCTCGAAGTGCCCCCGCCGCGTGTCGTACCGGACATTCTGCAGCGAGCGCACGGGGAAGCTCATCGAGGGCTTTTTCGATTTCTGGATGATATCCTTGTAGATGCCGTCCGCGATGGACGAGATCTTCCCAGAGGCGGCTTTTCGGGAAACCACCTCGGGCGCGCCCGGTTTCTCGGCGGCTGCCTTGGTCGGGGCGGGCATGGCTTTCCTCGGGGCTTTTTTCTTGGTCATATTCTCGTTCTCGGTTCTTGGTTCGGGGTGCTTTTTTCGGGCTTCTAAACATCCAGGTGCGTCCGCTCGAGCATTCCGCCGAGCTTGTTGACGACGGTTTTTTCCTGGCGGTCGTTAAGGTCGAGGATCTCCTTGAGGCCCAGCGCGAGGTGGGGGATGTAGAGTTCGATGAAATTCCGTTTGCGGGCGGCCTCGTCGGCCCGGCGCTTGCGGCTCAAGTAGTGCGACAGTTGCCTTCCGCAGTCCTGGAGCGCGAAAGTGATCTCCCTCATGATTTCGGGGTAATGGGCGATGGCCTCTTTGCTCTCGCTGGTGAACGGGACCCAGACGCTGGCGATATGGATCATGACGACCATGGGGCCGAATGGGAGAGAGCCGCGGGGTTGCGAGAGGCCGTAGGCCTTCCAATTCACGCCGGTCGTGGACTTCGTCATCGCGCACGCGCCGGACATGGCGAGCAGGGGAACGCGGTTCGCGAAGCGCATGAGGCGCACGGGTTCCTCCGCGTTGAGGTCCTCGTTCTCGCCGGGCTTCGCGTAGGCGAGGCCTGCCTCGATCTGGAACGGGTTTCCGCGATAGACCGCGGGGTTCCTGGTCTTGGCCGTGTAGAAATCGGCCTGGATCTCCTTTTTCAGTCCCGAGACGATCTGCTCTTCGCCGATGGGCGCCAGGCAGTCTGTCGGTGGCCTCATGAGGCTCGTCTCGTTGATCGCCTTGTATAGCGCCTCGCTCTCCTGGTGCGCGATGCGTGCGGGCCGGGCGTTCGGATACAGTTTGGCGCGCTCGCAGATTTCCTTGGCCGTCTTCGAGCTGACCCTGGAGAAATCCTGGCTCAGCGCGCCCTGGAGGGTCCGCGAGTTCGTGTCCTTGAGCATGGCCATGAGCATGCCCAGTTCGACGCCGTGCGGGTGCGGCTTGATCTCCCTCGTGGGCGGCGGCATTTCGTTCACGCCGCGGAAGTATGAGATCCAGGGTGTCGTTTCGTCCGCCGGGAGTGTCTTTGGACCCTTCTCGTCCTTGTCATCGGACCTCATCAGCCGCACCCGGTAGTGGAGCTGCAGGTGGGGGTTCACGATGGCGCACTGTTTCAGGTACTCGTCAACTGAGAGGCGTCCTCGCACGTAGGTTGCCTCCATCTCGATGCTGACGGATGTCCCGTGCGCGTAGGAGATGGGTTTGCCGGGCTTGCCGTCTGGCTGGGTGGGAAAGAACTCCGGGCACCACGCCCTCTCGTCGTCCGAGATGATGGTCGGCGTGTTCGCCTTCGTGTCGATCTGCACCGCGATGTCGTGCGCCATCTTTTGGTTGCGCGATCGCGAGAGGATGTGCGTGGATGTGCCGGTGGTCAGTTGCCCGTACATGCCCGCGGCGCTGATTCCGATGCCCTGCTGGCCGCGTGACATGCGGAGGCGATGGAATTTGGAACCGTACAGGAGCTTGGCGAAAACCTTGGGTATCTGGCTCCGCACGATGCCGGGACCGTTGTCGGTGACCGTGACCCGGAACCGGTTTTCCGCGGTCTGCGCGATATCGACGCTGATCTCTGGCAGGTGGCCGGCCTCCTCGCACGCGTCCAGGGCGTTGTCGACCGCCTCCTTCACGGTCGTCATCAGGGCCCGGCGCGGGCTGTCGAAGCCGAGCAGATGACGGTTTTTGAGGAAGAACTCGGAAACGGAGATCTCGCGCTGTTTGCGCGCCATCGACTCTGCCGTCTCGAGCGCGACGGACCCCTTTTTTCCCGGCTTGGGTTTCGCGGCCGCGGCTTCCTCTTGCCGCGTTGCCTTTTCCTCGGATGCCCTTCGTTCAGGGGCCGGTTTCTTCGCGTTCTTCTTCTTCTTTGTCATGAGCACCTCTGCAATAATCAGCGTTTCGACGCCTTTTTGAAAATGGCCGCGAAGTGTAATGGCATGTGGGGGACGCGGCAAGAGCACAGAGCCAGAATCCTGCGCCATCGGGGTTTCCGCTGGACCGCCAAGGGCCATTTGCTGTGCTATTCCGATCGTGGGAGACATTGAGCGGCAGCAGAGACGGCTTGGCCCAACCGCGCCGTTTGGCGGTGCCGCGCACGATGCTTCCCAAATTTGGCTGTCAGGAGATCTCCCATGCGTCGCAATTATTTTTGGCTAATGCTCCTCTTGCTTCCGGCCGTCGCCACCGCGCAGAGCATGTCGCTCGACGGTCCATGGATGTTTTTCCGCAGCGCGGATGCAGCCCCGCCGGGCGCGGACGCCAAGTGGGAGACCGCCAACGTCCCCCATCTGGTCGATCAGGCGGCATCCAAGCCGTTCATGTGGTACCGCCGTGCGGTGTCGATCCCCGCCGATTGGAAAGACCGGCATGTGTTCCTGAGGTTCGAGGGGGTGAAATTCGTCAGCGACGTCTATGTGGACGGGAAGAAGGTGGGCGGGCACATGGGCGGTTTTGAGCCCTGGGAGGTCGATCTGACGGCCGACTGCCAACCTGGCCAGGAGCATCAGCTGACACTCCGGGTGCGGGATTTCACGGGCTTGATCGACCAGGAGATCGATCCGTCAAAGCTCCAGCGTGGGATGCGGTTTGTGTCGTTGGCCAAGGATTCGCTCATGGCGCCCGTGGGCTCGCAGTATTCGCGGGGGGGCATCTGGCAGTCGGTATCGATGCTGGCCCGGCGCGATGTGTACGCGGAGGACGTTTTCATACGCCCGTCGCTGCGCGGGCACGATCTGGCCGCGGACGTGACGCTCCGCAATCTGGGCCCGCGGGCGCAGGTGGTCCGGCTATCGGCCGCGGTGGAAGGTGGCCCGGCGCTGGGCGAGCGGGAAGTGAGCGTGCCTGCCGGCGAAAGCCGTGTGGTGACCCTGAAGCAGGCGTGGGCGAATCCGCGCCTCTGGGGCCCCGAAGATCCACACTTGTACCAGCTGGTGACCCGCGTTGAGGCGACCGATGGAGAGATGGACCGCGTGGCGACGCGCTTTGGTTTCCGCGAGTTCTGGACGGACGGACCGGACCTGGTGCTCAACGGCACGCCGATGAAGTTCTTGGCCACGGCCGGACACCCGAGGGGCACGGTCGACCCCGCTGGGGCGAAGGCCGAGGCGGTCGATTTCTACCAGAGGATTCGAGAGGCTGGCTGCGTGGCGATGCGCCTGCACGCAAACATCTGGCCCCGCCAGTGGTACGAGGCAGCAGATGAGCTTGGCATGCCGCTGATCATGGAGTCGGCCCTGTTCTGCTGGTCGGACAGCTACGCGTTGAGCAGAGATGCGTTTTGGCAGAACTACCACGAGCACCTGCGCGCCATCGTCCGCTCTCACCGCAACCATCCATCGATCGTGATGACCAGCCTCGAGAACGAGATCCTGCACTGTCGCGGCGACCGCGTTCCGGAAACCGAACACCGCCTGGCCGAGGCGGGTCGCATCGTCAAGGCATTGGATCCGACGCGGCCGATCTTGTACGACGCCGACGCCGATCCGGAGGGCGTGGCCGACGTGGTCAATCTCCACTATCCGGAAGATTTCAACCGGCAGAACCTGTGGCCCGACGTGGGCTACTGGTTGGAGTCGGGGATGGAGGTTGCGGGCTGGCCGCGCAAGTTCTGGTCGTGGGACCGCAAGAAGCCGCTGTATTTTGGCGAGTTCCTTCACCTTCAGCATTTCAACGAGGCCGATCCTTACAGCGCGCTGCTGGGCGATGACGCCTATCTGGGGCACGCGCAGGCCATGGCCCGGTGCAAGGCACTGGCCTGGGAAATGCAGATCGAGGCCTATCGTGCCTGCGACGTGTCGGGGATGGTGCCATGGACGCTGACAGAGACCGGGCCTTTCCCCTCGGACGACAACCCGCGGTACTTGGCGGTGAAGCGCGCCTACCAGAAGAATGCGGCCTTCATCCGCGAGTATGATTGCCGGTTCTACGGCGGCGACGAGGTTGAGCGGACGATCTATCTGTACAACGACACCCCGCGGCCGGCGGCGCTCCGCTGCACGTGGCGCCTGATGCGGGGCGAGACGGTCGATGCCGAGGGCGACCGCACCGAGCAGTTGGAACCTGCCCGAAAGGTGGTGTTCCCGATCCGATTGCGGATGCCGAAGGTCGCGGCGCGCTCGGGGGCAACGCTCACGATCCAGGTGCACATTGATCGGCGGCTGGTTTTCGAGCGCGCGACGCACTACGACATCATGCCGCGTCGGTCCCTAACGTTGCCATCGGGGCTGCGCCTGGCCGTGTTCGGCCAGATTCCGGGGGAATTGGCCTCGCGGTTGGAACAGTCGGGCGTGCGGCCGGTGACCGCGGGGCAATTCGACCACCTGCCGGAGTGTGATGCGTTGCTAATCGCTCCCCATGCCTTGGATGCGATCCCCCCGTCCGAGGCGACGCTTGTTGTTGGACGGTCGGGGCCGAGGGACGCGCTGGCGGAATTCGTCGCCAAGGGCGGCACGGTGATTGCCCTGGAACAGGACAGCTACGATTGCGGCGTTCTGCCAGCCGCGCTTGAGGACCGGGCGTGTACGGTGGCCTTTCGGCGCTCGCGCGATGCCGAGTTGATGGCCGGGCTTGAAGAGAACGATTTCCGTTTCTGGCGCGGCGATCACGTGGTGGCCCGGCGCACCATCCGCAAGCCCACGTCGGGGCGATTCCGGGCACTGGTCGATTCTGGAGGGAAAGGGGGGCTGGTTCATTTGCCGTGGCTGGAGATCGATCATGGCCTGGGACGTTACCTGCTCTGCCAGTTGGTCCTCGGGGAGAAACTGGATCGCGAGCCGGTGGCCCAGGTCGTGCTGGAGAACATGTTGCGCTCGGCAGGCACGAAGCGGTCGGCCCCCGGCATAACGGGCGTCGTGCAGGATAAGCTGAAGCTGGCCGAGTCGTTGGCCGAGATCAACGCGAGGCACGAAAACCTCTCTGGCCGTCTGGCCGCCGCGGACCTCGGCCATCTGCGCCTGTTGCTCTTGGAGACCGACAGTCAGGAAGTGGCCGATAACGTTGCCAAGATCGCGGGATTTGTGCGGGATGGCGGTCGGGTGATCCTGCACGGTGGAACGCCCGAGGGACTGGCGCGCCTGGCCGTTCTACTTCCGGAGCGGATGGCCCTGCAGCCCTCGGCCACCTTGCCGGTCAATTTGGCCAGCTGGGATCCGGTGATCGATGGCCTGACCAACCAAGAGCTTTATTGGTACGCGAGCCGCAGCGGCCTTTACCACCAGATTGCCACGCCGCTATCGTCCGACGTGTGCCGATACGTGGTCGTGCCGGGGTTGCCAGAGACGCCCCGTTGGACGACCGTCGCCGCGGGTGGCATGGAGGTCATTCATGGCCAACCTCGAATGCAGGACGGTGTCGCCCACCTTTCCCGGGCCGCGACGTTGGAGGGCCGGGTCGATGTCCCTGTGGCCGGACCGTATGCCGTGGCGTTGCGATTGCGCGGCACGCCGCTGGGCGGCATTTACCCGCAGGTGGCCGTCAGCGTCGGCGATCAAAAGTGCGGCATCATCTCGGCACCCGGACAGGACTGGGGTGTTGCCTGGTGCACCGCCGTGCTGGAAGCCGGGGGCCAGATCGTGCGGCTGAGCTTCATCAACGACCAGTACGATCCCGATACCAAGGAAGATCGCAACGTGGTCATCGGCGAACTGATGCTCGCCCCGGTCAAGCCGCTGGAGTCGATCTGCTTGGCGCGGCCCAATGCGCTCGTCAAGGCGGCCGTTGGCAAAGGCTGCGTGCTGATCGATCAGGTGCGATGGGATGCAGAGTGCGCCAGTTCGCCCGACTCAAGCCGGTACTTATCGAGCCTTTTGACAAACATGGGGGCCGATTTTGGTGCCGCCGGCACCGTTGTGGCCGCGGAGCAGTTCAAGTTTGATCGCGAGAGTCCGGCCTTCCGAATGCGCGACGGCCGGGCGTATCTGGGCACCACCGGCGGCATGACCCGCCGGCTGGGGTTCGCGCGGACCGGGCGCTACGAGTTTCGCATCCGGGCCAGTGGCACCGAGGTCGATGACGCATTCCCCAACATCGCCCTGCAGATCGACGGTCGGCCGGCGGGCGACGTGTCGCTCCGTCGGGCGGGGTGGCAGACGGTGGTCCTGACGGCCGAGGTATCCGAAGGCGAACACGCCATCGGCCTCGCCTTCACCAACGACTTCTATCGGCCTCCCAAGGACCGGAATCTTACGATCGAGTCGCTGGATATACAGCCCAGCCGTTGACGCCGACGGTTGCGGGGAAAGTGGCATCGGCGTCCCGCCGATGTGCCAGCAGGGTTCCCATCGCCGGGACGGCCATGCCAATCACGTGAACCGCATTGGGGCTACTCGCTCAGTCGGATTCGGCCGATCGCATATCGTCGCTGGCCATCATTGCCCGCGTGGGGCAGCGCAATCGATGGGGTGCCATCGCGGCGGCCCACTGAGATGAAGGCATCGAAGGTGCCGGGCCGCGCGTTCGGGGTGAATCTTCCGCGCGGATCATCGAATCGATGCGCGACCACGAAGCGGGAAATCTGATTGGCGACCGGAGCCTTGTCGTGCGGTCCGGGCTGCAGGCCCTTGACATCAAAACCCTCGTCCACGTTGACAGAGACGATGCCGCCCTTTTCGTCCTTGAGGGTGAGGGCGAGGAAGCCGCCGCCGTAGCAGGGCGCGACGCCACCGTTGGCCCAGCGCGTTTCGATCTCGAAGGGCTCGCCGAGCCGGATCTCCGATGGGAGGGCGACGCGCCGCAACTGGATGCGATAGCCGATGCGCCGATTGATCCGGGCGACGGCGTCACGGTTTTCGGCGAGCATCTCTCTCGGCCACCAGTGGATCGACATGTAGGAGGCGTGATAGTCCTCGATAGATCTCACGAGCAGATCTGGATCCCAGGCCTTCTTGTTTTTCGATGGGCCATAATGTTCGTGCTCGAGGATGACGGGGAGCGTGGGCCAGAACGCCTGCGCCAACTCCGCATGGTACCACGATCTGGGCGGCGGTTGGACAAGGATGCTGTCGTCCCGGAGGGTGACGCCTTTCGAGAGCGCGTAATCGGTGGCGGGAAGGTGCGCGCCCGGTTTCGAGGAGCCCGCGACGTCGTCGCTGATGCAGAGCAGGGTGCGGGGGAAGCGTTTTACGTGCAGGTCGATGTGGCGTTTGACGACCGCGAGGGTCTGTTCCTCGGACAGGCGGCAGCCGAAGCCGGTGTGACCCTCGCCCCACATGCCGAAGGACCCAACATCGATGAACGCGACATCTGGATTGCCGTCGTAGCGCCGCGCCATGGCGGCGAGGAAATTCTCCAGTTTGTTCAGGAAGACGGGGTCGAGGTAGTCGGGCTCCCACAGGGGGCCACCGGCCTTCGGCCCCTTGCCGAATTCGAATTCTACGCCTTTCGCGCCGGCGTCTTGCACCCACTTGGGCGTGGCGTGGCGGAGCCAGCTCTCGCAGCAACTGACCCGGATGGCGATGCGCTTGCCCTTGGCGATCCAGCGCTGGGCGGGCGTATCGAACAGCGACCAATTGAATTCTCCCTCCTCGGGTTCGAGGAAGGACCACGGCACGCGGAGGTAGATCGTGGATAGCCCAGGCCAGTCGTCGAGCGTGTCGGAGGGTGCGAGTTTCGAGCCGTAATTGCCGATGAGGTTGGAGTAATAGTGCAGGGTCCAGCCAATGCCCGGGTTCACGAGCGCCTCTCCGGTGTCCGGGGGTTCGACTGTAATTGCTCCTTGGGACGGGGGAGCGCCGGGGTTAAGGACCCAGAGGAGGCCGAGCAACTGCGTTGCGATGCGGGCGGCCATGTGGCCACTGGCGTGTGGGTGGTGGGTCGGGGGACTCATGTTGTGCAGCGCCTCTTCTACACCCTTGGGGCACGGCACGGAAGAACTGCCTGCCGCGGTGTTGGGAGCCCCGGGCCGTGGGGCAGACAATCCCGTCTGCCATCGGGTCGCGGGGCCGCCGACGCAGGCAGGATTGCCTGCGCCACGAATCATGTTTCTGGTCGGAATGTGCTCGACTGGGTCTTGACGTCGATCGGCGAAGGCACACGATCCAACATAATTCATCGGTCGCGAAAACCCTTTTGGGGGAAACTTAATGGCAACAGGTTCTGCCTGCGGCGCGAGAGCATCGGGTCCATCGGGCTGGGTCGTCTGGGGTGTTCTTGACGATGAGACCGGCGACGGTGGGGGCCGATGGCTGGATCGGCTCCGGTTGGATTCGTTCCGGTTTCTGATGGGGATGGCGGTTGCGGCCCTGGCCGTGCTGGCGGTGCGGTATCTGTCGATGAGGGGTAGCTGGCCGACGAACTATCTCGTGAGTGCGGTTTTCTTCCTGAGCCTATTCTTTCTGGTCTCGTGGCGGCCGGCCTGGCACCGGACGCTCTCGTGGTTGGGGATGGCGGCATTCCTCGCGAGTGCCCTGATCGATCTCGGACCCTATTCGGCCCGCGTCATCGTTCCCACGCACATGCTCCTGCCCCTGATCGTCCTCTATGCGGCGCTCTTGGGGGACATGTGGATGGGTGTCGTGGCGACCCTGGGGATTTTGGCGTTCTACGTGAAGGAGGGGACAGAGCACTGGCCGCTGGAGCCGAAGGATCTATTGATCCTGACGAATCTGTGCGGCGTCACGGTCTTGGCCGGTCTTGGTACCTTCGGCGTGTGGTGGCAGCACCGACGCTTTGCGGAGGCCTACAGGCTCCAGGCCGCCAGCCTCCAGAGGGAGCTTGACGCACGATTGCGGCTGAACGCGATCCTCTTTCACGATATCCGAAATCCGCTCGCCGCGCTGACTTCCACGATCGAGCTGGCGCACGAGGGCCCGGGGATGGGCGCTGCCGATGTGGAACTGATCGACGCGATGGTCAATCGGATCTGGGCGGTCATCGATTCGGCCCGAGAGATTGGGCGCGATTTCCGGGTGACTTTGTCAGACGTGCCCGTTGGTCGGCTTTGGGCGGATCTGGAGGAAGTGTTTGCTTCGCGTCTGGAGGCAAAGGGCCTAAAACTTGTGCGATCCGAGGGCGGCGGGCTGGTGGTATCGACCCATCACGACATCCTCTTCAGTTCGGTGCTCGGCAATGTCATGAACAACGCCATCAAGTTCTCGCCCCGGGGATCCGCCATCGAACTGGCGGCCGCCAAAGAGGGGGAATATGTGCGCATGGAGGTGCGAGACTCCGGCGAAGGTTTTTCGACGGAACTTTTGGGCGCGGGTTCCCGGGGTGGGCCGTACGAGTCGAGCGTGGGGACGGAGGGGGAAATGGGTCACACATACGGGCTTCGGATCGCGTCGGTTTGTCTGAGGCGACTCGGGGGGCAGCTGCAGATCCGGAATCGGCCCGGCGGCGGGGCCTCGGTGGCGGTGTTGCTGCCCCGCGGTGCATTAGGATCTGCGGGCGGCTAGCAGCCTGTCGGCCTAAGTCCGACAGATCCCTAGCTCTGGCGCAGCGGGTCTTTGCGGGGTGGTTCTTGTCAAGGGCCGTCGCGCCAATAGGCTCGATGGCATGAGAGGACCGATCGTTCCCCTGTGGTTAGCGTTGGCGGCGGGCGCGTGCGGCGCGGCCGCGCCCAACTTCGTGATCATCAACATCGATGATATGGGCTATGCGGACATCGGGCCGTACGGTTCTACGCTGAACCGCACGCCGCATTTGGACCGGATGGCGGCCGAGGGCCGAAAGCTGACCGCATTCTATGCCGCGCCGGTCTGCTCGCCATCGCGGGCATCGCTCATGACGGGGTGCTATCCGAAACGCGTGGGCATCCCGCAGGTTCTCTTCCCCGGTGAGGCGACCGGGATCAGCGCGTCCGAGAAGACGCTCGCGGAGTTATTGAAGGGGCGGGGCTATACCACGATGTGCGTGGGCAAGTGGCACCTGGGCGACCAGCCGGAGTTCTTGCCGACGCGGCACGGATTCGATCACTACTTTGGCATCCCGTACTCGAACGACATGGGGCCGGTTGCCGACGGGGCCCGCAGCAGCCTTGGTGAGCCCCTGCCCGATTCGACGCGGGCGAAGGGCAAGAAGAAACAGGCGAGGATCCATCCGCCGATCCCTATGCTCCGTGACGAGAAGGTGGTGGAGCGCGTGCGCGCGAAGGATCAGACCACGCTGGTTGCACGATACACCGAGGAGGCGGTGAGATTCTTGCGTGCAAGCAAGGATCAGCGCTTCTTCTTGTATCTGCCGCACAGCGCGGTGCACTTCCCGATCTATCCGGGCGCGGCGTTTCAGGGGAAATCGAAAAACGGGATCTACGGTGATTGGGTCGAGGAGGTTGACTGGAGCGTGGGCCGGGTGCTCGACACTCTGCGGGAGCTTAAGATCGACGCCAGGACACTGGTGCTGTTCACCTCGGACAACGGTGGTACGGCACGGGCGGTGAACGCTCCGCTGCGCGGCAACAAGGGCAGCACATGGGAGGGAGGCATGCGCGAGCCGACCATCGCCTGGTGGCCGGGGACCATTCCGGCGGGCACCGCCACCGACGAGATCACTGGGATGATCGATGTGCTGCCGACCTTCGTGAAGCTCGCCGGTGGGGAGCCGCCGCAGGGGATCGACGGACTTGACGCGTGGCCGATCTACGGGGGTGCGACGGGCGCCAAGAGCCCGCACGAGGCGTTCTATTACTTGAAGGGCGACAAACTCGAGGCGGTGCGCTCCGGTCCGTGGAAGCTCGATTTCAAAGGGGGGGTCAAGCTCTATAACCTCCTCGAAGATATTGGAGAAACCACCGATGTGGCCGCGGGCCATTCCGAGGAGGTGGGCCGACTTAGGGCGCTGGCAGCGAAGGCCATCGCGGACCTGGGCGATGGTGTGCCCGGTCCAGGATGCCGTCCGCCGGGACGCGTCGAGGATCCCCGCCCGATCATCGCGCCCGACGGCACAGTGCGGGAGGGATTTGTGCCCTGATCCACTGAACGGCGGCCAGGGCTGGCCGTCCTCCGGAAGCGGTCCTCGTCGCCCGTGACGCTCACCGCGTCGAGCCAAATGTTTGGATCGAAAAGCGGTTTGCTGGCAGACCCATCGTGTGTGAGACTCAGGACCATGTGTTTGAAAAACCGTTTTGGCATTGGTGTTGGCATGGTGGCCGTGTTGCTCGGGATGGCTGGGGCATCTGGGGCGGGAACGATTGAACTGCGCGGCGGCGACGCGATCCTCGGGTTGGATGCGGGGACGGGTTCGCCGATTCGGATTTCGGATGCCGTGACGAAATCGGAATTTGCCGCGGCGGGCGAGGGGTTGTTTCGGCTGGTGGTGATTTCCCGGGGCGGGGATCCGGCCAAGCCGCTGGAACTCACGTCGCGCGACGCGAAGTCGGTGAAGCGGTTGGAGGGTGAAGGGCTGCGGCTGCGCTTTGATGGGATCGGGGGCCGAGAACTGGCGGCCGTGTGCGCGATCGAGGCTGGTGCGAATGGATGCTTCCGATTCCGCATTCGGGTGGAAGGAGGGCCGGGGACGATCCTGGAGCGGGTGGACTATCCCTTGCTGCCATTGCGCGCCCCGCTGGAGGGGGATGGTGCGGGCGATGCGGCGGTGCTGGGGACGACGAAGGGCGGCGTGTTAGGGCGACCGCACCAGTGGAAGGTGGGGCGATCTGCGTCAGCGACACAACCCGGTAATCTCGCCGCGCAGTTTGGGTGTTACTACGGTCCGAAAGGCGGCGTGCTTTCATATTGCGAGGATGCCGCGGGGCATCCCAAGGCGCTGGCGATAGGGCGGACGAGCGACGGCATGGCGCTCGGCTGGCGGCACCCGATGCGGCATGATTTGAAGGAACCCTTCGAATTGGCGTTCCCCGTGGTGGTGGGCCTTTTTCGCGGGGCGGACGGTGCTTCGACCGACTGGCGCGACGCGGCGGCGATATATAAGTCCTGGGCGCTGAAACAACCCTGGTGCGCAAAACGGCTGATCGACCGCGAGGATTTGCCGGCCTGGCTCAAGGAGGGCGTGGCGCAGGTAAGATTCGGTCGGGAATGGATAGGGCAGCCGGAGCGCATCGAGGCGTGGTTGGAGAAATATTGGGGCAAGCATTTTGCGGGCGTGCCGCTGATCGTGTCGTTTTGGGGCTGGGAGGGTGTCGCAACTTGGGTGCCACCGAAGTACTTTCCGCCGTATCCGTCGGAGGAGGGGCTCAAGCGGTGCATCGATGCGGTGCGGCGGGCGGGTGGGCACGCCTTCTTCTGGCCCTCCGGCTACCAGTGGTGCCTTACCTATGGAAAGCGCGAGGATGGCTCGTTCGAGTGGGAGGATCGCGCGGGATTTGAGCGCGATGCGAAGCCGCACGCGATGGTAGGCAAGGATGGCAAGGTGATGCTCACCAATCCGCCATGGTACCGCGGTGGCGAGGCGGCGACGCTTTGCCGTGGCGACAAGTGGTCGCGCGACTGGTTCAGTGGCGTGTCGGTGGGGCTCGCGAAGCGCGGTGGCGAGCTATTTCAGATCGATCAGGTGGTGGGCGCGGGGATGCGCGGCGGGGGCGATTGTCGTGCGACGGGGCACGGTCATCCGCCGGGCATTGGGATCTGGGATATCGAGGCCGCGCACAAACAGATGTCGGAGATGCTCGCGGCCTGCCGTGCTGTGGGCGTCAACATGGTGCTCGGCTTTGAGGAACCGCAGGAGTTGTTCCTCCAGGAGGTGGGCATTCAGGACTATCGGGACTACGAGGTGGTCACGAGGTCGCAGCATCCGGACCATCGGCCGGAGTCCGTGTTCGGCTATCTCTACCACGAGTTTGTCCCGCTGTTTCAGAGCAACCCGCACGCGCCGGACCGCGGTATGACGGCGCACTGCATCGTGACGGGACAGATGCCGCACCTGGTGCCGCAGTGGCCGGTGGAGCCCCACGAGTTCCCGATCAATGGCGGATTCGAGGAATGGTTGGGCGACGTGCCTCTCTCATGGGATCGCGTGGATGGCTGGCAGGGAAAGAAGTACCTCGGGGTGCCGCATCGCGATGATGCCGCGCGGCATTCCGGCACGAGCAGCCTCAGGATCGAGAGCGGCACGGCGGGGGAGATCACGCAGGTGTCGCGCAATCTTCCGGTGGGTCCGGCGGGTCTCCTCCCCGGAGGGAAGTATCGATTGTCCGCATGGTGCCGCGTCGAACGTTTGGGAAAATCGGGTGCCATAAACATCGCGGCACTGGGGAAGGGGTTGGTTGGCCGCGGTTTCTGGAAGCTGCCGTTTCCCGCGCCGGGAGAATGGCGGGCGGTCTCGGCCGATGTCGCAGTGCCGGGCGAAGGGGCGGAGACGTTGCGCGTGATGATACATGTCGAAGGGCCGTGCCGGGTCTGGGTCGATGACTTTCAGATTGCCGAGGTGGGCGCAAACGGCGTGGCTCGCCCGATTGTCCGTGAGGGTCTGCCGCCGCAGCACGATCTGTATAGCCAATGGGTGAAACTTTATCACGGCGAGGGTCGTCCGTATCTGGAATTTGGAATGGCGGTGCCGCCGCCCGTCGTCGAACCGGCCGCGGAGATGAAGGTTGGCGCCTTCCGCGCGAGCGACGGAAGCGAGGCGGCCATTGCGGTCAACGCTTCCAACTCACCTCGGACGGTGATCCTCCGGTGGAGCGAAGGGCCAAGGTCCATATCGTTTGCGCCGTGGGAGGTGAAACTGATTCGCCGATAGCGCCCAGGGGCCGACGGTCGGGGCGGGCCACTCATGGGGATCCTTGCATATGGGCGTGATCTCGCCATAGGGAAGCGATGCTCGCGAAGGCCTACTTGCTGCTGCCGTGTGCCGCGGGGATCCTTTACACGGTCTCGCAGTTTTGGCTGAAGCGCGCGCTTGATCTGGGCGTCGGGCCATGGCGTTCGGCATTCGTCGCAAATTGGCTGAGTTGCCTGGTTTTCGTTCCGATGGCTTTCGTTTGGCCGGATGGCCCGTACTGGGGTGGGTGGGGGCCGGCCGTGGCGGCATCGGCCGCTCTTTTCGCGGGGCAATTGTTGGCCTTTTGGGCGATCGAGCGCGGTGACGTGTCGGTGGTGGCACCGATGATGGGCACCAAGGTCCTTGGGGTGGTGGTATTGTCGGTGCTGCTATTCCACCAAGGTTTCGGGTGGGACGTGTGGTTCGCGGCGCTGCTGACGACCGTGGCGATCGCCATGCTTCAGTGGGGGCCGCCGCACGACAGGCGCCGCATCCTGAGGACCGTGTTGTTTTCCGGGGCCGCGGCCTTGTCCTTCGCCCTGTGCGATGTCGTCATCCAGCGCTGGTGTCGCGATGCCGGTTTCTTCGTGTTCGGGGCAAAGCTCTATCTTTTGTGTGGGCTGTTTTCCTTCGGCCTGATGCCATTCTTTCATCGGCCATTGCGCGAGATGCCCCGGGATGCCTTGCCGTGGTTGGCCATGGGCGTGGTGTTTCTCTGCCTGCAAGGTTTTTGCATGTATGCGGCGATCGGTTACTTCCGCGATGCGGCGGGTTCAAACATCGTTTACAATTTGCGGGGTGTTTGGAGCATCGTGCTGATCTGGTTCGCGGGGCGCCAATTTCGGACCACCGAGGGCGAAGTCGGACCAGCGGTCTTGGCCCGACGTTTCATTGGCGCTGCCCTCATGGTGGCCTCCGTCGCGCTCATCCTCGTCTGACGCGACCAACGGCCAGCCCTGGCCACTGTGGAAACTCGCCCGGGCGCCCTTGACCGTGTCCCGCGCGGAATCCTGACGTGTGCAAGCTATCGCCCGGGGCGTGGCGGGAGATATTCGTCTGGGGTCAGCTTTCGGTCGCCGTTCCTGTCGAGTTTCTTCAACGCGGAGGTTGCCCCGGCGATCTCTCCAGCCGAGATGGTGCCATCGCCATTCGAATCGAGCGCCGTGACGATGGGTGGGATCGGAGGATGTGGCCCCAACATGGCCGGGCCGCCTGGAGGACCTTGGGCTGCTGGTGACATCGCCTGCGCCTGTGGCGCCGGCGCGATCTGCGCTGTATCCGTGCGACGGGTGACATCGCCGCCGCGCACGAGGCGGACGTAGTTGAAGATGCGGATGACGTCGCCTTGGGGTCCGCGGCCATGCGGGAACATCGCAGGGTCGCCTGACTTGGGATCGCTGCGCTGGGCGCCGGCGCCGTGGACGTCCGCGAAGCGATACGCGTCGGACTTGGTTGTCGGGGGGCCTTTGGCCGGTGGCCCATGTCGGCCAGGTGCCCCACCGGTCAGGGCGCGCGCCGATAGCCAACCCGCCGCGCGACCGAAGGCGATATACATCGCCGCCCCATTGCCGATGAAACCTCCGTGGGTTGTCCCAGTCCAATGGCAGGGGTAGTCAACCTGGCCGATCTCGTTGGTGATCTGGGTGCAGTAAAACAGAGGATCGATGGCGGCCGAATGGCTCGTGTCGGGGGACCGCGAATAATCGACGATGCTCTGCAGTTCCTTCGCATCCGGGAGTCGCCAGTCATCGTGGCCGAGATAGCGCGCGGCGTTCTTTGTTTGCACCCACTCCAGTGCCGCCTGCCAGTCCATGCCCTTTCCGCTGTCGGCCTTGGACCACGTGAGGCCCGTGGCCCTATCCGTGATTGTCTGGTCGCCATTGTCCTGGAAATCATTTTTGCCGTAATCCCGATTGCCGCGCACACATTGCACGAAGAACGCCTTCTCCAAACCGCCCGGCATTTGCAGATCGTAGCCCTTGATCCGGCCATCTGCGAAATTGACGCCGAAGAGTTTGTCGAAGCCGCGGGCGGACTTGCCGACGTACTTGGTGCCCGAGGCGTACTGGGAATCGATTATGCGCTCCCCTGCGGCCATATCGCCGTAGGCGAAGTGAAAGAAATTGGTGTCGATGTAAGGGGTCAGGCCTGAGGTATCCGCGCCCGAATACCCGCTGGGATCCGTGCCTCGACCGTCGAAAAGGGAATAGAGCTCTTTGATCGACGGCAGGCGCCAATCGTCGAACCCTCCGAATTTTTCCGCGTTGAGTTTTTTGGGCAGGTCCTGGGCCTGTGTCCACGTCAGCTTGTCATTTAGGTCCAGCCGGCCGTTGCCATCGGTATCCGGGCTGCGCTGCCAGGTCAGGTCGGTAATCTTGTCGTGAACCGTCAGGCCATCGGCGCTGGGGGTATAGTTCGCCGCGTGGCCCTGGAACTGTGCGTCTTGTCCGTAGAAGGGATCCCCAGCTTTCGGCGGGGCGATTTCACCCTGATTGTCATAGCAGCGGATCTGCCCGGTATCGACGATGGCGTAGGGCGGTGCGGCGGGCAGTTCGCCGATCAACATTGCCAGCACCAGTGGGCCGAGTGGGCGCGTGTGTGGACAGGCTCTCATAGGGATTCTGGCATAACCTTATCCTTTGAATGTGAAGGTTTGATTTGTGGGTGGGCGGAAAATTGTAAGGCGTATGTAAAGGACTCAGGGTCGGATCATCCGATCCCGCGAGGCTCCGGTCAGCCGCCGCGGGGGCGTGAGCGAGGGGAGGGTTTGCGCGCGCCCGTGGCTACGGCATTCGGCCGCTGTCTTTCCAGGGGATGCCATGCTTGCGGCATATGCCCGCGGCCGTGATTTTTCCGGATTCGTAGATGGTGGGGAGGCCGGATCCTGGGTGGGTGCCTCCACCCACCAGCCACATGTTCTGGAATTCTTCGAAGCGGTTGTGGGGCCGGAACATCAGCATCTGGGTCACGTTGTGCCCGAGATTGAAAACGGCGCCGTAACCTACCCGCATGTCCGATTGCCAGTCATCGGGGGTGATCACGCGCTCGAAGCGTATGTGGTTCTCGATGTCCGCCATGCCGGCCCGGGTCCTGAGCTTGTTTAGGATCCGTTCGCGGAACGGTCCTTTGACCGTGCTCCAGTCAAGGGACTTCTGCCCGTTGGGGACGGGCACCAGCACGTAGATCGTTGAATGGCCGGCGGGTGCGAGGGAGGCGTCCGTGACCGAGGCGTTCTGGACATAGAAGGACGGGTCTTCACTCAGGTGGCCTCTGGTTTCGATGTCCTCCAGGTTCCCGCGGTAGTCGCCGGAGATGTAGATATTGTGATGGGCGAGATGGTCATAACGGCGGTCGACACCGAGATACATCATGAATGTGGAGCAGGAGTAACGCTTGCGGTCCAGATTTTCGTCCGTGTATTTTCGGCGCAATGCGTTGGGGATCAGATGCCTCATCCCCCAGGCGAAGTCGGCATTCATGATAATTTCGTCGAAGTCGGCCCGTTCCCCGTTGGCCAGCAACACCCCACGGGCCCGACGATTCTCGATGACGATCTCCTTGACATCGGTGTTCAGGTGGATGGCGGCGCCCAACTCCCGGGCCAGCTTTCCCATGGCCAGGGAGAGGGCATTGCACCCGCCGATGGGGTGGAAGATGCCCCATTTTTGTTCGGTATAGGCCAGGATGCTGAACAAGCCGGGGCAGGCATACGGCGACATGCCCAGATACTTGGATTGAAACGTGAATCCGATTTTCACCCTGTTGTCGGCAAAGAACAGGCCGAGTTCCTCCCACACGGTTCTGGTCAGGCTCAGATGGGGAATGGCCTTGAGGAGCGGCTTCTTGAGGACGTGGTAGAGGCGGTCGTAAGGCTGACTCAAGCAGGGCAGGATGGCTTGTGTCTTGGCCTCGTGGTAGGGCCGATAGCGATCATATCCGGCGGCATCGGGCGGATGAATGCGGCCGATAGCCTCGCGCATCCTCTCTGGCACGCCCGAGGGAGTAAAGACCGTGCCGTCGGCGTGGGTCAGATGGTAGAAAGGTTCGAGGGGGCGGAGGTCGACGCAGTCGGAAAGTCGCCTGCCACATTCCTCAAATATCTCCTCTAGGACAAAGGGCATCATGAAGAAGGTCGGTCCGATGTCGAAGGTGTAGCCGCTTTGTTTCAGCCAGCCATTGCGGCCGCCCTCGCGGTCGGCGCGTTCAAGCATGGTCACGTCCAGGCCTCGCCTTGCCAGCAGCATTGCCGCAGCCAGTCCGCCGGGCCCCGCGCCGATGATTCCGATTCTCGGTTTTCTCTTCATAGGCAGGGCTTGATGCTAGCACACCGGGTCCGCTGTGCGAGATCGTCCCTTGGCCAGATCATTGCCGGTGGTCGCTGCGCAGGGGGATGGCGGGCCCGGCGCCCCCGCGCTACGCTGGGGCCGCGGGATCGGGGGTCCTCCCGGCGATGCCTCGGGATCCCGGCGGACATGATTTCCGTCCCGGCGGCGGGATCATGCCGCCAGGCGTTTGCACACGGACGAGAGGATTCCAAACATGGCGTCCATGTACTGCCGCGCGTCGTCGAGTGGCATGACGAGCGGCGGGCTGACGCGAACCACCTTTCCGGCCAGCGGGCCGAGGAGGTGGATGGCGAAGCCCTCGGCGTCCCCGAGGTAGCAGGCCTCGACGCATGCGTTCGCGACCTCGGATGCCGGGTGTCCGTTGAGAGCGGCGAACTCGATGCCCCATACGGCGCCCTCGCCGCGGACGTGCGCGACGATGGACAACTCCCTCTGCAGCCGGGCCAGGCCCGACTCGATGATCTCTGCGAGCTTCGCGGCATGCGCCATCACTTTGCCGTCGGCGAATTCGTCGAGCGTGGCCAGCACGGCGGCGCAGGCGAGGGGGTTGCCGCTGTAAGTGTCCGATCCCTCGCCATAGCCGAGGGACGCGAAGATGTCGGCGCGGCCAACCGCTGCCGCGACGGGCACGCCGTTGCCGAGGCCCTTGCCCAGCACGACGATGTCCGGCTCGAGGCCGTACTGCGTGAACGCGAACAACTTTCCGGTGCGTCCAAAGTTCGCCTGCACCTCATCCAGGATGAAGACCATGTCGTTCTCGCGGCAGAAGCGTTGGAGCAATTGGAGGTATTCGTGCTGGGGGTGGAAAGAGCCGCCGCCACCGAGGTAGGGCTCGGTGATCAGGGAACCGAGGCGATCGCCATATTCCGCCTTGATCGAGGCGAGCTCGCGCTCGTATGGGGCGAGGTCGAGTTTCTCGCGGCGCCGCGATGTATCCGCGCATTCTGCCGTGGGGAATGCGATGAACCGCACGCGGGGATCGCGGTCGGGATCCTTCTCGGTGCCCGTGACGGCACGTGCAAGACCCTTCTTGCCGTGGAAGCCGTGGCGGGTGGCGAGAATGACATCCTTGCCGGGCTTGTGGGCAAGGGAGCACCATAGGGCCTTTTGGATCGCCTCGCTTCCGCTGGCGCCCCACAGCACCTGCTCGCAGCGCGCGCCGCCCGGCTGGGCGCGCAGCGTCTCGATCAATCGCTCGCAGGCGCGCACCTCGATCTCGGGGACCGCGTTGTAGGCGGTGAGGGGAACAGCGGACAGGAATCCCTGGTCGCCCTGGCCTGGGCCGATGCCCATGTAGTTCCAGAGGCGCTGCCACCAGCGGGCCGGATTGTGCCCGAGGTTCACCACCAGGACGCCGGAGGCGAAGTCGGCGAGGCGGCGCCCCTCCGCGGTGAACACGTAGGAGCCCTGGGCCTTGTCGATCGCGGCGAGGCTCGGCGTGAAGGTGCGCTGGCAGCGCGGTTCGACGCGCGTCAGGCGGAGGCGCACAGCGTTGGACTTCGGTTCGTTGGCGTGCTCGATCGCGTCAGCGGGAGCGGATGTTGCGGTTGTCATGGGATTCTCCTTGTTGATCAGTGTGTTTGGAAAATGTGGTTGTGGGAATTCTCAAGCGGGTTCCCGCCAGACCTTCCCCTCGTAGAGCACTTCGGGCTTGGCGGCGCCGGGGAGGAAGAGCACCAGCCCCTTGCCATCGTGATTGACGCGCACCACGCCGTCCGGTTCGCCGGCCGCGTGCCTCGCGAGTATGGCCTCCATGGCGTGGACCGCCGCGACCGCCTGCCGCTCCGCCGAGATGTCGTCGTAGGCCAGCGCGCGCGCCTCGCGGAGGCGGTCCGCGCGGCCAGCCGAAGGGCCGCCGAACTCGACGGTCGCGACCTCGCGCACGAAACGCTCAATCGCCTCGATGCCGTACCCGCGCTGGGAGCGCTCGCCCCACGGCTCGAGGAACGTGCCGTTGTAGTGGTTGTTCATCGAGATCTTGATCTCGACGGGCGTCTTGCCCTCTATCGTGCACTCGACGCCCCGCCGTCGGCTGTGCGCGTTCCAGACGCCGTTGTCGAAACGGAATTGAACCTCCTGCTCGACGTAGCCTGGGAAATTGTCGGGCGTCACCCAGCTGGTGTGGATGTCGAACGCGGCCTCCCGGCCATCGTCGCGGTCGTAGATGAGCCGCAACTGCGTCGAGTCCCACGTCGTGCCGCCACTTTCGCCCACGATGCCCCGCTGCCCCGTGCAGGACACGGTCTTCAGGCGGCCCCCGAAGGTGAAATCGATCAGCTTGATGTAATGCACCGCCACGTAGGTGCCGGGGTTGCGGCCGCGGATCCACTCGGCGAACTGGCTGCCCGACACCTGCTTGGGTTCGAGCAGGGAACAATACCCGTTGTTGGCGTGCCGGAGTTGGCCATCGGCCACCAGCGTCCGCAACTTCTTGTGATCAGGATCCAGCAGTTTGTGATAGACGACCTTGGCCAGGACGCCCTTCTCTCGGGCCAGCCGCTCCAGTTCGTCCAGTTCGTGCAGGGCCAGCACCGATGGCTTCTCGACCAGCAGGTGCTTGCCGGCCTCCAGCACCTTGCGCGCGACCGCGTAATGACGGTCGTCCGGCGTCGCCACGCAGACGAAATCCACGCCCGTGTCCAGCAGCCGTTCCACCGCAGTCTCCCCGGAGAAGCTCTGAAAATCCCCGATGCGGCCGCCCGCCGCGCGCCGGTAGGCTTCCGCCCGCTTGCCCGTCCGGCTCGCCACCGCCGCCAGCGGCACCTCGACCAGGCCGAATCGCCGCCCGTGCAATCCCTCCGCCCGGGCCCGCTCGAAGAACGGACGATATGTCTCGTCGAAGATCATCCCCGTGCCGACCATCCCGGCCCTGAGCGCGCGGTCCCCGATCTTGCCCTGAACTGTATTCACTTTCGTGCCTTTTTTGGGCCCGTGACACAGAATCTGGGAACTTTTCCCCTAGACAGGTCCACGATGCCGTATTAAAGTGAATTCACTTTATCTGAGGTGCCGATGGCTGTCAACAGGAAATCTCGGGGTGGGGCGAGTCTGGTGGACGGGGTGTACGACCGGATACTGCTGCGGATCGTGCGCGGGGAATTGGGCGGGGGGGCGGAGCTGAAGAGCACGCGGCTGGCGAGGGAGCTGGGGGTGAGCCGGACGCCGGTGGTGCAGGCGCTGCAGCGGCTGGAGGCGGACGGGATCGTGGTGCACGAGGTGAACCGGCGGGCGGTGGTGCGTCCGGGGGCGGAGAATTGGCTGATGGAGGTACACCAGCTGCGTGAGCTGCTGGAGCCGGAGGCGGCGGCGATGGCGGCGGTGCGGATTGGGGCGGAGGATGTGGCGCGGCTGCGGGAGATGGCGGCGCGGGCGAGGCCGGGGCGGCGGGGTTGGGCGGCGGTGGCGAGGGAATTGGATTACGCGCTGCATCTGGCGATCGCGGACAACTGCGGCAACATGGCCCTGGCCGAGGCGATCCGGCGATGCTGGACTTTCAAGCGGGTGAGCTACGAGGCGGGGCGGGAGGATCCGGCGTGGCTGGCGCGCGGCTACGAGCAGCATCTGGCGATCCTGGATGCCCTGGAGCGGAGGGATCCGCAGACGGCGATGGCGGCGGCGCAATTTCACCTGCGCAGCGCAGCGAGCTTTCGTCCGGCCGAGAAGATCGTATAGCTCGAAGATTCAGGCACCGAATCGTAGGAGCCTGCTTGCAGGCGATCCGAATCGCGCGCAAGCGCGCTCCTACGTCTCATTGACACCCCCGGTGATACTCCGAATGCCCGCCGGCAGGAGGGCTGCCCCCAAGATGGGCGCAACACGCATCAAGGGTCTTGGGGTTCGGTCCCAACCTTTTCGTGTTTCTGAGAGCCGGTGGCCGTGGTAGGTTATGGCATCGTCTGGGAGGGCGACCTATGAGCGATTTCCGTGCCCCTTCTATTGGATCGTCTGTGTTTGCGGGGAAAACTGGATCTTCTTGGATCGTTGCATTGCTCGTGGGCACTTTGGTCTTCCTGGTGGTCCGGCCGGGCGTGGCGGCGCCCGGCGACTTGGATCCGACCCTCAATGGCACCGGAACGGTCACGACCGCTGTCGGTCCAGCCGATGACATGAGCTACAGCCTTGCGGTACAGCCCGACGGCAAAATCCTCATGACGGGTTATGCGTCCAGGAGCGCCGATGTCGGCGCCATCTACGACGTCGCGCTGGTGCGCTACAATGCCGATGGGAGTCTGGATACAAATTTCAACGGCACCGGAAAAGTCATCACCACCATGGGCATCGGCCGCAGCATGGGCAACGGCGTGGCGGTGCAGGCCGATGGCAAGATCCTCATCGGGGGCGAGGCCTTCGATGGAACCAACCACTTCGCGGTGGCGCGCTACCATACCAATGGCGTCATGGACACGACCTTTGGCACGAACGGCAATGGCAAGGTCATCACCCACGTTGGTACTGTCGAAGACTATGGCCAGTGCGTGGCGGTGCAATCCGATGGCAAGATCGTCGTCGCGGGTTTTGCGAAGAATGTCGCCGACTACGACTTTGGGGCGGTGCGCTACCTGACCAACGGTGTCCTGGACACGAGCTTCAGCACCGACGGCAAGGTCACCACCGCGTTCAGCGGTGATGACCGAGCAAACAGCGTGGCACTTCAGACTGACGGCAAGATCGTCGTCGCGGGGTATGCCGGCTCCGGCGGCTACGATTTCGCGGTGGCTCGCTACACCACGGGCGGGAACCCGGACTCCGCGTTTGGCAGCGGTACCGGCAAGGTGAGCACCCCCATCCGCACGGGCGCGGATTATGGCAAGGCCGTGGCGGTCCAATCCGACGGCAAGATCCTCGTCGCCGGAACTACCTATACCGGCACCAACGACGACATCGCCGTGGTGCGTTACGCCACCGCCGGGGCCCTGGACACGACGTTCGGCACGGGTGGAAAGGTGGTCACCCCCGTGGGCACGGGGGACGACAGTGGGGAGAGCATCGCGCTGCAGTCGGATGGGAAGATCCTCGTCGCGGGAAGTTGCGCCGTTGGCACCACCTTCTATTTCGCCCTGGTGCGCTACGCCACCAACGGGGTTTTGGACACGACATTTGGCACTGGCGGAAAGGTCACGACCCCGTTTGGCACCAGGCACGGCATGGGTGCTAGCGTGGCCGTGCAGGCCGACGGCAAGATCCTCGTCGGGGGAGCCTGCACGGACTTCACAAGTGGCGACTTTGCGCTGGCGCGGTATGACAGCGGCGATCCGGAGATCGCGGTGGAGCAGCCTGCGGGTACGAACTTGGTGGATGGGGCGGCGAGCGTCGGCTTCGGCACGGTATTGACGGGGGCGACCTCCAGCCGTGAGTTCACCATCAAGAACACCGGGTTTGGTTCCACCCTGACCGGCATGGGGATCACTTTCGACGGCACGAACGCGGGCGACTTTTCTGTCTCAGCCAGTCCGGCGATGGCCGTGGGCGGGCCGGATGGCAGCACGACATTCACCGTGCGCTTTGCCCCGACGACCGCCGGGTCGAACAGCGCCGCCCTGCACATCGCCAGCAACGATGGCGATGAGAATCCCTTCGACATCAATCTCACCGGGCGTGGCATCGCGCCGGACGCCGATGAGGATGGAGACGGGGTGACCAATGAGGCCGAGGTCAACATGGCATCCCTCGGCTTTGATCCCCTGGTGGACTCGAGCAGCCTTCGCGACCTGATCCATGACAATGCCCTCGGGATGGACCTCTACCGCGCGAGCGACATGCGGGCGCTGGCCCTCGGCTACCCATTGTTAGAGAAAGACCCCGGGACCGGTCACTTCCACCTGACGATCGGAATCGAGGCGTCACAGAGTCTCGGCACCTGGCTGTCTCTGACGGGATTCTCGCCCACGTATGACGAGCCGGCGGGCCTGATCGATATCGACATCACGCCCGATGGATCGAGTCGGCGGTTCTTCAGAGTGATTGGGAAGGAACCTTGACCCATGAATGTACTCCGTGCCCCTTCTATTGCACGGTCCTCGGGCGGACGTGCACCATCTCTGTTTGCGGGGAAGACCGGATACCGTTGGGCTGTTGCTTCGCTCTGGGGCGTACTCTTGCTTGTGGCTCCCCGGCCTTCCGCCGCGGCACCCGGTGATCTGGACCCGACTTTCAACGGCACCGGAAAGATCGTGACCGAGTTCGGCGCGTACGAAGACAAAGGATGGGCGCTGGCGGTGCAGCCGGACGGCAGGATTGTGGTCGCGGGCTTCTCTTCTCTGGGAGGGGTCTTGATGCGTTACTGCGGCGACGGGAGCCTGGACACGACCTTCAATGGGTCCGGGAAGGTGACCAACAGCGTTGCCGCATATTACGCCGTAGCGTTGCAGGCAGACGGGAAAATCGTGACCGCGGGCGGTGTCGTCTCCAACAAGTTCTTGGTAGCCCGTTACACCACGAACGGAGTCCTGGACTCGTCTTTCGGAAGCGGCGGGATGGTTGCCACCCTGGTCGGGACCTCCAACGACACTGCCCAAGCGGTTGCGGTGCAAGCCGACGGCAGAATCGTGGCGGCGGGGTACGTCTACACCCCCGCCAACAACAGGTACGACTTCGGGCTGGCGCGCTACACCACGAACGGCGTTCTGGACACGACGTTCAGCAGCGACGGGAAGCTTACCACCTCATTCGGCACCGACGACGATCAGTGCTGCGCGGTCGCCATCCAATCCAACGGCCGGATCCTCGCCGCGGGGTACGCCATGATGTCGAACGGCTACCATTTCGCCCTCGCCCGCGTCCTCACCAACGGGACGCTGGACACGACGTTCAGCGGCGACGGGAAGCTCACCACCGATTTCGGCGGCCCCGCCAACTGGGCCTATGGCCAGTCCGTGGCAGTGCAAAGCGATCAGAAGATCCTCGTGGCGGGATACGTGGGGACCAGCACCAACGACCATTTCGCCCTTGTGCGGTTAAGCACCAACGGCGTCCTCGACACCACGTTCAACGGCACCGGAAAAGTGATCACGCCGGTCGGTGCCGGCAATTCCCACGGACGGAGCATCGCGATTCAGCCGGACGGCAAGATCTTGGTCGCGGGCGACGCCGACGACGCCGTCTTCGGGCTCGGTTTCGCACTGGCGCGGTACACCACCAACGGGGTTCTCGACACGACCTTCAACGGCAGCGGGAAGGTCACCACCAGCTTCGCTTCCGTGAATGCCTACGGCCAGAGCGCGGCCCTGCAGCCCGACGGCAAGATCGTGGTCGCGGGGTACGTCACCGATTACGGCACGTGGTATCAATCCGACATCGCGATGGCCCGGTACGATAGCGGCGATCCGGAGATCGCGGTGGAGCAGCCTGCGGGCACGAATCTCGTGGATGGAGCATCGACTGTCGCCTTCGGCGCGTCATTGACATGGGCGACGTCCAGCCGAGAGTTCACCATCAAGAACACTGGGTTCGGTTCCACGCTGACCGGCATGGGGATCACTTTCGATGGCACGAACGCGGCAGACTTTCACCTCTTTACACTTCAGGCCACGGCCGTTGGCGGGCCGAACGGCAGCACGACCTTCACCGTGCGCTTTGCCACGGCAACTGCCGGATCGAAAAGCGCCGCACTGCACATCACCAGCAATGACGCCGACGAGAATCCGTTCGATATCAATCTCACCGGCCGTGGGCTGGCGCCGGACGCCGATGAGGATGGAGACGGGGTGACCAATGAGGCTGAGGTCAACATGGCATCCCTTGGCTTCGATCCGCTGGTGGACTCCACGGATCTGCGCACCCTGATCCACGACAATCGGCTTGGAATGGACCTCTACCGCGACAGCGACATGCAGACACTGGCGCTCGGCTGTCCACAGATGGAGAGGGATCGTGGTACCGGCCACTTCCATCTGACCATCGGGATCGACAGGTCACAGGATCTTAGGACGTGGAACCCACTGACGGGATTCTCGCCGACCTATGATGAACCATCCGGCATGATCGACATCGATATCACTCCCGATGGCTCAAACCCGCAGTTCTTCAAAGTGATCGGGAAGAAACCGTAGGCCCAATGCCGTTCACCTTGCAGGGAAAGTGACATCGGCGTCCCGCCGATGAGCCATCAGGGCACGCATGGCCAAGACGGCCATGCCACTCATGTGAACAGTATTGAGGCTTAGCCCTCTCTGCCGGTTTTCCTTTTTCCGCCCCCGCGGCGTTGGGTGTTGCCACGGCGTCCGGCCGCGGTCTTCTGTTGTTTCGTGGGTTCTTCTATCCAACCGACGGACGCCCTCGCCTTCAGTTCTTCCGCCGTTGCCCGATGGGCGGGATCCCGGGCCAGATTCGTCTCTTCGCCGGGATCGGCGTCCATGTCGTAGAGGTATTCTTCGCCGCTGGTGTAGAAGAAGTATTTCCATCGCGGGGTTCGGATCATGCGTCCGGCGAAGCCATCCCGGTAGTTTTCGGAAAGTGCGTATCGTCCCTTTCCGTTATCCGCGCCCATTAATACCGGCAGCAGGGTCGTGCCCTCCAGACCCTCGGGCTTGGGCAGGCGACAGAGGTCGCAGAGGGTCGGGAAGATGTCCATGTTCATCGCTGGAGCGCCAACGACCTTGCCCTGTGGCAAGCGCCCTGGGGGCGCTCCGCCGACAGCAGCGCGCAGATGCAGGCCGCCGCAACGGTGATTAGGCGGAATCGCAAGGTGTTCCTCCTGGTCTGGGCGGCTTCAGATTTCATCTGATAGAGATTAATGTCGCGGGCGCCGCGCGTTAGGACAATGAAACCATGGCCCATGGCAGACGGCGACTCAACGGCAGAGGGTTGATTTCTCCCGCGGTGTGGCGTGGGCGAGGGTCCCACTCGACGCCGGATCTTCCGGGCCCTAGGCTTGGGTCATGGTCGGAGTGATTCGGGCGAAGGTCCATTGGCTTGGGAGATTCTTAGGGGTCTGGTCGGCCGTGACGTTGGTGGGAGCGACGCTGGCTTTTGCGGGAGGATTCTCCGATCGGCTTTTGCCGGCGCCGGTGGGCGGGGGATTCCGGATGGAGGGCTACTGGGTCTGGTGCGGGTCGGTGATCCGAGGAGAGGACGGACGATATCACATGTTCGCGTCGCGGTGGCCGAAGCGCTACCCATTTTTCGAGGGGTACGTGTTCTACTCGGAGGTCGTGAGGGCATCGTCGGACCGGCCCGAGGGACCATACCATTTCGAGGAGGTTGTCTTGCCCGTCCGGGGCGAGGGATCCTGGGACGGGCGGATGACGCACAACCCGACGATCAACAAGTCGGGGGACACCTTCCTGCTCTATTACATTGGGAGCACGTATGTGGGCAATGCGCCGGGGGAGGAGGAGCTGCGGTCGGGGAAGGCGAAGCTGGGGCGGTCGTACGACAATATCCGGATCGGGCTGGCGACGGCGCGCTCCGTGCGCGGGCCATGGGCGCGCCGCGATCGGCCGATATTGGAACCGAGGCCGGGCAAATGGGATGCGAAGATCGTGACGAATCCCGCCGCCTGCGTGCGGCGCGATGGGAGCGTGCTGCTGGTCTATCGGTCCAACACGCCGCAGGGACTCCGACTCGGGGCCGCGCGGGCCGCGACATTTGAGGGGCCCTACGAGCGCATTTCTGATGAGCCCGTCCTGCAATTGCCCGGCGGCAACTTCGTCGAGGATCCTTATATCTGGGAGTCGGGCGATCACTTCGAGATGATCGCGAAGGACATGACGGGAGGGATCACCGGTGAGAAACACGCCGGCATACACGCGACGTCCGCAGACGGACTGGTTTGGCACCCATCGCCGGAACCAAAGGCGTACTCACGGACCGTGCGCTGGAGCGATGGGACCGAGACCACGCAGGGTTCGCTGGAGCGACCGCAGCTGCTGTTCCAAAATGGGAAGCCCGCGTTTCTCTTCGCCGCCACCGCCGATGGCCCCGGCGGCTTTCGCGCCGCGTCGAATACGTGGAATCTGGTGATCCCGCTGCGGGTGGAGTGAGGTTGGCGGTGTTTGGCGTGCGCGCGGCATTGGCGGCGGGGCGGGGCGGTGAGCCCTTCGCCCGCTGGCGTTTCGCCGGGGCCTGGCGGAAGATCCGCGCGAAGATCCCGACCTTTTGGGGTCCGCCCCGCATTCGGACCCCATTGTTTCATGACACAAGTGCCCAGTCCAACAGCTGAGGAGAATCTCGCCGCGCTTGACCGGCCCGATCACCGATCCCGTCGGCCGGCCCGAACTCTCCTGATCACCTACGCGTGCCTGCTGCTCCTGACAATCGCGTTTCGGTTCGCGGTGATCACCCAGCCAATATCATGGGATGTTACAACCTACATTCTGATCACCAAACAAATGATCCATGGAGCCACCTACTACGTGGACGTCTGGGACACCAAGCCGATAGGGTTGTTTCTCCTGCTGATGCCGATCGTTGCAGTATTCAAGAACGCAATCCTCGCGGTAAATGTCTGTGCAATCCTACTGATATCCGGCACCGCCCTCCTGATATATGTCATAACAGCCAGCGTCACGGCGCAGCAAAAGACGGCCGGCCTCTTGGGCGCGGCGATCTATGTCTATTTGATGGCGTCGTCGCGAGCATTCCTGTCGGCGAACGCCGAGGTGTTCTTTCTGCCATTCGTCGCCGCCTCTTTTTACGTTTGGTTCAGATCCAAGAGCCCGATCGGCCTGTTTTGTTCCGGCCTGCTCATGGGTGTGGGATTTATCATAAAGTACCTGGTGTTGTTTGATTTTCTCGCGCTCGCGGTGGGCGTCGCGCTGCTGTCGCTGCTCCAACATCCCGAGGCACGCTGGGGGGTCCGGATCAAGTATCTGGCGCGGAATGCGGTATCGCTGTCGGCCGGATTTGGAATTCCGTTCGCGCTGATAGTCGTGGGGTATTCGATCGGGGGCCACTTTGGAGAATTCTGGGAGGCATCGTTCACTGTGTCGCGGAACTATGGCCGGGCCATCAGGTTCGAAGATGCCTATGAGTTCATTCGGGACCGGATATTCTCGGAATCGTTCACGCGGATTGTCCTTGGTTTCACGATCGCCGTGCTGATATGGGATTGGCGGCGCTGGCGGGACCGGCTGAGCGTGTATTGCGTCATCCTGTGGCTATGCGGGTCAATTTGCGCTGCAATATATCCGGGGAGATACTTCCATCATTATGCGGCGCAGGCGTTCTTGCCGATAAGCGTGATGATGGGAATCGGATTGTCTTCGACGGTGCTGCCTGGGCGGAGAACGCGGATATTCGCCCAGGTGGGTGCGTGCATTTCGATTATTGGGGTTGCGGGCCCCACGATCTGGAAGAACTATGAAAAATATTATAAGAAAAAGAACATTATATATGATGTGGCGGATTTCCTGAGGGGCCGTGTGGGAACGAATGATTATGTGTATACCGCGAATGGCGATCACTTATTGTATTTATTGTTGAATACCGTGCCTCCGACGAAGTACGTGCATCCGTCGCTGGCGTATGAAGATGAGCATGGTTGGGTGGGGGTTCCGCCGGAGGGGATCCTGGATGAGGTGTTCGCGCGGAGACCGAAATACGTGCTGGTGACGGGGGGATTCCAGTTTGATCCCGGGCGGGGTGAGGCCGGGCGGGAGGAAAGGTACTTCAGGCGCCTGAAGTCGATAGTGGATGGGGGATATCATCTGGAGAAGACTTTTTCGGGGAAGAGGGAGATCGAGGTGTTCCGGCGAAATGAATGACGCTCGTGGCGAGTGGTTTTTTGAGGATCGGGGTGGCACGTGGCGTTCAGGGAAAGAGGAGAAACCGCGCAGGGATGTCGCTCGGAAGACGGATGGGGTGCCGCCGAAAGGGCCCGCGTGGGCCGCTGTCGGGTGAAGGCGGGGGTGCCGGTTAGCAGTTCTGGATCAGGCGCTCGCAGGGCCGCGTTCGCGCGGCCATGCGGGCGATCCGGAGGTTCCCCCGAAATGATCTGGCGCAGCCGGGGTCAGCCCCCGGCTTTCTTGAGCAGGTTCTTGGCCTGCTTCTTGACGTCGTCGGTGGAGCCGGAGTCGGCGAGTTTCTGGAGGGTTTCCTTCGTTTTCGCGAGGGCGTCGGGCTTCATCTTGCCGGCGATTTTGAGAATCGCGGCCTCGGCCTCGGCGCGGAGGGACTCCTTCTCCAACTGCGCGGCGGCGAGTTTCATGGCGCCACCATTGGGGATACCCGCGATGCGGGAGAGCGCGAGGCGCTTGATGCCATCGTCGTTGGCGGTCTCGATGGCCGTCTTGTAGTTGGCGAGGGCGCCGGCGGCGTTCTCCTTCTCGTTGAGGCTGGCGAGCTTGATGAACGCGCGCCAGGCGAGGAGTTTCTGTGCGGGGGCCGGTGCGGATTTTGCGGCTTCGAGGAGGTCGTTGAGGGGCGTGGCATCGGGCCATTCGTTGAGGGCCTTGATGGCCGCGGTGCGGAGTTCGTCTGAGCCGCCGCCGAGGGCCCCCTTGAGGGGCGCGAGACCGTCCGGGTCGCCGAGCATGCCGAGCGCACGGAAGATCGAAGCCTTTGCGGCGTCTTTGTCCGCCTTTTCAAGCGCCGCGAGCACGAGTTTGGCTTTGGGCTGTCCCTCTGGGGTACGGCGGGCGGTGGCGACCACGGCCTTCTCGATCTCGGCCTGTTCCGCCGGGTTCTCGGTGGCCAATTGCAGCGCGACGAGTTCCGGGAGACTCTTGGGCGGGGCGACCTCACCGAGGGCGCGCACGGCCTCGACGCGCACCCTCTGATTCTGGCCCTTGGCCTCGGTGAAGAGGGCGGGCACGCCGGAGGCCATGTTCCGGGCAGCGATGGCCTTGATGATGACGGTCTTCTCGGCCTCAGGGGCGTCGGCCAATTGCTTCAGCAATGCCTCGTCGGTGCCCTTGGCGGCGAGCCGCGAGAGGCTGAATTCGGCAGATTCCTTGGGTTCTTTGTCGTTGCCTGCCGCAGCGGCGACGAGGACCGCGATGTCGCTGTCGTCGCCGAGTTTGGCGAGGGCGGCGAGGGCGGCGGCCTTGACAAGATTCTCCTTGGAGGATTTGGCGAGTTCGGCGATGGGCCTGTGGGCCTGCTTGTCGCCGCGGTCCTCGAGGGCGGCGATCATGCGCACCTGGAGATCGGGGGAGAGGGTGGACAGCAGTTCGGCGGCTTTGGCGGTGGGGATGGACGTTGGGATCTCGCGGATGAGGGCAAATACCAGTTGCTGGAGCATGGGTTCGCCGCTGGGGGCGAGGGCGCCCTTGATGAGGTCGGTGACATCGCCGCCGCATCGCGCGAGGCCCTCGAAGGCGGCGGCGCGGGCCTGGACGGAGAAGTCGGAATTGTGGACTGCCCTGTCGTAGATGGCCTTGGCCTCGGCCTTGTCTCCGGCGGCGCGCATGCGATCGGCGGCGACGAGGATGGCGTCCTCGACGATGGCTTTGGTGCCGGCGGGCGCCTTGGAGCGGGCTTCCTCCAGGGCCTTGACGCCGTCGGGGGAACCGAGCTTGCCGAGGGCGGCTGCCGCGGCCGTCATCACGCCGGCGTCGGTGCTCTTGAGTGATTTCTCTAATACGGCCTCGGCCTTCTTGGCGCGGCGTTCGCCGAGGGTATTGAGAAGGCCGACGAGGTGGAGACCCTCGGTCTTTTTGGTGGCATCGATCAGGGCGCCTTCGGCCACGTCGCCGGGGATGCGCTCCAGTGCCATGCGGGCCATGTCGGCGGTGTCGTCACTGGCGAGGAGCTTGGCGAGCGCGGGGACGGAGGCGTCGGTGCCGATGTAGCCGAGCTGGCCGCAGACGAACTGCTTCGAGGCGAGGCTCGCCTCGCCCTCGATGAAGCCGGCCATGGCTTTCTCGACTTTGGCGAGCGCGGCCTTGTCCTTGCGGGCGATGGCGATGATGTCCGAGATCTTGACGAGATTCTCGCGCGTCTGGCCGTAGTCGTATTCCTTGATGGATGCGAGGCCGGTGTCGATGTCGGCGGGCGAGGGTGCCGGGGCATCGGCCGCGAAGGCGTGCGACGCGAGCGCGGCGATGGCGAGGGTTGCGAGGTATCTTGCGATGTGGGCTGGCTTCATGGTGGGTTGCCTTTCTTTTCGGTGATCGTGCTGCGGGCTCAGATGCGCCACGGGCTGCGCATGGGCTTGGCGACGAGGCGGTTGAGGTTTTCGTCGTTGGTGATGCGCTCCGCGGCGGGATCCCACTGGACCTTGCGGCCGGTGAGGAGCGCGATGTTGATCAGGTGGCAGAAGGTCGCGGTGCGGTGGCCGATCTCCTCGTGGGCGATCGGGCGGCGGCGGGCTTGCACGCACTCGATGAAATTGCGGTGGTGGCCGGGACTGCGCTGCGTGTGGAATTCGCCGGGGCCGATCTTTTCGCGGAGCAGGTCTGGGGAGGAGGCCTCGAGGCGGCCGCCGTGGATGTGGACGAAGATCCATCCCTTGTCGCCCTCGAACTTGATGCCGCGCTCGCCCTCGCTTCCGCCGAACATCTTGACGCCGTTGGCGTAGGTGGCCTCGAAGTCGTAGGTGATGAAGGAATCGAATAGGCCGTTGCCGAGCGAGTGGCCTTTGGCGACGAGTTCGACGGGGCCCGAGTTGTCGCTGTCGTTGACGAACTGGCCGATGTCGATGATGTGCGCGCCGCGGTCGGTGATCTCGCCGCCGCCGGTGGCGAGGATGTAGCGCCACCAGAAGTGGGTGCGTTCTTGGGTGTAGGGGGCCCATTCGGCGGGGCCGAGCCACATCTCGTAATCGAAGCCCTCGGGTATGGGCATCGTGGGTTTCGGGCCGCGATTTTCTAGGAGCTTGAGGTGGTGCGGGTCGGTGTTGGGCATGTTGACCCGCATGGTGTGGAGCTTGCCGATGCGCCCATTGCGGACCAGCTCGCAGGTGTAGCGCACGGTGTCGTTGGAGCGCTCGTGGCTCCCTGTCTGGAGCACGCGCCCGTAGCGGCGGACGGCATCGCACACGGCGCGGCCCTCGGGGATCGAGTTCACCAGCGGTTTCTCGCAGTAGATGTCCTTGCCGGATTTTGCGGCGTGGATCGTGACGAGCCCGTGCCAGTGGTCGGGGGTGCAACAGGTGACCGCGTCGATGTCGGGGCGGGCGAGCAGTTCGCGAAAATCCGAGTAGGTCGCTATATCTTTGGGGCCGACGGGGCGACCGACGTCCGCGAGCCACTGTGTGGCGCGGGCCTTGGCGGGGGCGCGGCCGGCATCGGTGCTGCCGGAGAATTGATACAGGTTGTTATATTGGCCAACGCCGTTGTCGACGTCGCAGAGCGCGACGATCTGCACCTCGGGGATCTGGACGAACTGCTGGAGGTTACGCGTGCCCTGGCCGCCGAGGCCGATGAACCCCATGACGATCCGGTTCGATGGGGCTACCCTCCCGTCTCGTCCGAGCGCCGAGGCGGGGATGATGGTGGGGAAGGCGAGGGACGCGGCGGCGCCGGCCGTGCGTTGGAGAAATTTGCGGCGGTTCATCGAGATCAAGAAGTCTAGGGGCAAGGGCGGTGGCGTGACAAGTCCGGTGTGGGGGCTCACGTCGGACACTCCGCTGGGAATCGCTTGCTTATCGGGTGCCGTCGCGCCGTCGGACGCGACCGACTTCACTGGCCCCGGTTTTCTGATGGGCGTGGAATGTGACGGCTATCACGGCAACCGGGCGAAAGAGGAGATGGTGAAGCTGCAGTGAACACAGGCTTGGAGTCTGGATGCCAGCAACACGGCCGTGCGGTCTTCCCCCTCACCGCCTTTCGGAGAGCCGCCGGCATTCGAAGCAAGGAAGGGCCCCACGAGGCCCGGCACCCTCGGAATGTCTTGTCATGTTACCGCCCTTTCAGAGCGAAGAAGCGCAACTCGCGCCGGGGCATTTTCGGGATGAGCGCCCGGCAGGAGGGGAAGATCAATCCGCCCGTTGCACCAGGATGGCGCCGGCCGCAATGAGAAAACCGCCGAGGAAGAGCCCGCTGTTCAGGGCCTCCCGGAAGACCAGGCCGATCAGCGCGGAAGAGCCAATAGGTATGAAATAAGCCAGCGACGCGATCAGGCGTATGTTTCCTTTCTTGACCCCGATTTCCCAGAAGTAGTAGGCGAGGCCCACGGGGCCGATGCCGCCGAAAAGGATCCAGAAGACCGTTTCCGCGTTCGGGCTGGGGAGGCTGCTCCACCTTCCCATCCAGACTGCCAGCAGTGCGGAGATGATGGCGCACAGGCCGAAGTGAAAGGACGTCCCCCCGTTTTCTTCGGGGATGTTCCAGTATTTAAGGAGCACGGAATAGAGGGCCCAGAGCATGCCGCCGAGCACGGCGAGCAGGTGGGGGAGAAAGGAGACCGGCACGTGCGTGATATTCCCTAGGCCGCGGGAGACGAGCACGCCGATGAGGCCGAGCGCGATGCCGGCCAGGAGAAAGGGAAGGCGGGGCTTGTGCTTCAGGAGGATAATGCTGAAAAGGACTATCCAGACCGGCCACAGGTAATTGAGCAGATTGACTTGGCCGACATCAGAAGCGGGGGCGATGGCAAAAGCGTAGGCCAGCATGAGAGTATATAGAGTTACGCCAAAAAAGCCGGCGAGCATCGCTTTCGCGGGCAGCCGAAAAGGGCTTCGAAGCGATTCGCCGCGCAGGACCTGGACGAACATGGCCGTTGTGAACCCCGCGCCGGTCATCAGGGAGAGGCTGACAAAAACGTCGAGACCCAAAGCCCCTTTCCGAAAACAGATTCCGCTGAAGCACCAGAGCAGAACCGAAATGAAGGCGATCGCGGTGCCGTTCTTTTTCATGACATCAGGCCTCCCTCTTTTCTTAGCGGTCATTTTTTTCCAGCAGAAAGCAATTAATTCTTTATCCGTCACCCTTTGATCTCTTGGCGTAGCGCGACAAGTGCCTGGCGTATCTGCCTCTCCAAAATCAGGATTTGCGGCCGCGGTGGCCATGGGCTTGCCTGGCACGGGCGTCCCGCCCGCGGCCATGGGCACGATGCCCATGCCAGGGAGCGCCGTTGTCTGTGCTTGCAGTCGGGACCGATTTTGCGGATAATTTGTTTTGTGACTGAACGAATGCCGTGATGGCATATAGAACTCAGGAAAGGAGATGCGGTTATGGCGGGTTTGAAGGTGAGGGCGGACGGGGCGTTGGATCTGGTATCGATTGGGGGGCTGGTGCACCGGTTGGATCCTGGGCTGATACCCTTTAGGAAGGCGGCGTCGTGCCAGATACACGTGAGCGGCGGGGAGTTCAATGTGGCGGCGAATCTGTCGGACTGTTTTCGGATGAACACGGGGATCGCGACGGCGATGGTGGACTATCCGATCGGGGATCTGATCGCGGAGCGGGTGCGCGCGATGGGGGTGCGGCCGTTCTACAAGCGATTCAAGCACAACGGGGTGAACGGGCCGAACATGGCGACGGTCTACAGCGACCGCGGGCAGGGCGTGCGGGCGCCGGTGGTGTTCTACAATCGTTCGAACGAGGCGGCGGCGCAGCTCAAGCCGGGGGATTTCGACTGGGATGCGATTTTCAAGGGCGGCGTGCGGTGGTTCCACAGCGGCGGTATTTTTGCGGCGCTGTCCGAGACGACGGGCGAGGTGATCATCGAGGGCATGAAGGCGGCCAAGAAGGCTGGCGCGGTGGTGAGCTTTGACCTGAATTTTCGCGCGAAGCTCTGGAACATCTGGGGCGGGGAGAAGAAGGCGGTCGAGGTGGTGGATCGGATCGTCAAGAACTGTGACGTGCTGGTGGGCAACGAGGAGGACCTGCAGAAGGGCCTGGGGATCCAGGGCCAGGATGTGGAATCCAAGTCCAAGCTCGATCCGAGCGCGTTCTTCGCGATGATCGACAAGGTGGTCGCGAAGCACCCGCAGGTGAAGGTGGTGGCGACCACGTTGCGGGAAGTGCACTCGACCAACCGGCACACGTGGGGCGCGGTGGCGTGGGTGGACGGCAAGACCCATGCGTCGCCGACCTGCGAGCTGGACGTGCTGGACCGGGTGGGCGGCGGCGACGGTTTTGCGGCGGGGCTGTTTTACGGGCTGCTGACGGGCCTGGATCCCGCGGAGGCCGTGAGGCTGGGCTGGGCGCACGGGGCGCTGCTGACGACGTTCCCGGGCGACACGACGATGGCGACGCTGGAGCAGGTGCAGGCGTTCGCGAAGGGCGGATCGGCCCGGATACAGCGGTGATCGCGGGCGGCGGCTTTTGAAAGGAAAGGCGAAGGATATGGAAAAGGCGGACATCGGATTGGTGGGTCTGGCGGTGATGGGCGAGAACCTCGTGCTCAACATGGAGAGCAAGGGGTTCCGCGCGGCCGTTTACAACCGGACGGTCGCGAAGGTGGACAACTTCATCAAGGGGCGCGGCGCCGGCAAGCGCTTCATCGGGTGCCACTCGATCGAGGAGTTTGTTGGTGCGCTGAAGACGCCGCGCAAAATCATGCTGATGGTCAAGGCCGGCAAGCCGGTGGACGAATTCATCGACCTGCTGGTGCCGCACTTGGAGAAGGGCGACATAATCATCGACGGCGGCAACTCGCATTTCCCCGACACCATCCGCCGCACGAAGTATCTGGAGGGCAAGGGACTCCGTTTCATTGGCACGGGTGTCTCGGGTGGCGAGGAGGGCGCGCTCCTGGGCCCATCGATCATGCCGGGCGGTTCGCCGGCCGCGTGGCCGCACGTGAAACCGATCTTTCAGGCGATCGCGGCGAAAGTGGCGGACGGGACGCCCTGCTGCGACTGGGTGGGCAGCGACGGCGCGGGGCATTTCGTCAAGATGGTCCATAATGGCATCGAGTACGGCGACATGCAGCTCATCTGCGAGGCCTACCAGATCATGCGCGACCTGCTGGGCATGAGCGCGCCGGAGATGCACGAGGTTTTCAAGGCGTGGAACGACGGCGACCTCGGCAGCTATCTCATCGAGATCACGCGCGACATCCTGGCCTACAAGGATTCCGACGGAAAACCCCTCGTGGACAAGATCCTCGACACCGCTGGCCAGAAGGGCACGGGCAAGTGGACCAGCGTCTCGGCGCTGGACCTGGGTATCCCGCTCACGCTGATCAGCGAGGCGGTGTACGCGCGCTGCCTCTCGGCGGTGAAGGAGGAGCGCGTGGCGGCATCGAAGGTGCTGCGCGGGCCGAAGGCGTCGTTCAAGGGCGACCGCGCGGCGTTCCTGAAAGATCTCGAGCGCGCGCTCTACGCGTCGAAGATCGTGTCTTACGCGCAGGGCTTCACGCTGATGCGGGCTGCGGCCGAGGAATTCAAATGGGACCTGAATTATGGCGGCATCGCGCTGCTATGGAGGGGCGGCTGCATCATCCGGTCGGTGTTCCTTGGCAAGATCAAGGAGGCGTTCGATCGCGATCCGAAGCTGAGCAACCTGTTGCTGGATCCTTTCTTCAAGGAGAAGATCGAGGCATCGCAGGACGCGTGGCGGCGCGTCATCGCGGCGGCGATCACCAACGGCGTATGGGTGCCGGCCTTCGCAACCGCGCTGAATTACTTCGATGGCTATCGGACCGACCGGCTCCCGGCGAACCTGTTGCAGGCGCAGCGCGATTATTTCGGCGCGCACCAGTACGAGCGGACCGACAAGCCGCGCGGCGAATTCTTCCACACCAATTGGACCGGGCGCGGCGGCGAAACCGCTTCATCAACGTACCGGGCTTAGATCGGACGTGATGTGATTTGATCTTGTTCCGCCGGACGATCGCCGTAACAATAGATTGCCCCAGATCGGTCGAGAGATTTCTCCCGGCAGGCGGGGGAGGGCAATAGCTATGGGAAAGCGGAACTGCGACGATCGCTGCAAGCGCGCGGCGGCCCATTTCGGGATGGCCGCGCTGACCGCGGCGGTCATGGCCCTGCCTGCGGGCGCCCAAACCACCAACGATTGGCTGCCCACTGGGTCCACGGCCTCGGGATATTGGACAAACACGGCGAACTGGAGCCCGGGCGTTCCGAACTCCGACACGGATGCCGCTCGGTTTGCCAGCGATTATACGGCCAACTTTGCCGTCACGCAGGACGTCAGCGTCACCGTCAACGGCATTATTTACAACGATACCGGAGGCGGCACCGACTCCATCCTCGACATTCGACCTCTCGGCGGGGCGACGCTCACCTTCGGGGGAACGAGCCCGTTTATCCGCAACGACAGCGGGAACTACCTCCAAATCTACACGCCGATCGATTTCGGCGCGACAGGTCTTTCCAAGTCGGGAGGCAGCGTGCGGTTGTACTCGCCGCTGACGGGTAGCGGGACGCTGACGGCGGCGGGAGGCGGGTTGGAACTCTCCGGCAATAACAGCAATTTCACTGGCCAAATCGTCGTCGAAACCGGCGCCAACCTCGATCTGCGCGCCGGCTTCGCTAACTCATTCGGGTCGACAAACCAGGGCACCATCATCAACGGAACCGGCCAGATCCGATTGCGCGATCTCGGTGCGATCACGGTGTCGGAGCCGGTCACGATCAACGGCGTCCAGAACCGGGGCTCGCTCAAGAGCTATGCCTCCAGCGACATGACGTTCAACGGACCGGTGACGCTTAACACCAACGGCGTCCTCGCCGTCGAGTCATGGGCCAATCCGGTCCCGTCGTCCGAGCCTGGTTCGAAGCGCCGATGGTTTCTCAACAGCGCAATTGCCGACGACGGCAACAATCGCGGTGTCCATTTCATCACCGACGTCTCCCAGGCTTCCGGGACGGGGTCGCTGAGCCGCACCAGCGAGATCATCTTCGGCGGGGTCGGGACCTACGGCGGCTACACACACATCACGGCCAACCGGGCGCCCGATGGCTTGAGCCCCTTCAGCGGCACGGTGATCCTGACCAATGGCAACGACCGCCTCCCGACGACAACCACGCTGTTGCTCGGCGGTCTCACCAATACCATCGGGCACGTCGAGGGCAACGGCCGTCTTGTCCTCAACGGCTATAACCAGGAATTGGCGGGGCTCGTCATGCTGGGCACCGGCATCTCGAACCGTGTCACCGGCGGCAGCTCGATCCTCTCGACCCTGACACTGAACGTCGGCGCCGGAACCAACAACATTTTCGGGGGCTTCCTCGGCGGCCCCGGGGCCAACGACAACAACTTCGCGCTCGTCTCCAAGGGCCAGGGCACCCTCGACCTCACGGCGGCCAACACCTACGGCGGAACGACCACCGTGACCAACGGCACCCTGCTCGTCAACGGTTCGCACATGGGTGGTGGCGCCTATTCCATCCAGAACGGCGGCACCCTCGGTGGCAATGGCCTGATCGATGCCGCCGTCAACGTCCTCTCTGGCGCCAGCGTCGCCCCCGGCAATTCGATAGGCACGTTGACTGTCAGCAATAACCTCGGCCTCGACGGGGTGCTTCAGATCGAGTTGGACAACGCCGCCGGACCCGGCGCGGGCCTCAGCGACCTGCTGATCGTAAACGGCGTTTTCGATATCACCGGTGGCACGCTCCAGTTTTCGTGGTCCGGAACCCTGACCAACGACTTCTATGTGTTCGCGGAATACGAGACACTTTCCGGAGGCCCCTTCATGGACGAGGGCCTCCTGCCAGACGGCTACGTGCTCGACTACACCTTCGGCGACAACAGCAACCAGATCGCACTCGTCATCCCAGAGCCTGCGGTCCTGCCGTTGATCCTGGCGGGTGCCGCGGCGATGATACGTTGGCGTCGCCGGCGGGTCTGACCTGAAACTTCGCCCCCGGTGGCGTCTCGCAGAGACGCCCTACAAATCTTGTAGGCCGCCTGAAAGGCGGAACTCCGAACGCTAGGCCCGCGGGAATGTTCGGAGTGGCGCCTTTAGGCGCTCCCGAGTCACCAGAAGTTTCATCCTGGATAATCCGGCGCGTGGGCGACTCTGGCTATCGCCGCCCCCGGGCGGCACCGGAGAGGGACGGGCGAGCTGGGCATGGGATCCGAGTTCAAAATGGGAAGGAACGGGGGCTGTTCCCGTGAACCAGAGAGCACCAATCTGGAGCTTGGGAAGGCGGGAAAATTGCACTGCTGATTTCTGATTTGCCGAGTTGCCGCCCGCGGCAATAGTGACCAAGCTTGGAGACCAAAAGAGATGTGCGATATGACAATTTCGACCGTTCGCGTTTGGTTATGTCTGATCGCCGTCGCGACGATCTGTGGCTCTGTCGCCAAATCGTTCGGTGCTGAGCCCAAGTTGATCGTGCGCCCTTTCGCCGAGGGTGCGGCATCGTCGGGGGACCTGCAGACGGAGAAGATCCAGGCCGCGATAGATGAATGCTTTCTCAAGGGGGGAGGCGAGGTGCAGATTCCTGCGGGGATATTTCGCACCGGTGGACTGCGGCTTCGGTCTGGCGTCACGCTGCATCTTCTCAGGGGCGCCGTCCTGTGCGGCAGTCGCAACCCGGATGACTATTTCGGTTATCGCAGCGACAGGATAGAGCCGGTCGATCCATCGGTCATAACCGAGGCGGTTTGGCGGCCGGCGGGCGATCCCAATCGCGACTATGCGTTCATGCAAAAGCTGGGCAGCCGCTGGAACAACGCGCTCATCCGCGCCATCGGCGCGAAGGACGTCGCGATCATAGGGGACGAGGGCTCGGTTATCGATGGCAGCGATTGTTATGACGAGAGGGGCGAGGAGCATTACCGTGGGCCGCACTGCATTGGCATGTGGAATTGCGGAAGAATCTCCCTCCGGGGTTACACCATCAAGAACAGCGGCAACTGGGCCCACGCCATCAATTTCAGCGAAGACATTTCGGCGGAAAACGTGACCGTGATCGCCGGCCACGATGGCATCCACGCGTCCTCCTGCGACAATATCGTCGTCGAACACTGCAACTTCTACACCGGCGATGACTGCGTCGCGGGCTTCGACAATAACAACGTTGTCGTGCGGGACTGCGTTCTGAACACCGCCTGCAGCGGTCTGCGGTTCGGCGGCCACGACGTGCTGATTGAGAGATGCCGGTTCTTTGGGCCGGCGAAATACCTGTTTCGCGGCAGCCTGACCAAAGAGGAAAAACGCACGGGCGTGGCTTCGTCCGGTGGCAAGCACCGATACAACATGCTCAGCGCATTCACGTACTACTCGGACTTCACATTGAAGATCCGAAAGGAGCCGGGAAACATCGTCATCCGGGACAGCACCATCGAAAATACCGACCGACTGCTGCACTACAATTTCTCGGGCAACGAGACATGGCAGAAGAACCGTCCCCTGCGCAGTATTGGATTCGAGAACATCAAGGCATCCGGGGTGAGCATGCCACTCGATGTTTATGGCGACACGGACACGCCGATCATTGTCGAAATGAAAAACATGGATTTCGCGTTCCGCGGCGGATTCGACAACGTCGCTTTCATTCACGCCTGCAATTACGAGCGGATAACGCTCGATGGGTTGACGACCAAAGGGACCGGAAGCGCTCCGCTGATCAGAACGTGGAGCAAAGGGAAGATCGAGCTGAAGGATGTGCAGACCGATATTCCCGAGGATCGGCGAGTGGTCCCGGCAACGGAGCCATTCTACAGCAAACCGATTTGAGTGGCGGCGTCCCGAGCATGTCTCGAGGATTGGAGGACGGTCGAGCCGAACTTGGAAAGGGTGGTGCCTGGGCTGTGCCTGAGCGTGAAAGCCGGTGTCGATGCCATTTATGGTCATCGCGATTTGGACCTTATCTTTACCCAGTATCGCATGTGTCAGGAGGGCGGGGCACGAGGCGTCGCCTTCTACGCTTTGGACAACACATGGAACGGGAAGGAGAAGCCGTTTCGAACCCTCGCGCGGAAGCGCGGAGTGAAGTTAGCACGAAAGGCGAAACGGTGGATGGACGGGTTCCCCAATGCAGTGCATGGTGATAGTTCCGCGGGTAAACAGGAGCGAGAAGAATGAGCAGACTTGGATTCGCTATATGCCTCAATATCGTGCTGGTCGCGGTTTATACCGCAGACCTGCTTTACGCGGACGTCCGGATGCCGTCGGTTTTTTCCGACAACATGGTGCTTCAGAAGGATCGGCCTGTGATGGTTCGCGGGTGGGCGGATGCGGGCGAGAAAGTGAGTGTCGAGTTTGCGGGCCAACGGAAGGAGGCTGTTGCTGACAAAAGCGGGAGATGGTCGCTCGTATTGGACCCGTTGCGTCAGACGGCAGAAACCGCGGAGATGCGCGTGACCGGACGGAACGCCATCGTCATCAGAAATGTCTTGGTGGGCGACGTCTGGCTGGCATCGGGCCAGTCGAACATGGCTTTGTCGCTGAAGGATGCTGCGGACGCCGCGCGTGAGATCGCGGCGGCGGATTATCCGGCGATGCGGTTCTTCATGGTCAAGACCGAACTGGCGCCGGCGCCGAAAGAGGACTGCGCGGGGGAGTGGCGTGTCTGCACCCCGGACAAGGCCGGCGCGTTCTCGGCGGTTGCCTATTTCTTCGCGCGGGAGCTGCACCTGAAATACCGGGTGCCGATGGGGGTCATGAACAGCGCGGTCGGCGCGAGTCCTTGCCAGGCCTGGACGCCTGCCGAGGTTCTGCTTGCGGACCAGACCTTGCCCCAGCCTGTGAAGCTGGCACCGGAGAACTACGCGGACATGCAGACCTACCGCGCATTCCGCACCGCGGCTTACGACCGGCAGGCCTCCATCGATCCGGGTGTAAGGCCCGAATGCCTGGAATGGGCCAAGCCGGGCCTGGACGTTGCGGACTGGCGCGACATCACCGCGCCCGGCAGCATCGAGTCACAGGGCCTGAAGATCGACGGGGCCGTCTGGTTCCGCAGAGAGGTGGAGGTTCCCGCGTCTTGGGCGGGGCGCGACCTGGCGCTCCATCTCGGTCCGATCAGCGACAATGACATCGCCTTCATGAACGGCGAACGGATCGGGTCCACGGAGAGCAAGTGGAGCGTCTGGCTGTTCCGCGGATACAAGGTGCCGGCGAACCTTGTGAAAGCAGGCCGGAACGTTATCGCGGTCCGGGTGTTCGACCGCATGGGGGAAGGCGGTTTCTGCCCGAGCTACCCCGATCCTCTGAAACTGGCCGATGGCGAGGGCCACGCGATCAATCTGGGTGGTGTCTGGAAATGCAAGGTTGAACTGGCCTTGAAGCCGGCGACAGCCCCTGTCGGGCTGCCAGAGCCATACGGCGTGCCGTCGGGTTTCTTCAACGCGATGATCGCGCCATTGGTGAACTATCCGCTCAGGGGCTTCATCTGGTACCAGGGCGAAGGTAACGCCGGCGCGGCGAAGCAGCACGACGCGCTTTTCCCGGCCATGATCCGGTCATGGCGCGACAAGTGGGGCGACGGGAGATTGCCTTTCTACTTCGTGCAGCTCGCGAGTTTCCGGGCGCGCGTGGCGCAACCCTCCGACGGCGGTTGGCCGAGGCTGAGGGAGTCGCAGTTGAAGGCGCTTGCCGTCCCCGGCACCGGCATGGCGGTGACGATCGACATCGGAGATGCGGGGGATATCCATCCGAAGAACAAGCAGGACGTGGGGAGACGGCTCGCGCGCTGGGCCATGCGCGACTGCTACGGCGACACGGGCCTCGAAGTGTCCGGCCCGCTGTACGAGTCGCACGCGGCCGAAGGGGGCAGGGTGCGGATCAGGTTCAAGCATGTCGGCGGCGGGTTGACGGCCAGGGGCGGAGCCTTGAAGGGCTTCGCGATTGCCGGGTCGGACAAGAAGTTCTCCTGGGCGCAGGCCGAGATTGACGGCGAGAGCGTGCTGGTCTGGAGCGAGAGCGTCCAGAAGCCGCTGCATGTCCGTTACGCATGGGCGGATAATCCGGAATGCACGCTCTGCAACGGAGCCGGTCTGCCGGCTTCGCCCTTCCGCACGGATCGGGATTAGGTGCAGCCTGAGAATGTCACAGAGGTGAAACGAGGAGCTGGACATGCTGAGAGACGCGTTGAGAACGGCATCGTCGGCCTTGCTGCTGTGTGCACTGAGTTTGACCCTTGAAACAGAGGCGGCCGACGCTCTCCAGAAAACAGAAGGGGGAGACCGGACTCCAATCGTGTTTGACGAGGGGCGGAAGGTCTTTCTGCTGCAGACGGATCATTCGAGTTATGCGTTCGGGCTTGGGTCCAACGGTCGATTCGTCAATCTCCATTGGGGCGGGAAACTGAAGGGCGTCAACGATGTCCCCGAGCCGTGGGAGACACACCATTTTCTCCAGCCACACGGCTTTACCCACGGACTCTACGGGCGCTACGAGTACCCCGCGCGCACCCGAGATTACTTTTTGGAGCCCTGCCTGAAAATTGAGCGGCCGGACTCGCTCGTGGACCTCAGGTTGTCGTATGACGCCCACGCCATTGACGGCGACCGGCTCGATGTTGGGTTAAAGGCGGCGAACGCTCCCTTCCACGTCACGCTGCACTACAGAGTCCACCCCGCGTTCGACTTGATCGACCGTTGGGTGGAAGTCCAGAACCGCGGGACGGAACAGCTCGTCATCGAGAACCTTCAGTCGGCGGTCTGGTATGTTCCGCACACCCGAAAATACCGCCTCACGCATATCGCCGGCAACTGGGGCGCGGAATGGCTGGTGAGGCGTGATTTCCTCACCCCGGGCGAAATCGTCCTGCAGAGCCGGAACGGGATCAGCGGGCATCACCACGTCCCTTTCTTTGCGCTCGATCAGGATGGTGTCGCCACCGAGAAAAGCGGCACCGTCTGGTTCGGCACGGTGCAGTGGAGTGGGAACTGGAAGATGATCGTGGAGCAGGACCCGAACGAGCAGGTTCGCGTCAGCGGCGGATATAACGACTGCGATTTCGCCGTTGAGCTTGCGCCGGGCGAAAGCCACTCCACACCGGTTTTCACGGCCGGGTTCACCTGCGGTGGGTTCGGCGAGGCCTCGCGGATGTTGCACCGATATCAGCGGGAACACCTATATCCGAAAAACATGCGAGATGTCGAAGTGCCGATGGTGTTCAACACCTACAGCGCCCTTCCGAACTGGCGGGAGGGGGGCGTGACGGAAGAGAGCGTCATGTCGCTCATCGCCCCTGCAGCGCAGGCCGGGTTCGAGGCATTCATTATCGACGCGGGCTGGCAGACTGCCATCGGCGATTGGACCGTCCATCCGATCCATTTCCCGCGCGGGCTCAGGCCCGTCAGCGATGCGGTGCACCGCGCCGGCATGAAGTTCGGGCTTTGGATCGAGCCGGAGCGGATCACGCAACAGGCCAAGCTCATCAAAGAGAAACCGGAGTGGCTGTTCGCGAAAGGCGGCGGCACAGCCATGCTCAATCTCTCGCGACGCGACGTTTTAGAATATGTTCATGACGAAATGGTGAAACTGCTGCGCGATCACGGCGTCGACTATCTGAAGCTCGACTTCAACCGGTATTTCGAGATCGCCGAGGGGCCCGATCGGCGCGCGCTGAACACCCAATATGTGCTGAATTTCTACGAGCTGTTCGACCGGCTCACGAAAGAATTTCCGGCCGTGTTTTTCGAGAACTGCGCCAGCGGCGCCGGGCGGCCGGACCTGAAAATGGACGCCTACTTTGCGCGCATCAACCGAAGCGACATTCAGAGTCCGATCGACAGCATCTATCTTCACGAGGGATTCACCTATCTTCATCCGGGGCACATGGCCGGCGGAGGCTCCAACATGGGCGGCCCCGGCGGCAGGATACCGTTTCAGTTCTCTGCTTTCACCGGCATGATGGGCTGGGCGTCGGTGGGTCAGCCGCTCCATAAGAAGAGCCCGGGGGAGCTGGCGCAGATCAGGCAATACGGCAGCCTCTTCAAGAGTATCCGGCACGTCACATGCCGCGGCGAGATACACCGCCTCGCCTCTTTGCGGGAACATCCGTATGCGGCGTTCGAGTATGTCCTGCCCGACAGGAGCGAGGCGCTGCTGTTTCTCTTCGCGCACGGGCTGCGGCACAACGAGCGCGTGCCCAACATACTGCTGGAAGCGCTCGACCCCGACTCGATCTACGACGTGAAGGTGTATGGCGCTTTGGACGAGTGGCAGAAGGCCGGCCGCGCCGTCAGCGGCCGGGCCCTGATGGAGGCGGGGTTGCTGGCCGACCTTGGCGGGGATTACGACAGCCGCATTTTCCATTTCACGCGGCGCAAGTGAAAAACACAGAAGAGAATAAAACATGAAGTGCAGTCTATTCACCGCGGTTTTCCTTGTCGCATGCCCGGTGGGTGCACAGGACACCTTCACCGCCAACTGGGAGTCGCTGGACAAGCGTCCGACCCCGCAGTGGTGGCGGGACGCCAAGTTCGGCATCATGATCCACTGGGGCGTTTACGCAGTCCCCGCCTATGCGCCCACGGACATGGAGAGTGTCTACGCAAAATATTCGGAATGGTACGACCAACGGCTTAGGAAGAACGACGTAAACTTCACTAATTTTCATGCCCGCATATACGGCGACCGAGTCTCCTACGCCGACTTCGCAGCGCAGTTCCGCGCGGAACATTTTGATCCCGGCCAGTGGGCCGACCTCTTCCAGAAGGCTGGCGCGCGCTATGTTGTGCTGACATCCAAACACCATGACGGCTTCGCGCTCTTCCCCAGTGCCTGCAGCCCGCGTTGGAACGCGCAGGTTCTCGGCGCTCACCGCGACCTGGCCGGCGACCTGGCCGGAGCGGTCCGCAGGCGGGGGCTCAGCATGGGGTTTTACTACTCGCTGCTCGAGTGGAACAACCCGCTCTATTCCAAAGAGACCATCGGGCGCTGGGCGGAAGAGATGAACCACCCGCAGTTGAAGGAACTGGTCGCCCGCTACAGGCCGGACATCCTCTCATCCGACGGCGACTGGGATTTCAGCTCCGCGGAGTTTCGGAGTGTCGATTTTCTCGCATGGCTTTTCAACGAATCGCCTGTCAGGGAAACGGTCGCGGTGAACGACCGCTGGGGCAAGGAAACCCGCGGCAAGCACGGCGGATTTTACTCGATTGAGTACGGTCTGGGACATGGTAAGCAGACCGGGGACGCCCCGGAACATGCTTGGGAAGAGAGCCGCGGCATCGGCGGGTCATTCGGCTACAACCGGTTTGAGGAGGTCCGGCACTACCTGACTTCCGCGCAGTGCGTCGAGTTGCTCGTGAGCACCGTGAGCCGAGGCGGCAACCTGAAACTCAACATAGGACCGAGGGCGGATGGGCTGATTCCGGTGATCATGCAGGAACGCCTGCTCGACATGGGCAAGTGGCTGGAGGTCAATGGCGAGGCGATCTATGCCACCACCGCCTGGCGGCATCGCCCCGCGAACATGCGCGAGAACAAGGTGTATTTCACGAAAAAGCCCGACGTGCTGTACGCGATTTGCACGCGCTGGCCGCAGGAATCTCTGGTCGTGGACCACATCGCGAAGGCTGATGGCGTGACCCTGCTGGGCAGCCCCCTGCCGGTTGCCTTCTCGTGCGCGGATGGCAGGCTCACGATCCAGCCGCCTGTAGTCAGCCCGGACAACATGCCCTGCGACCATGCATGGGTCTTCAAGGTCTCGCACCCCCGCGATCACATGTAGGGAAGTTAATAAATCCTAAGTGCCGCTTTGAATAATGGCGATCGTGCGGAGTCTCGGAAACCAAAAGAGATTTGCCACATGACAATTGCGATCGCCCGCGCATGGTTTCGTTTGATACGTAGGGGGACCAGAGCGGGCCGTGCTTCGGTTTACTTCAGCTCTCGCCGGAAGCTGGCACGGAAGGCGGTCGGCGTGAGGCCGAAGATCCTGCGGAACCATAGCCCCAGGTGGCTCGGGTCGCAGAAGCCGCACTCGGCGGCGATCTCGCCGACGGTCCTTTTGGAATTTCGGAGCAATGCGCGCGCCCGATTCAGGCGCTGGCGCTGGATCTCGTCGCGCACCGTTCGTCCAAGAATTCGCCGTGCTTTCATCTCCAGTAGTCGCCGCGAGATGTTGGCGTGGTGAGCGACACGCCCGACGGTGAGCCGTGTGCCGAGACTCGCGCGGATGAAGGCCATCGCTTTGGCCATGAGCGGGTCGGACATGCATGAGGTGTCGGTGGATCGACGCGTGACCACGCGGGCATGGTTCAACGACAGCAGGCAGGATCGCGACGAGGGCGCCCCATCGCGCATCCGTTCGTCGAGAAGTCTGGCACAGTCAAATCCGGTGTTCTCTCCGTCCAGCTCGATGCTTGAGAGGGAGGGCGTCGTGGTCTGGCATAAGATCTCGTCGTTGCCGACGCCGAGTACTGCTATCTCGTGCGGCACGGAAATGCCCTCGTCCATGCACATGTCCAGGACCTTGAGGGCACGCCCGTCGCGCGCGGCCATAATCGCAACCGGTTTGGGAAGCTGTTTGAGCCAGGCGCTCAACCGCCTGCCTTCCAGGCCGACATTTCCACGTTCCTTTTGTGAGAGTGCGGGGTAGACATGGCAGGGGAAGCCTTGGCCGCGCACACGTTTGGCAAACCCGCGGACCTTTCGCATGGATCAGATGCGCGGGCGGATTGATGAAGACCGCCGGCGCGCTGGCGGCGAGCACGGCGTCCACTTGGCGGCGGGTGTCGGCGAACGCGATAACGCCGGTACAGCCCCACTCCTTGGTTATTCTCAGAGATCGCGCCTCAAAAAGCCCGGTGATCATGTGGAATTCCCAGGGGCCATGGCGGTGCGCGTAGCGCAGGATGCCATTGAGTATCTGCCGGTGGATGATATTCGCGGTCGGAATCACCAGCAACACGCGCGGCGTACCGTTCCGGCGCGTCGTGGCGTGAGGCGGCCCATGGTTGCCGCGTTTCATTTCGCGAACATCATAGCAATTTTGCGCGTTGATCGCTAGCTGCATGGCCCCGTTTGTGGGATGATCCTCGCCAATATGAGTCATGGCAGAGTGAGAGCGCCGATGGCGAAGGATGCATGGCTTGTCGCGGCGGCGGTATGGGTCGCACTCACGACTGCGGGGATGGCCGGGACGCCCGAGCAGGGAAGGCCCTCATTTGTGGAACTTGCCAACAGTCGGGTGGCCGTGCGCTTCAGCCTTGAGAATGGCGCCGTGACATCGATCAGCAACCGGCTTCAAAGGGTGGGGTATACGGTCGATGGGCGGGAGCAGGGCCTGTTCTCACTCAAGGGCCGTGCCGGTACGACGGTGAGCCCGAAGGTGCTTGCGCAGGGTCCCCGCAATTTTATCGGGCACCGCTTGAGCCGGCTCGGGAACGTTCAGGCACTCGAGATGGATTATCAGCTCGCCGTCGCGCCAGGCGGTGAGGTCAAGGTGTCATGCCGGGCGACGTTGGCGGACGACGCGAGCGATATCCGTTGGACGATCAAGATCGACAATGAGGCGCGGGACACGGAGATCGTTGAGGTCCTGTTCCCCATCCTCGGCGGCTTGCGCATCGGACGACAGACCGCGGATGACGTTCTGATGTGGCCCGCGTGGGGCGGAGGCCGGTTGATGGCTGAACCGCAGAAGAACGGTGGGCGGAATGGCATGTACGCCGGAGGAGGCGCCGTCATGCCATGGGTGGATATCTACTCCAAACCCGCCGACGGGGACTCGTGTTGTGGGCTCTATGTGGCGAGTCATGACACGAATTTGCTCGTGACCACCTTATACAGCACGCCCGATGAAGACGGCAGCAGTCTAACCCTCCAGATGAGAAAATTCGCGCGCGTGCGGCCGCGCCAGAGCTGGACATCGCCGGAATTCGTGACGCTGGTCCATGCCGGCGACTGGCACGCGGGTGCCGATACCTACCGGGCATGGTTCAGCGCGATTTCGCCGAGACCGGATCCGCCGGCGTGGCTCACGCGATGCGACGGTCGACTGGAATGGACGCTGCCGCTGGATGGCACCGGCCGCTTCGAGAAAGACATCCCCGAGAAGGTCGAGCTGGCCCGACGGTTCGGGTTGAACTTCGCCCGTTTCGGCGGACAGATGATCGCCAGTGTATCCACCGGCAAGCAGCGCTGTAACCGCCTGCCCTTTCCCGATCCCGTCATGGGCACCGAGGAGGAGTTCGCGGCGGTGTTGAAGAAAGTGCGGGATCAGGGGTTTCGCGCGGCGTTCTACATGAACGGCATCGCCTGGGATCCGCGTTGGCCACGGATCCCCCCCGGATACGAAGGAAAGATCCCCGCCTCTCTCAATATCCCGGACTGGGAGGGGGGCTTCAAACGACACGCCCTGCAGCGGTACGACGGCTCGTTCTATACCCAATACACGAAAGCCAGCGGCCACTGGCCGGCGCCGGCGCCCGATTCGCCTTATAAGTGCCTCTTCTATTTCATGTGCCCGGCCTCGAAAGGATGGCAGGACCATCTGCACCACTGGGTCGTGGAGAAGTATCTCATGCAGTACAATGCCGGCGCGATGTTCCTTGATCAGATCGGGGCGGAAAGCGCCCGGTATTGCTGCAATCCCGAGCACGGTCATGAACATCACGGCGGGCAGTGGATGCCCGGCGTGATCGAGATGGCCAAGCGCATAAAACAAGACGCGCGACGAATCGACCCCGACTTCGCGTTGGAGACCGAGGGTTTTGGCGATATCTACGCTCCCTATTTCGACTCCTTCTTCATCGCCCCGTCATCCACCGGCATCTGGCCCGACTCGCATCCGGAGGTCGTCCGCTATACATTTCCAGAAGTGATCTTTTTCGACGGATTTTGGCACATCCAGAATCCGGATTTCACGCGCACGCCGGAGGCGACGCTCAATGAGGTCTTTCTGATGGGCAACCGTTTCCTCGTCTACGCCCAGCCCAGTGTATTGACGCAGCACACGATCGATGTGGTGAACCTGCGGCGGCGGATCAAACATGTCCAATATGCCGCGCGGTTCATGGACGACCTGGGCCTTGCGGTCTCTGACCCCGCGGTGCGCGTGAAACGGTTTGTGCTCGATGAGCCGGATCGCAAGGTGACCCTCTTGACCATCCACAACCCCAAGGGCGTGACGGGGGCGAGGATCGATGTCGGCGTCGAGGCGCTTGGTCCTATCGGGGAGGCGGCGGCGGCTGTGGTGGATGGCACAGTTCGCGCCATGGAGACGGAGGCGGCGGGAAACCGCGTCAGGCTGTCCGCACCGCAGGCGACCTTATCGGCGGTGCTGCTGGTCCACAGCGGCAAAGACATCATCCGCCAGGCCCGTGAAGCGGAGCAGGTGCCACCGTTGGCGCCGCACGAGGTGTCGAATCCGGTTCCCGCGCGCTAAAATGCAGGCGAGGCCGCAAGGTTTGTCTTGCGCGAGAGGCGCGTGCGGCGTCGGCTATTCGACCCTGGAAGCGAACGCGTAAATATTCAGAGGAGTTTGTCGGCCAAGTCCGACAAAATCCTAGCGTGCGCCCTTCTTCCGCCGCACGTGGAACAAGAGTCCCAGGGCGCCGACCAGAAGGAGCGAGAGGGTGGCCGGCTCGGGGATCACGAGCGCAATGTGGTTGCCATTATATGCGTAATTGATCTGATAGCCGTCTGGGGCGTCCAATATATCCGCGAACGTCCCGACCAGCGCGCCGTATTCGGCGAAAACGTAGGCGTCGTCATCCAGCGCTCCCCCGAGAAGATCGAAATCAACAGTCGCGGCGCTGATGTCCAGCGACCCGGTTACGGAAAGGACGTCGCCCGAACCAAAGCCACTCGAGTCCAATTCAATCTTTAGGATGCCATCGAGATCCGCATCGCCGTTGAATGTCAGCGTGCCAATCGAGTTACCGGGCGCGACGACGCCCCCGCTGACGCTGTGAAGCGCCGCACTGATCAATCCCGTGCCGCCCAAGGTTGCGCCCGAGGCGACCGTGTATAGCCCCCCACCCAGATGCAGCCCGTTCACCCGAAGAATGCCATTCGACACGGTTGTTGCGCCCGAATACGAGTTGCTGCCACCCAAAGTCAGCGTGCCCGCAGCTCCCTTGATAAGCCCGAGGTTGCCCGCGATTCTCCCAAGATAAGTCGTGTTGACTGGCTGGTTGATCGTGAGCGTCGCGGCCGTGCCGGACAAATTTTGGACGACCTCGTTGAGGTAATTGGTGCCGCCGTCGAGAAGGCGCGCGATGGTCATGTCATTGCCGGAGAGATTCAGAATCCCCCTTCCGGCCGAGGCGGGCCCGGAGGTGCCTAAATACACGATGGCGTTTGTCGGTATGGCGCCGGCGACTTCTGCCCGCAGATCGCCGCCCCAGTCCACCCTGAGGGTGCTGAAAGTGTTTCCCGAGACGGCCAGACGAGTGGTGCTGTTGACCGCCAGTTGCCCGTTTCCGAGGGTGATCGGATTGCCAGTCACAATCTGGTTTCCCTGATCCAGCCTCAGATTTCTATTGGTGCCGGTGATGCCGCCAGTGAGAGTCATGGGTCCTCCTGCGGCGGTGATCCATGCCTCGGCGCTACCCGCGATGGTGATCGGTCCCGCCCAGATATTGCTGCCACTGTGGCTCCGCAGCGCGCCGCGTCCCATGGCGTCGCTGTAGTTGCCACTGAGCGTCAACGCCTCACCCGCGACAGTAATGCCTCCGATAAGACGGAGCTGTCCATCGGCCACCGTCGTGCCCCCATTTGTGCTGCCCAGGGCGTTGGGGTTGGAAATCGCCAAAATGCCCCTGTTGGTCACCGTCGTCATGCCCGAAAAGGTATTGGATGCCGTGAGGGTCAAGACACCGACGCCGGCCTTGATCAGCCCGCCGCCGCCGGCGATCTCAGCGCTGATCGTTGCAGACCGGTCCCACGAATTCGTTCCCAGCGGGTTGACGGTTATCGTGGGGGTGGTCCCGGCCAGCGTCAGGATATTCAATGCGCTGCCGTTGTTGTCCAGGATCCAACCCGCGGGCGTGTTCGTGGCGGTGTCCCCGAACGTCAAATTGCCAAGGGTCCGGGGCGCATCAAAGTGGACGGTGTTGTCCGTGGTGATATTCACGGTGTTGAATAGGCCCGTCGAACCCGAACCGTCGGCTACGATGCCGCCCTCCCAATTGTCAGACACGCTCCATGCGCCACCGCTGGTGGTATTCGTCCATGTGCCGCTTGTTTGTGCCAAAGAGAGGCCGGCCAAACCAACCATCTGGAGGCATGCCACCAGCAACCTGCCCCGTGCTTTGGAAAGCCAGCGGTATCGCGGAACCAGGTCCATTCTCATAACCATTTCCTCAAAAACAAGGACGCCCATTCATGGCGCCCCCGTTTCAACCTCGACAGACACGGCAATCCGCGTGCGGATTCCCATGGCTTCATTTCGCGGCCTGCATAACCAGACCTACGACGTATCACCAAAGTGCCCCCTCATGCGCACCGGAGTCAAGAATCGAATGCTTCATCCTACTTCAGGATGGACTCATTGCACTCGATCGTCACGAGCGGTGGTTTCGGCTGCGCGCGTCCGGGAGCAACGCGTGCCAAGCACTCGATTGGCGATAAGCGCGGCGAGAAAAGCGGGGGATCGTAAGGATGATCGGCGCGATGATCGCGTTATGCGCCGGAATCCTCAGTGTAAAGATCACGATCGGGACGATCTCTGTCGCCATCGAGATCGCCGTGTAGATCAAGGCAAAGGCCCACGCCGGTAGTCTTCGGTCCATCGAGCGCGAACACCGGTCGGCATCAATAGTTGCGGTGTCCTTTCGGGCCTCTTCGTCAGCTGTCAGCCCGCATTGCGAGCGGCATAGAAAGAGTGCAATCTATCATCCTGGAAACAGGCGCCACGAACCTAGCCTGCTTCCGTAGCTACCTGACACATGAGAAGAACACTCCCGTTCCTGTTCACGGTGATGGTGCCGCTCGCTGGGATTCAGGCGGCCGATTCCAGTGAAGTCCCGCCGCCCAAAGAGCTGTGGGTTGGGTTCAGCCAGGTGGACATCACGCCGCCGGTCGGTGCCATCATCACCGGACCGGGCGGGCCGGTGGGCACGGGCACGGAAGATCCTCTGCGGGCCAGGGCGATGGTCGTGCGGAGCGGAGATCGGAAACTGGCCATCGTGGGCGTGGACCTCGTGAAGATTCGCCGCGATCTGGCGGACCAAGCCATCGCGTTGGTGACGGGGCAGACGGGCATCACCCGTGGCGCGGTGTTGATTTGTCCGAGCCACAATCACAGCTCGCCGCTGATCCCGATGGGCGGTCCGAACAATAAAGACTACATCGCAACTCTGCCGAAGCTGATCGCCGACAGCATCGTGCGGGCGGACAAGGCACTGCAGCCCGCGCGCATGTCCATCGGACGATCGCTGGTCTATGAGGGGCATTGCAACCGCCGGGTGATTTCCAAGGCGGATGGACTCGTGCTGAATGTCTGGTTGAAAAAGCTGGACGATCTGAAACAGGTCCCGCAGGTGCTGGGCAGCGAAGGCCCCACCGACCCCGAGCTGTGGGTGGCTCGCTTCGATGCGCCCGACGGGAAAATGCTGGGCGCGCTCGTAAACTTCACCTGCCATCCCGGCCTTCATGATCGCATCAAGATACATACGTGGTCGGCGGATTTTCCCGGCGTGATCGCGGAGCACATCACCCAGGCATTTGGGAAACAGGCGGTGTGCGTGTTCACCCAGGGAGCTTCGGGCAACATCGAGCCCCCCGTGATGTGGACCCCCGATTGGAGGGAACGATCTGCGGTGTTTGCGAGGGCGGCCGTGGACGCGGCCAAGGGCGCTATTCCCGTGAAGGAACCGGTCGCCGTGGACTACGCGCGTCGCGATGTGGATGTGCCGCGCTGCAATGCCGAAACCCAGCCCGAAGGTGCCATCGCTCGCCTGGGCTGGCGGCCGGAATCATTCCAGGGCGCGAAGCGCACCGCCGAGGCGATGCCGCGCACGCTCAATGTGCCGGTGAACGCCGCGCGCATCGGCCCGTTCGCCATCGCGACGAATGCGGGCGAACTTTTTGTTGAATGGGGCATCTCGGTGAAGAAGCGCTCGCCTTTCCCCCATACCGTGCTGGCCGAGCTGACAAACGACTGTGTCGGATACGAGCCCACCGAGCTGGCCTTCCAGCACCAGGGCTACGAGACCCTAGCAGGTGTGAATTTCGTGTCGCCCGAAGGCATCCAGAGGCTCGTCGATACGGCGGTCGAGTTGCTGAACGGATTGTGGGAAGCGGATGGCCGCTGACCTGAAACTTCACGCTGCGTCCAAGACCGTGGGGCGGACAATCCTGTCCGCCAACCCACGATGTGGCAACGTCTTGTGATTGCAGACAAGATTGCCCGCACCACGTCGCGGAAGTTTCCACATGAATGATGCGGCGCGCTCTCGATCCGGTCGACCCCGCATGGCGCTTCGGCCTTGAGCGGCGCGCTCGGGGGTCCCATCATCTGGCAGCCATTGGAGAAGATTGCGCAAACCCATGCGATCAGTCATTCACGCCATGCACCCGAGAGTCTCCCGCCGCACCTTTCTGAAGACGTCCGCCGCGCTCGCGGGCGGTGCCCCGCTGGCGGCGGGGGCGATGAAGGCGAAGGCCGCCGGGGCGAAGGCTCCGCTGATGGCCTACGTGGGCACGTTCAGTTCGCCGCTGCGCGACGTGTTGCCCACGCAGGTCGATCGGCCTCCCGGAAATGGCCGTGGGATCCATATCTTCGAAGCGGATCGCCTGACGGGCGCCCTGACGCCCCGCGGCGTGTATGAGGCCGGGAGCAGCCCGAATTGTCTGGCGGTGAACGACGGCGGCACGCGCCTTTACTGCACCAATGAGACCGACCACGTGGGCGAGGCCAACGAGGGCACGGTCAGCGCCCTCGCGATAGACCGCGCCGATGGTCATCTGACTCTGCTCAATACCGTCGCCTCCGGTGGCGCCGGTCCGACCCATGTGAGCATTCATCCGTCCGGCAGATTTCTGCTGGTGGCCAATTACTTTGGCGGTTCCGTGGCGGTATTGCCGGTTTTGCCCGATGGGCAGCTTGGGGCGGCCACCGATATCAAGAAAGACGAGGGCGCCATCGGACCGGCCCGGCCCTCGAACGCTCCACCGGGCAGCTTTGCCTTCAGCGGGCATGATCGGACCCATGCCCACATGGTCACGGCCGATCCCTCGGGGCGTTTCGTGCTGCACACCGACCTTGGGCTGGATCGAATCTTTGTCTGGAAATTTGACGGGCGCGGCGGCGTTCTGGCGCCCAATGATCCGCCCTGGGTCGCGCTGCCGCCCGGTGATGGGCCTCGGCACTTCTGCTTCCACCCCAATGGGCGCTGGTTCTATTGCCTTCAAGAGGAGGCGTCCACGGTGGCCCTCTTCGACTTTGATGCCGTGAGGGGGCAACTGACCCCGAGGCAGACCGTCTCGAGCCTGCCGCCCGGTTTCGCGGGCAGCAACTTCTGCTCGGAGATCCTGATTTCCGGCGACGGCCGCTTCATTTACGCCGGCAACCGCCTGCATGACAGCATCGCGATATTCTCCGTGGGCAAGACGGGGGAACTGACCTTCGCTGGGGAGGAGTGGACGCGCGGCGACTATCCGCGGAGCTTTAATTTGGATCCGGCCGGCCAATTTTTCTACTGCTGCAACCAGCGGGGCGATAACGTGACGGTGTTCCGCGTGGATCGCGGCACCGGGCTACTGGCGTTCACCGGCCATTACGCGCCCGTTGGAAATCCGTCGTTCGTCCTGCTCCTCGACCTCGCCAAGGACGGATGAATGGCCGCGCGCCAACCCACAGCATGGAGAGAAAGGCCGAGATGAAGTTGTGGCGAATGTTGCTGCCTTGGGTCGCGCTGTTTTGTGCGGCGCCTCACGCGATCCATGGCGCGGTGGACGCCGACATGCGGCGCCAAAAGAAACTGATCGCCACCGGCTGGGACAAGGCCGACACGGAACGGCTTTTTCAGAATCTGGACCAGATGGAGCAGAGGCCATTCGACGGGGTCGTGATCGATTGCGAGGGAAGGATCGACGCGGAAAAGCGATGCCCGATGCGGGCCGCCTTCAAGAAAGACGAATGGCGGCGGGAATGGTTCCAGGCATGCGTGGACCGGATGAGGGCCTGCCGGTTCAGGCGGTTCACCGACAACTTCATCACGGTCGGCGCAAATCCGGGCAACGTGGATTGGTTTGATGACGAGGGCTGGAAGCAGATCGTGGCGCATTGGCGGATTGCGGCATGGGTGGCGAAACAGGGGGGATTCAAGGGCATCCTTTTCGATCCGGAACCCTACTCGAAGCCGCACATGCAATTCGCGTACTCGGCGCAGCCGGGGAAGGAGGCACACGACTTCAATGCCCATCACGCCAAGGCCCGCGAGCGCGGCCGACAGGTGATCGCCGCCATCGCGGCCGAGTATCCGGACATCACGCTCTTCTGTTATTTCCTGAACATCTCGTGCGCGACGGCGACGGGTCAGGCGGATCCGCGGGCCCTGCTATCGGCGCTGGGTTACGGCCTGCTGCCGCCATTTGTGGATGGCTGGCTTGACGCCATGCCGCCGACGATGACCGTGGTGGATGGTTGCGAGCACGCCTACATGTACAACAGCGCCGTGCAATACCTTGAATCCGCGCTTAAGATCAAGGGGGCATGCCAGGAATTGGTTTCGCCAGAGAACCGCGCGAAATATCGGTCGCAGGTGCAGGTGGGGTTCGGAATATATCTCGACGCCTATTCGAATCCCGAGGGATCCAAATACTTCATGAAAACCAATCTCCCGTCGCGGCTGCATCAGCTGAGGGCGAACCTGTCGGCGGCATTGCGGTCGGCCGACGAGTACGTGTGGGTCTATGGCGAAAAGTTTCGCTGGTGGCCGACGCCGAACAAGCGCGTGAATGAGCAGACCTGGCCGGAGGCACTGCCCGGATGCGAGAAGGCGCTGCGATTCGCGCGAGACCCGCTGGATTATGGGAGGCAATGCATCGCCGAGAAGACCCGGGCCGGCCAACTGGTCAACCTGGCGCGCAATGGCGACTTCGCATCGGACATGAGCCCGGCGCCGGCGCCGGAGGGCGCGGTCGAGCGCTGGAAACAGGGGGGATGCCCCGCAGGCTGGCACGTCTGGCAGGCGGCGGAATCAAAGGGCGCGTTCACATGGGACCGCGAGCATGGCGCTGCGGGCAAGGGCTCCGCGCGCATCTCGGGCGTGGCGGAGGGTTGCCTCATTCAAAGTTACGACGTGAAAGCCGGCGAGCGCTTTGCCGTGGGGGCCGCCTTGAAACTGGAGGGCAAGGGCGATGGGCGCATCCGCGTTCGCTGGCAGACCGCCGATGGTCACTGGACTCATGAAATTCAGGACAAACTCATCCCCCCGAACGGCCCCCGCGGCCAATGGTCGGATCTGTTTGGGGTCGTCGAGATCCCGGAGGACGTGGGCAAGCTCGTGCTGCTTCTCGGGGCTGCCGGTCAGACATCAGCGGAGGATCTGGCGTGGTATGACGATGTGAGGGTCTACAAATTGGAATGAGGTGAAGACTCTCGGTTTATAATGCGCCGATAGAAAGCCCGGCCATGTCGCGTCTGTTTGCCCTGCTGCTTGTCGTTTCGGCCACTGCTAGCGGCCTCGCCGGCCCGCGTCCCAATGTCCTGCTCATCATCAGCGATGATCAGGGCTACGGTGATTTCGGATTCAACGGCAACAGGCTGGTGAGAACGCCGAGCCTGGATCGTCTGGCGGGCGAGTCGGCAGTATTCTGGAATTTTGTGGTGGCCGCCGCCTGCTCGCCCACGCGGGCGGCGCTCTTCACGGGCCGCGATCACCTGCTGACCGGCGTGTGGGGCGTGCCGCCGCGCGCCAACCTGCGGGCCGACGAAGGGCGGATGCCCGCTTTCTTCAAGGCCGCCGGATATCGCACGCTGCATGTCGGCAAGCTCGATTGCGCAAAGATGGGCAAGATGAATCCGACGGCCTTTGGCTGGGAGGATTATCTTGGCGGCGGCGGCTACGAGCATCGCGACCCGATGATGTGGAAACCAAAAGACAGCGCGCGCGGCCATGGTTGGACCGCCGACATCTGGACCGAGTACGCGCTGGACTTCATCCGCGGGCACGGCGACGGGCCATGGCTCATCACGCTAGCCTATATCATCCCGCATCTGCCATGGGTGTGCGACGAGAAATACAGCGCGCCATTTCTCGCGGCGGGCTGCTCGAAGGATCTGGCCGCCTGCTACGGCTGCATCGCGCACCTCGATGCCTGCATCGGCCGGTTGCTCGATGGCCTGGGGGAGAGCGGTCAGGATCAGCGCACCATCGTTGTATTTCTCAGCGACAACGGACCGACAGGCCCTGAGGTCAAACAGTCCGGAAAGGATGGTTTCGTTACGGGCGCCGATTGGGAGAAGCGCAACGCGGCCGGCCTCCGCGGACACAAGGCCGTCGTGTGGGAGAACGGCATCCGCGTCCCGTGCCTGGTGCGCTGGCCCGGGCACATTGCGCCGGGCGAGCGGGCGGCGTTCGGGCGTGCCGAGGACATTTTGCCCACGCTGCTGGATCTGTCTTCCGTTGGAGAGGGGGCCGTTCCCCATCAGCCATTCACGGGCGCGAGCCTGAAATCGGTCCTCATCGGCAGATCGGCCTCCGCCGGGGCACCGGAGGCATTCCGCATCGACATCGCCGGGCCCGGCGCGCCGAGGGAAGTGGCCGATGTGAGGCGGCGCCGTTTTGAAGATGTCCATGTGACATTGCGCGGCGAGCGCTTCAAGCTGCACGCATTTCCGGGCGGCGCGACCGCGCTCTATGACCTCTCGATCGATTCGGGCGAGACCGAGGACGTGCAGGCGAAGTTTTCGGAAATCGCCACGCGCATGCTGGGCGTCTGCCGCGCGCGGTGGGAGGCCGTGATTGCGAGCGACCGCGCATTTGCGACCCCCGGTGTTGGGGTCGGACCACAGGTCGCGCTGAAACCGCAGGCACTTGCCAGGCAGAAGGCCCTGAAATTTACCCCCTAGGGCTGTTTTTGGAGACCGAGGATCGCCCGTAAGAACGCGCCGTTCCCAAGGGGGTCGGAGGCCACGAAAATAGACCGCCGGAAGTCCTTAACCACGAATGAACGCCAATGAACGCAAATCATTTCGCGGACTTCGCGCTTTTCGTGGTTGCCTCCACCGCCGATAACAGGAGGCCAAGCCGCTCTAGCAGCATCGCCCGATATGTGTCCCGGTCTTTCGCGAACAGGAAAAGATAAAACCGGTCGTGGCGCCTGTGCGTCACTTGATAGATTTGGCCAGGAAGTATGTACCGATTCGCCGCAGCAGAGAAACCGTGCGGTCTTACAGCCAAAAAACAGACCCCAAAAATGGCCCTAAGAGCAGCAATGACGCTTCATCCTCTCGGTAACTTGTTGCGGTTTCAACAGCTCCTTTGGTCCGACCCCGAAGTCCCGACGACTCACTCGATCCGTGGCGAGGCGGGCGCCGGCATGCGGCGCCAAAAGAAACTGATCGCCGCCATCGCTGCCGAAGTTTCCGGAAATCCAACGAGTGGTCAGGCGCTCAATGTCCGCAGGGGCCGGAGCCACAAGTCGGCTTGATATCCGGCTTCACGTGGGTGACCTCGGTCCTTGTGCCCCTGACGATTTCGCGAGTGTTGTTCTGGTTGGATTCCACGATCTCATCGCGGATTCCCTTGATCCTGACTTTAGTCAGTTTCTTGATTTTTCCCTTGAGGTCTTTCTCGTCCGGACACACTGCTAACTGGCCCTGATAAACGGTCTTCTTTAACTTCCATTGTGCCATCTTCCCGGTGGTCTCAAGATCCGCGCTCGACACGGCAGACCGTGCTGCAAGCGTATTGATCTGCTCGTCGCACTCCTTGATTTTGGCCTTCAGATCCTGAATCTCGTACAACTGTTCCTGTAGGGGTCTGATCTCGTCATCAAGGGCGGCAATAATGGGCTTGGGGTTGTTGACAGTCTCAGTGGTTTTGCAGCCGCCCGAAATGAGCAAGAACGCCAGGCAGCTTGAAACGATGAGCGGGCCGCTTCTGCCTAGAGGCCGGCCGATGCCGGGGGCGGCGTCTGGGAATTCAGGGCATAGGGTATTGGTCCGGTTTGTGCGCTTGGGACGTTTGATTCCAGACATGCATGCCCTCCCCGTGTTTAGAAAACTAAACGGCCTCGCGAACCGCCATGTCAAGAACAAATTCATGTGACGAGGCAGTTTGAGAGTTACGCGCGATTCGCGGCGGCCCTCAGGGTTGTTGGGGTCGGGCCACAGGTCTTGCTCCTAACCACGAATGAACGCCGGTGAACGCGGATCATTTCGCGCACGTCGCGTTTCTCGTGGTTGCCACCACCGCCAAGAACAGGAGCCCAAGCCGACCCCGAAGCTGCGGGGGGGTTACTGCCGCCGGGGCTTGCTGTTTCGCCCGCGCCGTCTTGGATCTCGTTGAATGAAAGTCTTGGTGACCGGTGCGACGGGCTATGTGGGAGGGCGACTGGTGCCGCGATTGCTCGAGGCGGGGCATCGGGTGCGGGTTTTGGTGCGGCGGGAGCGTTCCATCGCGGGGCGACCGTGGGCTGATGGGGTCGAGGTTTTCGTTGGCGACATGGTGGAGGGGGAGCTGCCGGCGGCGGCGTTCGCGGGGGTGGACGCGGCGTATTACCTCGTGCACTCGATGCATGCGGGGCGCGATTTTGCCCAGCGGGATCGTTCTGCGGCGAGCCGCTTTGCGGATGCGGCGCGGGACGTGCCGTTGACGGTGTACCTGGGCGGACTGTTGCCGAGCGGCGGTGGCCGCCCATCGAAACATCTCGCGAGCCGGGCGGAGGTTGGGGAGGTATTGCGATCGCGCCTGCCCACCACGGAATTTCGGGCGGGGCCGATCATCGGATCGGGTTCCGCGTCCTTCGAGATGGTGAGGTATTTGACGGACCGGCTCCCGGTGATGGTGGCACCCCGTTGGGTTTTGAATGAGGTGCGGCCGATAGGGATTCGGGACATCCTCGCCTATCTCTTGGCGGCGTTGGGCAAACCGCCGCTGGGGGAGATCGATGTGGGCGTGGCGCCCATGACCTTCAAGGCGATGATGGAGGAATATGCGGCGGTGCGGGGCTATCGCCGCTTGATTCTGCCGCTGCCTGTGTTGGCGCCGACGCTGGCAGCCCTGTGGGTGGGCCTGGTCACCCCGATCCCCAACCGGATCGCCGTGCCCCTGATCCAGGGCATGATCGAGCCGCTGGTGGGGGACACCCTGAGGGCGAGGGAGATTTTCCCCGATATAGAGCCGATGCCATATCGGCGGGCGGTGGCGCTGGCGATGGAGCGCATCGGGGCCAATCTAGTGGAGACGCGCTGGAGCGGCGCGGTGGGTGCGGCGGGAACCTTCGAGTTGATCGATTGGGAGGGTCTCATCCGCGAGGTGAGGTCGGTGCATGTCGCGGCGCCACCGGAGCAAGTTTTTCGCGCGTTCTGTTCGCTCGGGGGCGAGCGCGGTTGGCTCGCCTGGGATTGGGCGTGGCGCGTGCGCGGCGCGGCGGACCGCCTTTTTGGCGGCCCCGGACTCCGGCGTGGCCGCAGGCACCCGGAGGAATTACTCGAGGGCGAGGCGGTCGATTTCTGGCGCGTGGAGCGTGTGCAACCGGACAAGCTGCTGCGCCTTCGCGCCGAGATGAGGGTGCCGGGAAAGGCGTGGATCCAGTTCGAGGCGGTGCCCGAGCAGGGTGGGACCCGCCTGGTGCAGACGGCCTTCTTCGCCCCCGATGGGGTGCTCGGCGCGCTCTACTGGTATACGCTTTACCCGATCCATCGCCCCATTTTCAGCGATCTGGTGCGGGCGATTGCACGGCGCGCAGCAGAAACCCCTTGCGCGCCCCGGCAAAGCGGCCAGAATTAGTGGGTTAGACATCTCAATAAAAAATCCTGAAACAGGAGGCGTGCGATGGACGGCATTGGAAGGAGAAAGTTTTTGAGTCGTGGGCTGATGGCCTCTGGGGCGGCGATCGGGTTGCAGAGTTTTGAGGAGCAGCACCTGGTCGCGCGGGCCGAGACGGCCGCGGCGCCGGCGGCGGGGGGCTCCCAGATCCCGAAGGGCAAAATCGCGGGCATGGAGGTCAGCCGGGTCATCTGCGGCGGCAACCTGATCGGCGGATGGGCGCACAGCCGCGACCTCATGTACGTGTCGCCGCTGGTCAAGGCGTATCACACCGACGAGAAAGTGTTCGAGACCCTGCGCATGGCCGAGCAGCGCGGCATCAACATGCTGCTGGGCAACCCATCGGCCGACCGCGTCATCAACGAGTACTGGAAGAAGACCGGCGGGAAGATCCAGTGGATCTCGGACTGCGCGCTGAGGGGCGACGTGCTCGCCGGCGTGAACCGCTCGCTCGATGGCGGCGCGGCCGCGCTCTATGTTCAGGGAGGCATCGCGGACGGCATGGTGCGCGACGGCAGGATCGACGAGATCGGTAAGGCGCTGGAGGTCATGCGGAAGGCCAAGAAGCCGGCCGGCATCGGGGCGCACAGCCTACAGACGATCAAGGAGTGCGTGGACGCCGGTTTCGAGCCGGATTTCTGGATGAAGACCCTCCATCAGGATGCCTACTGGTCCGCGACGCCGAAGGAAAATCGCGCCGACTTCGACGAGATCGGTGGCAGCAAATCCGAGCACGGGAAGCACCACGACAACATGTGGTGCACCGACGCGCCGGGCACCATCGAGTTCATGAAGAGCCTCAAGGCGCCGTGGATCGCGTTCAAGACGCTGGCCGCCGGAGCCATCCATCCTAAGCGCGCCTTCCAGTGGGCCTTCGAGAACGGTGCCGACTTCATCTGCGTCGGCATGTTTGACTTCCAGTTGAAGGAGAACTGCGATATCGCGTGCGAGGCCCTGGCGGCGGTCCAGAAGGCCGGACGGCCCCGCGAGTGGATGGGGTAGCCGTCCCGGGGGGACCGGGCCCCGTGCTTGTGGCGCCCCGAGCCGTCACACGGGCGGGGCGGTGTCCGCGATAAGGCCGAATGGGAGGAGTGCGCTCGCGGCCACTTCAATCGTCCGCGAGCGGGATCCTCGCAGCCCGATTTAAAACCCACGCAGCAGTCGCGTTGGGCGCGGGAGGGACGCCGGCCCGAGGCTGTCTCAAAACTCAAACGCGCAACACGGAACACCCAACAATCAATGCCCAGCTGATGATAGGGGGGACTTCCAATGGTGTGCGGCGCGCGACAATGCACGGCATCTCGCAGAGATGCCCTACAAAATTTGTAGGCCGCCTGTGCCAGGCGGCTCGGCTCAGAGGTTTTGAGACACGCTCGCCTCGTGGGCCGGGTTGGCCCGGGCGTTGCGCGGCCGGTGCATCGCGGACGCCGGGGACGGCGTCCCTCCCAGCTGATACTGAGACGCCAGCGTGGAGGTGATGATCTGGCGTTTTGAGACAGGGTCGGGCCGGTGTCCTGGCCTTCCGCCCCGGGCATTCCGATTGACAGCGGAGGTCCGGTGTGTGCTCTCTGGTCGGCGTGGCGAATGATTCTTCTGGGCCGTTGCGGGAGCGCGTGATGGCGGTGGTTCCCGCGAGGGATGCCGCCGGGACGATCGCCTCTGTCGTGGCGGGGGCGTCGAAGCATTGCGCGCGGGTGATCGTGGGTGACGACGCGTCCGGGGATGGGACGGGTGAGGAGGCGCGGCGGGCCGGGGCGCGGGTCGTCGTGATGCCGCGGCGCCGGGGCAAGGGGGCGGTATTGCGGCGGTTGTTCGCCGAGGCGTGGTCGTTGGGAGCAGAGGCGGTCGTGGCGATGGACTCGGACGGCCAGCATGACCCGGATGATGTGCCCCGCTTCCTTGAGGTTCACGAGAAGGAACCCGCGGCGTTGCTTGTCGGGGACCGGTTTGCGGGTGGTGGACCGATCCCGGAGGCCCGGCTATTCGCACAGCAGATGGCCGCGACGTTCCTTGGGCACGCGGCGGGGTGTCGGTTGGCCGACTCGCAATGCGGGTTTCGGCTGGTGCCGCAGACGGTGGCAGAGCTTTGCGCGACGCGGTCGCACGGGTTTGCAATGGAGACCGAATTTCTTATCGCGGCGATGGCCCGCGGCGTGCCGGTGCGCGGGGTGCCGATCGCCGCGCGGTATCGGGAGGGTCAGGGAAGTCACTTCCGGCCGCTGCCCGACTTCCTGTCGATCGCGTCGGTGGTGGGGGCGTGCCTCGTGGTGCGGGCCGGTCTTGAGTGGGCTGGCGTGGACGATGCACTGATGCGCGCAGCGCGTCTCGCGGGTTCGGGATGGATCAGGCTTCCGGCGCTGGCGCTGGCGCCCGCGCTGGTGCCGCTTCTGCTGGTGGGAGCGTTTGGATCCCCGGGCCGTTTTCCCATGTTTGGCCAGACCAGGGAGGGTGCTGCCATGTTCGGGCGGGATTGCATGCGGCTGGTCGCCGGCTTGATGCGGGTACCGTTCATGCCACGGTAGGCAGCGGGGCGCCGGGCGGTGCGACGGCCTTGGGTTATCGAGGACCGGGCGTCACATCCCGACGGCAGGGCACCACCAAGAACAGAAATCGACTCGAACGTGGCGCGGGCAATCCTGCTCGCGACGTCCGCCAAGGCACGCGGCGGCGGGCAGGATTGCCTGCCTCACGGCTATGGGAGTTTTCGAACTATCGCCTGAGGCGGTTCTTGATGGCGCGGTCGATCTCGCGGTTGGCCGCGGCCCGTTTGATGTCATCTCGGCGATCCTCGTGGGTCTTGCCGCTGGCGAGGCCGACGACGATCTTCACCCGGCCTTCCTTCCAGTGCATCTCGAGGGCCACGATGGCGCGACCCTTGGCCTCGACCTCGGTCCGCAACGAATCGATCTGGGCGCGGTGCATCAGGAGCTTGCGGGGTCTCTCGGCCTCGTGATTGAAAACACCCCCCGCCTCATAGGGCGCGATGTGGCACTGGTAGAGAAAGATCTCGCCTCCCTCCACCCGGGCAAAAGCATTGGCGAGATTCACGCGGCCTGCCCGGATGGATTTTACTTCCGTCCCAGACAGAACAATGCCTGCCTCGACCGTCTCAAGGATGTGGAAGTCCCTGCGAGCGTGTCGGTTGGTTGCGATTGCCCCGCTGATCTTGGTGCCCATGGCGCCGAGGGCGCGCCGACGAACCGTCAGCCGCGCTTGCGGCGAGCGGTCTTGCGGCGGGCGGGGTTGCCGTCTTCCTCGTCAACGATCTCTTCGAAGACGAGTTTCTTTTCGGAGATTTCCTTCAGGGCGACATCCATGAAGGTCATGGTGGGATCGACTGGGACCAGGGGCCGATAACCGAGACCCAGCTGGCGAACACGGCGGGAAACCATGTTTACAAGAATATCGGGGTTCGGGACGAGCGAGCGAGCGGAAGTGACGAGTTCGGCCTTCATAGTATGGGTGGTAAATTTCAAGACTGGCGCGCAATCGGGAAGAGTCAAGCCGAAGATTTTCATCCCCACGGCAGCTGGCTTTGGCGCAGGCGTCCGGGCGGTGCGGATGGGGTGAGATTCGAACTCACGGTCCCTTGCGGGACTCCGGTTTTCAAGACCGGCGCATTAGACCACTCTGCCACCCATCCGGGGGGTTGTCCGATGGGGGAAGGCTAGTGCCTTTGGGCGGGTGGGCAAGCCTCGAGCGGCGCCTCCGATGTCGGCGCAGTCGCGGTTGTGGCTGCGCAACCGGGAAGCCCATGCTGTTCCCAAGACAAGGGGGCGGAGCTTTTCTCCTACGCATGGCGTGGGATTGGGCTTATGAAATGGCTTGTGGCAAAGAGGGTGTCCCAGATCCGGATTTTAGAGGCCGCGCGGGTGCTGCGGGCGGGCGGGCTGGTGGTGATGCCCACGGAGACGGTCTACGGGCTGGCGGCGGATGCGTTTGATCCTTGTGCGGTCCGTCGCGTGTTCGAGCTCAAGGGCAGGCCGTCGTTCGATCCCTTGATCGTGCACGTGCTGGACACGGCGCAGTTGGTGACTGTTGCGAGGGCTGTGCCCGCATCGGTCCGGAGGCTGATCGACGCATTCTGGCCGGGGCCGCTGACGCTGGTGTTGCCGAGGAGGGCGGCGTTGCCGGCGGGGGTGACGGCGGGGCTTGCGACCGTGGCGGTACGGATGCCGCGGCATCCGGTGGCGCGGCGCCTGCTGCGGGCGTTTGGTGGGCCGATCGCCGCGCCAAGCGCGAATCGTTTTGGTCGGATCAGCCCGACTTCGGCGGCGGCGGTCCAGAAGGAGTTCGGGGCTGACACGCCGCCCGTCTTGGATGCGGGCCCGTGTTTCCATGGGGTTGAATCGACGATCGTCCGGCCATCGCGCGGGGGGTTTGAGATTCTGAGGCCAGGGGCTGTGACGGACGCGCAGATCGCGCGCGCCACCGGAAGGCGGGTGTGGTTGCGCGGTCCGCGTCCGCCGACTGCGCATCCGGAGGCACCGGGGTTGCTGAGGCAGCACTACGCCCCGTCCCGACCCGTGCGCATCCTCCGGCCTGGTTGGCGTTCGTCGCCGCCCCGGTTCCGGGGCCGGGATGCGTTGCTGGCATTCAGGGAGGGGATCGAGTGTTTTCCGGGGGTGGTGCGGGTACTGAGCCGACGGGGCTCACTGCGCGAGGCGGCGCGCAACCTCTATCGGCTGTTGCGCCAGCTCGATGAATCCGGCGCGCGCCGGATCTTCGTGGAGGAGGTGCCGGCGGGGGGGGTGGGATCGGCCATCAACGACCGGCTCCGCAGGGCGGCCGGGGTCGGAGACCGCCCGGGGGGATGAAGACCGGATTGCGGGAGCGACCGGGTTAGGTTCGATGCCGCGCGATGGGCGGCGCCGGGGGTGGGACCGACTCAGACCCGGCGCGGGCAATCCTGTCCGCGACATCGGCCAAGGCACGCGTCGGCAGGCAGGATTGCCTGCCTCACGGCCACGGGAGTCTTCGGGCAGATCGGATGCCCCCGCGCGCCCGCCTGTCGGCGGGCATTCGGGGCACCACCGGGGGTGAAAATGGGACGTGGGGGCGCGCTTGCGCGCGATTCGAATCGCCTGCAAGCAGGCTCCTACGATTCGGTGTCTGAATTGAATGGCGCTAAGTTAAGTTTGTCACGACAGTGGCACGGCCATCTTGGCCGTGGCGCTGGCCATGGGCAGGATGCCCATGCCGCGATCCCAAATGTCCCTTAACTTAGCGCCATTCGTGTCTGAATTTTCGATCTAGCCGCCCTCGCCCTGCTGCTGCATGCCGCCGAGCAGGGTATCGGGTCGGCGCATGAAGATCGCAAGCCATTCGCGCATGACGAGGGAGCGGCGTTCCTCGAGCATCCTTGCCTTGACGAGGGGCAACCGGGCGTCCAGATCCGCCGGGGGCGTGCGCGCGGTGACCAGTGCGAAGGACACCGAGTCGCCCTGGGTCCGGAGCTGGCCCACTTCGCCGGTGTCGAGTCGCGAGACCCAGGCGCGGAGCTGTTCTTCTTCGGGATTGGAGGCCTCGCCACCGGAGGCGGGCACGATTTTCTCGATCTTGCGGCCCGGGCGCCGAGTTCGCGCATGGCCTCGTCGGCGTTTCGGCCCTGCTTCATGGCGTCCTCGATCTTCTGCCGGGCGTCGCCTGCGGCCTTGAGGGCCGCGTCGATCGCCTTGCGCTGCTGGCTTTCCCGAACGATCTCCGCGCGCACCGCCTCGAGGGGCTTGGGCTGGGGTTTTTCGACCGCGTCCATCGTCATCACGTACACCTCGTTGGTGCCGGGTACCGCATCGCTATTTGGCTGATCGGCGTTCAGCAGGAACGCCGCTTTGCCGAACCCGTCCGGGTTCTGCAGGCCAGCCGGTCCCTCCTGCGTGAACCAGTCCGATTTTTCCACCGAGAGGCCGTCCTTGGCCGCAAGGGCATCGAAGTCCTTCCGGGCGTTGCCGTCCGGATCGTAGAGCGACACCGAAAACGCCACGGCCCGTTCCCCGAGAGCCTGGAATTTCTTCTTCTGCTCTTCCTCGGCCAGCTTCTTGTCCTGCTCGCCGAGCAAGAAACGGACGAACCGGACCTTTCTGCGTTCCGGGGTCTGGAAGCGCTCTTTTTGCGCCTCGAAGGCCGCGCGCACCTCCTCATCCGTGGGGGCCGGGCCGCCCGCGAACTCGCTGGCCTTGAAGGTCACGACCCAGGCCGTGGCCGTCCCGAAAAGCCGTTCGGCGTTTTCGCGGACCTTGGCCATCGGCACGTTCGCCCCGGCGGTCAGGAGCGCGGCGGTCCGGCGGCTCAGGATCTCCTCCCCGAGCAAGTCCTCGAAACGCTGCTCGCCCACGCGGTAGCGCGGCAGGGTGTCTTTGACAAAGGTCTCGAACCGAGCGTTGTCGAAACTGCCATCCGAGGCGCGGAACAGGGGGTGGGACGCCAGTAATTGGCCCTTCTCCGCCGGGTCGACGCGCATCCCAATCGCCTGGGCCTCATGCAGCAGGATCAGCCGATGCCACGTCTGCTCGATCGCGAAATCCCGGCCCATGTCCATGTTCATGGGCATTCCGCTGAAAAGCCCGAGGACCAGCTCCGTTTCGGCCAGGCGGCCGCGGAATTGCTCCCAGGCCACCGGCCGACCTGCGAGGCGGCCGATCTTGCGCACGCCGGCCAGGTCGTCGGGGCCCAGTGTTCCCCAGAACGAGAAGAAGACCACGACCACCACGACGATGGCCCACAGCAGGAATTTCGAGCGATTGCGAATGAATTGTATCATGGGACTCTATGGTGTCAGGCGCGGGGCCGAATTTTCAAGTTGGGCATTGACGCGATCCGCGAATTGGTCTAGCAAACCGAGACACCTTTTTTTATGCGAACTGTCGGGACCGCGCTGCTGATCATGGGGCTGATTCATGCCGTCGGCCCTTGCGCCGCGCAAGATAAAATTACGAATGCGCGGGGCGAAACGATCGAGGGCAAGATCGTCAAGGTGACGCCTTCGGGCGCCCCGGTGATGCGCATGGCCAACGGCGTCGAGACCGCCGTCCCCAAGGAGACCATCCGAACGATCCTCATGCAGCCGCCGGCCGGTCTCGCCGAGGCGCGCAAGGCCCTCGCCGAATCGCAATACCCCCAGGTCTTGGCCGCCATCGAAAAGGATGCCCAGCAATTTGCCGGCCTCCAGGTGGACTGGGTCATCGAGGCGCTTGGGCTGGTGGCCGATGCCTATTTGGCCACCGGGAAGAAGACTGAGGCAGGGGCCATCTATCGCAAGATGGAGACCGATTACGCCAATTCCCCCTACGCCGTGAAGGCCAAGGTGGGCCTCGCCAAGATCAGCGTGAGCGTCAACCGCCTGCCTGAAGCCGAGGCGGCGCTCAAGCCGATCCTCGAGAACTCGCAGAAGATGCTGGCGCCCCCGGAGGCCGAGCAGCGGGTGTTCGCGGACGCGTGCTTTGTGATGGGACAGCTCGAGGAGGCCCGGGGCCAGAAGCAGGAGGCACTCGAGAACTACATGCGGGTCACCACATTGTACCCCCTGAATCCCTCCCTGGTCTCGCAGGCCGAGGCCCGCATCAAGGCCCTGCGGGAGGACAAATCCGTTTTCGTGAAGTAATGCAGGAACAAGGAATAGACTGGAATCAATAGCATATGAAGCGACACCTCCTCATGTTGGGCTTCGCGCTGGCGCTGCTGGGTGCCTCCGACGCCAAGATTCACGCGCAGCAGGCCGCCGCCCCGGCCGCCGCGCCAGCCGCCGCGCCAGCCGAAGGCGGGGAAGGGAAGAAGAGCGGCAAGACTCTCCGGCAAGTCTGGGTCGAAGGCGGCTGGGTCATGTACCCGCTGGCGGCATGTTCGATCGCCATGGTGGCGCTGACGGCGGAGGGATTCTTCAAGCTTCGCATTGTCAAGCTGGCGCCCCCGGCGCTCGTGGCCAGGGCCCGCGAGATGATCAGCCAGGGCGACTATCAGGGTCTCTGGGAGGTCTGTCGCGCCAACCCCTGCTTCTTTAGCACCGTGCTGGGTGCCGCGATGGAGCGCCTGGGCCGCGGCAAGGAAGCTGTGGACGCGATCATAGGCGAGGTCTCGATCAAGGAGGGCACCCTGCTGAAGACCCGCAACACCTATCTTTCGGTGCTCGGTGTCGTCACCCCGATGATCGGTCTTTCGGGTACGGTCACCGGCATGATCGGGGCGTTCGCCGTCCTCGGCCAATCCGGCATCACGGACCCCGCGGCGCTCTCGGCGCGGATTTCGGAGGTGCTGATTGCCACGGCCGGCGGTCTGCTCGTCGCCATCCCGGCGTTCATCTTCTATTACATCCTGCGCAACCGGGCGCAGGGCGTCGTGATCGTCGCCGATAGCGAGGTCAACCGCCTGATCCAGGATGTTCCGTTCGAGGAATTGCACGGCATCAAGGTGGGCGAGGGCGTGGCGCCGCAGGCGCCCGCGGCCCCGCAGTGGCAGCAGCCCATGGCCCAGGCCTTCCCGCAGCCCGGGGCCCAACAGCCGGGCCTGCCTCAGCCGCCACAGGGTTTCCCGATGCCCCCGCAAGGTTTCCCCCAGCAGCCCGGCTATCCACCGCAGGGCGGATATCCCCAGCAGCAGGGTGGTTACCCGCAGCAGCATCAGTGATCGGAACCTCTCGTCGCTGATCGGAGCGGGAGCCAACGGGACGAAACATGGCGAAGAAGAAGAAAGTCAGCATACTCGCCTACATGGGCGAGGACGAGGACCCCGAGTTCCAGATCGCCCCCATGATCGACATCTTGCTGGTGCTGCTGATCTTCTTCATGTCGATCACCAGCAAAGAGGTCATGCTCCGCGACCGCGAGATCCAGCTCGCCACGGCCACCAAAGCCGAGAAGAAGAAGAAGGAGACCGACAGTGGCGAGGTCGTCGTGAACGTCAAGTGGACCGGCTTCAATTCCACCTACGCGGTAGGTGAGCAGCAGTGCTCGGCCTATGAGTTGACCCTGATCCTGGAGCAAAAAAAGAAACTGCACGAGCAGGCGCAGCGCGGCAAGAAGCAGCCCTTCCGGGTGATCGTGCGCGCGGACCGCGAGGTCCAGTGGCGTTTCCTCCAGGACGTGCTGAAGGCCTGCGCGAGCGCGGAGATCAACAACATCACGTACGCCGTCCTGCAAGAGGGCGTGTACACCAAGAAAGGTACCTGATCCATGGCGGGCGGAGGAGGAGGCGGGGAGAGCGGCGAGTTCGGGTTGCAGATCGCGCCCATGCTCGACGTCATGTTCGTGCTGCTGCTGTTCTACATGGTCATGGCCGGGTCGCAGACCAAGGAGGCTGAGCTCTCGGTGGATCTGCCCTCGGAGGGGTCGGCGCCATCGGGCGTGGCCCCCACGCCCGTGTATCTGAAGATCGGGCGCAACAAGCAGGTCTATTTCAACGACTCGCCGGTCGATACGCCGGCGTCGGAGTCGCTACCGGCGCTGGAGGCGCGCCTCAAGGCGGCGGTGAGGCAGCTGGGTGCGAAGAACCCGTACATCGTCGTGCCCGACGAGCTGTCGCCCCACCAGCGGATCGTGGATGTGCTCAATGCCTGCGTCGATGCCGGAGTGCAGAACCTGAGTTTCGGGAGTTCGTGAGGTCGGCAGGGTGGCGTGCGGCAAATGGTAATGTTAAATTAGGTTCGGGAGCGCGTTGATGGAAGAGGAGAAGAAAAAGGCGATAACGAAGAAGCTTCGGGAGCGCATCCTCGGGGCGCGGTTCTTCGTCGGGGCCCTCTTCGTGCACGCGGTGTTGTTCCTGCTGTTCGCGGGCGTGGTGGTCTTCGAGGCATTCAGCCCGCGCCGGCAGCTGGAGGCCTTTTCGTTGATCGTGGGCGACGGGCTGGGCGAGGCGCCCCCGATGCCGCCGCCGGCCCCGACCAAGAAGCAGGATTTTCAGGTCAACATCAACAAGGCCTCCCAGCCGCAGGAGTTGAAGGTCAAGGAGATCATCACGGCGGTCACGCCCAATCTGACGCCGAACCAGAGTTTCGTGCCGACGGCCCCCGCGTTGCCCACGGCCGCCAACATCACGGGGGGCGCCGCCGCATCGTCGCTCACGGGCAACATCGGTTCCCTGGGCAAACAGGCGCTCATGGGGATCAAGAACTTCCAGAAGGGCTGGATCAAGAACCGGGGTTCGGGGAGCGGGACGGGCCCGCGGGGCATCGTGGCCGAGTTCACCGTGCACATCGGCCAGCTTTCTTCGGGTGGCGACTCCCTGGCGTTCGTGCGGTTCGGCGAGGACAAGAAGGAGATCATCGGTGGCAGCGTCCCCAATCTTGCGGAGATGATCAACCGGTTCTCCAAGGGCAAGATCAAGTGCAGGGTCCAGGGCGCGGTCCTTCGTCTCGACAGCCCGGAGATCTACGAGACGAAGCCGCCGTTCATCTACATCACCGGCCGCTCGGATTTCAAATTGACCGACGCGGAAGTGCTGAACCTGCGCAAGTATCTGCTGCTCGGCGGCTGCATCTGGGGTGACAACGCCCTCCCTGGCAAGCGCTCGCGCTTTGACATCGCGTTCCGGCGCGAGATGAAGCGCGTCATACCCGACGCGGACAAGCCGTTCGAGCCCTTGGCCGACACCCATGCGGTCTACAACAGCCTTGGCTATTTCCGTTTGCCGGGCGCGCCCGCCGGCCTCAATTTCTCCCACTGGCCGGTGGAGGCGATCAAGATCGATGGCATCGAGGCCGTCATCTACACCGTCAACGGGTACGGCGCCATGTGGCAGGTGACCTTCGACGAGACCCTGCAGAAGATCGATAACACCATCATGCAGCGCGCAGAAAAAGATTTCTGGGAGTACCGCAAGATTTTCTACCGCAACCTGAACGAGGAGACGTTGAACGAATCCTACAAGCTGGGAATCAACATCGTCGCCTACCTCCTCTTGCGGTACGAGACCAAGCTGCGGACGGTGCCCGATGTCTGATCCGGGCCGCGTACGCCCCCCGATGCGACGGCACGCGAAATCGAATAGCTGCACAGGCCGCGCCGCGCTGGGGTGCGCCGTCGCCGCATTCGGTGTCCTCGTGGCTGGGCCCATTGTCGCGCAGTCCACGAACCAGATCAACAACGCGGACATGTCGCGCGCCATCCAGACCGAGAACCTCTGGGAGGGCGTGGACAGCAAGGGGCAACTTCGAGTGCCGACCGCCACCCGGATGGCGGCCACCAGCAGCGGCAAGGTTACCGACATCCCCATGCCGGCCTCGGTTCAGGCCGGTGACGTCACGGGCGATGGTCTGCCCGATCTGGTGGTGGCTGACGGCGTGGGCTTCGTCTGGGTCTTCAAGAACAGCGGGGCGAAGGAGGCGCCGAAATTCGCCAATGGCGAGATCCTGCCCATCTGGCTATTCAGCGAGGAACGGTGGGGCGGCTATAACATGGAGCACGCCTGGGAGTGGCAGAACCCCAAGTATGTCCCGCGGCTCAACCTGACCGACTGGGATGGCAATCGTGAGCCGGATCTGGTGGTGGGCACCTTCTACGGCGAGATTCTCCGCGTGCCCCTCAACATCAGCGGCGGCCGCATATCGGTCCCCGGGACGAAGCCGGGGGATTTTGAGATCAACGTCCGGCAGCAGGGCGAGTTCTGGGGCAATTTCTTCACGCCCTTCGTGGCCGATTGGAATGGCGACAACATCCGCGATCTGATCGTGGGCGAGGGGACCTACGGGTGCAACGCCGTGTACATGCTGCAGAACACCGGCAGCAACTCGGGCCCGCGCTTCAAGGCGGAGGAGCGGAAGGTCCTTGTCTGGGGCGACGGGCGGGAGCAGCTCAAGCCCGTCGTCGTGGATTGGGATGGCGACGGCAACCTCGACGTGCTCGTGGGCGATTACAAGGGCGAGTTCACGCTTCATGCCAACAAGGCGGGCAACAAGGACCTGAAGGAACCGCTGTCCTCCGAGGGAACGCTGATCCAGGTGGGCAGCCAGAAATCGTTTGGGCAGATGTCATGCCCAGGCATTGGGGACCTCAATGGCGATGGGCTGTTCGATCTGCTGATTGGGAAGTCCGATGGCATCATCCAGGTGGCGTACAACAAGGGCAAGGCGGGGGCGCCGAAATTCGAAAAGATCGAGACCCTGCTGGGCGCCGACATCTATCCTGCGCACAAGAAGCCGGTGTATTGGCGGGAACGGTTCAATGCGGGAGTTCCGTACCACGTCGTCGATCAGGTCAATGACCCGACCAACGCGGCGGGGCCGAATCGCTCCGGCGGGGACTGCCTGAAGGTGTGGTTTGTCGAACCAAATCAGACCGTCGCCAACGGCAAGTTCCCGCAGGTCGGCGCCTCAGTCAAGACCTTCAGGAACATCGTGGACTACGAGCAGCGCGTGAGCCTGCAACTCGGCGCGAAGTACGAGGTGAGCTTCTGGTATCGGCGATCGAATCTCAAGAATCTCGAGTTTGAACTCGAGGGGTGGGAATGGGAGCAAGAGAAGACGCGGCGGGGCGAGCAGGTCCAGTGGTACGGCCAGAAACTGCTGACCCACATCCGCTTCCTCGAAGAGCTGCCGCCGGGCAACTGGAGATTCTTCAAGAAGGTCTTCGAGATCCCCGGAAAAGAGAAGGGCCGGGTTCTTGAGCGACAGTGGTTCCAATTCCTGATGGAAGGCCCCGGCGAATTTTATCTCGATGATGTTTCAATGAGGAAGCTCTGAGCGCGCCGCGGACCGCGATGCGGTCTTCTGGCGACGGGATGGGAGGTTATGATGCGCACGACAGTTGAGAGGGTGGCGGTCCTGATCGGGGTGGCGGCTGCGCTGGCGGGCGTCGTCCTGATCTGGCTGGCGGATGTGAAGTACGACCGCCAGCTCACGGAGTTGCGGCAGGTCCAGGACGAATTGAATACGATACAGACCCGGCGGGGGACGTACCAGAGGCTGGTGCAGAACCTCGTGGCCTACAGTCAAAGCCAGCCGGCGATCGATGCCGTGCTGGTGCCATTCGGCTTCAAGGCGGCCGCGCAACCGCAGCAACCGGCGGCCAGTGCGACGGCTCCTTCCGCATTGGGGTCGGTGCCCGCGGCACAGCCGGCGACGTCGACACAGACCCCGGTCGTGGCACCGAAGACAGGAGGCAGACAATGAACGATCTAAGCCGACCACCTTCCAGCCGGGTGTTTCAGTCAGTGGGGCTGGCCCTTATGGGGATACTGGTGCTTCTGGCTTGCTGGAGGGTCGCGCACTACATTGGCATCCAGAATCGCAGCTTGAGTTCCGCCATAGCAAACAGCCGCGAGCAGATCGTGCAGGGCCGCCCGGTCGCGGAGAATTACGAGAAGTTCCTGGGCGCGCTGGTGGAGTACCTCAAGGCCACGAGGGATCAGAACGTGGTCGTTCTGATGCAGCGGAGCGGCGTCCCGGTGCGCGTTCAGGACACTTCCGCGCCCCCGGCGGCCGGACAGAAGACCGGTGCCGCGCAGCCAGCCCCTTCGACGGTGCCCGCTCCCTCGAAGCGCTGACCTGAAACTTCACGCCGCGCCCAAGACCGTGGGGCGGACAATCCTGTCCGCCAACCCACGATGTGGCAACGTCTTGTGATTGCAGACAAGATTGCCCGCACCACGTGGCGGAAGTTTCCACATGAATGATGCGGCG
>JAKQKQ010000083.1 GCA_029560585.1 Verrucomicrobiota bacterium | reverse complement strand
TTCCGGCTGCGCGATGCGGGCAACACGGTGATCGTGATCGAGCACAACCTCGACGTGATGCACCACGCCGACTGGCTGATCGACCTCGGCCCCGGCGGTGGCAAGGACGGAGGCGAGATCGTGTACGCCGGCCCGCGCGCTGGTATCGAAAAGGCGGAGCGTTCGCTCACCGGCCAGGCGCTCGCCAAGTGGTGCGCGCGAGGGTGAGGCGGGGCATTCTATTAACAGAAGAGCGCTTGCGTCTGGTGTTAGTCCGACTCTGGCCAGTGGCCCTAGCGGAATCGAGACGCAAGCGCCCTTTGCTCAAGGGCCGGGCTCCCCGGCCAAACGTCAAACCGAGGGGCGAAACGTGGAGCCCCTTGATGTTGGCCATCTGCTCGCCAAAAGCCCGGCGGCGGTTGGTTCACTGGTCACCGGCGGTTTTTTAAGTAATCTCGCACGGCGTCATGGTCCCCCACGAAGTCCATTTTCAGTGCGTCGGCTTTGCGGACGAAGACGATGCGCAAGGCCCGCGAGGCTCGCAGTTCGTACACGGGCGGGATAAGCGGGCGCACGCTGGTGCCGATGTGCACGTGTGGGCGCCCGTAGGTGGCGAGTAACGCGGACAGCGCGGTGTCGACTGCGGCGCGCTCCTCCGGCGAGAGCTTACCGGTGGCGGCGAGAAATCTTTTTGTGAGCAGGATTCTCACGGGTGAGCATGCCAGGGGTGAATTCGACAGTTTCAGCCGTCGCAATCTCGCTCTCAATGTGGGCCGATGCCGTTACGATCTCGGCTGCCGTCATGCCGTACTCTCGTTCCGCGTAGTCGGTGGCCACCACCTCCACCGGACGCAATGCGATGATCTTATCACCAAAGATGACGCCAATATCCTCACCTGCGGCGGCCCGCTTCAGCCACCCTCCAAGGTTTTGGCGCGCCTTGGTCACAGTTAAAGTCTGCATAGTGTCTCTAAAATGTCGCTGTGGCGGGGCCAAGCAAGCCGAACCTCGACGTGATGCACCACGCCGACTGGTTGATCGACCTCGGCCCCGGCGGCGGCAAGGACGGCGGCGAGATCGTTTACGCCGGCCCGCGTGTGGGCATCGAAAAGGCGGAGCGTTCGCTCACCGGCCAGGCGCTGGCCAAGTGGTGCGCCCGCGGGTGAGGCGGGGCGGCTGGTCGAGACATTGCCCGCTGGGGGTTTATTTTGGGGATCCTGAGGCGCCGGCTTTCTCCATATCGATCGCTGTACGCTGGGCCGACAGTGGCACTGTGAGTCGGAAGTGGCTGCCGGCGGCGCTGGTGGTGATCAGCGTCAGGTCTCCGTCAATCTGACGGGCCAGCAGTCGCGAGAGTGCCAGCCCCAGGCCGGTCCCTCCGGGACGCCCTGAGCATCCCGGTTCGAAAAGATGCTCGCAGAGTGCGGCAGGCATTCCCGACCCGCTATCCACGACATCGGCCTGCAGCATGTTCGAGGTTGTCGCTACCTGAAGAAAAACCTGCACCGACTGCCCTGCGGGGGTGGCTGCAATGGCATTGTCCACGACGTTGCCCAAGATCAGGCCGGCGAGGTTGCCCCGCACGTTGTCGAGCTGCCCGGCGAAACGATTTGTCACCGACAGCACCACCTGGCGTTTCTCCGCACCGGCAGCATGGCGCTGGCGCAGGATCTCCGCCAGATCGTCTCCCGATAGTTCGTAGGCGAGTGCCGACCGGCGATCGTTGAGCAGCTCCACGGTCTCGCGCACCATCGATTGGACCCGCTTCGTGTATTCCTGTGCGGCACCCCAGTCGGGTCTATGGTGGCTATCGCCGACGGCGGCCTGCAGGCCGGCCACCGAGTCCTGCAATCCGTGCATCAGGTGCGAGGTGATCTGGCCCAGCGCCGATGCC
>JAKQKQ010000160.1 GCA_029560585.1 Verrucomicrobiota bacterium | reverse complement strand
GGCAATGGTGGGTTCGTCGAGTGCGGTCGTCAGCGAGATGCGCCAGTCGCCCGCCTGGGGTGTGGGGCCGGCCGGAGATTGGAGGACGCGGTGTGAGCCGAGCTTTGCGAGGTTGAGCCAGAGGGAGTCGACGAGGCCGGGGGCCGCGAGGCTTTGCGGGGTGAGCTTAAAGTCGATGAGCCATTCGCCGGGGGGCGGCTGTGGAGCGGCGATCGGGCTCGCGATGCCGAGCGGAGCTTCGTCGGCATCGAGTGCGTGGATGTCGAGGTCGCAGTCGTCTTCTACGAACGCGAAGACTTCACGGATGGCACTTTCGTTGCCGGTGGTCGCGAGGTCGATCTGCCAGTGTAAATAGCACTGCTCGGGATCGAGCGCGTCGAGGTCCGGCAGCTCATCGGTCAAGCCGGTGATGTTGGCGGTGCCGAGTGCACGGAGATCGTCGAGGAAGACGCCGGGGTCGGTGCCAGTCTGGAAGAGCTGGCGGTGAGGGCGAAAGTGGATGCGAAAGCGTTTTTCCTGGGCCGCGGTGGTGGGCTGGTTCGTCGTGGCCGTTTTCTGGGGGAGATGCGCGAGGAGGACGTCGAGGTGGGGTTGTGCTTGCGTGAGGATGTCGCGCGCGCGGTCGGTGGTGTCGGCGAGGTAGCGGGTGACGGCGTCGCTGACCTTGAGGGTGCGGTCGATGATGGTGGGGGAGACCTGGACGCGGCCTTCGCGTGCTGCGTTGAAGACGTCTTCGACGTGGTGGAGGAACTGGGAGAGCTCGGGAAACCCACTGGTGGCGCCGGAGCCCTTGAGTGTGTGCATGGCCCGGAAGACGCGGTTGATGGCGTCGGCGTTGGCGGGGGCGGCTTCAAGATCGAGCAGGGCGGCTTCCAGCTCGGCGAGGAGGTCGGAGGCCTCCTGGCGGAAGACCTCGCGGGTGCGGCGCTGGATGTCGTCGAGGTCGATCATACGAGGGCTGGCTCGCCGATGGGGCAGACTTTTTTGACGACGGCGATGAATCGTGCGGGGTCAAAGGGTTTGATGATCCAGCCGGTGGCGCCGGCTTTTTTCCCGGCTACCTTTTTATCCTCTTGAGACTCGGTGGTGAGCATGAGGATGGGCGTGAATTTGTAGGCCGGGAGTTCTCGGAGGCGGCCGATGAGGGTGATGCCGTCCATGTTGGGCATGTTGAGGTCGGTTATGACGAGGTCTGCCTTTTGGGTGAGGCAGATGGAGAGGCCCCGGTTGCCATCCTCCGCGGTGAGGACCTGATAGCCGGCGGACTGGAGGGTCATCTTCACGGTTTCACGGATGCTCATCGAGTCATCCACGGTGATCACGGTTTTTGGCATGGCGTTTAGGTGGCGATGGAGGTGATGGGATCTTCGAGGGCGAAGCGTCGGAAGGCTTCCTCCCATGCGGGGGAGCTGGAGCTGGCGTAAACGGTGGAGGCGGACCTGGCTGCGGAGAGGAGGATCTGGAGGGCTGCGGCATCGAGGCGTGTCATGCCCGCGGCATTGATGGTGAGGCGCTGGCCGGGGCGGATGGCGGCTTTGAGGGCGTTGTGAAAGGCGCGGGCTTGTTCGATGGTGACTTCGCCGGAGAGGCGGAGTTTGACGTCGAGGCCGGTGGTATCGATTTGGTAACTGCTCATGGGAGTGGGGTGGAAGAGGGAGCGGCTTGGGTGGGCTGGGCACGCCTGGCGATGACGTGGCTCAGTTCGA
>JAKQKQ010000075.1 GCA_029560585.1 Verrucomicrobiota bacterium | reverse complement strand
GAAACTCGTCACGGGCACCGGAGCGGCCCCGAAAAAGGGCGACGCCGTCACCGTGCACTACACGGGGCGCTTCACCGACGGGAAGAAATTCGACAGCTCCGTGGACCGCGACGAGCCGTTCACCTTCGTGCTCGGCGCGCGTCAGGTGATCGGCGGCTGGGATATCGGCGTGGCGACGATGGTCGTCGGCGACAAGGTCAAGCTGACCATCCCGCCGCAGCTGGCCTACGGCGAGCGCGGTTATCCCGGCGCGATCCCGCCCAACGCCACGCTCGTCTTCGAGGTCGAGCTGCTCGGCATCGAGTAACGCGCCCTCTCTCACGCGTAAAAAAGCCGCACTTCGCGTGCGGCTTTTTCGTGTCGGCTGCCGGCGGGCTCAGGCGAGCCCGGGGGAGTCGTGAGTGTTATCGCGGGCCGCTTATTTGGCGGGGGCCGCGGCGGCAGGCTCGGCGGCGGCGGGGGCCGGAGCGGGCTGCTGTGCCTGCTTGATGGCCTGGAGCTCGGCCATCGCCTGTTGCTGGAGCTGCTGGAGCTTCTGCATGAAGGGCCCGATGTTCTTTTGCAGTTCTTGCATGCTGGCCTGCATGACCACCGGCATCTTCTTAATGACGGCTTGGCCGGCGGGGGTTTTGTAGAAGGCGACCATCCCGTCGAGCTCCTCCTGGGTAAACGAGTCCTGGTAGATCTTTTGGTAGATGGCCTCCATCTTGGCCCAGTTGAATTCTTCGCGGGCGAGCGCCATCGAATCCGTGCGGAGTTTCTCGATCACGGCTTTCGCCGCCGGGGGGAGCTCCTGGCCGCGGGTGCTCTGGGCGAGCATGTTTTGGGTCATCCCATCGACTTGGGCCCAGATGGATTCGACCATCTTGGCGGCGTCGGTGAGGGTGAGGAGCTCCTTGATGGAGGCCTCCGTGGGTTTGGTGTCGGCCGCAAAAGCGGTCGAGCAGGCGAGTGCGAGCGCGAGGAGGATGCGTTTCATGTTTTGTACTGGTTGTGTTGGGGAGAAAAAGCGGCTGCGGGCTCAGGCGATGCCGAGCGCGCGGAGATTGATGGCGGGCTGCAGGGCATCGCAAGTCCGGTAATGACTGCGAAACGCGCGCCAGCACAGCCAGACCGCCAGCGCCGTGACCGCCGTGT
>JAKQKQ010000052.1 GCA_029560585.1 Verrucomicrobiota bacterium | reverse complement strand
GCCCCGACCAAAGATCCGGGCCGGGACGGTTTTGGACTGCGGTGGCAGAGTCCGGCAACCGCCGGACGGCGCCACCGCTTTGGCAGCGCGCGAAGCGCGCGCCAGAACCATCGGCTTCGGCTCCGCCGGAGGCAAAAGCGGTGCCGCCGCTTCGCTCTGCCACCGCAGTCCAAAACGGCTCCGCCCTGGCGCGCCGGGGGCGGCGCTGACCTGAAACTTCACGCCGCATCGGGCATGGGATCCGGCTCGAGAATTCAGACACCGAACCGTAGGAGCCTGCTTGCAGGCGATCCCATGCGCAAACCAGATCCCGGCGCCCGATCAGGCAAAGATCGGATGGCCAAGGTGGGACACAAAAGACGCCGGTGTCGTTACCGCCTAATCTCTTCGAGCAGTTTCCGGTCGTGGTCGTAGATGCGGAGCGCCAGGGGCATCTGCCCGGGCAGCGAGTGCGTCGCGCACGCGTGGCACGGGTCGTAGGCCCGGAACGCCATCTCGACCATGTTCAGCAGCCCATCGTCGGCGCGGCCGTCCTTGATCAGGCCCTTGGCGGCCTTCTCGACGCTCATCGCCATGCGAGCCGAATTGTTCTGCGTCGCGACGATGAGGTTCGCGTTGGTGATGATGCCGCGATCGTCCGTCTCATAATGGTGGATCAGCGTGCCGCGCGGGGCCTCGACGACTCCCTTGCCGACCGATGGGGTGTGGGTCGGAATCACCCTCAGGTGCGTGCTGGTGATCTCCGGGTCGTCCAATAACTCCTGCATCCGCTCGGCGGCGTAGATCATCTCGACAACGCGCGCGTAGTGATTGGCCAGGGTGTGGTGCACGGGCTTGTGCCCAAAGGTGTTGAAATACTGTTTGTAGGCCGCCTCCGCCTGCGGGGTCGCCATCCCCTCCGAGGCGTTGAGCCGCGCCAGTGGCGCCACGGCGTACACGCCGCTGCCCGGCCCATCGGTGAAGTCGTGCCAGCCCACCTTCTTCAGATAGCAGAACTTCACGTAGCTCCACGGCTCCACGTGCTCGGCGATGAAATCCGTGTACTCCTGAACCCGGAACTTCGCCTGCTCGTGGCCGCCCGGCGTCACCACGCGGATTCTCCCGTCGTAGAAGTTCGGGTGATTCTTTTCGTCCACCAGGCCCATGTAGTGCGTCTGGTGCGTGTAGTCGCCCGAGGTGATCAGCTTCACGTACGCGTCGTTCTTCAGAACGATGTCCTGGAAAACCTGCATCGTGAAGAGCGCGAACTCGACGCCATCCTTGGCCAGTTCCTTGAACTTCGGCAGATCCTCCGGCTTGATGCCCCGGGAAACACCGCCCGGCAACCCGAAGACCGGATGCACCACCTTGCCCGAGACGTACGAGATGAACTCCCGTATCCGCCGCCGCATCGAGATGACCTTCTTGCCCACCTCCAGGCCAACCTTGTTGATCACCCCCAGCACGTTGCGGTCCGCGGCCGGCGCGTCGGGGCCCACGATGAAATCCGGCCCGCCGAGGATGTAGACGTGCAGCGCGTGATCCTCGAGCATGAAGGCGTTGTACGCCAGCTCGCGGACCTTCTTGGCGGCGCTGGTCGGCTCTACCCTGTAGAGGTCATCGAGCGCCTTGGTCCCGGCCATGTGGTGCGCCATCGGGCACACCCCACAGATGCGGCTGGTGATCTGCGGCATGTCCTCCGCCGGACGACCGATGCTGAATACCTCGAAACCCCGCAGCTCCGGCACCTGAAAATAGGCCCGCTCGACCTTCCCCGCCTCGTCGAGGAAAATGTCGATTTTCCCGTGGCCCTCGAGCCGCGTGATCGGATCGACCGTGATGCGGCGCCGCGCCCCGATGTATTGCTGACCGGCCCGCCCGCCGGCCTCGTTCCAGACTTCCTTGACCTTGTCCTTCATTTCGCAGCCACCTCCGCCGAATCGTTGAGGCTCACTTTGCGGCGCAGCAGGCAGTGCGCCAGCCCGTAGCGGTAGAACGTGCCCACCGGGTCCGGTATTCCCTCGAGCACGGCATCGATCCCCGCCTCGTCCTTCGGGGCGACCGAAGAGCAGATCGAAGAGAGGATTTTCGCGCCCTGATCGCGGACGCGCGACGTCGGCCCGAAGCAGCCCGTGCATGGCATGTTGCCGTTGATGCAGAGCGCCCCGCAGCCGCCGCGAGTGGCCGGGCCCATGCACACGAATCCCTGGGCCAGCATGCAGAGGTTCGGATCGATCCTCGCCAGGTGCGGGCGCTTGAACTCCGGGTAGCCCACATCCGTCGGCTTGCTCGCCTTCCGCGGGCATTCGTCGCACAGCGCGATGTCCGGCGCCAGCGTCGTGCCCTTCGGCGGCAACTTGCCAGACAGCAGCGCCACCACCGCCCCTTTGAGCAGGGCAGGCGTCGGCGCGCAACCCGGGATGTAATAATCCACGTCCACCACCTGGTCCAGCGCGCGGACGACATTCCGGAACGCCGGCAGGGTCGCCGTGCGACCGTTGTCTTTGTACGATGTCTGGGGCCGCGTCCGCGACGGGTTGGTGACGGTCGGACACTTGTCGTACGCCCATTCCATCACATGCTCCTTCGAGAACTGGTTGGCGAGCGCGGGGATCCCGCCAAGGTGCGCGCACGCCCCGTAGGCGATGAGGATCTTGGCCTTCCGCCGCAGCATGTGGGCCATCTCCTCCTGCTCCTCCGTCCGGATCGCCCCGTTCAGGAAACAGGCGGTGATCGAGCCGTCCGGCATGGCCTCGACGTCCTTCTTCTTGAAGTCCATCGCGACGGGCCAGAAAACGATATCCACGTTCTCGACGACCATGAGGATATCCTCCGCGAGGTCGACGACCGACTCCTCGCAGCCGCCACACGAGGCGCACCAGTAGAACGCGATCTTGGGTTTCTCAGGCATGTGTCGCCTCCTCCTTGTGCGCGTGGGCGTGGGCATCACAGGGCTCCGACGCCCCCGGGGCCGCGTGCTCCAGCGCCGCGACCTCTTTGTCCCAGTCGCGAAAACGACCGGGCAGATCCAGCGGCCCGAGCGCGCGCACCTGTTCGACCATCTCGTTGATGACCTTCTTGACCTTGTCCCCCTCCGAGGCGGAGATCCACTCCAGCCGGCACCGTTTCTCCTCGACGCCCATGTCATCCAGCATCCGCCTCAAGAGCCGGAAACGCCGAAGGCACTTGTAGTTGCCCTCGATGTAGTGGCAGTCGTTGGGGTGGCAGCCGCCGATGAGCACGCCGTCGGCGCCGCGCGCGAACGCCTCCAAAATGAACTGCGGGTCCACGCGACCCGAACACATGAGGCGGATAATCCGCACGTTGGGGGCGTATCGCATGCGTGACACCCCGGCCAAATCCGCCGCGGTGTACGTGCACCAGTTGCAGAAGAAGGCCACGATCCGTGGCTCGAATGTCTCAGGCATTGGCAAGCACCTCCTCGATCTCGCTAAAGATCTCCACGTCCTCGAACAGATTCTGTTTGATGGAGCCAGACGGGCACGCCGCCACGCAGGTGCCGCAGCCCTTGCACAGCGCCTCGTTGATGACCGCCTTGACGGTCGCCTCGTTGAAACTGATGGCGGTGTACGGGCAGAGCGGGATACACGACTTGCAGCCCGAGCACTCCTTCTCCTCGATGAACGCCGTGTTCGGCTCCATCTCGATGTAGCCCTTGTCGATCAGGGCCATCGCCTGCGCCGCGGCGGCCCCGGCCTGCGCGACCGAATCCGGGATGTCCTTCGGGCCCTGGCATGCGCCCGCCAGATAGACGCCGTCCGTCGCCGTGTCCACGGGCGCCAGCTTCGGGTGCCGCTCGAGGAAGAAACCCTCGCTAGAGCAGGAGATGTTGAACATCCGGCGCACCTCCTGGGAGTCCTCCCTCGGCTCAAGCCCCACGGAGAGCACCACCATGTCCACCGGGATCCGACGCACGAACCCCGCCAGGGTGTCCTCCACGCGCATCACCAGCTTGCCCTCCTCTTCGGGCGTCATCGCCCAGTCGGTGACCTCCGCCACCTTGCCCCGCACGAAATGCACGCCCTCCTCAAGCAGCTGGTTGTAGAATTCCTCGTAGCCCTTTCCGGGGGTGCGCATGTCGATGTAGAAGTTGTACACCTCGGCGCCGGCGTGCTCCTTGATCAGGTGCGCCAGCTTCAGGGAATACATGCAGCACACCTTCGAGCACCAGCGGTTCGTCTGGAGGTTGCGAGAACCGACGCAGTGCACGATGCCCACGCTCTTGGGCTTGCGGCCATCGCGCATCACGATCTCGCCCCCCGTCGGGCCGGAGGCATTGACCAGCCGCTCGACCTCAAGCGAGGTGTACACGTTCGGGAAATGGCCATAGCCATACTTCGGGGAACGGGCCGGGTCGAATGGCTTGAACCCGGTCGCCACGATGATCGCCCCCACCTCGACATCCTCGATCTTCTCTTCCGCGTTGAAGTCGAACGCATTCCTCGAGCATGAGGCGATGCAGGGCTGCTTGCATTTGCCCGTCTTGAAATGAAGGCAGGTCTCCGGGTCGATCAGCACCACCTTCGGCGTCGCCTGCGGGAACGGGATGTACACCGGCTTGCGCTTTCCGAGCCGCTGGTTGAATTCATCGTCGAATTTCGGCTGCTTGTACATGCACGCCTCGATGCACTCCATGCACCCGACGCAGACTTCCTCATTAACGTAGCGGGGCTTGCGGCGGACCTTCACCTTGAAGTTGCCCACGAAGCCCTCCACCCCCATCACCTCGGAATACGTCCACAGCGTTATGTTCGGGTGCGCCTTCACCTGGGACATCTTTGGCGTCAGGATGCACGCCGCGCAGTCCAGCGTCGGGAAGGTCTTGTCGAACATCGCCATGTGCCCGCCGATCGTGGGCTCCCGCTCCACCAGATAGACCTTCTTGCCCGACTCGGCGATCGTCAGCGCCGCCTGGATGCCCGCGATGCCCCCGCCCACGATCAGCACCTCCGGCCTGACGGTCACCCGCTTGCGCTCCAGGGCCTTGTGGTGCCGCACGCGCCCGCATGCGGCCCGCACGAGATCTTGCACTTTTTCCGTCGCCGCCGCCCGGTCGGTGTGCACCCACGAGGCGTGCTCGCGGATGTTCACCAGGTGGCAGAAGAACGGATTCAGGCCCGCCCGCGCCGTCGCGGTGCGGAAGGTCGCCTCGTGAAGGCACGGGGAACACGCCGCGACCACGATCCGGTTCAGCCCGTGCTCCCGGATATCCTCCCCGATGAGATCCTGCCCCGGGTCCGAGCACATGTACTTGTAGTCGCGCGCGACGACGACTCCCGGCAGCCCGGCAGCGTACTTGGCCACGCTCGCGACATCCACGGTGTGCGCGATGTTCGTCCCGCAGTGGCAAACGTAGAACCCGATCCGCACTTTGCTGTCCCCATTCTCCATGACGCTTTACCTCCTCGATCTCCCGGTGGCCCTCAGGCCGCAACCGTCTCCGCGCCCTCCAGCGCCGCGCGCGCCGGCACCCGGTGCCGCCCCAGCCCCAGTTCCTCGTAAGAGCACCCCAGGGCATAGCCCACCAGTTGCGTGAAATACACCGTCGGCACGCTCACCGGCCCGAAGCGATTCGTGATGCTGCCCAGATAGCTGTCGAGGTTGAAGTGACAGAGCGGGCACAGCGTCGCCACGACGTTCGCCCCGCGCTTCTCGGCCTCGTGGAGCAGGATGTACGCCAGGCGCTGACCCGCCTCCTCGATCGTGCCCGTCAGGCTGCCGCCGCAGCACCGCGTCTTGAGGGGGTAGTACACCACCTCCGCCCCGCAGGCCTCCAGCAGCCGGTCCATCACCACTGGGTACACCTGGTGGTCGAACTTTGAAAACGGCCGCACGATCTGGCAGCCATAGTACGGCGCCACCTTCACGCCCTTCAGCGGACGCTTCACGGCCTTCTTCAACCCTTCGACGCCCACGTCGGTGTACAGCACCTCCAGCGGATGCCGGACCCGCGTGCTCTCCCCATAGCGCAGACCTGCGCCCTCGAGGGCGGCGCACACCCGCTTCCGGGTCTCCGGGTACTCGTGCATGTGCTTCCGCGCCTTCTCCAGCACTAGGTAGCACGCGCTGCAGGGCACCACCAGGTCCTTGCCCACCGGCTCGGCGATCGCCAGATTGCGCGCCGCCAGCGCGATCGCCTTGTCCTCGTCCACGGACATGTACGCCGTCGCGCCGCAGCAATTCCAGTCCTCGATCTCATCGAGGCCCAGCCCCAGCGCGCGGAAGCACGCCAGCAGCGACTCCTCATAGGATCGGCCCATCCCCTTCAGCGAACAGCCCGGATAGTATGCGTAGTTCATTTCTTCGGACCCCCGTTCTTGCCGTTGTCATCGCCCACCCGATCCAAGATCTGCTGCAGCTGCCTGCGGTTCTTGATGGACTCGGGGGTGAAACCGAACCGGCCCGAGGTCACGAGTTGCAGGCCCAGTTTCCACATCTTGAGCCCCGCCAGGATGTTCGTCTTCATCAGCAGCTTCACGACCAGGAAGCTCTCCGTGGTCCGGCCAAAGTCGCGCACCATCTTGTAGAATTCCCTCGCCAGGACCGGGATCGGGAATCGGCGCGGGTAGGCGCGCGCCTGGATCGCCTCCTGCTTGAGCGAGTAGATGATGTCGGTGATCCTGATGTCCTTGGGGCAGGACACCGTGCACTCGTAACACGAGGCGCACAGCCAGATCGTGTTGCTCTTGAGGATCTCGTCGCGGAAACCCGACCGCGTCAGGAGGATCACCTGCCGCGGCGTGTGGTCCATGTAGATGCTCAGCGGGCACACCCCCGAACACGTCCCACACTGGATGCACGCCTCCAGTTTCTCGCACCCCCGCTTCTCCTTGATCCGGGGCGCAAAGGTCGGGTCGGCCTCCGCCTCGTACTTGATCGTCTGATGCACCCTGACCGCCATGTTCACCTCCACGGCCCGAGGCCCCGCCGCGCACGTTTCCCATCCGCGCTGATGCCGGATAAGTTTATCTGCCCGGATAACAGGGGCCGCATAAGCTCTCCTATCACTGTCGCACCATGTGATACACACCCTGCCCCGGTCAACTTCTTTCCATCGACCGCGGATAAAAATTCTCTTTACATTGCGCGCCACATTCTCCAGTGGGGCGCGCAACGCTTTGAAAAAAACGCATTTCCATGGCGGGGCCCGGGAAATTCAAGCGTCGGCACGGCCGATCACCGATCCGAAGGCCGGGTCGCGAGGCATGTCAGACTTCCTATTGTCTGCCAGCAGCCCGTCGAAGAACACCGTCGGACGCCGAGGCCGGCGGCGTCCCTCCCGTATCCAACGCGACCGTGTGCTGGTTTTTCGGCGGGCCTGCTAAACTTGAAATTCCCCCCCCGCGCGCTCGGGGACCGCCCTGAAGGCGGTACTACGAGCGGCCGTTCGATGCTGAAAAGCCATCGGGTTCGTAGTGCCGCGTTTACGCGATCTCCGCGCCTTCAGAAGTTACCACATGAATGATGCGGTGCGTTCTCGATCCGCTCAGCCCCGCCGCGCGGCGGGGCACCACCGGGGCGGAAAATCGGGTTGTGGGGCGTCTGTGTCAGACGCCACCCTATCCGCCGCTGCCGTCTCACAGAGACGACCTACAAAATTCGCAATTCTCGAGTCAGCGCGCGATAGCGTCTGGCAATTCGTTGGTGTCGCCAGGCTCCGGAGGAAAATGACGCGCGAGTTCCTCGCCCACGGCGCCGATGGCGCCCAAGACGGCGGCGGTCGCATCACCCCCGCGCAACCTGTCCGCCATGGCCGACGCGATCCGATCCCAAACTTCCTGCCCGACCCGAGCGTGGATGCCCTCGTCGCCAAAGATCGCAAAGGATCGCGACCGCGGCGCCACGAAGACCAGGACCGCGTTGCGCCGGCGAGTCCGGCGCATGCCCATGCGGTCAAATTGCCGGCGGGCCTCGGCGATGGCATCGCGACATTCCCCGTGGGCAACGAATACCCTGACCTCGCCCGAACTGCCGTGCTCGGCCTCCCGGATCGCCGCAATGACCTTGCCCTCGTCGAGCCCCGATAGGAATTCGCCTGCCCTCATCACCAACTCCCGCCGGCGCCGCCGCCGCCAAAGCTCCCACCGCCACCCGAAAATCCGCCGCCGCCCGAGAATCCGCCGCCAAAACCGCCACCCGAGGAATTCCCGCCCCACGATCCACCCCCGCCCTCCCAGTAAATGGATCGCCCCCGGCCGCCCTTTCGATACACCGTCGCTCCCTTCGTGTTTCTCAGCACCCAGAACATCAGGACCAGCACGATGACCAGAAAGAGGATTCCCCGCATGTCTGGCGCGCGCCTCTCTCCTTCGGCGAAGGTCCGGCCCGTGCCACGATACTCCCCCCTCGCCGCCGCCAAGATCGCGTCCACTCCCGCCGAAAGCCCACCGTCGATATCCCCCGAACGGAAGCGCGGCACAATTTCCGTCTCGATGATTCGCTTGGCCAGCGCGTCGGGGATCGCACCCTCCAGACCATACCCCACCTGGAGATAGAGGGTGTGGTCTTGGACGAATACGAAAAGCACCGCCCCGTTGTCTTCCTTTGATCGCCCGACCCTCCACGCTTGCGCGACGCGCACCGTGTAGTCCTCGATCGAGGAATCCGACTCCATCTTTCGGAAGATCGCCACCACGATCTGGCTCGACGTCTCTCTCTCGAACTGCGCCAACCGCGCGTCCAGCGTCTCGGCGATCGCCGCCTTCACTACGCCCGCATAGTCATTGAAATGCCGCGCCGGTGCGGGCGGCACGCGCTCCGCGCCATGGCTGGCCCCTGGCCACCCCGCCACAGCGAGGACCACGATAACGGCGCCGCCCAGCAGGACGCGCGGGCGCTTGGAGGCCAACGTCACGGCCTTGCGGGCGCGGGCGCCGCCCCCTGCCCCCCAAAATCAAATTTGACCTTCGGCGCCTCCTCCGCCCCCGCCTTGGCCTCGAAATAGGCCCTTGGATGAAAACCCAGCATCCCCGCAACGAACACCGCGGGGAATCGCTTCACGGCGGTGTTGTACCCCTGCACCACCTCGTTGAAACGACCGCGCTCCACCGAGATCCGATTCTCGGTCCCCTCGAGTTGCACTTGGAGATCGCGGAAATTCGCATTCGCCTTCAGATCGGGGTACCGCTCCACCACGACCAGCAGCCGCGACAGCGCCGAACTCAGCCCGTCCTGCGCGCGCTGGAATTCCGCCAACTTGGCCGCATCCGCCGGCGCGCCCTCCCCACCGAGGCGCACTTGCCCCACCTTCGCCCGCGCCTCAACCACTTCCGCCAGCGTCGATTTCTCGAAGTGCGCCGCCCCGGATACCGTCTGCACGAGGTTTGGTATCAGATCCGCCCGGCGCTGGTACACGTTCTGCACCTGCGCCCACTGCTTGTCCACTCCCTGAGACAATCCCACCAGATTGTTGTATTGGCCGCCCACCACCAGCGCCAAGAGCGCCGCGATTCCCATGAGCACCAGAATGCCGATTCCCACGCAACCCATCATCTTCATGGGTGTCTCCCTAGCATGCCCGCCCCATTTTTAAAACCCGGAGGTTGAGGCCTGCCATCCCCCTGACCCCGGGGCAAGACCCTACCAAAAACGTCCGCAACCTCTCTCCCGCCCCGCGGTTTATCCCCATAGAAAGCAGTCTTAGAACAACGAGGCCCAAACATGAAAACACTTAAGCTACTCGCGCTAGGTCTACTCGCCACCGCGTTAACGATTCCCGCATCGTTCGCCCAGACCCCGGCCCCGGGCGGTGCCGGCGGCGGTGGCACCTGCAGCCCCGGCCCGGGCTGCGGCCAAAGGTTCAAGGGTCACGGCCGGATCGGCCAGATGCTCTCGCCCGAAGAACGGGAGAAACTCAAGAACGCCTTCTCGAAGGCCAAGGACGATCCCGCGGTCAAGGCCGCCCGCGACAAGGTGCGAGGCGCCGACCGGAGGGCCGCGATCATGGAACTCCACAAGGCCATCAGGGAGGCGATCGTCAAAGCCGACCCGTCGATGGAGGCAACCCTCAAGAAGGTTGAGCCCATGATGCGGCACAGATTCGCGCGGGGCGCGTTCCGCGGCCGTGGACCCAGGCAGATGCTCGGAATCGGTCCCATGAACTGCCCGCGTCCCTACGGCTGCAATCCCGCCTGGCGCGGTGGACGAGGTTTCCAATTCCGACGCGGGTGGGGTCAAACACCGCCACAATGGGGCCCAGGCTATCAAGGTCGCCCGTGGTTCCAGCCCCGGCGCAACTGGGCCCAGCCACCACCCGGCGCCAACCCGCCATGGGGACAAGGCCAGCCCGGCCCTGGTGGCCCCAACCCTCCCCCGAGCCCCGTTCCGCAGCCGCCGCCATCCCCGCCACCATCGGGACCCGGCTACGGCCCCCCCCAGTGGCAGGGCCCAGCACCCGCACCCCAACCCCAGGCACCGCCACCACCCCCCGGCGGATGGCAGTATCGCCGCCCGGGATGGGGTGGCGGACCGCCATGGTGGCGGCGGCCCAACTGCCAGTGATTCGCCGAACCACGCTTGCGGATGGCGGATCACAGGAGGGAGCTTTCGGACTGAATCTCGTCCCCGCCCTCGGCCAAAATCGATCAGCCAGCGGGTCTCGAGCCAGTCCAATTTTACACTCTGACTTGCCCAATCTTTCACTTACGCTCTGCGCCCATGAGAAGAGCGACGCCCCCGATCACACCCCTCATCGCGGTGCTCGCGCTGGTCTCCCAGCCCGCGATGGCCTCAAGTCAGTTGCTCCACCCCTTGGACACTGCCCAGGGCGTGCGCATGACCTGGGGCAACGGAAACGCGACGCAGAAGCTGGAGATCGCCAAAGGGCCGGGCCTTTCTACCGAGGGCGGCGGCGCGCTGCACCTGACCGCCCAGGCCTCCACCACGATCAAGTCCGGGAATCAGTACTTCGGCGTCATGGTCCCGCTGCCAAAGCCGGTCGATCTGCGCGCCTCCCGCCTGATCCTCGACGTCAAAACGAGCCGCCCCGGGGCCACTTCGATATTCTACATCCGCGCCTACAATTCCGGCGAAGACAAACCCGCATGGAGTTTTCAGTCCCGCGGCCAGCTGCGACCGGAGTGGCAGACGCTCGAGCTTCAGGCCGGCATCTCTGCCAGGGGCCTATTGTGGGAGCCCAAGGTCGTCGGGGAGCGCAGCGCCGGGCGCGTCGATCGCATCGAGTTCGTCATCGGCACCGGAGAGCCGGGCGCGTCGATCGACATGCTTGCGGACAACCTCCGCATCGCGCCGGCGCTCGCCAAGATCGAGGACCTGAAACGCCCCGCGCCGCGCATGCCGCAGACCCCAATCGTGGTCGGCGGAAAACCCTCGGCAATCATACTCCACCCTGACTCCGATGCCGGCCGCGCGGCCGCCGCGCGCATCGCCGCCGCCCTCCGCGACCACACCGGCGCATCCCTCGTGGTCCGACCGGGCACCGCAGCAGATCGGCAACCAAAACAGAACTCGATTCTCCTCGGCAATGTCGTTTCCAACCCCGCGATGCTCCTGCTCTACGCCCGCTACATGACCCCGGCCGATGCGATCTGCCCGGGCAGCGGCGGCTCGCTCGTCCACACGATCCACGACCCATTCGGCCTCGGCGCGAATGTGGTCGTCGCCGCCGCATCCGATGACGCCGGCCTCGCCAAGGCCGCCGAGATGCTCTGCCAGGCCATAATGCGCCAACCCAAGGGGCCAGATCTCGCATTGCCCCACCTCTTCGAGCGCGCCTATGCCCAGGACTTCTTGAAACGGATCGCCTGGGCCGCGGCCACCCCATCGGACAGACAGCTGTCCAACGGCCTCGCCCGCGCGCGAAAAGCCCTCGACGAGGGACAGCACACCTCCATCGCGGGGCAACTCGCCAACGTCGCCACGCGCTACCGCCTCACGGGCGCCAGCATCGAGGCCAAACTCTTCTGCGCCCTCTGGGACATGTACCTCGACAGCGCCAAGTCCGACCCCAGAAAATACGGCGGCCCATGGGGTTTCGACAGCGACTTCCCCTCAAGCGAAGTGCTCGCAGGCTGGGACATCATCGAGGACGACCCCGCGGTCACCGACGAGGATCGGCTCCGGGTCATGAAGGCCATGGGCCGGTGGCTCGCGGAGGCCGTCATCCCGAAATGCGCCTCCGCCGTCACAGGCGACCACGTCCCGCACAACCACCAGACGTTCCCCGCCCTCGGCACTCTGTTCGCCGGACTCTATTATTCGAAGGGCATCGATACCCTCGAGGGCCAACAATGGCTCTCGATGGCCGATGCCATCTTCCGGCGCCAGGCCCGCTACTTCAAACCCCTCGAGGATTGCAATGGCTACCAGTGGCTCACCACCGGCCACCTCATGCGATATGCCGCAGCGCGTCCCGATCCCGCGATCTTCGAGAATGGCAATGGCCGCCGGCTCATCGACTACGCCATCGGCACCATGAATAACCTCGGCTACCAGGTCCCGTACGGCGACACCGGCTCGTGGCAATGCTGGAACAGCGAGATGATCTGCCTCGACATCTTTGCCTCCGCCACGCACGACCCAGCCGCCGCATGGGCCGCGAACCTCAAACGCCAAATAAAGAATACCTTCGAGACCCACGCCTTCTGTCGCAACGACCCCGGAAAACGGCCCGAGCAATTCAACGGCGTCAAAACCTGGCCGCTTGAACCACAGTACGTCGCCTCGTGGCCCGCGGAAAAACGCCCCCCCTCGGAGCGCCTCTTCGACAAGATCTCCTTCCGCGAGGCCATGAATCCAGACGCCGCCTACCTCCTCCTCGACGGCCTCGGCAACGGCGGCCACAAGCACCTGGATGCCAACGCCGTGCTCCAGATCACGCGATTCGGCCGGATCTGGCTCGCCGACAATGACTATTTCAAGGCCCAGGTGAAATACCACAACTCGCTGATGGTCTTCCGCGATGGGCAGTCCGCCCCGCTGCCAACCTACACCGAGCTCCTCGGCGCGGGAGAAACGCCACGCTTCGGTTTCAGCCGCACCCGGCTCAATGGTTACGCGGGCGCCGACTGGGACCGGGCTATCTCATGGAACAAGGCGAGCAACGCATTCCTTGTCCTGGACCAAATGACCGCGCGCGAGGCCGGCGAATATCAGTTCCGTTTGCTCTGGCACGGCGTCGGGAAAGCCGAACTGACGCCCGATGGCCTCCGTCTTGAGCAGAAGGGTCCCGCCCTCTGGATCCAGATCGCGCCGGGCCCAGAGCTGAGGCTGGTTGACGATCCCGAACTCGGGGAAAATTGGAAGGGGTACCCCTACGCGGACCCGGTGGTCCGCTCTCTGGCGGCCATCGCCACCGTCCGCCTCAAGGCCGGGGAATCCTACCTCTTTGCGACTGCGATCCACGGCAGCGCCGATGGCTCCGAATCGCCATGGAAACTCGCCTCCATCGACGCCGCCAGCGGCGCCATCGCCCAGACGCCCCAGGGCCCCCTCGCCGTCGCGCTCGGCCCAAGCCGAGGGCAAGCCCCTGCCGCGATGCCCGAATCCGACGCGCAACTCATCGCCGCCGACGGGCAGCGCATCTCGCTTCTCGCCGCCACCTCCGCGCGAACAGCCGCAGGAGTCCTCCATCGCTCCGATGCGCCCGCGTCCATCGATCTCGAACTCCCCGAGGCCGCAAACGCCCTGATCCACTCGCCCTGCCGCGCCCCGATTCCCAACCTTAAACCCACCGCCACCGCCCCCCCTCAGCCCATTGTTTGGGAACGCGACCTCGCCACGATCGCTCCCAGCGCACCCGCCACAAATAGGCCGCCATTTCACATAACCCGCATCGCCCCGGCCCGGCTCTCCCGCACCGCCCCCGATCTGCTCGTCGCCACCGCAGAAGGAACGCTGTTCGCCCTGAAAGGCGATGGTTCCCCACGCTGGCAGATCCCCGTCGGTTGCCGCATCAACGACATCGCCGCGGCAGACCTCGACGCCGACGGCCGCGACGAGATCCTCGTCGCCCGCCAGGACCATTTTGTCGCCGCGCTCGCCGCCGATGGCCGCGAGATCTGGAGGCGCGAGCTCAAATACTACCGCCGCCCGCCCTATGTGAACATCGTCCGCTCTGGCGACATCGATGGCGATGGCAAGCCGGAGGTCATTGCGGGCGGAGAGAACTGGCGCTTCTACGCGTTCCGCGGAGACGGCACCGAACTCTGGAATTACGAGAGCGTTCACCCCTCCCGCTCAGGCGCGGTCGCCGACCTCGATGGCGATGGGAAAGCCGAGGTCGTCTGCGGCACGCATTACTATTGGGTCAGCGCGCTCAACTCCGACGGGACCCGCCGCTGGTCCTACCACATGGGCCCGATCTGCTACGACGTCGCCACGGGCAACTTCGACGGGGCGCGCACCCGCGGCGTCATCCTCGGCGGTGGCGACGGCATCGCCCACATCCTTTCCCACGACGGCAAACCGCGCGCGCAGTTCGACACCGGCGACGAGGTCCGCAAGGTCGCTTGCGCCGATCTCGATGGCGATGGCCACGACGAGGCACTCGCGGGCTCAATGAGCCACAGCCTCTATTGTTTCAATGGCAACGGAGCCCTCCGCTGGCGCCAGGATCTCGGGGCCCCCATCACAGCACTCATCACCCTCGGGAAAGACAAGCGCGCCGTCGCCATCGCCGCCACCGCCGGGGGCGGCCTCACCACCCTTGACGCCAAGGGGAAAGCCCTCGCCTCACGCGGCCTCGCCTCGCGCATCGTCGATCTCTCTCCCCTCGGCCCCCTGATCACCGCCGCCACCGCCGACGGACGCGTCACGTGCCTCAAGCCTGCGCCTTGACGTTCTGCCGGATACCACCAGCGGTGAAAATGGAGACGTAGGAGCGCGCTTGCGCGCGATTCGCTCATCGCATGGAATCGCCTGCCAGCAGGCTCCTACGATTTCAGGTCTGAATTTTCGAGCTAGGATCTCCTGCGTTCCATCGCCAGCAGCACCCACCCCACAAGCAGGGAAACGCCACCGATGGGTGTGATCGCCCCCAGCCAGCGGGCGCCCGTCACCGACAGGATATATAACGAGCCGCTGAACACCGTCACCCCGATCACGAAGGCCCACCACGCCGAACGCAGGAAAGGTTCGCGCGCGGCGATCGCCCATAGTGCGATGGCGTGCACCAGATGATAGAGAACGGCCGTCTGCCAATTCGCCGCGGTGCCAAGATCCGCCAACAGCGACTTGAGCCCGTGCGCGCCAAATGCGCCCAGCGCCACCGCCGAAAACCCGAAAAACGCCGAGACCCTTCGTGCCATTAGACCGTTCATGGCCCCATCTATCCGATGGCGTGCCCATATTTCAAGTCACACCCCATGCCCACCCGCGCGGCGGCAGGCGGGATTGCCCGCCTCACGGCTACGGGGTTTTCACGTCAGACATCATGCCTAGCCTCCAGCCCAATAAAGAAACCCGCTGCGCGCGCGCGCCATCCCCGTCCCACGGGGATAATCGCCTTTGCGCCTTGGCGGCGTGGCAAGGTTCGCATTAGATCCTCATGCGGCAGCAGTCATCAGCGGCATGGCACCCATCATCATCGGCATCGCGGGCGGCACCGGCGCCGGGAAATCCTGGCTCGCCGATTATCTGGCCCGATACCTCCGCGGCAGCACGACGCGCCTCCAGGAAGACTGGTACTACCGCGATCGCTCGGGATTATCCGAGGAAGAAATCCTGCGGGTCAATTTCGATCACCCCTCGGCCATCGATGCGCCCGGATTGATCAAGGATGTTGACTCGCTGCGCGCCGGCCGGACGATCCTCGCCCCCCAGTACGACTACGCAACCCATTCGCGCACGCAAGCCACCGTCGCCGTTGAGTCGGCCCCCGTTATCCTGCTGGAGGGTCTCTTCGTCCTGCACCGCCCGGCGCTGCGCCGCCGCATCGGCATCCGCGTATTCGTCGATGTGCCGGCCGATATCAGGCTCATCCGCAGGATCCGTCGCGACACCGAAATCCGCCGCATCCCGGTGGAGGAAACCCTGCGCCTCTGGGAGAATTTCGTGCGCCCCATGCACGAGCACTTCATCGCACCGTCCGCACGCCACGCCCACCACGTCTGGCGCCCCGAACAAGACCCGGCTTTCCCACGCCGCCTCGCCACCCAGGTCCGCCAACGCCTGGCGGCCCGTTGAAAAACTCGCGATTGGCAGCGTCCGCTTCCCACCGCGTTGCGGGCCGCACATGGCACGCGCGGCCCGCGAGGCCTCGGGCACTCCCGGCGGCATTGGGCCATGCATGCCGTCATGGCCAATCGATGACGTTCTTCATCGGCCATCCAGAAACTTCAGGCGCTGTTCGCGGGCGCGCATCCTGCCCTAACCTGGGATTCAGGACTGGAAAATTTTGGACTGCGGTGGCAGAGTCCGGCAACCGCCGGACGGCGCCACCGCTTTGGCAGCGCGCGAATCGCAAGCCAGGGCCATCGGCTTCGCCTCCGGCAGAGGCTAAAGCGGTGTCGTCGCTTCGCCCTGCCACCGCAATCCAAAACGCCCGCTCCCCATGGCACCGAACAGGACCGCTCCAAGGGGCAAACCGTGGCAACTGCTCGCGCGCGACAAAAATCGTCGGCGAACGGCCGCGACTCCGCCAGACACCGCCATATCCCGTGGTGTCCAAGACCGCTGGCGAAAACCCGTCGAAAACGGATCTCTGGCAATCTATTGACAGCCGCAGCAAAGGCCCTAGCAACATAGAGGGAATTGCTCCAATGGCCTTCATAGACAACGTCTTTACAAAGCTCGCGCGCCACCCGAAGCGCATCGTCTTCCCGGAGGGCACCGAGGAACGAATCGTCCGCGCGGCCGGCGAGTACGTGAAGCGCAAGCTTGGGCCGGCGATCCTGATCGGCAAGCGCGACGAGATCGCCGAGGTCGCGCGCTCCGTCGGCGTCGGACTCGTCCGCATCCACACCATCGATCCGGCCGAAGCCGAGGATCTCGACCTCTTCTGCGCCCGCCTCCTGCGCCTGCCCCGCTACAAGGACATGGCTCCCGAAGAGGCCCGCAAGATGCTCCAGAACCCGAACTACTTCGGCTCGATGATGCTCCAGGGCGGCCAGGCCGACGCGCTCGTCAGCGGCGCGTGCACCGCCTCCGGATCGCTCCTCCGGCCGCTGTTCAGCCTCGTCAAACCCCTCCCTGGCTTCACGGCGATCTCCAGTTGCATGGTCCTCCAGGCCAGTAACACCCAGATCGGAGACGGCGGCCTGTACTTCTTCGCGGACTGCGGCGTCATCCCAGAGCCCACCGTCGAACAACTCGCCACCATCGCCGTCGAAACCGCCACGATTTGCCGACAGCTGACCGGCCATCGGCCCAAGGTCGCCATGCTCTCGTACTCGACCCGGGGCAGCGCCCAGACGCGCCATACCGAGCGCGTCGCCGCCGCCACCGCCCTCGCCCGAAAAATCGCGACCGACAAGAACCTCGAAATGGACATCGACGGCGAACTCCAGGTCGATGCCGCACTCGTCCCCGACATCGCGGCGCGCAAGGTCCAGAACAGCGCCGTCGCAGGCCAAGCCAACGTCCTCATCTTCCCAGACCTCAATTCCGGCAACATCGCCACCAAGATGGTCCAGTGGCTCTCTGGCGCCCAAGCCTACGGCAACATCCTGATCGGCATTTCGAAGCCTGCCGTCGACGTCTCTCGCGGGGCCACCGCCGAGGACATCCTCGGCGTCGCCGCCATCGTCGGTCTGCGCTGTATCGCCTATCGCGAACTCTATCCGGAACAAGGCGCCGGACCGCATGCCCCGACCGAAATCGCACCCTCCTCCGCCTGAACGGGGCCACGCCTTGCTCAATAAGCAGACGCCCCGCGTCTTTATCGCGGCCACGCGCCAGGACGAGGGTAAGACCACCGTCGCGCTTGGCCTCTTCCACGCGCTCAAGGCCCGCTTCCGGGAGATCGGCTACATCAAACCCGTCGGCCAGCGATGCATCGACGTGAACGGGATGCGCATCGACGAAGATTCCGTCCTCATGGAGCGCACCTATGGCGTCCGCGTCCCCATCGAGGACATGAGCCCACTGGCCATCGGCAAGCAGTTCACCCGGAAGTTCCTCGCCTCCGATGCCACGGAGGGACCGCTGGTCGAGCGCCTGCGGCGCGCGTTCGACCGCGCGGCCTGGGAAAAGGATTTCGTCATCATCGAGGGCAGCGGCCACGCCGGGGTCGGCAGCGTCTTTGGACTCAGTAACGCGCGCGTCGCAAAGATCCTCGACAGCCCCGCGATCATCGTCACCCGCGGCGGCATCGGCGATCCCATCGACGACGTCTCGCTCAGCCTCGCCCTCTTCGAGAAGCACAAGGCTCGCGTCATCGGCGTCGTGTTCAACAAGGTCCTGCCCGACAAGATAGGCACCGTGCGGGAGTTTGCGGGCCGCGCGCTCGTGCGCATGGGCATAGACCTGCTCGGCATCATCCCGGCCGAACCCCTCCTCGCCCAGCCCAACGCGGCGCAGATCGTTCGCGACATCGGTGCCACCTTCCTCGCGGGCCAGGAGCACGGCCGACGCCGCATTGCAGACATCCAATTCTGGACCGCCCCACACGGGACCTCGCCCGCAAGAATCCCCGGAACCCTCATCGTGTGCGCCGCCGCCGCATCCTCCGCCTCCTCGCTCCGCGCGGACATCGCCAAGTCCCCCGATCACGCCGCCTGCGTGGTTTTCTGCGACGGTGAAACGCCCCGACCCGACCTGCTCTCAGGGCTTGCGGGGATGGGCATCCCCTGCATCGGCGCGCCCGCCTCTCCCTACGACACCGCAGAGGCCATCCGAAAGATGACCATCAAGACCGAGCCCGACGATCAGGACAAGATCCACGTCATCCAGGAGATCGTCGAGAAATACGTCGATATCGACCGCATGCTCAAGCACTGCCGGAGAGGATAGGTTGGCACTTAGGCCTTTCGAGCAAGTGTGCTTCTTGTGCGGGTTGACCGAATGCCATCCAGTTTTTGGACTGCGGTGGCAGAGTCCGGCAACCGCCGGACTCTGCCGTCGCACTTCAAAACGCTTCGCGCGAGCCCGTGGCCCAAGCCTCCCACCATCACCGGCCGCCCACGGCGGGCCCGAGCGCGATCACTGTCACGCGCGCCCTGAGACGCAGCCCGGGGGATCCATCGCATGAGAATGAGATGCGGTTCGGCCCGCCCCCCAAAGCCGGCACGTCGCCCTCCGGCCTGATCTCGCGGAGTAGCTCGCCCTTCGGGCCATATAGTTTGCAGTCGGCCATTGACTGAAATTCAAGATAACTCCCGCTCTCCATTTCCACCGGGAACCGGATGGTCCCGCCCGCGATCGCGATCGCCGGATTGCGCAGCTTGGCCGTCACCGTCGGAAGGGCGACGATCGGCGACATCTCGCACGCCACCGCACCCTTCGCGGGGATGTTGTTCAAAAACATGTTTAGGGCGTGCACGCGTGAATAGGTGACATTCTCGCGGTAGATGGAGTAGATGCCGCCATAGGGCCATGAGTAACTGGCGTATCGTTCGCCCTCGGGCTCGATCAGCTCAAAATAGCGCCAGCCGGTGAAGTCCACGATGATGTAGTGATCGCCATCCCCGGGTGTGAATCCGGGAGGGCTTTTCAATTGCAGGTTCAGGACCTCCCCTTTGCCGTCGCCATGAACCCACACACCCATCGCCTGATGTTTTTCGAGGTTCAACGCCGGCGCAAAAACCTTTCCCGCCTTGGCCCAGGCGCGCTCGCGGCCCTGTCGCTCGCTCGTCGCACTGAATCGCCCGCTCGTCTGTCCGACCTTCACGACATCGGCGCAGGGTTCCAACCCGAAACGAATCCCGGCCTCCGCCACGCGGTTCGTGAATTCGTTGGCGTCGCGGAAATCCGCCAGGGTGATATTCCCGGGGGCATCGTACGCGCCCGCGGACAGGAGCGCCTCGATCCTGAGCCGAAGCGGTTGCTGGCCAAAGCGGTTCGTGACGCCCCAGCTGTCGCTCCAGCCATCGAGTCCCTCAACCCTGTGCTTCGAGTACTGGATGCGCCGGAAGCCCCACTTCCCTCCGGCATCTTGACCCAGGGAAAACTCGTCGCCCGGCACCCGAAGTTCCCGTTTCACCTCCTCGCCGAAATACTTCGCCAGCCGCAGGTCCTCGTACCGCTTGACGATCGCCGCCAATCTCGGCAGCGCCGGTGTCTTCGCAAGATCCGCCGGGGAAACGCCGATCTCGATGCTCGAATCGTTCGCGAGGGCCTTGCCGCACCAGTACTCGATATCATCGGAAAAGGTCGGCTCCCCCAGCGCGCCCGTCCACGTCTTGAACGACCACCAGCCCAGGTTGGACGGCATGAACATCCGCTGGCACATCGCGTTGGCCGCGCAATGGATATCGACGAACTTCTTGTGGCTCCGGCTGGGGTGATCCCACGCGCCCATCCGCGACCGCACGAACCACAGATGATGGTGGAATGTGCTCATCTCCATGATCGCCGATTTTTTCAGACGCTGGCAGATCTCGAACGTGAATTTTGAGCCGTAATGCCACCCGTTCTCCCGCCCGGCTATCGCGTCCTCGCCATCCAGCGCATCGAGATAGATCATGTCGAATCCGCACTCGTTGAACATTTCCGCGGTCTTGGCCGCCACTTCGGTGAGCAGGGTCGATTCGCCATCGGGCACGAAAAGCCCGAAACATTCCCGCAGATGCTGCACCCTGGTGCCCTTGGCGTGCGGGGCCACGCGCGTGCCCCATGCCCCGCGCTTGCAGCCCTTGAATCCAAATGGCGCCTCTTTCGAGACGTCGCCGTACGTGATCAGTTCGTCGTCGACCTGCAGCGTCACGCTATTCCGAACGAAAAAGCCCGTTACGGTGGACATATTCGCCGTGGGCTCTTCCACCGGCACCGTGGTTGCCTCCGCCGTCAGGGCCTCCGCCAAGGTGAACGTCGCGTCCTTGCCCAGTCGCGGGTCGGGCACCGGCGTGACCCACGGGCAATTCTTCGCCATGAAAAACGCGTAGGTGTGCAGGCCCGCCAGGATCCCCGCGGCATGCAGCTTATCGATCACGGCCTTCAGGCTCGCGCGCCCGTTCGGGTACATCTTGGGATCGGGCTCGCAGTCCCCGAATCGAAACGACCTGCCGCCATGCATATCGATCTGGCGAACCCCGAGGCTTCGCGCGACACCAATCCAATCATCCACGTCTTTCTCCGAAATCCCGGTGGTCATCAGGTAGGAGCCATAGTTTTCGGGCGCGTCCATCGCCCACGGCCCACCCAGCTGCGAATGCGGCAGCCCCGGGGCGTCGCCAACCACCTCCTTCATGATCTCCCGCAATTTGTCCCGCGGGCAGCCGATCACCGCCGCCCTGGCCCCCACAAAGCCGAACCGCGGGTAACACGCGGCGCGCAGGCGGCTGGATGGGCCCGGCAAGTCCCGCACGTTGGTCTGCAGATTCAGCGCCAGCGCACACGCCGCGAAAGCCTCCTCGGGCTGTCCTTTCGTCGTCAGCGGGACGTCGATGAACGTGAACTCCTCGACGCCCTCCCCCTCCAGCCTCTTCACCTCAAACACGAGATAGCGTCCCTTCACCTCGACTCCGATGTCGGCCGTCACCCCGGCATCACCAAACCGGACCGTCACGACGCCGTCCGTGCAGGTGGCGGCGGTGACGGGATACTCCTTGCCCCCTTTCTTCACGCGCGCGAACGGCGAGTTCCCCTTCCCCGCGCAATAGTCCTGGCCCGTCGACCGATCAACGAAGCACCGGTTCCGCCCGTCGGCTCCGAGAGCGAAATCCACAAAATCGTTCTTGATGCCGATTTGGGGCCCTGGTTCCGCGCGCGCCGAAAACACCCCGAGCCCCACCATCGCAATCTTTAGAACTTCAATCATGTTTGAACTTTATCGGAGCGCGCCCGGTTGTCCACTTCAAGGGTTCGCGGCCCGTCGAAAAACCCGCCCCTCAATCGCCTATGGCATGGGAGAGATCCCCGCCCCCCTCACAGATGACGCGAAAACCCACGTCGTACACCGGCTGGCTGGCGGGGTAAGCCTGACGAAAGGCAGAGCGGCAGCGGTCCGGGCGATCATACCAGGAGCCGCCACGAACAACCTTCTTGCAGTCGGAACCCCGTGGCTTGCTCCCCATGCCATCCTCGTGCGGGTAGGGATGGTAGTCCGAGCATGTCCATTCCGCCACGTTCCCATGCATGTCGAAAAGGCCCCACGGATTCGGCCGATAACTTCCCACGGGCGCCGAAACGCGACTCCCATCGTCATACCGCGCGTCGGCCGGACGCCACGGCGGGATCACCAACTGGCGTCCGGGTTCCCCAAAGTCGTCGATCGCCTGATGGCGGGCATCGGAGACATTGGCAAACGCCGAGAAATCAACGTCCGTCGCGCCGTACCAGAGCGGCGTCGATGTCGTCGCCCGGCACGCGTACTCCCACTGGGCCTCGCTCGGCAGCGTGAATCGTCGGCCTGTCTTGCGAGAGAGCCAACGGCAGAACGCCATCGCCTCGTTCCAGGATGCACGGACCACCGGCTGGTTCGCCCCAGAAAGGCTCCAGCCGCGTTCGCCCGGGCCGAACTGCAGGAAATCACCGTGTTCCAGTCGGCTGTCGTGCGCCGGATCGAACAGGGCGAACTGCTCGTTGGTCACCTCATATCGCCCCATCCAAAATGGCGACCGGATCGTCACGCGACAGGTCGGGCGCTCGTCGGCATAGCCGTCCTCCTGCCCCATAACAAAATCCCCGGCCGGGATCTGGACCAGTTCCACCGAAATCCCATCCGCCAGCGGGACCGACACGCACGGGAGTCGTGCGGGGATCGGCCGCTGCAAGGCGTCGCCCCCAACGGCGCCGGGCGACTGCCCCCGGGGGCGAACTCCCTCGCCGCTGGCCACGGGACGCAACTTGGGCGCGATCGCAATCGGCGTCGCGCCGGGGTAGATCGCCTCAGGATCGTCCTCCATATTTGCAAACATCTTCCGCATGGCGCGGCGGCGTTCCCACTGGTGCTTCACCTCGGGGCCGATCTCGGTTCCCCGGATATCCGTCCAGTTCCCATGGTAGGGCGCATTCAGGTCGATCCAGGTCACCAGGCGGTCCCGGGCCTCGGCGCCGAGAGTGAGCCCGTGATGTCCCTTCTGGAGCATTTGCACGAGCCGCGTCGTGTCGGCGTGGAATTCCCACGGTGTCAATAGGTGCAGATCACTCTCCTTGGTCGGCGTCCGCACGAATCGGCGCAACTGATAGTAGGATGGGCTGAATCGCGAGGCCTGATTCATCCGCGAGTTGTTGTTGAGCGTCGGCACCGGTTCCCCGTCAATAAGACTGGGAATACTGCGCCCGTCGGGCCGTGGCTTTCCGTCGTGGCAGCCGATGCAGTGGGCGTCCAGCACCGGTTGGACCTCCCGCCGGAACGCAAATCCTCTCGGTGGCCCGCGCCACGGCTCAATCGCGTCGGGCTCCCGTCCTCCGGCCATCGTCTTTCGGACAGGCGGAGCCGTGTTCTGCATCTCGTGACAACCGACGCATGAGACCACTTCCCCGGGCATCGCCGTGAACCAACTCCGCATCAGCTGGACAGCCTTCCCTTCAGCATCAAGCGGCTGCAGCGCAATCGGAGTGTACGCCGGCACCCGGAATCGGGCGGAACCGTCCTCCTGCACCGGCACCGTGCCCAGGACTATCTTCGGGTCCCATGGGCCGTCGAGCCCCACGCTGTAGGGTTCTGCTCCCATGCCCTGATAACCGAACTGGTAACTGACCAACCGCAGGCGCCTGATCGTGCCCCGCGGCACTCCCCTGAGCGCCTCGCCAGCGTAAACGTCCGCGATCGAGACCTCCGCATCGCGGCGGACCAGATCCACCTTGTCCGGGATCGCCGGCGGTCGCGCGGTTTTCCGAAATGGGATTGGTTCCAGCAACGCATAGCCCGGTTCCTCGCGCAGCAGCAGCATGTTGTCGAAAACATCCACAAGATAGATTCCCCAGAGCGCATCGGCCGAGGGCTTGCAGGACACCAAGAAATATTTCTCGCCGAGGGGATATGGGTGGAGGAACTTCGGCCAGCTCTGCGCGATGGGCAGGTCGAGCATCGTCGGCGCGACCTTGCGCCCGTGCCCCGGAGTCCTCTGGACGGCGCCGTCGGCCTCAAAGCGCCCCCGCGCGGGATCGAAAATCACCAGTTCGCCCATCCTTGGTAGCTCGTGATGTCCGCCCACGACCGCCACCACCTTCGTCGGATGCCCGGGGATCGGCCGCGCGTAGAACATGGAGGCGGGCCAGTAGGAATTGCTGCCATAGTATTCCATCTGCTCCGTGCCATCGGGATTCATGTGGAAAAGGATGCGCGAGAACGCGTGCGGCAGGTCCGTGTACTCCCAGCGAAGATACAGGACGCGGCCGTTGTTCAGCACGGCAGGACACCAGTCGTGGTCTTGTTCGACGGTGAGTTGGCGGATCCTTCCCCCGGTCTCCAGCAGGTACAGGTTGGCGACATGGCCCGAGCCATTGATGCACGGCACGCCCGTAAAACACGCCGTCGATCCAAAAACGATCCGGCCATCGGGAAGATAGCAGGCATCATAGTTATCGACGTCCGGTTCGTTGATCAGCGGAAGCTCGTGGAGATTCGAGCCGTCGGCGCTGATCTCCGATACCCGCCAGCGCCCATCCGATCCCGGCATGGAGAAGAGCATCCGATCGGCATCGAAATGGAGATCCACGTCCCCGACAAACCTCCCACCCTCGGGGCGATAGAACGTGGTGAGCTGCCCCTCGGGCCCGGCCGGGCCGAGGACCGCGATCTCGTTGTCATAACCGGTCGGCTTAAGGCTGGAATTGCTCTCGTAATTGCGAGGCAGGCCAAGATTGTTGGCCCCGCGCTTGACCAGAAGCAGCCGATGAAAATCCAAAAGGGGATTCGCCAGAAGCGCCTCGCGTCGAAGCGCGTCAAATTGGCGGGCGATGTCCGCCATCAATCCCGGCGGCGCCGGCACCCGCGATGGGGCCGCCTGTGCCTGCCCCAAAACCTCGCCTTGGGCATCCCTCAGCGCGGCCAACCGCTTCAAGAAGTCCGACCCCCCGCGATATCGCTCCCCGAATGTCTCCATCAGGTCGCGGATGGCCAGTTCCACTGATCGCAACTCGGCCTCGGACACGGCCCGAATCGGACCGGCTCTCGGCGGCATGCCCTCGCCATCCATCGCGAGCGGTTGCCATGCCTTAGCATCGCCGAGGTACCGCACGAGATTCGAGATCAGGCCCTCAAAATTCCCCCGGTATGCCGCCGCGGCATCGCCGTAGAGCCGGCCCAATTGCCATCCCATCACGACGATGCGCCCGTCGCCGAGGCCATACTCCAAAAGAGGAATCTCTGGCCCGCCGGGCGTCCGCGCGAGGCGCATCCCTTTCGCGGGACTGCTCGTCGGGCGAAACTCGGCAAACGACGGAAACATGGCGTTGGACATCCAGAGCACCCCGCGATCTATATCGAGGCCCCTGAAGGCCGGATGCCAGAGGTTCAGGGGCACGAGTCCTGCCTGGCCGCGGTCATTGTCTGATTTCATGGGCCGCATCCGGACGGTATCGACCTGCAACGGCGCCACGAGGGCCGCCGCACCTCCGCTGAGCAAGAGTCCCCGGCCTCCCCCGACATACTGCCTCAGGCTCTCAACCGCCGTCGGTTGGGAAGCCAAGTCCAACCGCTGGACCGAGTCCCCCCCATGACACCAGACGACGCGGAATCGATCGAGCGTCACCACCTTCCCATCTCGATCCACGAACCTGCCGTCCCCATTCGGCAAGATGACCGTTGCCGAAACCAGCCTCTCTGCCAAATCACGCGCCGGGTGGGATTCCACCCCGACCGCATCCGACATGTCGCCCGCCATCAGAAAACCGATCCCCCCCCCGATCACGGCACCCCCCGACGCCATGCAGGCCTCAGCCGTCAGCGCCACGACTAATCCGCCCAAGGCACTCCGTCGCCCGCGGGTCATCAGGGCTCGCACAATAATCCGAGTCCCGAGTGACGCGAAGCCAAATATGACACGACGATCCCGCCGCCCCGGATGAGATTCATTGTGTTGCCTAGGCGGATCGCTGGAATTCAGCCCTCAGGATGCATGGAGAACACACCAGGGAGGATTGCTCGCGCCGCGAAAGGAAGGCGCACGACTCACCGCGCCAAGGACAGCCTGACTACCGAGCCGTTCTTCATCGCCGCGAGAATATCGCTCCGATTGCGTGATGCGCCCGGGCAAAGGGCGAGCCTGGCGACGCAGCCAGAAGTTGTTGCCCCTCCGATAGGCTTGCCTTGGCCGCCGAGGACGAGCACGCCCTCGCCATCCGTGCCGAGCACGATCTCGTCGCCGGACCGGCTGTCGACGCTGCCGACGGCCAGGCCGTGGACCTCTTCGCCGGCGGCAAATTGCCAGACGCGCGTCCCGTCGGCCTTCAGGGCGAAGACATTGGCGTTCAACTCGGCGGTGGCGACCACGATCTCGGGCTCGTGGTCGCCATTCACATCGATCACTTCAATGCCGCTGGCCGGTCCACCGACGTTGTGCATCCAACGGCGTTTTCCGTCGGCCCCGTGCAGGTGAACGTAATTGTCATTGCCGCCAATGAGGACCTCGTTGTCGCCATCGCCATCCACGTCGCCGGCGCAGATCACGGTGGAGCGATGGCTGGTCGGCGCGCGAAACACCTCGCGCCCACTGCCATTCAAGGCGGCGCAATTTCCGAAGGAGCCGCCCACGAACAACAGTTTCGGTCCGCCGGGTTTGAGTTCGCCGATGGCGCCCGCGCAAAGCTCATGCTCCACGGGCCGCTGCTGCCAGATCATCCGGCCCATCGCGTCATAACAGTACACATGCCCCCGCATACCCTCCTCGCTCACGCAGCGATTGGCCGCCAGCAACTCGTCGGCCCCGTCGCCGTTCATGTCGGCCGCCGCGACAAACCGCACGGGCGAGGCTACCCCTTTGTACGAATCAGCCGCGGCATCCAGCTTCGCCCACTGGCCCTCGATGCGCGTGCCGGCGCCATCAAAAACAAAGATGTACGGTGATTGCCGACAGCCGACGACGACATGCGGTTTTCCGTCGAAGCGCGCCACCGTCACCGAGTCGGCCCGGCCCATCCCGTCGCGCCGCCAGCGCATCTTTCCGTCAAAGCCAAGCACGCTGACCGAGCCGTCATCGCCCGCGGTGATGATCTCCGACTTGCCGTCCCCGTCGAGGTCGCCGACCGCCATGTCCAGAATCTCGCAAGGCTGCACCGCGCGAGTCTCCCACATTGCCGTGAGACCCGCGGGCTGCGTCGGTCGCGCGGGCGTCACAGGGGCCTGCGTCGGCCGGAATCCCATCAGCATGGCGCCAAGGCGCGCCGCGCCATCACGCGAAGCCTGCCACATCAGCGGATGTCTGCCCGCGGCGACCGATGTCCCCGACGCCGGACCCCCGAGAATCGTCACCCTCGCAGGCGATGTCGTCACCACCGTGCCACGCCCGGTGGCCAGATCATATTCTATATCCACCGGCTGTGTCGCCTGAAACAGCGGCGGTTGCCCGAGCGACGTCCCGTGCGCCACCCAGAATTTGCTCCCCGACAGCATGTAGGTGGAACCGTCCTTCCCGATCCCGGCGACCATGGGCTTGCCCTGCGACACGATCCGGACCGTCGAATCGTCCACGCGCTCGATGCGGCACTCACGACGCACCTGATCGGATGTGGCATAGAACAGATTCTGGAACGTGTGGCTCTCGCCGGGGGCAAGGCGCTTCTCAACAACATTGTCGTACATGATCGTCTCGCCCCCTTTGCCCACATGCGGATACGAGGCGAGCGCATCGCCAGTGTCATCGAGCCAGGCCTCTCTGAGCCGCCGCCGCGAGCCATCGACGTTCAGGATCCGGAAGCGCGGCCCCGATTGCGTGACGAGAAGGCCGTCGGGTTGCGGCGCGGCCTCGCCCGTGCTGCGCCAACGGCATCGCAGCGTGTAATTGCCCGCTCCCTTCGCCACCGCGCGATCCAGCGCCAGCACCCAGCCACCCTTCAGCCAGAAAAGATGGCGCGACCAGTCCACGCCGCTGTAATCGGGGATCGTCGTCTTCGTGAAAGCGGCCGTTCCCGTATCTGCCGAAAAATCGAGCCGCGTGAACTTCTGGGGCGCCTCGGATGCCCCGTCTTTCACGACCAGGAGCATGTTGTGGTCGCGCGGATAGACGCGCGTCCAACCCACGTCAAACAACCATATGCGGGCGAGATCGCTGAACCGGGCGATGCCGTTGCCATCGATGTGCCCGTGATCCATCCCAGACACGCCGTCGAGCAGAAGGTATTGCTGGTTCGGATCGAGGCCCTCGCGAAACATCAGCTTATCGAACGCCTCTTCGCATTTCACGGTGAGCGGGGGCGCCGGTTCAAATGTGCGCACCGTGTTGCGCTCGTCATCCTTGACCCGCCCGTAAATGACGGGATGCATGGGCAACACCACGAGGCCTATGAAGCGTTCCGGCGGCGGCGGCTTTTCGCCGGTCACGAATCCCATGAACGGCAGCTCGTGATAGGCGAGGTTTCGGGTGAACCACACATAAGATGGGTCCTTATAGTACCAGGCGACCTCTCCCATGAACCTCGCCATGTTCCAGTTTCGATCGATCCGGGTGTTCATGTCGCCGGCGTCGCCGATCGACAGGGTGTAGCCCTGGTTGTCGGTGCAGGCCATCACGAGGTCGGCCTGCTGGCGGCAGGTCCGATTTTCGAGATAGCGCATGTCACCGCTCCGGCGGGCGTATTCGTTCAGCCGGGTGCAATGGCCGCAGCCCAGGCGATAACCGTCGCACGACCGGGGCGTCGTGTTCATGAAGTTGATCGCCTCGTCGCTCATGGTAACCCATTGGCGGTTGATCCCATAGCGATCACCGAAATAGAGTCCCGCCAGACGCAGCGACTGGACCCGCTCGCCGCCATGGCTGTCGATGGCTTCGCGCCGCGGATCTTTCAGGTAGTGCTCCCATGCGGTCGCGTTGCGGTAAGCCACCTCCAGCACGACATTCACCATCTTGAGCCGTTCGGCGTCTGAAAAAAACGGCGTCTCCTCCATCAATTCCCAGGCCGGCAGGAGCTTGTGCACGCCCTCGATGTAATTGTTCGGCATCGAGTTGAACCGCTCGAGGTTCTCCGCGAGGATTTCCATCTGGGCCTTGTATATCTGGCCCCAGCACGAATTGCCTGTCAGGTGGTAGCCCATCGCATACGATTCGGTGCTGTACCAGATGTTGTCCTGAAGCCGCGTCATGCGCGAAATCTGCCGCCGCAGTCCCTCAATGATCCGATCCACCTGCGCCTGCGGGAGCTCGTTCTTGGTGTAGGCGGGCTTCATCAGCTGCCTGGTGCCAAAGCGAACCTTCACTGTCTGTGGCACGACGACCGATCCCTTCGTATCCAGCGAGGCCGCGAACTGTTTGACCGCCTCCGCCGTGCCGGCCGGCTCGCTCCCCGCCAGCACGATGCAGTTGCGGCCAAACCCAAAGGGGTCATGGACCGTCCGGATGACATAGCCTGTCACCGGTGCGCCACTGCCATCGGGTTCGGTTCCGGCGATTCCCGGATAGACGTAATCCTCAAAGGTCAGATCCCTCACGTACAGGCGCTCCGCGACCTTGTTCGAGGCATGGTTGCCGATCACGATGACGTCGGCCCGCCTGAGATCCGCGTCGGTGACGTTGGCGTCATCAACGACGGCCAGCTGAACGCCGGTCAGTTGCCGCACGCGACTCACGATCTGGCTCGCCAGCGAGGCGTCCTTGGCCGATGCGGCGATGATCGCCGCCGCTTTCCCACCCTCCACCAATTGCGTGTTGATGCGGAGAGGTCGTTGCGTCTCGATGTGGCGAACCATCTGGGCGTCGGCGGCCGCGGCCAGACCCGATGCAAACACCAATGTGACTATCAGTTGAAGCCGCATGTCATTTCCTCGGCATCGGATCACCAACATCGGGCCGACCGCCCGCTTGCGCCCAGATCGATTATCGTGCCAGATCCGAGTGACCCTCCACAACTGCGTTTCTGCAATCAGATTCGAAGGCGGCGCGACAGGTCGATCTTCGCCTATCCCCCGGCCGATACCCGGAACAATTCCAGCTTGTCCCCCCCGGCCAGTGCCGTGGAACCCCACCGATCCCGCGCCAAGGGCTCACCGTTGAATTCCACGAGCAGCGTCCTCGCATCGAACCCCAGCTGCCCGACCAACGCCGCGACCGTCGTGCCCCCTGCCACTTGCCGGGGCTCGCCATTGACATAGACTTGGATCGTTTCGCTCACGCGCTCCCATCCCCGCCGACCGTTCCTGCCAATGCCTGATCCCAGTCCTTCCAAACCGGATCGAAACCCATCTCCAGCAGCCGATGCGCGACCTCAGATGCGGGGCGCTCGTCGGCTATCGCGAACTGCTGGGTCGCGCTCTGATGTTCGCCCTCCGACGCGATGAACGGCACGGGGCGACCGCGGACGGTGAGGTGCGCCAATTCCTGCCCCGCCCCCGTATAGCCGCCGGGTTCCGTGTGCGAACCGGCGCTCATGTGCGTCACGCCAAGGCACGCCAAATGATCCCGCAATCGTTCCGGCTCCCTCGTCGAAAGCACCAATCCAATCCTCGGAAACGCGATCCGGAATGCGCACACCAACTGCACGAATTCGCGGTCGCCCAGGGGAAATCGTGGCGCAAATTCCCCCGCGGCAGGCCGCAGCCGCGGAAACGAGACCGTCAGAAACGACCGCCAGCACGCCCGCAAGAGATAATCTGCGTGCGCGCCCAGCCGCAGCGCCTCCTCTCGCCAGTCGGCCAGCCCCAGTAACGCACCGATCCCCACCCTCTTGAATCCCGCCGCCGCCGCACGCTCCGGGCATCCCAGCCGCCAATCGAAATCCTTCTTCGGTCCCGCCGTATGCAAGTCCGCGTAGCACTCCCGATCATAGGTCTCCTGATAAACGACCAGACCATCCGCCCCCGCCTGAACAAGAGGCCGATAGGCCGCCTCCTCCAGTGGCCCAACTTCCAGGGACACCGACGGCGCCAGCGCAGCCACCCGGCGCACGCACGCCTCCATATATCCCTCCGAAACAAACCTCGGGTGCTCGCCCGCCACCAGAAGGATGGAGCGAAAACCCTTCTCGGCCAGATACCGGGCCTCCTTCTCTACATCGTCCACCGCGAGCGTCACCCGCAATATCGCATTGTCCCGCGAGAAACCGCAGTACTTGCACGCATTGATGCACTCATTTGACAGGTACAGCGGGGCGTAGAGCCGCATCGTCCGACCAAAGTGCCTCTGCGTCAGGGACCGCGCCTCCCGCGCCATCTCCTCCAGACCGGCCCCGTCCACCGGCCGCAACAATCCCGCTAGCCGCCGCACCCGCGACGATCCGCGCCAATCTCCAGACCGGAAGCATTCCGCGAAACCCACTAGGGAATCTATCCACCCCAACGCGCGAACCGCAAGGCCCCGATCATTCCCCCCCTCAGACCCCCGAACATGCCAATCAAAACTTGCTCTTGAAACCCTGCCGCCAAACGACCAAAATAGCGTCAGGCAGAAACGCTTAAGTCAGGAGACCCCCCATGAAAAAACTCATCCTCGCGGCTGTCGCCGCAGTCATCGCCCTGGCCGTGATACTCCCCATCATTAACCTCATCGTCGGATTGCCCAAAGGCGTCAAGCTGGGCTCCGAGGCGGGCGCTCCCCAGGCCTACCTCACCGCTGTGCACGCCCTCGGCGAAAAATGCGGCAACTGCCACACCGACCAGGGCAACCTTCCCTTTTATGCGGCGTTGCCCGTGGCATCCTCGCTAGTCAAGGGCGACATCCAGAAGGGAACCGAACACCTGGATATGGTCGCCACGTTTGCCAAGGCACCAGCCGAACCCATCTGTGAGGCGACCCTCGCCAAACTGGAGCACGTCATCCTCAAGGAGTCCATGCCGCCCGCGCGATACCTCGCCATGCACTGGGACGGCGCCCTCACCGCCGACGAGAAAAAGGCCGTGGTCTCCTGGATCCATGAGGTCCGCGCGGCCCGCTATTCCAGCCCCGCCGCCCCCGATAACCTGAAAACGGCCGTCATCCAGCCCATCCCCCAACCCCAAAAACTCGATGAAAAGAAAGTCGCGCTCGGAAAGCGGCTCTACCACGACACCCGCTTGTCTAAGGACAACACCCTCTCCTGCGCCTCCTGCCATGACCTTGCTAAGGGCGGCACGGACCGCGAGCCCGTCTCCACTGGCGTGGGCGGTGCCAAGGGAGGCATCAATGCCCCCACCGTCTACAACGCCGCACTCCAGATCGCACAGTTCTGGGATGGGCGTGCCGCCGACCTCGCCGCACAGGCCGCCGGCCCTCCCGCCAACCCCATTGAGATGGCCTCCAGCTGGCCCGAGATCGTCCAAAAGCTCTCCCAGGATGCCGCCTTCAAGGCCGAGTTCGAAGCATCCTATCCCGGCGGCATCACCCAAGAGAATGTCTGCGATGCCATCGCCACGTTTGAGAAGACCCTCCTGACGCCCAACTCCCCCTTCGACAGATTCCTCCTCGGGGACAAGAGCGCGCTGACCGAAGCCGCCAAGAAAGGCCATGCCCTGTTCATGGATGCCGGCTGCGCTACCTGCCACGCCGGTATGGCCATGGGCGGTCGCTCCTACGAAAAAATGGGTCTGCATGCCGACTACTTCGCCAATCGAAGAAACCCCACCGACGCCGACAACGGACGCGCCTCTGTCACGAAACAGCCGCGCGACAAGCACCGGTTCAAGACGCCCCTCCTCCGCAATGTCGCTCTCACCCCGCCCTATTTCCACGACGCGTCGGCCAAGACACTGGCGGAGGCCGTCCGAAAAATGGGCACGTACCAGCTCGGACGAAACTTCACCGACCAAGAGACCTCCAATCTCGTGGCCTTCCTCGAAAGCCTCACCGGCGAATTCGAGGGGAAGAAACTCCAATAACCGATCCCGTTGGCAGTTGGGCGCTGGACCGGGGCACGGGGCCTCTCGACCCTCTTGACCCACCGTCGTCCAGCGGACACCCTGCTGCCATGACACCGCGCCGATTCCCCGCCGCATGCCCTCTGGCGACAGCATTCCTCATTGGGGCGAGTGCCCCCGCGGCCGTTGCCCCACCACCCACCAACTACGACGAATCCAAGGTCTCGTCGTACACGCTCCCCGACCCCCTCATGTGCATGGACGGCACACGCGTCGCCGATCCCGCCACGTGGCGCGGCAAGCGCCGACCAGAAATCCTCGAGCTGTTCTCAAAATACGAATATGGGCGCATGCCCGCACCGCCGGTCGGCGTGCGCTTCGACCCGCCCCGCATCGACCCAGCCGCCCTCGGCGGCAAGGCCATCCGCAAACAGATCCGCATCCACTTCTTCGGTCAATCGGGCGAACCCTCCATGGATCTGCTCGTATACATTCCCAAGAACCACGTTGGCCCCACGCCCGCCTTCATCGGCCTGAACTTCTACGGCAATCACTCGATTCACTCCGACCCCGGCATCGACCTCAACACGAACTGGATGCGGGACAACAAGGAATTCGGCGTCGTCAACAACCGGGCCACCGAAACATCCCGTGGGGTCCGCTCCAGTCGCTGGCCGGTCGAGCGCATCCTCGCGCGCGGCTATGCCGTCGCCACCGCCTACTACGGCGATATCGCCCCAGATTTCTTCGACGACTTCAAGTCAGGCGTCTTCCCCGTCTGGCAGAAATCCGGCGATGGCACCCGCGCATCCGATGCCCCCGGGGCCATCACCGCCTGGGCATGGGGACTGTCCCGCGCGATGGACTATCTCCAGACCGACCCCGACATCGACGCGAAACACATCGCGGTCATGGGCCACTCGCGCCTCGGCAAGACTGCCCTCTGGGCGGGTGCCAACGACGAGCGCTTCGCGATCGTTATCTCCAACGATTCCGGATGCGGCGGCGCCGACCTTCACCGCCGCGATTTCGGCGAACAGATCCGCCACATCACGAGGGCCTTCCCCCACTGGTTCTGTCCGGCGTTCTCCACGTACGTTGACCGCGAGTCCGAACTCCCCCTCGACCAGCACATGCTCATCGCGCTGATGGCGCCCCGGCCCGTCTATGTCGCCAGCGCCGAACAGGATCGGTGGGCCGATCCCAAGGGCGAGTTCCTCGCCGCCAAGGCTGCCGATCCTGTCTACCGAATGCTCGGTACCGACGGCCTCCCGGCCACCGAGATGCCCGCCATCAATGCCCCGGTCGCAGGCACCATCGGCTACCACATCCGCGATGGGAAACATGATGTCACCGATTACGACTGGGACCGCTACATGGATTTCGCCGATAGGCACTGGCATCAAAACCGATAGCCCACCCCCCGCAAGTCGGGTCAACCCGAAGCGATATGCCCATGACCCCCGCACATGCATTACCGCTCCTCCTGCTGTTGGCTGCCACACCGTGGAAGGAAATCGATTTTGGAACCAAGAAAATCCTCGTCGATCCCCGGTGCGAGCGCCTGCCCACGGACCTGCTCGGCCCCTTTGTGAAACGAGGGGACGGCGCAATCCTCGCCGCCGGCCCCAAGGACGCGAGCATCAGCCATGACAATGGCCGCACCTGGCGGCCTCGCCCGCTTTTCCGAGAACCGGACCGCTTCGAGTCGCGGGGCGAGGCCGCGATCCTTCGCACGCGCGATGGCACCATACTGTTCGCCTTTCTCAACGCAAAAGAGCAGAAGCTCAGCTGGGACCAGAAGAAGGGCGGACCACAACCGGATTGCCAGCTCCCGGTCTATGTGATCCGAAGCCTTGACGAGGGCGAGACGTGGCAGGAACCGCAACGACTTCAGACGGGATGGAGCGGGGCGATTCGCCAGATGATCCAATTGCGCTCCGGCCGCATCGTTCTAATCAGCCAGCAGGCCGTGCGAGACCCCGGCCGCCATGTCTCGTTTGCTTACGTGTCCGACGACGAGGGACAGAACTGGGAAAAGGGGGATGTCGTCGACCTCGGCGAGTACGGCGGCTATGGGGACCACGGCGGCGGCATCGAGGGCACCATCACTGAATTGGCCGACGGCCGACTCTGGCTTCTCCTGCGCACGTACCGCGGCTCATTTACGGAGGCCTTCTCCAAGGACGGTGGTCTGACCTGGGAGAACATCCGCCCCTCGAAGATCCTGGCCAGCGGCTCACCGGGCCTCCTCCAGCGCCTCCACGACGGCCGCCTCCTCCTGCTCTGGAACCGTTACATCGACCCCGAGAAGAGGACCGGTCGACGCGAACAACTGTCCATGGCACTCTCGGAGGACGACGGGGCCACGTGGGGCGAGCCCGCGGTGATCGCATACGACCCGATGAAGCCTGGGGACAAAGAGCCCCAGCATCGCCTCTCCTACCCCTATCTGTACGAACACGTGCCCGGCGAATTCTGGATCACCACGATGCAGGGCCCCTTGCGGGTCGCCCTCCACGAGCGCGACTTCTCCGCCCCCAGATTGAGCGAGACCACATACCGCGCGCGATTCCTCCCCAAGGCTCAGATCAAGATCGACGGCAACCCGGACGAGCCCGACTGGGGCCAGGCCGAGGCCCTGCGCGCCTTCCGCTTCCCGTGGAATCCCGATCCCGTGCCCAGCACCGAATTCCGCGCCATCTGCGACGCCGACCATCTCTACTTCGCCTTCGATGTCGATGACGCCGACATCGTCGCGCTCGATGATTTCACCGACGAGGCCGATGCTGTCCTTGAGGACCGCGCCGAACTCTACATCGCCCTCGACGATCAGATGACCCGCTACTTCTGCGTGGAGATCGATTCGCGCGGCCGCCCTTTTGACTACAGCGCCTCATACTACCGTCAGTTCGTTCGCAAGTGGAAATTCGATGGCCTCGCCACCGCCGCCCATGTCCGGCAGGGCGGCTACAACGTCGAGGGCAGCATCCCCCTGAAGAGCCTCGAGGCGCTCGGTTTCCCTCCCCTTAAGCCCGGCGCGAGAATCCGCTGGGGCATCTTCCGCGCCGAGTTCTCGCACGACCGCAGCGGCAAATCGGCGCCGGCCAAGCCGAGCATCCACAACCTCGGCCGCCGAATGAAAGACCCCCCGCCCATCGAGAGGTGGATGAGCTGGGTGGATCCCCGGACAACCGAACCCGATTTTCACGTCCCGACATCCCTCGGGTGGCTCGAGGTCGCGGAATGAGACCTGTTGTCCGTTAGAACGATCCTGGAAACCGAAAGCAATTCCGCCGCCCGTAAGATGAGAATTGCGTTCTTTCTCAACAGCTTTCCCGAAATCTCCGAGACGTTTGTTCTCAACCAGATCACGGGTCTGCTGGACCGTGGGCATGATGTCGTCATCTATGCAAAACATCGGGGAGCGGATGCCCCGATCCATCCATGCATCACGAGGTACGAGCTGCTCCGGCGAACCCGCTACCTACTCAGGCCACCCTCAAGCGCACTCGCGAGGCGGATTGCGGCACTGGCCCACCTGATTCAACAATTACCCTTGAATCCGGCCAAGGTTGCGCGCGCCTTCCCCGCATGTCTTCGCGGCGGCCGACCCTGCAAGATTCTCTGCACGGGACTTTCCCTTCTGCCCGAACGGCCCTGCGATGCGGTCCTTGCCCACTTCGGAACCAGTGGTGCTCGCGCGATACGCCTGCGCCGCGTCGGTGCGCTATCGGGCAGGATCGCCACGGTTTTTCATGGCTTCGACATGACCAAGAAACTGACCAAGGCAGGACGCCGTGCCTATGACGATCTGTTCCAAGAGGGAGAACTCTTTCTTCCCATCAGCCAGAGATGGAGCCGCAGTCTCGCCCATCTGGGGTGCCCCGCAGACCGGACGGTCGTCCATAGGATGGGAATTGATCGCGGGATGTTTCCGTTCGCGCCGCGAGAGGACAATCCAAACCAACCGGTGAACATCGTCTCGGTCGCCCGATTGGTGGAAAAGAAAGGTATCGAATATGGCCTCCGCGCCGTGGCCGAAACAAGCCGCAGACATCCGCGTGTCCGATACACCGTCGTTGGCGATGGCCCTCTGAGGCCAGAGCTCGAGCGCCTTGCCTCCCGGCTCGGGACTCTGGACCGCGTCCGTTTCCTCGGCATGCGATCCCTTGATGAGGTGGCGGATGTTCTCCGGACCGCCTCGATATTCCTGGCCCCGAGCGTCACCGGCGCCGATGGGGACCAGGAGGGAATCCCGGTGGCCCTCATGGAGGCCATGAGTTCCGGCCTGCCAGTGATCAGCACCCAGCACAGCGGGATACCCGAACTTGTCGAACATGGGATTTCCGGTTTCCTGGCCCCGGAGGCCGACGCCGCAGCCCTCGCTCGCCATCTCACGCACCTGATCGAACACCCAGAACTGTGGCCCGCGATGGGTGAGGCAGGATCGCGAAAAATCCAGGCAGAATACGATATCGAGACCTTGAACGATCGGCTCGTCGGCCTCCTCGAACGCCTTTGCGCCGTCTCCCCAGCCCCCAATCCCCCAGCAAGAACGTGACTATGCCCACCGGGAAAAAGATCAGACTCGGAGTGATTTCCAACGAGTTCTTTGACCCCTCTTTGGGCAGGATGGGGGGCTTTGGTTGGGCGACACGTCAGTTGGCACATTGTTTCAACGACAACCCGCATTTAGGCGTTGACCTGGTCTTCCTCTCTGGTGACAAATACGCTCGAAAGAAGCGCGTCGCCCCAATCGCACACGGCACGCGCCTCATCCTCCGCGAACGCAACACGCTACGCTATTTCATGAGGCTCTGGCGGGAACATTTCGATCTGCTCCTATCAATTGACTACAGGCCCAAATACCGCGCCATTTTTCACGTCTTGCCGCGCACCCCCATCATCGTATGGGCACGGGATCCCAGGACTGCCGAGGACGCGGCCCGAATCAGCGCCGTCCGCATTCCCGGCGAGGAAACCGTCCCGCCGCAAGGAATCAAGACTCCCGACTGCACGTCCCTCGCCTCCGTTGTCCGAACCTCGGCGTGGTGGCGCCGGCCCGTGCTTTTTGCCACGCCCGCCCCTTTCCTCGCCGACAAGTTTATGGATGCCTATGGCGTTCAGCCCTCCGCCGTCACGATGCTGCCCAACATCGTTGATATCGAACCGGCATCAATCAAGAAAAGTGAAACGCCAATGGTGGTCTTTCTCGGCAGGCTCGACCCCCTCAAGCGCCCCTGGATTTTCGTCGAGCTTGCCCGACGTTTTCCTGACGTGAGATTCCTGCTCCTCGGCCAAGCCCACTTCCATGGAAAAGGAGCCTGGGAGCCGCAAACGCTGCCGCCAAATGTCGAACTCACTGGACATGTGGGAGAACAGGCGAAGGCCTCCCTTCTGTCCGAGGCGTGGGTCCTGGTCAACACATCTGTCCACGAAGGATTGGCCGTGAGTTTTCAAGAAGCCTTGAGGTGTGAAACGCCCCTCCTGAGTTGTGTCAATCCGCAGAATATCGTGTCCCGTTTTGGCATTTACGTCGGGCGCTATGACGGGGACGGCATGGACGGGATCCCCCATTTCATCGAGGCCCTGAGCCACCTGTTGACGAACTCGGAATTGCGTTCTCGACTGGGAAAAGAGGGCTCTGCGTGGGTGAGGGAGACCCACACCAGAGAACGTTTCCTCGACGCATTTTCTGACCTTGTCGCGCGCGCCAGAATAAGGGCCCCCCACAAATGAAGATGGCGACGCCCTCAAGACGGATTCGGGCGCAACCCATTATTTTGTGATACGAGAAATCTATGTGGCAACGACTTTCGATACCGATGTCTTCGCTCGCCCCAAGCATCCGAAGACTGTCGAGACTCGTAAAACACCTCGCGAGGTGGGCAGAAAAGCGACGCAACGCCCCCCTCATCAAATGGTTCGATTCCTGCGACAGCCAGCCGCGCGCGATCGTACAGGTCAGTCCCTCACTCCAGCCGAACGGAGTCTTTGTCAACTATGGTGACGCGGTCATGTGGTGGGCCTGCAGGGAACACCTCCAGAAACGGGGCTGGAGCGTGATGTGCCTGCCTCGCGAGCGGGTCCATCGCCAGCGACTGGAGGCTCAGGCGCCCGCCCTGTTCATAGACTGCGCCGGCTTCATCTATTCAGACGCGCATCATAGCGACATGCGCAGCGCCCGTAATGCCAGCATCACCACACGGAATGCGACGTCGTGCAGAAACGTCGGCGCCGTCATCGTATCCGCACCGCAGACCTTCGGTCCTTTCCAGGGGCGTCCAGATGGCGAACTGAATCGAGAAATGAGACGCATGATCGGGCTGATGCACTTGATCTGCGCGCGCGATGAGGTTTCGGCCGAGTACCTGGGCCCGCTCGTCCCCGAGGCCGACCGATCCAAGGTCCGAATCGCGCCCGATTTTGCCTTCCTGTACAAGATGGATTCGCACGAGGATGGACACCGCCTCTTGTTGCGGCAGGGCCTCGCGCCGGGGCCACAGGGACGGCCTTGGGTTGGTTTAAGTTTAAACCGGCAATTGCATGATCGGATCCCCCTGTATCTAGACCTGATGCGGAGAGTAATTGAGTTCTTCAAGGCGAAGGGCGCCCACGTCGTCCTGATCCCCCACGAACACGGCAGGTTCGGCCGGCGCGAGAAAGACGACCAGTTCTTGTGTGGCCACTTGGCGCGTCGGTCTGAGGTGATCAGCTTGCACAAGCGAGGACGGTTGTCTCGGCAGGCAGAGGAGAGCTACATCAGATCCATTGAGGCGGCGATTGGCAGCCTGGATTTCTTGGTTGCGGGGCGCTTTCATGCGGCGCTTCGAGGGCTGGCGGAAGGCATACCGACCGTGACCTTCAGTTGGTCCCACAAGTTCGAGACACTTTTCAGGAGCATTGGAATGTCGGTCGAAAGAAACGTGATACCCGCCGAGGATTTGGTCGCAAGAGATGCCGGCGAAGCCGTCACGCTGAAGCTGGAGGAAGCTTGGGGACAACGGGACGAGACGAGAGAGCATTTGGCAAGAGCAATACCGGCGATCAAAAAGAGGGCGGCCGACTATCTGGATGAGATTCTGTTGCTTGCCAAACGACGATAGCGCGCACACGTTCCCGCTCGACCTCCCACAGTCCGGTCGCTAGGTTAATGCCATGGTCGCAGAAACGCACCCTGGGGTTACGGTCCCCACATCGCCGATACAGCGGGATTCCGCCCCCAGGTCGGCCAGAAGCAACTTCCTGTCCCTTCTCTTGGCCACATCCGCAATTACCTTCACCATGAGCACACGAGCCGAACCCTCGATCGAATCGAAAGAATGGGGCAACGCCAACGGCCAGCCCGTCAAACTCTACACCCTTAAGAATGCCAAAGGCCTCTTGATGAAGGTCACCGATTACGGGGCCATCATCACCGAACTCCACGTCCCGGATCGCAACGGCAAGATGGCCGATATCGTCCTTGGCCACGATTCTCTCGATGGCTATCTCGCCGGCCACCCGTTTTTTGGCACGATCGCGGGCCGCTGCGCCAACCGCATTGCCAAAGGCCATTTTGAACTGGATGGAAAGTCCTACCAGCTGGCCACCAACAACGGCGTCAATCATCTCCACGGTGGCATCAGGGGCTTCGACAAGCAGGTCTGGACGGCCCGCACCGAGATGACCCCAGACGGCCCCGCAATAAACTTCGGCCTGTATTCGCCCGACGGCCAAGAAAACTACCCCGGCAACCTCGTCGCAAATGCCACCTATGTGCTCTCGAACGATGGCGAATTGCTCGTCGAGATGACAGCGATGACGGACCGCGCCACGCTCTGCAATCTGGCGCAGCACACATACTGGAATCTCGCCGGCCACGACTCCGGCAGCATCGCGAATCACGAGCTCAGGCTCTTCGCCTCTCGATACACGCCCGTCGACGGCACCCTCATCCCCACCGGCGAACTCGCGCCAGTCAAGGGCACGCCTTTCGATTTCACGTCGTCAAAGCCCATCGGCCGCGACCTCAAGGCCGCCGGTGGCGACCCCGTCGGGTTCGACCATAACTTCGTCGTCGACGGTGAATCCTTTGCCATGAAGCAGGTCGCCCGGGCCTGCGAACCAAAATCCGGCCGGACCCTCGAGCTATGGAGCAACCAGCCCGGCGTCCAGTTCTACACAGGCAATTTTCTCAATGGTACGAACAAGGGCAAGGGCGGTTACGTGTACCAGCAGCACGGCGGCTTTTGCCTCGAGACCCAGGTCTATCCCGACTCGATCCACCGGCCCGATTGGCCCACACCAGTCCTGCGCCCTGGCCAGATCTATCGACACAAGATGCGGATCAAATTCGGCGCGAAATAATCTGTCCGCCTCGCGCAGCGTCTCCCGATAGTACCTGGCGTCGCCGCGGCCAAGTGCCCCCAAGGGCGAACCTTCGCATTGCCCCCGGCGGCTCCCGGTCCAGTATGCCCATATGACTTTTATCGTCGCCATCCTCACGCTCAGCCTGCTCACGACAACCTTCGGCGCCGCACCGTCGTCCGACAACGCAGGTCACCGCTTCCGCGTCGCCGTCACCAACGGCGTGCCCCAATTGATCATGGATGGAAAACCCACCCGCGGTCGTATTTTTTGGGGTGGCCCCGCCGGCGGTGGACACGCGTCTATCGGGCCGGACTGGAGCGAAATCGCTTTCGAGTTCACCGCACCCGAGACCGACGGCGAGGCGGCGCTGCATCTGCGATTCGGCCAAGACCCCGGGGAGGTCTGGTTTGACGATATCCGGATCACCGAACTCGGCGCCGGTGCGATTATCCTCGCGTCCGATTTCGAGGACGGCCAAGAGGCCCTGTGGAAAGATTGGCAATTGTGGTGCAAGGGCCGTGACAAAAAGCCCGCCTTTCAGGGGCTCGTCGCCCCCGGTGAGGGTCACGACGGACACGCCGCTCTTCGGCTGAAGATCGGAAATGACCCCAAGCTCGATGGCCTTCACCTCTATCGCCCCCACCTCAAACTCGCCAAGGATACCCGTTACCGGGTCACATTATGGGCCCGCGCCTCCGCGCCCCGGCAACTCACACCGACGATTCATCACCAGGGGGGCTCCTTCCAGAAGTACGGCGGTCTTCCGCCGCCCTATGCCTCGGAGGTGAAATGCGCCGCCGCGCGAAACGTCAACATCGTCTCTTTCCCGATACCCACCCTTTGGGCGAAGCCGGGGGGAGAGCCCGACACCTCCGGCATCGAGTCCGCCTGTCGCACCACACTCGAGGCTAATCCGGCGGCACTCCTCTTGCCGCGCATCGGCATGTACCCGCCCAGGTGGTGGCTCGACTCACACCCGGACGCCGTCATGGCCTACGAGGGCGGCAAACGCGGCGAAACCGCCTCCGTCTCTTCGCCCGAGTACCGTCGCGACTCCGCCGCCGCATTGCGCCGAACCATCCGTTGGTGCGAAGACCATTATGGCCCCCACATGGCCGGCTATCACCCGTGCGGCCAAAACACCGGCGAGTGGTTTTACTACGATTCGTGGGAACATCCCCTCAACGGCCTCGAGCCCGCCACCCTCCTCGCCTGGCGCACCTGGCTCGCCAGGAAGTACCCCACCCACGCCACCTTGAGCAGGGCGTGGTCCACCCCCGATGCCGTCCCTGCCTCCGCCACCGTACCCACACCCGACGAACGTCGCGCCGCGCCACACGGTCAACTCCGCGACCCATCTCGCGAGATGCGGTGCATCGATTTCGCGATGTTCCAGCAGGAAGAAATGGCGGACACCGTGCTCTGCCTCGCACGCGCGCTCCGGGAGGAGGCCGGTCCCGACCGCCTTTCCGTCTTCTTCTATGGCTACGTTTTCGAATTCGGCACCCTGCCCAATAGCCCAGCCGTTTCTGGCCACTACGCGCTCCGCCGCGTCCTCGGTTCGCCGGACATCGACGTTCTCTGCGCGCCGATCTCTTACTATGATCGCCAGGCCGGCGGCGGCGCCCCCTGCATGACCGCCGCCGAGAGCGTCATGCTCTCCGGAAAGCTCTGGCTCAATGAGGACGATACCCGCACCCACCTCGCCAAGGGCTCCCGCGCACCCGGCTGGCAGGCAGGCGCGGATACCCAGGCAACATCGGCCGAACTATTGCGCCGAAACCTCGCCCATGAGACCGCCCGCAATTTCGCCACTTGGTGGATGGACCTCGGTTCGTCCGGCTGGTTCGACGATCCCGTCCTCTGGGAAGAGATGGACCGATTCCGCGAAATCGAAGGATACTTCCTGAATCACCCGACGCCGTTCCGGCCCGAGATCGCCGCGGTACTCGACGAGCGGTCGATGCTTCTCCCCGTCGGTTCAGGGCCCGTGCCATGGACCACGCGCCCCTTGATTTACACCGTCCGAGAAAACCTCCACCGCGTCGGTGCGCCCTTCGGGCAATACCTCCTCGACGATATTTTGGGCAAGCGCACCAACGCCAAACTGAACATATTCCTGGCCGCGTGGTGGCTGTCCGCCGATGAGCGCGCCGAACTGAAAAAGGCAACGCGCGGGTCCGCCAACATCTGGTGCTGGGCGCCCGGATACTTCGACAGCGGGCGACCCTCGCCCGAAAGTGTTGCGGACCTCACCGGCTTCGATGTCAAGGTCATGGGCGAGGGCTTCAAGGCACACATGAAGGCCACCGCCGATGGCCTCGCCATCGGTCTACCCGCGACTTTCGGGCAACCCAAGCCCGTTGCGCCACTCCTCTCGCCACGACCACGACCCGGCGATTCCGTGCTCGCGCTTTTTGAAGACGGCTCGCCCGCCATCGTTCTCCGCAAAGGGCCCGAAGGTATCTCCCTCTTATCGGCGGGCACCGAGTTGCCCACACCCCTCGTCCGTCACCTCGCGCGCCTCGCCGGCGTCCACTTGTATTGCCATGGCGACGCCAACATCTTCGCAAATGGCCCACTGTTCGCTGTCCACGCCCCCGCCGATGGCCCGATCGAAATCGACCTTGGCCGCGAACGCGCGGGCCGAAATGTCACGACGCACGAACGATTCACCAAACGGCGCGAGTTCCAGATGACGCTCAAGAAAGGCCAGACCCAGGTCCTCTGGCTTGACGATTAGTCCGAAGGCACCATGCTCCGCGGGCTGCCGCGCCCGCGATCACGACCCGGCACCCTGGCGGGCGCCTTGTCAAGAGCACCCAATTGGCCCCGTCATGCTGATCGGCTACCCGACTTCAGGAAATGCGTGCTTCCGCAACTCGACGCCATATCATGCGGGCCGCATGGAGGCGAACTTGGGCGGTCAGGATATCTGGACCAAAGCAAAGGACTTCCATGACCAATTCCTTGTCTCCCCCCAACCGATTCCCGTGCCTCCTGAAGGTTGGCAGACCCGCCGTTGTTCCGGATGGCATCTCGCCTCGCATCCCTCCTTGCCCGTCATCCTCCTCCTCTCACCCGACGGCAACCAGGCCGGTTTCGCGATCGGACACCCCATCGATGACAAGGGACGATTCGTGCGCCGCGATCTCCACCTGCCCAGCGTCGGCGGGGCGTCTCCCACCCCGGACAACCTCGAGCGTTGGATCTATGGCTTTGGCGGACGTTTCGTCTTCGTCATCCTCCTCCCGACGATGCAGCGGCTCTATCTGGACCCGGCCGGCTCCCTGGCGACGGTATGGTGCCCCCGCCGCCAGCGGATCGCCTCCACCACCAGCCTCCTCCTGCTCGATGAGCCGGACCACCCCATGTTTCGGATCGGTCCGTCAGAATTCCCCCGCAACCGCCACGATCTCTTCTACCCCGCCGGACTCACGGCTGCCGCTGGCGTGAGGCGACTCATCACCAACCATTTCCTCGACCTGCGCACATGGAAGGCCACCCGACACTACCCCAAAACCGCATGCATGGACGTCGCAGAGAGCGAGATCCCGCCCTTGATCGACACGTTCCACCAGATCGTCCGGCGCCAGATTGGTGCTTTGATCGACGAATGCGGCGGGGCCTATCTCGGGCTCACCGGCGGCCAAGACAGCCGGCGCCTGCTCGCGTGCGCCAGGGACTTCATCGACAGGCTCGAATGCGTCACCGTCAAGCCCAAAACCTCCGTCCCTGGCACGGGCAAGGATATCGACTCCCATATCACGAGGCGCCTCGCGCGGCACGCCAGCCTCCGCCATCGGTTCATCCAGATGGGCATCGCCGATGAAAGCTCATCCGCCGACTATCTGCTCCGGATCGGTTACGCCGGAGGTGTGGGCAAGGCAGGCAAGTTCTGGGATCCACCCAGAAAGCACCTCGATCTGTCCCAGGCCTGGATGATCGGCCATTGTGGCGAGGTGGGGAAGGCCGTCTACTGGCAACGCCTCCCCCTGAAGACACGACCCACCGTCGAAAACCTGTTCCGAGTGATGCGGATGCCCCAGCAGCCCGGCTTTGCCGAGGCCATACAAATCTGGCTCGACGGCCTCCCGGAGGGGCCGCCGGTGTTCTATCTCAACATGGCCCATCTCGAATTGCGGGTCGGGGGATGGGCCTGTGCCCATCTCTACGGCGCCGCCCCTTTCCGCATCAACCTCCTTCCCGTTTCCCATCGCGATGTCATCGATGTCCTGCTGCGCCTCCCCACCGAGTTCAAGGCCGCCGGCGGCCTCACCCGCGAAGTCCTGAAACTGGCCTGGCCTGAACTCCTCGCCATCCCTTTCAACCAGTACAGTGGCCTCAAATCCTGGGAGGTTCGGGCGCGCGAGTGGGTCACCCGCCAGAAGAAACGATTGCTTCGAACCTGAGCCACGCCCCTCAATCGGGATCCGAAAAACCTCTCGCCTCGCTTGCACGCATCCCGGGTGCGCGTACCCTATTTAATATGAGAACTATGATCTCCTTCCTTGCCGCCGCCTTCTGCCTGACCCTGGCCACACCAGCCTTTGCCGTTAGCGGCAAGGGTAATGTTGGCACCGTCCTCACGAAAATCGGCGTCAAGTACATCAAGAACAAGCCGGAACAGACCATCGGCAAGCCCATGATCGTCGAATTCTGGGCCACATGGTGCCCTCCGTGTCGGGCCAGCATCCCCCACCTCAACGAAGTCTATAAGAAATATAAGGACAAGGGCCTGGTGGTCGTGGGAATCACCAGCGAAGATGACAACCTCGTCGAGAAATTCATGAAACAGGTCCCCATGGAGTATTCCGTCGCCCAAGACAAAGGCGACGACTGGGGCAAACAGTTCGGCATCAAGGGCATCCCCCATGCCCTGCTGGTGGACAAGACCGGCAAGATCGTCTGGGAAGGCCATCCCATGGAACTCGAAGATAAAGACATCGAGAAGCTCCTCTAGGCCAGACACTTCACAGCCGTCAGACTGTGAGATTTTGGCCTCTGGGGCTTGGCGTCCCTCGCCCGACAGGCTGCCCTATTTCACTGCGTGACCGGTGCTCCCCGCAAGAGCCCTTGCGATCCCATCCACTCGGCGCATCGCGTGGGCCACTCGTTGATCGGCTTGCCTTTGCGGAGCATCCCAAAGCCGTGCCCACCCTGTTGGAAAACATGAAGTTCCGCGGGGACGCCGACGCGTCGCAGCGCCTGAAACAATTCGATGCTGTTATCAGGCGATATCCGATCATCGCCCGCGTGCGCAAAAAATGTCGGCCCGGGTTTGTCCTCCTCGCGCACCGAAGGTCTATCCTCCTCGCGTTTCGGATCCGCCAGATAGGCGGGATAAATCAGGATGCCGAAGTCTGGCCTGCAGGGCTTCTCGGTTTCCGCCGATGGGTATGCGGCGTTGCGCCGATTACCTTCGCACATCAGCCAGGCCGCGAGATTACCCCCCGCTGAAAAACCCAGCACGCCAACCCGCCGCGGGTCAACGTCCCACTCTTGGGCGTGCGCCCGGATCAGGCTCATGGCGCGTTGCCCATCCAGCAGGGGCCGGACGTGGGCGGGTTCGCCACTGGGAGCGGGCACACGATACTTCAGCACGACGGCCGTCACTCCGATTAGATTCAGCCACTCGGCCACCTCGGTCCCCTCGTGCTTGATCGCGAGAATGCGATACGCACCGCCCGGACAGATCAGGACACATGTCCCCGTCCGGTGACCCTCGGGCGGGTGATAGACGGTCATCGAAGGGTCGGAGACGTTTCCCACTCGCACGATGTTCGGATCCTCGCCCGGCTTCGTCGGCAGTTGCCCCTCGACCTCGTCCGAAGGCACCGCCAGCGGCGGCTGTCCCTCCCACAGCTTCAACGTCTCAGCACCCGACAACCCGCACCAAAGACAGACTGCCCAACCAATCATCCATGCCTTCACGCCCAGACTTCTATACCATCCCGGCTATGAACACAACACGTCTGGCTGTCCGCCCTTCAGACCCTGTGCGGCGCCTCTTTGCCAGACGCCGCCAATGCCATTCGGCAAAGACGACCCACAGCCCAAGCGACCCGTGCCGAAGACTACCCGGCCTGAAACCTCACCCGCCGATCCTACGGAAGAACTCTGCGATCACCCCCGCGCCCTTTAGACCCACACCCGGAACAGCAGCAATCTCTTTGACCGTCGCTTTCCGCAGGCGTGCCACCGACCCGAACGCCCGCAGCAGGGCGACCTTCTTTGCCTCGCTGACCCCAGGACATTCATCCAGGACGCTCTCGGACATGCGGCGCTTCAGCAACAATTGGTGATAGGCATTTGCGAACCGGTGCGCCTCGTCTCGGATCCGCTGGAGCAATCGAAGTGCCCCCGATTCATGGGGCAACAGCAAGGGATCGGATCTACCCGGCAAAAAGATCTCCTCGCGCTCCTTCGCCAGACCGATGATGGGTACCCCGCGGACCCCCAGCCGCCGAAGGGAGTCCAGCGCCGCGCTGAGGTGCCCCTTGCCGCCATCGATCACGATCAGATCTGGGAAACGCGGGGGCAGCTGCGGTCGCTCGTCTGGGCCGGTCAACCAGGCCAGCTCGGGCCCGCCCTCCTCCACCCCCAATACGCGACGGTAACGCCGATACACCACCTCCCGCATGGAGGCGAAATCGTCCTGCCCTTCGACCGTCTGGATCCGATACCGCCGATACTGCGAACGGTCCGCCCGCCCATCCTGAAAGGCGACCATCGATGCCACCTTGTGCGTCGTCGAGATGTTCGAAATGTCGAAGCACTCCATGTGCATGGGAAGATCGGGCAGCCCCAGCGCCTCCCGTAACTCCACGATGTCTCGCTCGGGCACCACCGTCGTCGGTTCCTCCCGGACGAACCGGCGCATCGGCTTGGTCGTCGTCTCCAGGTCGGCCAGCAGATTTCTGAGTGCGGCCGCCCGCTCGAAATCCAACCGGTCTGCCGCCGTCCTCATCTCGCGCCGAAGTTCCTCTGCCATCTGCCGTGACTGGCCATCGAGAAATTCGCAGGCCGCCAGCACCCGCTCCCGATACTGCTCCTGCGTCACTTTCCCAACGCATGGCGCCGAACATTGCCTGATGATGTGGTCGAGACAATGCTTGTAGTCGCGTTCGCCGGGCTCCAGCGGGCGACACGACCGCAGCCCAAACTTCTTCTTCACCAAGTCCAGCGTGCTGCGCAGCGCGCCCGAATGCGCGAACGGCCCGAAGTACCGCGCCCCATCGTCTTTCTTCACCCTCGTCAGCACCAGCCGGGGAAACGGGTCGGACAGGTTCACTCGCACCAGGAGGAAACGCTTGTCGTCCCGAAAGCTAACATTGTATTTGGGCCGATACTCCTTGATCAGCCTCCCCTCCAAGAGAATGGACTCCGGCTCCGATCGCACCACGTGCGTCTCGATGTCCCATATCCCCTCGATCAGCGCCCGCGTCTTCAGGTCCGCAGTCGCCCGGCGCGAGGGGTGGAAATACTGATTCACGCGGCGATACAGGTCGCGTGCCTTGCCCACGTAAATCACCCGGTTCAGGCGGTCCCGAAATAGGTAGACCCCCGGCCGATGCGGCAAATCGCGCACTTTGGCGCCAATATCCGGTTTCTTGCCAGTTGGCATATCCTACCAACTCTTTTGGACGCGGGGATGCCAAAGTTCAAATGCCAAACGTCAAAACTAATGTTGCGCCCCACTGTTGCCGGGCAACCTCTGGCATACCACCTGTCATCTTGACGTTCGAGATTTGCCTTTTGAATCCCTGACAGGCAACGCCCTTCCGCCGTCTGCGGTCCAACGGCTCAACTTAGGCCCAACAGGTACCCCGCGATCCGCAGCGCCGCGTCGGGCCTGGCGATCGCACTTAGACTCTGCCTCATCTGCCGCCATTTTGCGGCGCCGTCGGCAAACATCTCGCGGACCGCGCTCTCGATCTCCTTTGGCCGGGTGGCCAACACCCCGCCCCCGGTCAACCTTAGCAATTCCCAATTCCCCTCCTCTTGGCCGGGCACGACCCGACTGACGATCATCGGGCACCGCGCGGCAATCGCCTCCTGCGTCGTGGCCCCCCCACACTTGCTGATCACCGCATGGTGGGTCGATAGCAACCTGGGCATCTCGTCCGTCCACCCCATGACCTCGACCCGATCGGCCGCCACCGCGGCGAGTCGCCGGATTTCAGCCTCCAGCGTCGGCCGCCTGCCCACCGAGACCGTCAGTCGCAACCACGGGATGCCGACCAGCAACCGGATCACCTCGTGTGCCCGAGCCGCACCCGTGTTGACCACGTACAATAGCCTGGGCCCCGCCTCTGGATCCGGCAGCGGCCCGAAGGCCTCGCTCCGGGCGAAGACCGTCTGCACCGGAAAACCCAACGCATGGATGCGCCCCGAAGGTACCCCGCGATTTCGCAGCACGGTCGCGGTCAGGTCGTTCGGCACGATGTAGTGCTCGCATTCTGCCCGCAGCCACACCGAGTTGATCGTGATCGAATCCGTGATCACGGTCACAGTGCGGACACCGGCCGAAACCCCTGGCTCAAGACCCGCAATCGCAAAATTGTACACCGGATAGACCGTCACCAGAACGTCCGCCCCGCGATCGCGAATCATCCGCTCCATGGCCCCGCGCACATCGTGGAAACCGTCGAGCCGGTCCTGCGCCGCCGTCAGTCTATCCAGGATCCAGTAAAAACAGTGCCAAAGATGTGGCGTGCGATTGATCGCAGTGGAATAGAGGCGCCGCAGAGTCGCATTCATCCGCGGGTAGCACTGGGCAAACAGATCCACCACCTCCGCCTCGCATTCACCAGAAGCGATCTCCTGAAGTGCATCGCGGATGTTCCGGGCGGCCGTGTTGTGCCCCTCCCCAAAACCCGCCGTAAAGATCAGGACCCGTTTCACGTTGACGCCGTGCAAGTTGCGCAATGGTTGGTCTCCTCGCCTGACATGTCACGACAAAAAGCCGGTCCCGGCGCTTGCACCGCGCCTCCCGCCGTTTACGCTGGCTGCTACGCGCCCGTAGCTCAGGGGACTAGAGCAGCTGCCTTCTAAGCAGCGGGTCGCTGGTTCGAATCCAGCCGGGCGTGCCACCCCCAGAGATGCGCGTCGCGATGGCATTGCCACGCCATCCCCCCGAGATTTTAAAGCCACGCGCCCTCACGTTCCCGACGGCACAAGACGTATTCGATCCACAGTAACATCCACGCCGGATGCATTGCATGGATCGAAACGCAACCGGCCAATGCGTCCGCGCCACGCGCGGCTCTTCCCGACCTCAAACACGTAATCGTGAAACTGACCATCTGCTATCAGCGGCAGTGTAAGGCTAGCACCCTCCGCCGGTGTGCCGCCCGAAAACCAAAACAACTGGCACGTGCCCTGGGTCGCGGTGGATGATACCTTCATGCGCGCCACCAATCGCCCGAACTCTTTCGCCTTGATGGTCGGGATCGCCCGCTCCAGCGCCGGATCGCGTGTCTTGGTCGTGAAGCTGATGCCCCCTCCGGCTTTGAAATCGGTAATGCCCATGGTGGCAATCCAACCCTCCGCGTCCGTCCTGAATACCCAGTCTGTCCCAACATCAGGCCGCGGCATCGGCAGATCATACGGTCCCAGGCCCACATCGCGCGGGCCATAGTTGACCGGCCATCCTTCTGCCGGCTTCCGACAAAAGGTCTCTCGCACGGCCTCGTACATGCCAAAAGCGAACTCCGCGCACGGTTCGGCATATGACCCTTCTCCCCATTCGTTGAGCGGCCCAAGCGTCAGACGTTTGATGCCGGTCTCGTCCGCGAATTTCTTCGCGTCGCGACAAATGCGCCGAAAGTGCTGTACGCTACGTCCGAAGATCTCGCGGCCCTTGTCGCCATGCCACGGCCGATCGTCCCAACCCGTCGAGAGGTTTGGCAGGAACGGGAGGATCCCCGTCCCGTGCAGGCCGTTCCAGTGCGCGCAGTTGGAGTCGGCCACCAAATCGAAGGGGAAACGTCGCGGGTTCTCCGCCTTCCCACCATCATCCATATAATGATAGATGGATGTCATGTTGAACCCCATGTCCTTGAGGCCCCGCACCACATCCGGGGACCAGGAACCCTCGGGCCATTTCATCGCGATGAAGTAAATGCCCTTATGTCCCGCCTCGCGCGCCGTCTGTCGCGATATATCCAGAAGCCGCTTGCATCCACCGCTGCCCCCCAAATCTCGATCCATGTTTTGGGGGCTCCAGATCATGACCACCGGCTCGCCATCGATGCGGTAGTACTCCGGCATATTGAAATAGTTATCGATCCAGAATCGCACGACCGCGCGCTGGTCCGCCTCGGAATGGCTGCCCGGCGGATTGTGATTGGCCCACATCATGGCCCACTTCAAATATGACCTGTAGCGCGCCCTCTTGAACGCCTTGACCCAATGATCGTGGTGCTGGTGACCCTGATGCCAGTACCAGTCCACGAGGAAATACGAGAGGCCGTTCTCGACCGCCCATTTGATCTGCCAATCCACCACCTCGGGATTCGCCTCGTCATACCACCCCAGCAAAGGTTTGCGCTCGGGGGCCACGGGCCAGATGCGCGACCACGCCTCAATCGTGGACCAACCGGGAAAATAAAGTGCGCCTATCTCATAATCGCCCCCCACCGGCCGAGGCTCGGGCACATATGTCGCCTTGGGCAGCTTGAGCTCCGGCAGGAATTCCACGTGGGCCCGGACCATCTGCCCCTGCGCGCCATCCCCCGAAACCTCGAATTCTGCATCTCCCGTCACCGCCTCGTCGGCGGTCAACTCGAACGCGTGCGTCACCAGCCCGGAAGCAGGGATCGCCGGCACGCGCTCCCAGCCCGTCGCCGAACTGACCCGGGTGTGATTGGGCAAACTCTTGACCGAAAGGGTCACATTCGTCGCGTCGGTTCCGCCCAAGTTGCTGAGCTGCACCAGCAGGGTCGCGGCCCTACCCGCGCGATTCATCGCATCCGCCATGCGCGCCTGGACCACCGACACGTCCGCCGGGCCCTGCAGGTCATCGGAGATGCGCATCGAACGGACGCGGGCCGCGCCGGCCTTGCCGACCACGGGCACCAGCTTCAGCAACACGATGTTCCCCTGCCAATTCTTCTCGCTGCTGAGATCGATATTGTACGTATGGAAACGGCCGTCCCCTTTGATTCGAAATGTCTTGCGATGCAGACCGCTGACCGAATCGGACGCCCACGCGATGTTCCCGGTGTCGCCCTCCGGCACCGCCATCTCGACCGCAACCACAAATGCAGTGTCCGATGGGACCGAGATCTTCGGACTGACCAGATCTCCTCCGCCCGGTGAGGGTGGCCGGAACGACAGTTCGTCGCCTTTCATCTGCACCTCACCACCGTCCTCTCCCTTCCAAACCCCAAGCGCCGGCCCGCACCAAACGGGCTCGCCCGGCTGCACCTCCCCGCCCTCGTCGATCACCCTGATTGATGAGATGGCGAAAGGCACATCCGCGCGGCCATTGACAAAATCCAGGCGAAATGCCCCGATCCGCTTCTCTGCCTGCCAGAAAGGACGGACACGGTAATCGTGCCACCCGCCATCACCGATCCAATCAAACGACGCGGACCATTTGGCCTGGGGTCCCTTCGCGCCCTCCGGAATCCAAAAGAGTTCGCCCCGGCCACCCGCACCGCTCATCGCGCGAAACTCGATAACCTGCGACGCATTGGCCGCGATCGAAAATGAGGGGCTGGTCAGGAATGGGTCGGGTCCGGCGGTCACACCTTTCAGCGCGCCTTCCTCGATCCTCACGTCCTTGCACTGGTGCGCCTGCGATATCCAACGCCGCGACGCCGCGTCTCCAAACGCCCATCCCTGGACCGTCTGCGGTTCTGCAAGGACCGATCCGGTCATCAGCCCATGCAGAGAAACCATCGCGCAGGTCCATCTCTTCATCGGTGTACTCATCGTGAACGCTCGCCTGTGGCCCGAAGTCCAGTTTTGCCCAATCACGGGATAGATCCGGTCGCGGAGTGAGCCACTATCCCCGGCCGGATGAGCCCGAATGAAGCCGGCAGTCTACGGCCCCATCCGTAATCTGTCGAGCGGGGCAGGAGGGCGAAGGCCCTATCGCTACCGCGCCTTGGCGTAGTCGATCATGCCCTGGAAGTCCACAATGATGACCGGTTCGTCCGCCGTCCCGCATCAAGGCACTGGCGCCCGCCTCACTTCGTCAGGCGATCCGCCAAGAACCCCTCGAACGCCTTCAGATCCATCCACTCAGTCGCGACGCTGATGGGTTTGCCCGCCTGGCCGTCGATCACCGTCATCCCCGCCTCAGTCACCGCGATCGGAAGCCGCTCCATCCGGCACATGTCCGTCGAGAACACCAGATACACCGCCACGGTGTCGAAGAGTGTCGTGCTGGCATTCTCAGGGTCGGTCTTGTGCTCTTTATCGGCCGCAGACCACGCCCGATAGTTCTCCATGAGCGCGACCACCAGGGGATCGCGGCAGTCGCGCACCCGTGCATACCTGTCGCCCTCCAGGCGGACGAGCCCGCACGTGTCCAGTGGGGTGATGGTGACGTCCCAGGGCGCACCCAGCGCCGCCCGGCATGCCCTGGAATCGGCTTTCACGTTCCACTCGGCCGAAGGATTCTTGGACTCGCCGTAGCCCACGCGCACGCTCCCATGCATGCCCACGAACCGCGCGCGCTGCGCGATCTTCGGCTCCCGCTTCAGGGCCTCCGCGATGTTCGGCACCGGCCCGATGCAAAGCAGCGTCATCGGCTCGGCCGAGGCCATGATCATGTCGATCATCGCCCCAATACCGTCCTGGTGCACCTTTCCAGGAAACTTTTTCAGATCGTATCCTTCGGTCCACGCCGACTGGCGTCCACGCACATCGGCGCCGTTGATGCCAAGGCCAACGGCTATGTTCGCTCGCCCGGCGATCTCCAAGATCTTGGCAACGATGCGCGCCCGATACGTCGACTTGCCGTAGTCCGTAACGACCATCTTCAGGTCGATCTCCGGTGACTTGAGCGCCATCACCAGCGCCCAGGTGTCGTCAATGTCATCCCCGATGTCCGTATCGAGTATCACGGGGATCTTTTTCACCTGAGAAAACCCGGGTGCCGCAAGGAGCAGGAGGGCGACAAGGCTAGCGATCAAAGTGCGCCAGTTCATAGAACGTGACTCTCTCACAGTTCACGCGTGACGTCGAGAATCCACGGTTTTCCCTTGGCTGCCGCCCCCGCGCATCCTCCCAGAAAGAATGGGCAACAGCAGCCTCCCCGCGCGACTCGGATGGGCGTGGGTCTGCAGGGGCATCCTGAGCCCCGACTGCATTCGACCCGAACAACTGCCGTCGCCAGACGCCCGGCAACGGTGACTGGTCCGTTCAGAAAGCAGGCGGCGATGGCGGCGCGATTCAAGGATCACTCGCCATTGCGTCTCGCCCAAAAATCGGCTAATGGAGATGGCTCCCATGCTCGCCAAACGCATCATACCGTGCCTCGACGTCGACCGCGGACGGGTCGTCAAGGGCGTCAAGTTTGTCGAGATCCGCGACGCCGGCGACCCCGTCGAGTGCGCTGCCTCCTACGATGCGCAGGGCGCCGACGAACTGGTCTTCCTCGATATCACGGCCTCCTCGGATGGGCGTCGCACCATGATCGACGTCGTGAATCGCACCGCAGAGACCGTCTTCATGCCGCTGACCGTCGGCGGCGGCATCCGCACCGTCTCTGATGTCCGCGAGATGCTCCAGGCGGGCGCCGACAAGGTCAGCGTCAATACCGCCGCCATCCAGGACCCCCACCTGATCCGCGAGGCGGCCGAGCGCTTCGGCAGCCAGTGCATTGTCCTCGCCATCGACGCCAAGCGGCGCGGCCCCGATCCCGCCCTGGGGTGGGAGGTCTACACGCACGGCGGCCGAAAACCTACGGGCATCGATGCCATCGAGTGGGCTCGCCGAGCAACGGACCTTGGCGCCGGCGAAATCCTCCTCACCAGCATGGATGCCGACGGCACCAAACAGGGCTATGATATTCCCCTCACCCGTGCCATTGCCGAGGCCGTTGGCGTGCCCGTTATCGCCAGCGGGGGCGCGGGCGAACTCCGTCACCTCCGTGACGTCCTGCGCGATGGCAAGGCGGACGCCGTGCTTGCCGCCAGCATCTTCCACTTCCGCGAACAGACCGTCCGCTCCGTCAAGGCCTACCTCCACGCGGAGGGCATACCCGTGCGCCTGGCACAAGATGCCGCAAGGTAGGTTTCCGCCCCCACGAATCCCCGGGTGTACATGCGTGCCCACATGGTCATCTGCCTTTCAACGTGCACCTTTCTCCCCATCGCCATCGCCGCAGCCAGCCCTTCTTCGGATGAGACGACCTCTGGCGACGCCGCAGACCTGATCCGCCGGGTCGAGGAGAATAACCGGCACGCGCGCGAACGGCGGGAATCTTTCGACTACCGGCTGAGCATCACCAAAGAGCATCTGGATGCGAACGGGGCCGTGGAGCGCTCGAGCCATGAGGTGCGCCGGGTGAGCGCCCGGAACCGTGAAACTTTTTCGGTCGAAAGCGCTGGCGGGAAGGGCGGTGGCCGCCAGAGGGCCCAGTTCAAGGAGGTGGGCGATTTTGCCACGATGCTCCCCCGCTACGTCTGGACATTCGCCGGTGAAGACACCTTGAACGCAGAACCCTGTCGGCTCGTGAGATACCACCCGAAACCGAATCTGCCGTACGCATCTCGGGAAGAGAAGATCATGAACAACACCGGCGGCACGCTCTGGATCTCCAAGACACAGGAGCAGGTCGTGCGAAACAGGGCCGCCCTGGTGCATCCGGTGTCGGTCGCATGGTTCCTCGCAACGGTCGAACACATCGAATTCGATTACGTGGCCCAGCGACTGCCGAACGGAGATTGGGGGCCGGCTAGCCTCGAATACGAGTTTCGTGTCAGGATTCCATTCGGGCTCCTCCGCGAGCGAGAGCGGAGGGAGATGGACGAATACGCGTCCGCGGGCACACGACGCGATTGAGATTTTTCGCGCATGCGGTCTATTTTCTCTCGGTACGGGCGCGGCCCATCGACATGCCGGAAGCGCAAAACGCAGATCTCTTAGGCCTCCCGGCGGTGTCCCGCTGGGCGGAAGGCTACCGCCCTTCAGGCATCGGCGGGTGCGCGCTGCCCGATGCGCCTCCGGCGGCCCGCGCGTTCCTCGCCGCCGCGCTCGCGCGACATGCGGGCCGCCCACTGGTCGTCATCGGCGAGCGCTTTCGCGACATGGATGAGATTGCCGCCGCCCTCGACGTCTGGCTTGGCGCCGAGTCCAACCTCCCCTTCCCACCGCTCGAGCTCGGCCGCCTCTCGGCCTCGCCCGACCCCGAGGTGTCCGCCCAGCGCCTTGGCACCCTGCTCGCGCTCCGCCGGTACTCCGGCGACACCCCACTGCCCTGCGTCGTCACCACCCGCGAGGCACTGGACCAACCCGTGCCTAAGCCCGGGGCCATCGAAGGGCGACTCTTCTCGATCCGCCCCGGCGATGACGCGGGGCTGGATCGCCTCATCGCGCGTCTCACGGACGCCGGCTATGCGCGTGTCAACCAGGTCGACGACAGGGGTCAATTCGCCGCGCGCGGTGGCGTCGTCGACGTCTTTTCCCCGGACGCCGATTGGCCGATCCGGATCGAATTCTACGGCGATGCCGTCCATTCCATCCGCGAGTTCTCTGCCGAAGACCAGCTCACCCGCCGCATCCTGGACCACGCCATTCTCCTCCTTCGCGCTGCCGAGGACACCCCGGATGGCTGTCTTGCCGACTGGCTTCCGCCCGATCATCTGACCGTCTCATGCGAGCCCGATGAGCACGCGGGCATGGCCGACATGCCCACGTGCCTGTCACATGAATTCCTTCGCGCCACCAGCGACGATCTCCTGCTCCACGAACAGCGCCGCGCCCTTCTGCTGCGACACATCGCCGATTGGCGAACCGATGGCTGGCGGATCATCATCTTCTGCAATAACGAGGGTGAAACCCGGCGCCTCCGCGAGATCCTGGGTGAAGTTGCCACCAGTTCGCCTGCCATCGATTTTCGCATCGGGCACCTGGCCGCCGGTTTCGCTCTCCTCGAAGACCGCCTCGCGGTCCTTTCGGATGCCGAGATCTTCGGCCGGTATCAGCACATCCCACCACGACGTGCCCGCGGTGGGCGCGCCGGACGCGGGGCCGCGAGCGTCGCGGGGGATATCGAGTCGTGGGTCGAGGGCGATTACGTCGTCCACCTTCAGCACGGCATCGCGCGCTACCTGGGCCTCCACCCAGTCAACCTCGGCGGCCCACGCGACGAGGAGGTCCTCGTTTTGGAATTCGCCGATGCCGCCAAACTCTACGTCCCCGTGGAACAGGCCCACATCGTTTCCCGCTATGTCGGCCTTGGCCGAAAGAAGCCCGAATTGGACGTGCTTGGCGGCTCCCGCTGGGAGCGCGCCCGGCTCAAGGCGCATCGCTCCATCCTGGACTACGCGGCAAGTTTGCTGCGCCTCCAGGCCGAGCGCGAGGCCCTCCCGGGACACCAGTTCCCGCCCGATTCCGAATGGCAGAGGGAATTCGAGGCCGCCTTCCTCTACGAGGAGACCCCCGACCAACTCCGCGCCATCGCCGAAACCAAGTCCGACATGGAATTCCCAAGGCCCATGGATCGCCTGATTTGCGGTGACGTGGGCTTCGGAAAAACCGAGGTGGCCATCCGGGCCGCATTCAAGGCGGTCATGTCTGGCAAGCAGGCGGCGTTCCTGTGCCCCACGACCGTCCTCGCGCAACAGCATTTCAAGACACTGCGCGAGCGCATGGCCGATTATCCGGTCCGCATCGAGGTGCTGAGCCGATTCGTGCCGCCCGCGCAACAGGCGCGCCTGATCCGATGCCTCGCGGATGGCGAAATTGACATCATCGTGGGCACCCATCGGCTGCTGTCGCCAGACGTCCGATTCAAGGACATCGGTCTGCTTATCGTCGACGAGGAACAGCGCTTCGGGGTCCGTCACAAGGACATGTTGAAGGATCGTTTCAGGCAGATCGATATCCTCACGCTCTCGGCGACCCCCATCCCCCGCACCCTCTACCTCGCCCTGATGGGCGCGCGCGACATGAGCACCATCGAGACCCCCCCGCCGGGGCGCATCCCCGTCGAGACCGCCATCACCGGTTATGACGAACGCGTTATCCGCGATTCCATACAGCGCGAACTCGCGCGCGACGGACAGGTCTTCTACCTCCATAATCGAGTCGAGACGATCAGTCGAGTTGCCGCCCGCCTTAAGGAACTCGTCCCCGGCGTCCGCGTCGTCGTGGGTCACGGCCAGATGCCCGACGACGAGCTCGAGGAGGTCATGATGGCGTTCGTCGATGGCAGGGCCGACGTCCTGGTCTCAACCACGATCATTGAGAGCGGCCTGGACATCCCGAATGCCAACACGATCATCATCGATCGCGCCGACCGCTTTGGCCTGGCGGACCTGTATCAGTTGCGGGGTCGGGTCGGGCGGAGCCAGCACAAAGCCTACGCCTACCTCCTCTTGCCGCCCGCCCTTCTCACAACCGGTGAGGCGAAACGTCGTACCGCCGCGATCCGGCAGTACTCCCAGCTCGGCGCCGGCTTCAAAATCGCCATGCGCGACCTCGAGATCCGAGGCGCCGGCAACCTGCTCGGGACGGAGCAGAGCGGCCATGTCATGGCAATTGGGTTCGACCTCTACTGCCGATTGCTGCGCCAGGCCGTCCAACAGATCCGCTCCGGAAAACTGGCGCACCGCCGCGAAGTGCCCGTCCAAATCGACTTTCTCGCGCTCAGCGAGGCCCGCGCCGAGAACGGCCAGCTGGCCGCCTACCTCCCCTCCCGGTTCCTCCACCAGCCCACCCTGCGAATCGCCGCCCACCGCGAACTGACCGAGACCGGCTCAGAAGACGAACTGGACGCGCTTGTCGAACGCTGGCGCGACCGCCTCGGCGCCCTGCCCCCAGAGGCCGAAAACCTGATCCTATACCGCCGCATTCAGTTGCTCGCCGCGGCGAGACGACTCCGGGACATAGAGGTGATCGGAGACCAGCTGCGCATCCGAAAGGGTACCGACTTCATCATGATCGGGACACGATTCCCCCGACTCGTCGAGCGGGACCCGCGCGCCCGCCTGCGCGAGATCTTGCGCCTGGTTCAAACCCTGGCGTGAGGAAAGCCAGGTCAATCACTTCACGCCGCGTCCCTCATCTCGCGCCTCACCCGGCCGATCGTGAATGGGCCGCGCGGTATCACGCCGATTCGCGCCGAGGCGCCCAAGCGCCCCAACAGATCCCGGACCGCTTTCGGGAAGTCCGCGATCGGCTCGATGTGGCAACGGCGGGTCTCGTCCGCTGAAATGCCCTTGCTGTGGAGCGCAACCCTGACTCGCGTCATGACCGCGTAGATCTCCTGGGCGCCCCACTGATCCACGACATAGAATCCCGGCCGCTGCAGGCGCTCCAGAAATTCCTGGGGCGATTTCGCCGAAAGCGTCAGCTCTGTGAATTCTCGCCCCCCCAACCCCTCGCCACATTCGGAGCAAATCAACACTTCGCCGCCATCGCGGAGCACGTCGGCGGCACCCGTGATTCCCTTCGCGGTCTGATACAGACTCACGTCCAATGGCGCGCCGCCGCCACTGGTGATCACCGCATCAAACGGACTATCGACCTCCACGACCGCCTGTGGCCTAAGGAACTCGCAACCCGCCTCATGGGCCTTCTCAAAATGCCCGGAAAACACACCGGTCACGCGCTTCCTCGCATCCAGCGTCACATTGCAGATGAAATCCACCCCCACCATCTCCGCGACCTCTATGCCCGCCCTGTGGAATGGGTTGTGTTTCAGTTCGTCGTACCCGCAGCCGGGATCGGCCACCATCTTGAAGCCGTGCATGAAGCTCATCGTGTGCGCACTTGCGATGCCCGGCAGGATCGCCTTCCTCCCGCCCGAATATCCGGCCCACATGTGTGGCTCGATGAAGCCCGTCAGTATCTTCAAGTCGGCCTCGACATAGCGCCGACACAGCTCCACCGGAATACCCGAGCGCGTCTCGCCCACCCGGACGATGCTCTCCGGGCGCTGCGCAAAATGGTTCTCGCACCGATAAGCCGTGGCGATTTCCGCCCCCACCAATCCCACGAGTTCCTCGCCCTCGTTGGGGCGATGCAGCCCCGTTGCGATGAGGATCGTTATCTTGGCCCGGGGCACACCCGCAGATTCCAGCGCCTTCAGGATCGGCGGCAGGATGAGCTTGTTCGGCACGGGCCGCGTCACGTCAGAGATCACGATGCACGCATCCCGCCTGCCCCGCGCGATCTCCCCCAATGGCCGACTTCCGATGGGCTCCGTGATCGATCGCTCGATCGCCGCCGCGGGCTCCGCCAGCGGCGCCGCATCTCGACCCTCAAGAACCGTCAGGCGGGGATCATCCGGTAAGTCCAGACCCACGCCATCGCGCCCAAATGCCATCGTCAGTCTCATCAATTCATATTCGTTCGCCACCGCGCCTTTTCAACCCCGTTTCTCGCGCCGCCCGCCAGACATCGCCCGTGGCCCCCGTCCGATCTCTCCAGTGAGGCATCATGTCGCTCGCGGCGGTCACCACCGGGGGATGAGAACCGATCCCGGATGGCGGCCAGCCCTGGCCACCATCCGTCCCCGCAAGGCCGCGCCGGGCCGCGCGGCCTACAGGATTTCCCTCTTTCGACCTAGCAGCCTGTCGGGCTTTGGCCAGTCCGACAGATTCCTAGCGAGCCTTGGGCGCGGCCGGAACGCCCGGCACCGTCCCGGGCGCAGGCACCGCCGGCGTCACGGGCTCCGGTGGTTTCGGTATAAAGATCTCCACCTTCGCCATTTCCCGGATCTCGCGCACCATCTGTCCTCCCAGTTCCTGGCGTTTGCGGCCCTGGAGCACCTGCTCGATGCGCTGCTTCACCTCATCAAAAACGATCGTGCGCGGTTGCTCTGAGCCAAGCACCTCAAGAAAATGGTAACCGTACTGCGTTTCGAATACGGGGCTTATCTGGCCCGGCTGAAGTGAAAACGCGAACTTCTCGAATTCCGGCACCATCTTCCCCCGCGTGAAGGGGGGAAGCTCGCCACCGCGCTCCTTCGAGCCGGGATCCTCCGAAACGGCCTGCGCCACCGCCGCAAAACCCTCGCCGCCCTGGACCCGCGCGCGCGCCCCGTCGATCACCTTCTTCTTCTCGGCCTTCTCGGCCTCGGTCGCATCCTTCTTCACCAGCACCAGGATGTGGCGGGCCTTCACGGTTTCCTCCCGTTTCCAGAAATCCGGATGCTCGTTGTAATAGGCCAGGGCCGCGGAGGGATCCAGGCTCAGCTGTGCCGAGTACTTCTGCTGCAGCATTTGCTCGAGGCTCGTGTTGAAGCGCAACTCGTCCCTCAGGGTCGCCTCCGTCATGCCCTGCCGCGCGATCATCGCCATGAATGCCGCGTCGGTGCCCGCGCGCTGCTTCATCCGGCCGATCAGTTCCTCGACCTTTGCCTCATCTGGTTTCACGTTTGCCGCCGCGACCGCGCCGCGCATGATCTTTTCGGTGATCAGGACATCGAGCACCTGCCACTCGAGCGCCGGGCGCCGTTCCACGGGGATGTCTGCGAGTTTGCCCCCGCGGAGCGCCAATTCCCTCTCGATGCGGGCATTGAGTTCGGCGCGGGTGATTGACACCCCATCCACCGTCGCCACTACAAACGTGGGATCGTTAGGGTCCGCCGGCGCCGCGGCCAACGCCCCGCACGACAGCAGCATCTGAAGAACAAGGAACCGTTTCATTGGTCGGACGTTGCGCTTGCCCCCCCCCATTTGGCAAGGCGGATCAGCGCAGGGCTAATCGTGACCCGCCATTCATCAACCATGCCGACGAACTCCTCAGTAGCTCATCTCATCGAGCTTCACCTTCCCCCGGAATATCCAGTAGATGCTCGCGGAGTAGGCCAAGACCATGGGCACCCCAATGAGCGCGATATTTAGCATGATGCCCAGAGTCTTTTGCGAGGACGCGGCCGTGTAAACAGTCAGGCTGTTGGCCGAATCCGGAACTGCCCGCACCAGATTCGGGAACATCCCAAGCCCGAAAAGGGCCATCAGCGCCACCATGGCCGCACAAGAGGAAAGGAACGCCCGAAAATCCTCGCCGCGGTGGATCTCCCTGGGGATGTTGGCGATGGCAAGCATGTTCCCCAGGGCCACGAGGAAGAACGCGGGCTCCTGTCGCACCCGCTCGGTCATGTGAGGCACGTAGATGAGGGTCGCCATCGTTGTGGTGGCATAGCAGATGATGAAGAATATGATGCAGGGATTAACCCAACCGCGCGCGCGCTCGTGCAACTCGCCCTCGGTCTTCATGAGCACATAGATGGCGCCGTGCATCATGAATAGCGCGACCGTCGTGACCCCCAGAATCAGGGCATAGGGATGCAGCAGCCCAAGAAAGGAGCCAGCGAATTCTCCGCTGTCGTCCAACGGCATGCCCCACGCGATGTTCCCCATCGCAACTCCGATCAGCAACGCTGACAGCAGGCTCCCCCCGAAGAAGCTCCAATCCCACATCGCGCGCCACCAGGGCATCGGCTGCTTGCTCCGAAATTCGATCGCCACGGCCCGGAAGATCAGCGCCACCAAGAGCAGGATGAAAGGGATGTAGAAACCCGAAAACACCGTCGCGTAGACCTCTGGAAACGCCGCGAACAGCGCCCCGCCACCCGTCACCAGCCACACCTCATTGCCGTCCCAGACCGGCCCAATCGCGTTGAGCATGATCCGTCGCTCCCGATCACCCCGCGCGAGCAGGTGCAACTGGCCCACGCCCAGGTCAAACCCGTCCAGCATCGCGTACCCGGTGAAAAGCACGCCCACGAGGATAAACCACATCGTATTCAGATCGGGCAACGCCACGCTCATGCGTTCCCCCTCTCCGGCAAAGCGAGCTTTCCAGTGGGCACCAGATCCCCCGCGTGGGGCCCCTTCTGGATCTTGTCGTTCAGCAGGTATACGAACACCGCAAACAGCAGGGCGTACACCGCGGTGAATAAGACCAGCGATGCCAGGACCGCCTCGGCGCGGACGGTCCGCGAGAGCCCCTCCGATGTCCTCAGTAACCCTTGGACAATCCAAGGCTGCCGCCCCACTTCGGCCGCCCACCACCCCGCCTGGTTCGCGATCTGCGGCCCGAGCACCGCGAACACCATCGCCCACAACATCGGTCTGCTCTGGAACAGGAGGTCGCGGTGCATCAGGGCGACCGCCGAGGCCGACAGGGCCAATAGCACGAAGCCGAGGCCCACCATCGCATGAAAGGCCTGGAACGGCAACGCCACCGGCGGCCGGTCCTCTCGGGGGAATGCCCGCAGTCCCGTGACCTCAGCATCCGCACGACCATGGGCGAGCCAACTCAACCCCCCCAGTACCCGCGGGCCCCCGACCACCCTCTCGCGACGCTCGTCCACCCACCCAAACAGGTAGATCGGCGCATGCGCCCCCGTGTCATAGTGGCCCTCGAACGCCGCCAGTTTCGCGGGCTGATTCCGCGCCACGCCCACGGCACTCGAATGGCCTGTCACGACCTGCAGCGCCGAAGCCGCAAGAGCCATCCACAGCGCGATCCGGAGCGATGCCCGCGCAAACGCCTCGTGCCGGCCCCGCAGCAGGTACCACGCGCTCACGCTGATGGCCAGGAACGCCCCCGCCTGCCACGCCCCGCACAAAACGTGCGAGAGCCGATCCATCGAGGATGGGTTGAATACCATGGCCCAGAAATCGGTGATCTCAGCCCGCGCCTGTCCCAGATGTTCCACGACGTGAAACCCCGCCGGCGTCTGCTGCCACGAATTCGCGACCACGATCCAGATCGCGCTGAAGTGTGCCCCGAAACACACCATGCACGTCGAGAAGAAGTGCCACCGGGGGCTAACCTTGTCCCAGCCGAAAAGCAGCACCGCCAAAAAGCCCGACTCCAGGAAGAACGCGAATATGCCCTCGGCCGCCAGCGCGCTCCCGAAAACATCACCCACGTAGCGGGAGTAGGTCGCCCAGTTCGTGCCAAACTCGAATTCCATGACGATCCCGGTCGCCACCCCCATCGAAAAAGTCAGCGCAAAGATCCGCGTCCAATACCGGGCCATCTGGTGATACATCGGGTCCCGCGTGCGGAGCCACGCCGCCTCGATGATCACCAGCAGCACCCCCAGCCCGATGCTCAGCGGCGGATAGAGATAATGGAAGGAGATCGTGAATGCGAATTGAATCCGGGAAAGCAGTTCAACATCCATCGCATCCTCGATTCATGCGCGAAATCCCGATTCATCCTCTCCAGAGCCCGTGCGCCCCGTTGCCGCCACCACCGCCGCGTCAGTCGACCGACGCTCTCCCGGCCCCCGCCCAAACCAATGATGCCATCCCAAGACGCAGGCGGATTCCGCCACGTGAATGCCGGGCTCAGAATCCAAAGCCGACCTGCGCGCCCGCAGAAAACGCGTCCAGATCCATCCTGAAGCTCGAATACCCCACATCGCCCTCGAGGGGCTCGTTCCAATCGTAGCGCGCGAATCCGGCCACGCTCCAGCGTTCCGAGACCTGGACCCCCAGCAGGCCCTGAAGGTAGAAACCGAAGAGGAATTTCGTGCCGTGGTTCCCGTCCTCCCACTTCTCCGTCATCACCTCTTTGTCCTCTTCCATCTTCCTCAGATAGGCCGGACCGGAAGACTTCACGGCGTCGAGGAACACGGGATCATCAAAGTTCGTGTCGACGTACAGCTGCTCGCGGACGTCCGCGTTGAATTGGACCATGTTGATCGCCAGGCCCGCCGCCCCCTGAATGAAGACCGGTCCGAGGTCGACCTCCGCGAGAGGTCCCAGCGACAGCGTATAGATATCGGCATCCAGCCGCTCAAACACCTTGTTGTGCATGTAGGCCTGGGCCCGTTCCGAGTAGAGGGTCGTCACATCATCCGTCAGATTGCCATTGAGGGTCGACAACTCGTTGGCCGCGCTCGTGCGCGAGTACGAGAAGGACACCTGCTGGCCGATGCGAAAGTTCTCGGAGATCGGAAACAGCAGATCGAACGCGATATACGGACCACCCGCATCGACATCCTCCTTCCAGTAGTCCCCCTCGTTAACTTCGAATAAGCCGCCCGGCGAAATGACAGCGGAAAACGGCGCGGGCAGGTTGTAGTACTCGTTCTCGAGGTCCTCTGTGAGCATCGAGTGCGAGCTGAATTCCACATTGCCAAAATCACGATAGATGACGCCTGCGGACACCCGTCCGTGGGGTCCCTCCAAAGGACGGAAACGCGGCTTTGTCGTCTTGCAATCCTCCCAGGCGGGCGGCGGCAACTCATCCAGATCACCCTGGCTCCAGACGCGGCTGGGGACGCTGACCCTCCGCTGCTGCGGCGCGGGCTCCATCTGCTTGCCATCGTACGTGGCCGCCATCTCCCCCTCGGTGGTCTGGAAAGAATTGGGGTCAATCTCCGCCGCCGAGGCCGGCTTCTTCACGCGCACCTGCACCGGCGCGGAGTAATCCACTATCTGATCTTTCTTGGCCGCCAAAGCCGGATCCAGAGACCCCGGGGCCAGCAACGCCGCGGCAGCCAGCGCGACAGCACCATACGACCAACCGCAAGTAACTTTCACAATGTCGCCATTCATCGCTGAATCATCCTCACTCTCTGGCCGCGGTTCTCACACGCCGGAAACCCCGGCAAATGAGACCCGCCAATAGCTTACAGGCTACCCGTCCGCCCCCAGCCAAGGCAAGCCTCCAATTTGGGCCGCGGAACAAAAAAAAGGGGTCGCGCCGCCCCCCGTCCCCTGCTTCCATCCCGACCATGAACGACCCTCGCCATGAACGGTTGGCCCGCGTGCTGATAGGCTTCTCGGTGAAGCTCAGAAGGGGCGAACGCCTCCTCATCGACGCCTCCTGCGTCCCGGACGACATGGTGGCCGCCCTGGTGCGAGAGGCCGCCCGGCTGGGTGCCATTCCCTTCGTGCAGATCACATCGCCGGCCGTGCAAAGGGAGTTGCTGCGCCATGGCACCGCCGGGCAATTCGAGTTCGCGCGCCGGATCGAGCTCCAGCGCATGAAGGGCATGCAGGCCTATATCGCCCTGCGAGGGGCGGACAACATCTTCGAGTCCTCGGATGTGCCGACGCAGCGGATGGATCTCGCCACCCGTATCCTCCGCCCCGTCATGAACTGGCGGATCCGTCACACCCGATGGTGCGTCCTGCGCTGGCCCACGCCCGGCATGGCCCAGCAGGCCATGATGAGCACGGCGGGATTCGAGGAGTTCTTTTTCCGCGTGTGCACCCTCGACTACCGCCGCATGGCCCCGGGTATGGCGGCGCTCAAGAAACTCATGGGCCGCACCGATCGCGTGGAGATCAAGGGTCCCGGCACCGAACTGCGCTTCTCGATCAAGGGCATCGGCTCCGTCGCGTGCGGCGGGTCTCACAACATCCCCGACGGCGAGGTGTTCACCGCCCCCGTCCGCGACAGCGTCGAGGGCCATATCACGTTCAATGCACCCACGGTCTATCAGGGCACCTCTTTCGACAACGTGCGCCTAGTCTTCCGCAAGGGCCGCATCACCGAGGCCACCTCCAGCAACACGCCCCGCCTCAACCAAATCCTCAATGCCGACCCCGGCGCCCGCCATATCGGCGAATTTAGCCTCGGCTTCAACCCCCACATCCTCCACCCCATGCGCGACATCCTTTTCGACGAAAAGATCGCCGGTTCCTTCCATTTCACGCCCGGCCAGGCCTACCGCGAGGCAGACAACGGCAACCGCTCTCAGGTCCACTGGGACCTCGTCTGCATCCAGAGGAAGGAGTACGGCGGCGGCGAGATCCGGTTCGACGGACGCGTCATCCGCAAAGACGGCCTGTTCGTGCCCCCTCAGCTCAAGTCGCTCAACCCCGACCGCCTGCTCGGGAAAAGGTAGACGAATCCTCGACTCAGCGCGGGGCATTAGAACCGGACAGTACGGACGCGCAAGCCGCGGCCACCTCGCGCGCGGCAACCTGGATCTGGGGATCCGGATCGGACGCCAACCTGGACATCACCTCGAGGGTATCTTCGCCCGGAAAGTTCTTGAGCGCGCGAATGGCTGCCACCCGACTGATGGTCGTGGGGGCGACCCTGTTGCCCTCGGCCGCGTATAGCAGGGCCTGGTGCGCCCGCGGTCGGGCGATGTTCCCCACCACCTCCGTGAGGCCCCTGGCGTCTGATTCCCTGCGCACGCCAGCCAATTTGCGAAGCAGGACGTCCAGTGCCTGCGGGGACGCGTTCTCGGCCAGAGCACGGCTTGCCGCCAAAACTAGCGGGTCGTCTGGGCGACGTTCCGAATCGGCCACGATTGCACCGACCGCCGCCGCGGCAGCGTCCGAACTCGCCTGCGACAGCACGTCGAACAACCTCTCCCTCACCGTCTCGTCCGAAACCCCCTTGTTCAGTTCGACCAACCTTCCGACAAACCCCTCATCGGCCTGGGACCCGAGGGCCGACGTGAGCGCCCGCGCAATCTCCTGATCCGCGTCCACGAGCAATAGGCCCAACAGAAACTCCCGCTTGCCCCCCACCTCGAACTTTTCCAGCTTCTGACAGATTACCGATTTCACGTCGCCCGGCGGGAGTTCGCGAAGGAGAATAACCAGACCCGTCATCGCCTCCTCGGAACCCATTCTCATGAGCAGCCCGGCAATGGCCAACCGGTCCCGCTCCGATCCGTTCCGGAAACGCTCCAGGGCCAAATGAACAGAAGGGTCTGTCGGAATCCAGGGAACGGGCTGGTCATCTTCAGCCGACACCCCTGACCGCGCGCGCGCGCCGGTCGTCCGCGTCTCCACCCTCATCGCGTGCGCGGGTCGCGCCTTGCCATGCGACTCACGCCCGGCATCGGCTGGTGCTTTCGGCCTTTGGCATCCGCCGATGGCCAGGGCGGTGAGGATCGCCCATCCTCCAAAACGCCCCAGCATGGCCTGGCTATTCGGTCGCAAGACCCACTCAATAGTAATCGCCCAGCAGGCTCACGCCCGAATAGCTCTTGTAGCCGTAGATCATGATGTACCAATCCCCGGCCGCGGGCGCATTGATGCTCACTGTCTCGTTATTCCCGATCCGCGCCGGGCGGTAGTTCCAGTTCCTGAGCGTCGGCGATGACCCGTACCGGACGTAGAGGTCGCAATCGCCGGTACCACCGTAGGTCTTGATGTCGAGTTTGGTCTGACCGGCCGGCACCGTGATCTTGTAGAAGAGCATGCTTCCGGCCGCGCCCGTCAGCCCCGTCACTGCCACGCCGTCCGTGATCACGGTCGGAGTCGTGGGCGATGTGCCGATGGTGTAGGTCGCGCTTGCGATCGAACTGTCGTATAGACCGCTCTTGAACGCGCGGGCCTGTACCGTGGCAGTGCTGCTGATCTTGATGGGACCCGTGTAAAGCGGTGAGGAGGCGGTCGGCGCGCTGCCGTCGGATGTCCAGCGGATTGACGCCCCCGAAGTCCCGCATGTGATCGAGACATTCACGGGACTATAATAGGTCCCGCCAGCCGGCTTGATCACCGGAGTGGCAACAGTGCCGGAGGGCAGGCTGTAATCCGCCAACAGCGACACCCCGCTGTAGGCTTTGTAGCCATGAAGCATCACGTACCAGGTGCCCGGCGTCGGAACGTTAACGGTGACGGTCTCCGCGTTCCCCAGCCGGGCCGGCCGGTAATCCCATGCGTCCAACAAGGGCGGCGTGCCAAAGCGCACGTACATGTCGCAATCCCCTGTACCGCCAGAGGTCTTGAACATGATCTTGGCCTGGCCGGTGGGCACATCGATCTTAAAGTACTGGCGGCTGCCGATCGCGCCCGACAGGCCCGTCTTGACCACGTTGAGATCGGAAGAGC
>JAKQKQ010000044.1 GCA_029560585.1 Verrucomicrobiota bacterium | reverse complement strand
CCGATGGTCCCGGCTCGCGCTTCGCGCGCTGCCAAAGCGGTGGCGTCGTCCGGCGGTTGCCGGACTCTGCCACCGCAGTCCAAAGCCCTCCCGGCCCGGATCCTGGGTCGGGGCACGAGCCGCGCCCGATAACAGCGCCCGAAGTTTCTGGCTAGAGATTCCATCCGCCGGAGACGACGAGATTGGAGCCGTTCACGTAGCCGCTGTCCGGGCGCAGGAGGAACCGGATCGCCCCGAGCACATCGCCGAACGTGCCGCGTCGGCCCGCCGGGATATCGGGGGCCACATCGAGATCGACACTGTTTTCGAGGATGCCCGGCGAAACCATGTTCACCGTGACACCATGTTCAGCCTCCTGACGGGCAAACGACCTCGTCAAAACAAGCACGCCGATCTTCCCGATGTGGTAGGATACCGAAAGGTCCCGCGGCGCGAGTTTTTCGCACGAGGAGTCGCCGATATTCACGACGCGGCCGCACGGGCTGAGCCGGATGAGGGGCAGCGCCGCCCTCGTCGTAAAAAAACAGGCCGAAGCCGTGCTGTCCAAGCCCTCGCGCCACTCCGCCTCGGAAATGTCCCGCAGGTCCTTCCGGTGATAAACCCCGGCATTATTGATCAACACGTCGAGGCGCCCGAACCCTCTGGCCACCGAGCCGATCAGCGCGTCGGCGGCTGCCCCGGTCGACAGGTCGGCACCCACGGCGATGCCCCCCACTTCTGCCGCAAGCGCCGCAGCGTCATCCCCGCTCTTGTGAAAGTGCACCACCAGCCGATAACCATCGTCGGCCAGTGCCCGGGCGATCGCCGCGCCCAGGCCACGGGGCCTCCCCGCACCGGTCACCAGCGCCACGGGACGGTCATCGCCCATCTCCGCCTCCACCCCTGAAGCATCCCATCGCCTTGACCACGCCGCGCACCTTGGTCACCTCGTGCGTCCGCAGAAGATCCGTCCGACCCAGGATTGCCAGCACGGCAAAAAATGGCTCCGCGCTGCGCACCTCGTCCTCAAAATACTCGAACGCGTGGGGCAGCGCATGGCACGTGGGCCAACCCAATTTGCGCAGGCGAAATGTCTCCAGGAAAGTGCTCATCTGGTACCTCACCCGTTCCGCCGAATCCATGAGGTTGCGATAGTAAAAACCCATCCCGGGGTCCAACCACAGTCGCCGCACGCCCGCGGCCTCCGCCAATTCCACCTGGCGCGCGAAGTACTCATACAGCGTCGCCCCGTGGTCGCCGGAAACATCCAGGTCACTCACCCTCCGGACATTCTCGCCCCGCACGAAACAGGCAATCACCGCCGCATCGTGATCGGCGACCATGTGAAACATCTCGCCCGTGCCCTGCGCCGCGGTCAGGTTGATGATCCGCGCACCCGCTTCCAGGGAAGCCCGCACAACCTCCGGCCTATAGGTCTCAACAGAGACGGTGATCCCAGCCGCGCAGAGCCCGCGGATCACTGGCAGCAACGCCGCGCACTGCCCCTCCCCGTCGATCACCGCGGCGTTCGGCAAAGTCGATTCTGCGCCGATGTCCACCGTGGCCGCGCCCTCGGCGATCAGGCGCAGCCCCCGCCTCACCGCCTGCTCCGACGACAGGCACACGCTTTCCCGATACCAGGAATCGGGCGAGAGGTTGATCACGCCCATGATATCGGGCTCCGGACCCACGGCAAACTTCCTCCCCCCCAATTCAAACGACCTCACCTCGGCCGCGTAAGTCTCCCCGTGCCGCTCCAGAATTCGCCCGAGAGTCGCCAGATCCAACATCGCTAGCCTCCCGCTCCCACCCACCATCCCACCGCAAAAGCCAGGGATACCAACACCGTCGCCGCCAACCCCAGCAGCGCCAGCGCGCCGATCAGGCGACCCCAGCCAGCACCGCCTCCGCCTGGTTTCCCGATTGCCACGTCATGCCGCCTTCGGTGCGCCTTTCGAAGGGTCGTAGAGGATCTCCACATCAGGCTTCACCTCACCGAGGATCTCCTTTGCCCGCTTCAGCGCGTTGCGCGTCGCCACGTTCGGATTCTGCGTCGATCCCATGAAGAAATTCTCCCGCCCAATGATATCCAGCAAGCCAGAGTTGCGCACGACCTTGTACACGTCCTTCCGCGCGCCGCTGACGATCAGCGCGCGCCCCGTCTCACGCATGTAGCGGACCAGTTCCTCGAGCGCCAGCACGCTCGTGGCATCCAGGCGATAGGCGTTCCGCATCCGCAGTATGATCACCTTCAGGTTCGGGTCCTCGCACACGCGGCGCGCCTGATCTCGGAACAGCTCGGACGCCCCAAAGAAGAGCTCTCCCTCCACGTGAACGATCGAGATTTTCGGGTTCGGCCGGAGTGCCGCCGCCTCGATCTCGTAGAGGTTGCCCTGCTCGTTAAAGCTGTATTCCACCAGTTCCGGCGTGCTGACCTTCTTCAGGAAAAGCACGATGGAGATCAGCGCCCCCAGGATGATCGCGAAATCCAGGCGCACCACCAGCGCCGATATGAAAGTCGCAAGGAACACGAACGCATCGGATTTTGTGGAGCGCATCACGACCCTGATGACGTGCCGGTCGATCAGCGAGAGCCCGATGAAGATGACCAGTATCGCCAGGGCGGGCTTTGGCACGAACCACAGCAACGGCCCAACCACGACCGCGCCCACCGCACAGAGGGCGCCGGAAACCATGGCCGCCACCGGGGTCCTGCTCCGGCTGTCGAAGCAGAGCTGTGATCGGGTGAGGGAACCCGAGGCCGGCATCGCCGCCCCCCAGGCACACGCGAGATTCGCCAGCCCCATGCCCAGCAACGCCTGATTCGCATTCACGCGGCCACCCACTCGAGCCGCCAGCGATTTTCCAATGGAGGTCCCCTCCAGCATGCAGAGAAATGCGAGCACCATCGCGGGTCCCGCGAGCACGTTGATCCTGCCATAGTCCGACTGGGGAGCCGCCAACTGCATGCCCCCAAAATCAACGCCACCCATCACGGCGACGCGCCCACCCAGGAGGTGCCCCAGGCCCAGGTGCACCATGGCGAAATCCACGACCACCGCCATGACCGAGACCACGACCAGTGTCGCCACGATGGGCGGCAACTTCGGGAGACGGCGCGTGAAAAACCAGTAGGCGAGCGCCGTCACCGCGGCCACCGCCGCGGCAGACACGTGAATCTCCGGCAGATGTCTCGCGGTCAGCGCGACCACGTCGAAAAACGTGCCCCCCCTGGGCACTTCAAAACTTATGCCCAGCACCATGCGCAATTGGTTTGCGACAAGATAGACCGCGGCGGCGCTGATGTAGCCCGTCACCACCGAGCGCGAAATGTACTGCAGCAGGTTTGCGACACGGAGGACCGCCCCCAGCACGAGAAACGAGCCGGAGAGCGCGACCAGCACCGGCAGCGCCGCCGCCCTCTCCTCCGGCTGGTACCCGAGCCCCAGAAAGAACCCCAGCAGCAGCACCGCGGTCGCATTCGTCGGCCCCATCACGATAAACCGCGTGCCCGAAAAGAGCGGGCCCACGAGCCCCGCTATCGCGGCGCAGAGAATCCCATGCTCGACCGGCAATCCGGCGGCCATCGCGTAGACGATCGCCTGCGGAAAATCCAAGAGCGCCAGATTGCCCCCGGCCCTGAGGTCGGCCCGGCCCTTCTCCAGCGTGTAGGAAGTCAGCTCGTGCCGCAGCGGGAAAGGGTCCAGGGCGCTGGATCGCGCCACGCCCCAAAGCAGATTCACCGCACGCTTAAACTCTCGCCAGATGACCATCGTGAAACACGGCACTCGCCGCGCCTAATCGTAAGCTATGGCCCCACCCCGATGCCCGAAAAGCCAAATGAGATGGACGCCCCGTGTCGGCCGGGAGGCCCAGGCGCCCGCTCACACCATCCCCATGATGTCCGCCGGGGCCCTCCCTTGCGCCACGAGCTTGGCCATCGCCCGCATGTGCGGGTCCACGTGCGCAAAGAACCTCTTATAGGCGGCGCAGAGGTAGTTCAGTCCCGGTTCTCCATCGGGCGCGTTTAGGAACCTGTGCTTGGGGCATTCGCCCTGGCACGCGAACCGCACTTCGCACTCTGCGCAGAACCGCGGAAGGCCATCGCGCTTGGCCTCGCCAAACCTCACCTGTTGCGGCGAGTTGACCATGTCGCCCAGCGCGCCGCTGAGGACATTCCCCAGGCGGACGCCCGGATAGACGTAGTGATCGCACGGATACACGTCCCCGTTGTGCTCGATGGCCATCGCCGACCCACATGTCTCGGCAAAGACGCACACGCCCGGATCCGCGCCACACCAGTTCGATAGCGCCGCATCGAAGACATTCACGAAGACCCGACCCACGTCTTTACGGACCCACTCGTCGAACACCGCGATGAGGAATTTCCCATATTGCGCGGGCAGCACGCTCCATTCGGTCACCTGCGCATTCCCATCGCCCGAACCACCGATGGCCGGCGGCGGCGCCAGCCCGGGCGGCGGCCCCTGCGGCGCGCGGGCCACCACCCGCTCCACGAGAGGGATGAATTGGAGGAACCGGGATCCCGCGGACTTGAGAAAATCGTATACTTCTTGGGGGTGCCGGGCATTGGTGCGATTCACCACGGTCAGCGTGTTGAATTCGACGCCGTGCCGTTGGAGGACTTCCATCCCGCGCATCACGCTCGCGAATGTCGTGGCCCCCTTCTTGTCGATCCGGTATGCGTCGTGCAAGCGCGCCGGGCCGTCCAGGCTCAGCCCCACCAGGAACCCGTGCCGTCCAAGGAATTCCCCCCACTCATCATCGAGCAGCGTGCCATTGGTCTGAAAGGCGTTGCGGATGCGTCGCCCTCCCGCATACCGTTCCTGCAACTCCACCACCCGCCGAAAGAACCCCACCCCCAGCAGCGTCGGCTCGCCCCCCTGCCACGCGAAATTGATCTCCGCCGCGTCCTGCGATTCAATGTACTGTCGCACGTGGCTCTCCAGAACCTCGTCCGGCATCCTGAAATGCTCGCCCGGAGGGAAAAGGGCCTCCTTCTCCAGATAAAAGCAGTATCTGCAATTGAGATTACAGATAGGACCAATCGGCTTCACCATCACATGGAACGGGGCCCGCCATCCCTGCGGGCGACCAGACCACCGTGCCTCGTCAGCCGTGCTCACTGAATACAACACCCCTTAGCCCCCCGGTCGCCGTGGTCAAATCCGGCGACCCGGTGCTGGCGCACGCCCCTCCCGGCCCATCTACTCTTCGACCAATTCAATGCCAGGGGCCTTTCCCACCGAGATTTGCCAGCCCGGGGGTGACTTCACATGATAGCGGATGGTCTGGCCTTCTTTCCGCCATCCCAGCGCCACTTCACCGCCCGGCACGGGCATCGCGCCAGCACACGACGCCAGACCGCAGTCGGCCAAGCGGACGCATATCCTGCGCGCCGCCGGTTCCACCGACCGCACCCCCAGCACATCTCGCAGCAGTAAATGGCCCAGATGCGACGCGAACCCGTGGTCGCAACTCGCTCGCTCATCGACGTGCTCCCAGAGCGTCCCCGTGCGCTCGGCCATCCCGAGATGGTAATCGACCGACTCGTCGAGGATCTGCCTGACCAGTCCCGCTCTCGAGAGCAACTCCAGGCGCAGCACGTTCCCGATGAATGCGTTGGCGGGAAACACATCCGGGTGCAGTCCGCGCTCCTTGCGCCTCGGGCCAAAATCCTCCCGCAGTTTCCGCCACAGTTCCGGCTGCGATCCGGCGTCGGCAATCCCGAAGAAGAACGCGAAATATTGGCACACTTCGGTGCGATTCCGGGTCACTTGCAGGCGCCCGTCTTTTCGACGCGCGTTGTCCACGAAGAACTCGCCATCGAACGATTGCTCCCGCACCTTCGCGCGTATGCGTTCGGCCTTGGCGAGGAGTTCCGGCATCCCGTAGATGCGCCCCGCCGCCCCGAGCGCCCCGGCGTAGAGCATGTTGCTGGGATAGTTGACATCTTGGACGAACTTGTTCGCCTCCGACCATTCGACGAATACCCACGCCTCCAGCTTCTCGAGGAGGCCGTCCGCATTCTCGTATCTCTTAAAATAGTCGAACAACTTGAGCACCTTGCCGCGGAGTCCCTCGACGATCTCGGGGTCACCGCCGCGCGCGGCGAACTCCTCCAGTTCCACGACGAACCAGAGCGCCCAATTCGGGATGAAATTCCCGTTATAGTGATCCGACGGATAACACATCGGCAGCATGCCGTCCGGGAGGTGCGCGAACTTTTCTGGCAGCAGGAAGTTCTCGATGAAGTTCCTTTCGACCGGGGACGCGCCGGTCAGGCTGTGTTCCGCCCGGGCCGTGAAGAAACTGTCGCAGAGCCACCCCGCGCGCTCGCGCGAAGGGCAATCCATGAAGATGTCCACGGCATTCTGCCGGAAGGTCTGAACGGCCGCTGCAAAGAGCTTGTTTAGCCTCGGGTCCGACGCCTCGAAACGGGCAGTCGTGGGCGGGTGCGAGTACTCCCGGAGGAACGTCCGCCCAACCTCGACCGCGCCATCGACGGCGATGACCTTCAAATAGCGCAGGGTGTAGGGCTCGATCGTCTCGAGGGAATACCGGCCCGGCTCCAGGCGATATTCCACGAAATTCGCGCACCCCAGCCGCAGTGGGTCCACGTCGCCATCGCGCAGGATCTCGTCGAACGTCAGCCAGAGGCGCGAAGGCTCCTTGCAGGCGACTTCGGCCCCGATGAACCCGGTCAGATTGATCCCGAGGTCCATCGTCAGGAATTCCCCTTTGTCCAGATGCCTCCCTTCTGAGGAGGACCGCAACGGCCCCATCTCCACTCGCTTGAACGACTGGTATTCCGTCGTGGGAACCGCCACCAGTTCCGCCTCTGGAAATCCCTTGAGCTGGGGGCCCACCTTCACGAGCGAGCGATCCTTCCAGATCTTGGGCGGCGGCGGCCCAGCCTCGAGTCGGCCGCGCGAAAGGGTCGCCACCGGATCTGTAACCCGGAAGTCGGGTGCGGGCACGCCCCGTGCCGTCAGGCGCTTCTCGGCCTGGACCGAGACCCCCGTCGGCTCAATCACCGCGCCGCCATCGCGCCGCCATGCGTCCCAAGCCTCCGTCAGCCGATACATCTCCGTGAATGGGCGCTGAAAACTGTAGCGCTGGACCTTCTGGAGCCGATGCCCCGGCACCGCGCACCCGAAATCAGGACTCGCCCCCGTTGCCGCGAGCACGCGGTCACCCGAGGTGATCTCCGCCTGCAAAAACGATGGCTGATCCAGCAGGTAGTAGCTGTTGCAATTGTAGCCCGCGACCTCGATGCCGATGACGTTCTTTCCCGGCCGCAGCCTTTTCCCAAGATCGCCGATCTGATCCACCCGATAATAGCCATGTGGTCCTCGCGCCGGCCCATGCCAGAGAAACTCCCCATTGACCGTCACGCGGTAGATCGACGAGCCGGCCACGCACAGCGTCACGGGCTGGTCGGTCGGCGGAGCCTCGATGACCGCACGAAAGCACGCCGTGACATTCATCTCCGCCTCGCGACCCTCCGGCCAGACCGGCTTCGCCGCCCGAAAGGACTCGGCCCCATGGCACGAAGCCGATAGCCCCAAAACAAACATGGCCCGCGCGACACCCCGAAATGAAAAACGTGCGCTCATGCCACATTCGTAGGCGCACGCCGATGCCGCCGCCAGCGCAGAATCCGCGGCGTTGGCCACAGCCCGGCAGAAGCCCGCGGCTGCTCTTGAGTCAGCCTCGCCGCCGGCGCGCGGGGACGCGGCCGTTGTCGATCGCGGTAGCAGAGCGAAGCGTCGATACCTCTTTGGCACAGGGTGGGTCGCCGGCTCCGCCGGTCGCAGAAAGCGGCGGCGTTGCCGCCGCACTCCAAAACGCGAGCGGCAGGATTTTTTGGAGTGCGGCGTGCGAACACGCCGCTTTGGCCGTTGGTCCGGCACAGCGAACATGGATCTCATCTCGCTCTCAGAATCCCATCCGATACAGCATCAGGTACACGGCCACGCCGGTCACGGAAACGTACATCCAAATGGGCCACGCCCACCGAGCCAATCGGCGATGCGCCTCAAATCGGCCGACCCAAACCAGCCACAGCGCGCGGAAGATCAGCGGGAGATTGACTGCGGCCAGCACCGTGTGGGTCAGGAGCACCGCGAAATAGACAGGCCGCACCCAACCGTGCCCGGGGAATCGCTTCGGCCCCACGAGGAACTTGTGCGCCAGATAACAGCCGAGGAATGCGATCGACAGGCCAAAGGCCGCGCTCATCAGCCGCATGTGCAACCGGGCATTTCCGCGGCGAATTGCCACGTAGCCCGCGACGAGCAGCACCGCAGTCGCCGCATTGAGTGCCGCGTTGATGGCGGGCAGATCCTGGGCCGTCATCGCCCGGTCGCCTCGTCGCGCAAGGCCCGGATCGCCGCCAGCACCTTACCAACCGCGGCGGTATCCACGCCATCGAAATAGCCCCGAACAAATCCCTCGCGATCAACCAGGATCATTTTGGTGCTGTGCAAGAATCTGCCCTCGGGCCCCGACGCACCCTCCCCCTGATCCACCGTCGCCACCTTGAATCCTTTCTCCGCCAGATCGTAGATGGCCCGACGTTCCCCGGTCAGGAAAAGCCAGCGCCCTGGGACCGCGCCGTACTTCTCCCCGTACGTGCGCAGCACCTCGGGCGTGTCATTCTCTGGCTCCACGGTGAAGGACACCAACCGCACGTCATCGGCTGGGCCCAGCCTGCGCTGCAGCTCCGCCATCCGCTGGGTCATCATCAGACAAGGGCCCGGACACGTCGTAAAGATGAAATCTGCCACCCATATCTTGCCCCGCAGCCCCTCGCCCGTCACCTCACTCCGATCACCGCCGATCAGCGCAAACGGGGGCAATGGATACATTTTTGGCAAGGGCGTCGCCCTGGGCCACAGCAGGGCCAGCACGAGGGTTCCCAACACCGGAACGGCCAGCATCGCCATGACGCCCCACGGAAACCTCCTGGCGCGGTCGCCGTGACCCGCCCCACCCTCCCGTGCCACTGCTCCCTCGGCGGCGGCGTCTCGGCTCCCCTCGTCCATCATCCCTCCAGTGGCCGCCGATCACGCGTCGCCAGAATCGCGAGCCCGAGCATCGCCACAGCAAACGCGCCCACGACGCCCGCGGACAACGATTCGTTCGCCACCCTCACGTGCGCCGCCCCGGGATAGAGGGCGTGGACGAGCAGCGCGTGCCCATAGTGCACCGGATTCAGAACCATGACCCACTTGACCCAGCCGGCGGCACCATCCACCGGAAACAGGGCACCCGAGAGCAGCCAGAGCGGCATGAGGAAAACGTTCATGATCGCATGATAGCCCTGCACCGATTCCGATCGCCACGCGAGCGCGTGCCCCATCGCAGTCAGCCCCAGCGCGACGGCCGCCACGGCCCCCAACATCAGGACCACTCCCAGGAGGTCGATCCCAATGCCTATCAGTGGCGCCAGGCACAGCAGCAGTGCCGCCTGAAGGACCGACAGCACCGTCCCGCCCATCACTTTCCCCAGTACGATCGCCCACTCCGGGGCCGGCGAAGCCAGCACCCCCTGCATGAAACCTTCCCGCCGATCCTCGATGATGGAGATCGTCGAAAAAATCGAGGTGAAAAGCACCACGAGCAAAATCATCCCCGGAAAAAAATACTCCAGATAATCACCGCCGCCCCGCCCCTCGGCGCGGAAGGACGAGCCCATGCCGTGACCCAGCATGAGCCAGAAGATCAGCGGAGTCGCCAGGGCGCCAATCAGCCGGTTCCGTTGCCGCAGGAACCGCACCACCTCGCGCTCCAACAGCGTCCATGCCGCGAGCGCACCCGAGAATCGAGCGATCCTTTTCATTCGTTCAACCCGTGCCCCGTCTTGGCGAAGAATACGTCCTCCAGCGTCGGTTTCGCCAAGGTGACGCTGTCGATGATATCCGCAAATCTGCCGTTGAGTTCCCTGACCAGCGCCGCGCCATCGGCGCCGTCGAACCGGACGCCCCCGCCGCTCCTGTGTCCCTCGACGCCGAGATCCTGGTGCGCCAGCTTGATCAGGCGCCCGGGCTCACGCGTCACCACCGTCACGACGCTGCCGCCCACACCCGCAACCAAGTCTGCGGGCGCCCCCGTGGCGACCTCCTTGCCCCGATCCAGGATCGTCACCCGGTCACAGAGCGCCGCCTCCTCCATCAGGTGTGTCGTGAGCAGGATCGTGCACCCCTCCATCGTCCGGATCGATTCGATGTGCTGCCAGAAATCTCGCCGGGCGGCCGGATCCAATCCGGTCGTCGGCTCATCCAACAACAGGATCTGCGGATGTGGCACCAGGGCCTTGGCGATCTCCGCCCGGCGCTGCCATCCGCCCGAAAGGATCTCGACCCGGGCCCCCCGTCGTTCCGACAACCCGAGGGGCTCGCAGACCTCGCCAATCCGACGCCTCAGGTTTTTGCCCGAGAGTCCAAAGAGCCTGCCGTGGTGCCACAGGTTCTCCTCGACGGTCAATTTCCGGTCGAGGCTCGGGTGCTGGAAAAGCACGCCGAGGATCGCCCGCGCCCCACGGGCACGGTCCCGGAGATCGAAGTCCCCCACGGTTACCCGGCCTTCCTGCAGGGGCAATACCGTCGCCAAAAGGCGAAACATGGTCGACTTGCCGCCGCCATTTGGGCCCAGAAGCGCGAACATCTGGCCCGCCGCAACGGAGAAACTGACTCCCTCCAGCGCCACGACGGGGCCAAACCGGTGGGAAACGCCTTCAACCTCGACCGAAATGTTTGCCATTGTCCAATGTCCTCACTGCCTGCCCGAGATTGCCAAACCTAGCAGCACAATGGGCAGATAGCACAACGAATACAAAAATAGCGACCTCGCCTCCCCGTCCCCGCGGCGGACGGCAAAGCGCCATGCGCATCGGACGAGCACGAGCCCCGCCAATCCCGCCACCAAGGCAAAAACGGGTCCGGCCATGCCGATCCGCATGGCGACCCAACCCACGGGCACGAGAAGCGTCGCGCAGAGCACTGACCATCCGCCCGTGCCCCACCCGAGCGGATCAACCACCGGCAACATCCAAAAGCCGGCGCGCGCGTAGTCACTCCGACAGAGCCACGCGATCGACAAGAAATGCGGCATCTGCCACAGCACCATCACCACGAACGGCAGCCATGCGCCATCCCCGATGTCGCCGGCGGCCGCCGCCCAGCCCAGCACGGGGGGTAATGCGCCTGGCACGGCGCCGACCAGGGTATTCAGGGTGGTCCACCGTTTCATGGGGGTATAGATGAACAGATAAATGGACCATGAGGCGGCGGACAGAAATGCAGTCAACGGGTTCGATGCCACCGCAAGGGCGCCGACGCCAGCGATCGACAGCACGATTCCCGCGATCTTCGCCGACCGGGGCGATATTCGCCCCCGCGGCAACGGACGATCCCGCGTCCTGTCCATCCGTGCGTCCAGATCTCGCTCCATGTACTGGTTGAGCGCCGCCGCGCCGGCCGCGACCAGGCCGATGCCACCCAAGGCCCACGCCAGACCGGACCACGAGATCACCGGACCGGCACCCAGCACAAAACCCGCCCCGGCGCTCATGATGACCATCCCGGTCAATCGGGCCTTGATCAGTTCCAGCCAGTCCGACAGCGCGCACCGCGCGCCATCCGCCATCGCACCACCGGCCCCGCCGCCCTCGCTCACGGCGCACCTCCCGCCGCCATCGCCGGTGTCTTCAATCGTGTCACGACAATCAGCATCAGCGACACCGTCGCCAGCAGGAGCGCCCCGACCGCCATGTGCCCCGTCGCGATATCTGCGGCCTTGTTGCTCCAGACCGTCCAGGCCCCGAGCACAAACTGTGTCAGCATGAGGCCAAGGACCGCCCCGCCCCAGCCGCGAATGCCAACGCCATCCGATAGTCTGCGGGCGCGCGCCCAGAGCACGCACGCACCCCAGACCGCGAGCACCGCGGCAATCCGGTGCGCCATATGCAACCAGACCAGACCCGCCGTCGTCGATGGCAGACCAAGGACGGCGCCTCGCCACGCATTGATCGACGCCATCGAACCCCCATCCAACTGGGGCCACGGGCGACCATAGGCCAGCGGAAAATCCGGTATCGAAAGGCCCCGGTGCGCATGGCGCATCGTCGCGGCGACCACCAGCTGCACCAGCACCAGCGCCAGCACGGCGAAACCCGCGCGCGTCACCCTGCCCAAAGCCAGCACATCAAGCCCTCCCGCCGCGGACTCGACGCGGGCCCAATATCCGCTGCTCCAGAGCGCGATCGCGGCAACCAAGACAAAGAAGGCCTGGCCCGATACCGCGTGGATAATCCCGATCTGATCCTTGGCCCAGACAACGCGCAGACCCCCCAGCGCGCCCTGCACGACGACCAGAATCACCGCCCCGGCGGCGGCGCCCCTGAGCCACCGCCGCGAATCCATCAGCCAGACCCACGCCATCAGGCCCACCGTCAGCGCGCCCACCAGCGCTCCCAGCAACCGATGCGAATGCTCGTAGAATACCCCGCCGATCATCATCGACCACGGGAAGAAGAACATGTTGTAACCAAAGCTCGTGGGCCAATCGGGAACCGCCATCCCCGCGCCCTTGCTCGTCACCAGCCCCCCGAAGCACAGCAGCACGAGCGTGGCGGCCGCAACCAGGACTGCAAACGCAAATCGCGCCACATCACCCGCGCCTCGCCTGCATGTCCCAGAATCGCCCATGAACTAGTATTCTTAGATCAAAACGTGCGCCCCGCCACCGAGAAAGGCCAGATTTGCCCGACACCAAATCCAAAGCCCCATGGCCCATGCGCCGCAGCAATCGCAGGTCAGGCCCCACCGCCGACGCCCGCTGCCGTCTCACAGAGACGGCCTACAATAATACTTGTGGGGCGTCTCTGCGAGACGCCATATGCGTGCGAAGTTCTAGGTGAGCTCTGCCCCGGCCGGTCGCCCAACGACGGGCATTCGGGGCACCACCGGGGCGAAAATGAGACGTAGGAGCGCGCTTGCGCGCGAATCGCGCATGGGATCGCCTGCAAGCAGGCTCCTACTGTCCGGCATCTGAGTTTTCAAGTCAGTAACGTCCACTTGTTGGATTATTCCGGGTGAAACTTCTGCGGACGGGGTCGCTGTGGACTGCGGTGGCAGAGCGAAGCGACGACACCGCTTTTGCCTCCGCCGGAGGCGAAGCCGATGGCCCCGGCTCGCGCTTCGCGCGCTGCCAAAGCGGTGCCGCCCTGCGCCCGCGAACACCGCCTGATGTTCGTGGCCAGGCGTTTCTTGGATTCCCCGAAGTCTGACGGGCCGTTAGGATGGGTTATGGCTACGAGAAAGACCTCGGCGAAAGCATCGCCCAAGTCACGCAAGGAGAAGAATAGAATTCGGAGGCGCCTGACTCCCGCCAAGGCGCACCGGGGCCCGTCGGGCGCAGACATCCCGCTGTCGTTCGACCATCCCGATGTGGCGCATCTTTCCAGCCTCGTCCGGGAATCGGGCGGCCAACCCATCGGCGCATATCGGGAACCTTTCTCAGGCAAACCGATACTGATGGCGAGCCTTCCTTTGGCCGCCATCGAACCAACCCCATTTCAGCGCGACCTCTCCCCCACGCACACCAAACGACTGGCGGATCGGATCGGCCAGAGCGGCTGCTTCCTGGACCCGCTCATCGCGATCCCGACGACCGGGGGGCAGTGGTGGACACCGAACGGCCGACACCGCCTTGCGGCGGGCAAGGTGCTCGGCCTCCAGCAAGTCACGGTGTTGGCATCGCCCGATCAATCGCTGGCCTTCCGGATCCTCGCGCTAAACACCGAGAAGGCCCACAACCTTCGCGACCGCAGCCTCGAGGTCATCCGCATGGCGCGCGAGCTTGCGGCACGACACCCCCGCGCGCGGGAACAGGATTTTTCCGAGAACTTCGAATCACCCGAACTCCTGACCCTTGGCATCATCTACGCGGAGGACAAAAGGTTCGGGGGCGGCGCCTACCAGCCCTTCCTCCGAAAGGTGGATCGGTTCCTGGACCGCACGCTCGCGGCCAGCCTCGCCCAGCGGCAAAACTGGGCGGCCCGCCTGGCCGAGATCGATACGATGGTGAAGTCCATCATTGCGGGACTCCAGAAGCGCGGCTTCCAGTCGCCGTACCTTCGGCATTACGTCGTGGCGCGCATCAATCCCGTCCGCTTCCACCGCGCCAAAAAATCGGACACCGCGCCCCCGATGCCGATCGCCGCGGCCCTCATCCGAATGGCCGCGTCCGCGCGAAAGTTCGACCTGGCCGCCGTGAAATCCGAGGACCTTGCCCTGGTGGCCGCGGTTTCAGGCGGCGAGGTATAGGGTCTGGCCAAGCCATCGGCGTGGGCGGGATTTCCGATACGCCACTCACCCGGTCAGGTCCGCCGACGAATGCGCAGAAGGCCGACCAGCATGAAGCCCGTGAGAGCGAGGGCCCATGTACCGGGCTCGGGGATCGCGAGGGTCAACCGAACCTCGCCGAGAGTGCTGAGGTCCAACGCCCACACCAGGCCCAGATCAAGGGTCGGCAGCGTGCCCAGGTCAAGGCCATTATTGGTTAGCGAACCACTGTAAGTGATCAGCGTCCAATAGTCGCCATTGGTCCATCCACTGCCCGCCAGACTGGCCACATTGGTCCACATCAGCGTGCCATCCAGCGTCAGATTCCCACCGGGACTGGCGATCTGGAGGAGGTCGTTGAATCCGCCGCCCACGTTGGTCGATGTGGAGCTGAGCTCGAAGTTCAGGATCGAGGTCGGCACACAGCTTATCCCACCCGTCACCGTCAGGGTTCCCAGGCCGAGACCGGGCGCCAGGGTGTTGGAGACCAGGATGTTGCCAAGCACCAGCCCGTCGCCGGCGAGATTGAGCATCTCCTCGACCGGGTTCTGCGTCTCAAAGATCGAGCCATTGTGCACCGTGACGCTGCCCTGCACGTCGCCTCCCGCGTTTGTCACCGTCATGAGGCCATTGACGATGTTGAAAGTGATGTCCGGGCTCGCCACTCCCACCAGCAGCGCGTACATCGGCTCCTCATCCCCGCCAACGGCGCCCACCTGCAGCGCACGCGCCGAACCCGGGCTGGAGGATTCGACGCCCAGCAACCCCAACGCGTCGGAGGTGGTCCCGATGCCATCGCTCAGTGTCGCATTGCCCTCCAGTTTTAGGCCGACCGCCGCGAGCGTGTTGGCAGCCGTGTCCACCCTCAGGAACGAGTTATCCGCCATGACCACGTTGGTCAGCGCGTAGATCGTCGTGCCGCTGGCGCCGCCCGCATTCGCCACCTGGATCACCGACTGCGTGCCAAAGTAGTAGCTCCCGCCGCCGGTGTTCTCCACCCGGATCTCGTTGCCGATGTACGTGATCGCGTCCATCCGGGGCTGTTGCACCAGCACCTGGCCAAAATCGCCCACCTCGATGCGCCCGGCGATGTTCGAGAGCCCATCCAATGCCGTGCTCGTGAGGCGGATCAGGGCGTTGGTTCCGGGCCCGTATCCCGCGGCCCTGGCCGTCCCAAGGAAGTTCCCCGCGCCATTGGTCACGGTGAGGGTGCCCCACCGCACGTTGAGCGTCACATCCGAAGAGGCCGTTCCCCAGAGGTTCGCCTCGAAGCTCGCCTCCGCCACGCCATCGGTGTTGCCAAGCTGCAGGATCCGCGCCTGGCCTGGCACCGACGAAACCACATCCATCAGGCCGAAATCTTCGTTGGCGGTTGAAGTGCCCTCCCCCACGTACGTGTTGGTGCCCGCGAGGACCAGACCCACGCGAACCGAGGTGTTCTCCTCATTGACCCGCAGGTGCGCATTCTCGTTCAACCAGACATTGGTCAGGGCCACGATCGGGCTGCCCGTCCCGGCGCCGCCCACGGAAGCGTTCGTGGTGGCGCGCATCCAGAGTATCGACGTGTCCTCCTTGTAGTTGGGCCCACCGTTGTCGATGGTGATCTTCTGGCCGACCGTGTACGTGATGTTGTTGGTGCGGGTGAAGTCGAGGAGCGTCTCGCCGTAGGCGTTTATGCGGATGCCATCCGGCCCGAGCGCCAGCGTGCCGTCCTGGAGGCGGTCGAGCAACCCGACGCCGTCGTTGGTGACGGTGTCACGGTACGCGACGACCTGGAACAGGTTGGCGTTGCCATTCGACGCGCGGAGAAGATCGTTCGTGACGACCGACCGGCGATCGAGTCCGAAGGCGTTGACCACGATGTTATTAGAGACCACGAGGTCTCCCCGTTGGATGACGTCACCCGTCGTGTACGCGGCGCCCGAGTTCAGCACCAGATCACCACCGATGATGGTCACATCGGTATCCGCGTCGTTGACCCGCAGCATCGCCGAACCCATGGTGCCCGGATTCGTCGGCCCGATGTAGACGCTTCCGTTGACGATGCCGGTGTCGGAGTAGAAGTAGATCGTCGGCGAGAGGCGGATTGCGTAATTGACGTTGGTGTTGGAAACGCTGTCCGCATAGACGTTGCCAGCGACCTGGACAAGGCCGGAGCCGAAGATCACGCCCGGGGTATCGTTGGTCGCCTCGCGCATGACTACATCGCCGAGGATTCGGGTGACATCGGTGGGGTTATTGCCGAACATGAGATCGCCTCCGCCGGTGGACAGGGCGTTGCTGATCGTATTCAAATCCGCGAAGAACCGCAGGGCACCGGTGGCCCCGCGGACGCCGGTGGACTCGACGTCATTCGCCACGACGTTGGTGCCGGAGATCGTCGCCGTGCCGCCCTGGGCGAGCACATCCCGGAACCGGTTGTCGAGGCCGTTCAGGTTCACCGCGCCGTTCTGCGTGGCGTTGCTGCGCTCCGTGCCATTGTCCCGCACCGTGATGAAGCGGTTGGTGAAGTCGTTGAAGATGGTCAGCGCCGCGTTGGTGGTGGCGACGGCGGCACCGATGTTGAACGTGCGCCCGCCTGTGGCCACGATCCGCACCTCGCTGGAATTGCGCGCGGCCAGGATGGCGACCTCGTTGCTGACCCCGGATGACACCCGGAGTATCCGGTTGAGGTTCCCGTTCGCGTTCGCCACGTTGATCAGGCGTTTGCCATCGCCCAGGACAAAGGCGGTCGCGCTGGCGACCCTCGCGGTGCGCATGCTGTCATCGCCGATGACGATGTTCATGTTGGAAATGAAGTGCGTGTAGGCGCCGTTGGAGAGGTCGCGGTCGCCGCTCTGCGTCCCCGTTGAGCCACCGATGTCATTGATGATCAGCAGCGATTGTGGGCTGAAGACCATGCTCGTCCTGACGAGCGTGCTCATCGCGAAGTTGTCGTTGCCGCCGCTGGTGTAGACCGCGCCGTCACCCTCGAAAATGATCTTGCCGCGGTTCATCGTAACGCTCCCGGCGGTGGAGGAGTTGTTGTCGGCAAAGATGCTGGCCCCATTGCTGACGATGAGGGTCGTGGCGAGGGTGTTCGAGTTCCCCAGCGCGTCGCCGCTGCCGAAGAACCGCACCTGGCCGTTGGCGACGCTCATGATCGTATTCGAGGGAAGGGCGTTGGCACTCGTGAATCGCAGGATCTCGGCGTTCTGGCTGTTGATGGCCTGGGGATTCTCCTCGCTGGCTATGCCGTCCATACCGACCCGGAACATGTTGGAGGCCGTGCCGTCCATGGTCTGCCACCCGTTGCGGGCGTCCAGGTTGAGCAGCCCCGGGCCCTCGAAGATGACGTTGCCGGTGTCGGCATTGAACGTCGCCCGGTGGGCGGTGTCGGTGCCGCTGAGGGGCGTCACATAGACCTGGGCGCCGTTGATCAGGACGCGCAAGTCCTGCCCCGCCGCGGCGGTCAGATCGCCGCGGTACCCCGAATAGGCGGGGCCCAGCTCGATATCGGTATCGGCCGAGAGGATATCGCCCTCGCCCATCGGGGTGAGCGCGCCGAGCGCGACGCCGCGATATATGGTGTTGGTGTCACCAACACCCGTGTAGGCGCCGGCGGCGTTGGTGATCCCCATCCAGAGCGTGTTGCCGACCTGGGCGAACGTGGGCGGATTGACCGCGTTCTCGGCGATGACCGCGTTGGTCTGGAAAGAGATCGTGTTGTTGGCGAAGTGCCCGTCGGCGTTGGTGTAGGTCGCCCCGGTGAGGTTGCCGGCGATCCCATTGAAGGCGCGCACCACCAGCCCGGAGACCCCGGTGTTGTCGCGCGGGTCGTAGAAGCCGCCCTGGGCCACCCCGAAGTCCAGGTTCACGTCGTACGTCTGACTGTAGACCAGGTTGCTGCCGGCATAGCCGCTCCCGCCGTTGGTCAGGCTGCTGTACACATCGTAGTTCATCCGCAGCACCGAACCGCCGTAGAGCTGTACGATGCCGTCGCCCAGCGCGTGCTCGTTGCTGATCGCGACCACAAGGCTCCGGTCTGGGTCAATGCGGGTCGTCAGTGTGCGCGCCGCGCCGTTGGTCTGGATGATGTTGCCGTTGAGGTTGAACACGCCATTCCCGCTGAAGAGGACCAGGCGATTGGTCTCCCAGTCCTGATTGGCGATGATGTTGCCGTTGAGATTGACGATGCCGCCATGGACCGAGGCGCCGTAGATGTACCGATCTATGTTGGTCACCGTGCCGGTCGCGAAATCGAGGTCGCCGTTGACGTTGACCGTCACGATGGGCGTGCCGTCCGCCGCGGACTCGCCGCCGATGCGGAACTGGTACTGCTGCGCGCCCAGCGTGACGTTGCTGATGTTGACAGTCGCGGTGTTGGAGGGCGAAAGATTGAGGAAGGTCAGATTCCCGGCGCCGCTGCTGGCGTCGTCGAACGTGAGATTGGGGATGTCGTGGACGATGTTGGAGTTGAAGGTCTGGTTGAACGCGAGGCGCCTGGAGCCGCCCCTCTGATTCACAAAGGTGAGGCCGTTGGCCGGATCGGTGCCGTAGGACATGTCGTAGCCCCGGACGTACATCGTCGCCGACCCGCCAATGCTGATGCCCTCGGTCCCCCGGATACCCCCGCCGAAATCCATGGTGGATGCCACGTTTGTCATGATGAACGCCTTGCCGTCGGCCCTATCGATGACCGAGATGTTCTTGTAGAAATCCAGCTCGCGACCACCCTGGAAGTAATTGATCTCCTCCAGCGTCAGCGACGCGGATGGCTGGTCGCCCTCACTGATCCAAGAGATGATGTTCCCCGAGGCATCGACACCCGAATTGGTGCTCTCGGAAATATAGAGAGAGCGGAGCACATAGTTCGAGCCGAGGAGGTTCAAGGCCGGCGCGCCGTCGGCCGTCGTGCCGAAGTACACGACCGCGTCATCGTTGGAATTGCCGGTGGATGTGCCGATGTCAAAGCCAGGGAGGCCATTGGTCCCTCCCTGGTCGGTCCAATTCGCCGCCACCCCCCAGATGTCGGTTTCGTTGCCCGGGATCACGTTCGTCCAGGAACTCTGCGCCAGGGCGATCCCGCACCCCAACGTCAATAGAGTCACCACTGCCCACGCCAAAGGTGATTGCTTGCCCATGCCACTCTCCTCTTGAGTCCGACCACCGTCACCCTCCGGTGTCCTCCCCAGCCGTTGGCTGGCATCGGCGAGACCGATCCTTACGGATTTGCGGCCAATCTATCACGAAGGCAGCAGCCAATTCAACGAACTAGTGCTCGATTTCCGAAATTGGCCGGGATTTATTTCTTTTTACCGATCAGAACCACCGGGAATGAAGATGAGACGTGGGAGCGCGCTCGCGCGCGATTCGCGCATGGGATCGCCTGCAAGCAGGCTCCTACTGCCCGGCCTAGCCCGCATATTTCATGCCAACGCGTGAAATATGCAGGCTCAAAGGAAAACCGCGCTCCGAAAGGCGCTATGCTGGATGGTCTGGGGCCACCGGTCCGCAAAACACACTTTGCAACCGCTAAAAATCCCAGCGTTTGCCTGACCTCGCCCAACAAATGGCTTTCATGGCGCGGTTTTCCCAGAGCCCGGAATTTCACAGTCGGCAGGCTGTGAAATTTCCGGGCTTAGCTTCTCGAGCCAGACATCTCGCGTGCGGCGAGATCCGGGGGCACACGGCGCGGTGCCGATCACGTGGCGCGATCGGCACCGTGCCGGGCCAAGGCTACGGGCGGCGCTTGCGGCCGAGCACCCCGGCCACGACGAGGCCGCAGAGCAGCAGGGCCCAGGTGCCGGGCTCGGGGATCGCGTAGTTCAGGTACATGTTCCCGGTCGCGTCGTAGGAGGTGAAGAAGATCGAGCCCG
>JAKQKQ010000059.1 GCA_029560585.1 Verrucomicrobiota bacterium | reverse complement strand
AAGGCGAACGGGGAGGGGATCGGGCACCCTTACGGGACCCTTCCCCGACTGATCATGTACTGGATGACCACCGAGGCGGTGCGCACGAAGAACGCGCGCTTGGTCCTTGGCGACAGCCTTGCCGCTTTCATGGAAGAGCTTGGTCTTGACTCTCGGAGCAAGGGCCCACGCAGCGATCGAGTCCGTCTTGAGCAGCAGATGCGCCGGCTGTTTGCCGCGCGCATCAGCTTTGAAGGCACGTTGCAGGCGGACGGGGCAGGGGCCGAAATGGTCGAGTACATGCCCATCGCTCGCCGCACGGTGTTCTGGTGGAGCCAGAAGGATCCAGCGCAGAAAGCCCTCTGGGAGAGCTATGTTGAGCTCGACAGCGAATTCTTTGCAGCGATTACGGCTAACCCTGTGCCAGTGGACCTGCGGGCGCTCCGGGCGCTCAAGCGCAGTCCCTTGGCGCTCGATCTGTACTCGCTCCTGACTTACCAGGCTTTCCGAGCCTCGAAGACAGGCCGGCCGGTCTACATGACCTGGCGGCAGATGCAAACCGCGCTCGGCACCAGCTATGCGAGCCACACCGACCTGAAGAAGTCGATCAAGTTGGCCCTGGCCAAGATCGGCGCCGTCTATCCCGGCCTTGAGATCGGAGACCGGGACGGCGGTATCGAGGTCTTGCCCGAGAGCACACCCGCAATCGCCTCTCGGTAGACCTCGTGCGTGGTGAAACGGTCCCCCCCTCTGCGGGTGACCTGATCAACCGTACCCAGTGACTTGTCAAAGGCATGTGGTGAAACGGTCCCCCTTCAAGAGCGCAACACCAGATCGTGCGCATTGATCCGAGACGCGGCACGACAGTCATGTGGTGAAACGGTCCCCCCTTGCGTCAGAGTCATAGGCCATTCCAACAGGGGTGAAGATCTCGATTGGTGCCCCCTGTGGTGAAACGGTCCCCCCCTGAACGCTCGACTTATCCACAGATTGGCTGTGGGCCGTCAAAGTTATCCCCGGTGAAACGGTCCCCCCTTTGTGGTGAAACGGTCCCCGGTAATGTGGTGAAACACTCCCCCCTTATGTGGTGAAACGGTCCCCCACTCTATAAATAGATAAATAGCTTTTTGGTAGTTGATCCGAGCAGACTGTGGAAAACCTCGACGTAGAGAGCTTCTCCGCCGCCTCTTGGGGGCTACGCCCCCGCCGGCTCCTCCGGCCCTACGGGCCTCCGCCCGCGCCTTCGGCGCTCCCACCCGGCATCCCCCAGGGGCAAGCCCCTCGGCCTACGGCCTCACCCATACCAGGCCCCCAAAGGGGGCAATCCAGATCCCCAAATGGGTCGGGGGGCTACCGCCCCCCCTGTCCGGCCCTTCGGGCCTCCCCATCGACCCCCCTGGGAGGGGCTTTGCCCCTCCCCGCCGCGCTGCGGCGGTTCCCCTCCCCAATTCGGCTATCGAGAAGTGAAGCTGGCAAAAATCTTCTCGATCTCCACCAGCTGGCCTGTCGAGGGTGGGTGAAAACAGAATCTCTCAGTCTCTCAATACTGAGGCATGAAGAGATCGGGCGACTTTCGGCCGACCGATAGACGTTCGCCGGTCGAGCTCGACGCTCGACACGGCTTGCCGTGGCCAGCGCTGCGCGCTGGCTGCAGGGTTTGCCGTTGGGGGTAGGGTGAGAGGGGGGTGACCATTCGCCGATCCACGAGCCGCCCTGCGTGCCAAACAGCCGCGGCGGTGGATTGTGTTTTCACACACCGGCCGGCGTGGCCGGCTGGGCCTGGGTGCCGGGTGGGTCAGGCCGAAGGGGGAAGGGCGTTGCGGGCCGCGGCCGCAAAGGCCGTCACCAGGTCCGTGTTCTGCTGATTGACCCGGGCCAGTTCCGCATTCAGGTCGTTCGCCCGCTTGTCGATCTCGACCACCCGGGCCTCTGCCGTGGCTGCCCGGATCTGGGCTTCCGCGACCGCCTGGCGCAGGGTGTCCGCTTCCGCACGTGCGGCCTGTTCCGCCGCCTGGCTGGCTGCGAGTTGGGTCTTTGTGTCTTCGAGCTCGGCGGCGACCTGATCGGCGAGCTCGGCTGCTTCCAAGGACGCCGCTTCGAGCTGGGCCCGGGCGGTTTCCAGGGCCTCGCGTTCCCCCGCCAGCCTGGCCGTGGCCAGGCTCACCGCTTCGGCCCACAGTTCAGCGCCCAGGCTGCCCAGCCGTTCCTGGATCGCCGGCGGGGCGGGTTCGCGCACTGGGGTCTCTTTCGCGGCCTTCCGGGCTTTCCACTCGACCATCCCGTCCGAGATCGTCGTGAAGCTGCCCCCGCCCAGGGCTTTGCGAACCGCCGCGAGGGTGGGGTTCTGACCGGCGGCGTCCAGCGCGTCGGCAGCGGCAACGATCTGATCCTTGGTGATGGCCATGGCGGATACTCCGTTGTAGTATTTGTATGTTGTATCATACAACACAATACTACAAACCAGATTCTACAGCCTTTTCAAGGGGTTGGCCGGGGCAGGGCAGGGGGGCGGTGTCGTCGGGGCGGGTCGGTGGGTCACTGGTACGGCATTCGAGCCATGCCCAGAGGGTCAGGTAGGCGGTGCGTTGGGCCATGACCATCTTGTGTTTCCCCTGGTTCTTGGCGCGCATGATCGACCGATCCGGTCGGGCGGGGGCCCAGAAAGACATAGGCCCGCCGTCGCATGCGCTCGGGCGGGCCTACGGGTGAAACATCACCGGGCACGGTACTGGCGTCCCCGCTGTACCGCAGGGCCAGAATAGCAAGAACATCGCGCGGCTTCAACGGGCAACTTTCGCCC
>JAKQKQ010000003.1 GCA_029560585.1 Verrucomicrobiota bacterium | reverse complement strand
CATCTCTGTGAGATGCCGTGCATTGTCGCGCGCCGCACACCATTGGAAGTCCCCTCTATCATCAGATGGGCATTGATTGTTGGGTGTTCCGTGTTGGGCGTTTGAGTTTTGAGACAGCCTCGCCTCGCGGGCCGGGTCGGCTGTGGTGGCAAACAGGTTTCTCGACGGCCTGCTGGCGCCGGACAAGAATCGAAGGTCTCAGCAGAGCCGATGACGGCCTATCGGCTCTGCTGAGGCCGATAGCCAAACCCCGCAGCGTCCGGCTACGCCCCGCTTTCGGGACGCGCAAAACGCTTTCGTGCCGCCCGCGCTCCCGCTATCGTGTGCGCACGATATGACACGCGCCCTCGCCCTCTTGCTCGTCGTTCCCCTGATGGCTGCCGCGGCAGAGAAACCTGCCGCCGGATCCAAGCAGTACCCCCCCAAGGGCATTCCGATCCCGCCCGAAGTCCGTTCCCAGCTCGAGTCCGGGCTCGCGCAGCTGGGCCGCGAGATCGATTCGCTCCGATCGAGCCTCCGCACCAGCCCCAAAAAGCTGGAACTGCTTCCCGACGTCGAGATCTTCCACAAGGCTGTCCAGTTCACCCTGGCCGACGAGATGTTCCACAAGCCCGACGAGTTCGCGTACGCCAAAGACCTCTTGAAACTCGGGATGGAGCGCGCCGCGCAACTCGCCCGCGGCAAACCCGAGTGGACCACCGCCACCGGGCTCACGGTGCGCGGCTACGTCTCAAAACTCGACGGCTCGGTCCAGCCCTACGGCCTCGTCGTGCCCAAGTCGTACAAGGCCGGCGCACTGAAGAAACATCGTCTCGATTTCTGGTTCCATGGCCGCGGCGACACGCTCAGCGAGGTCGCGTTTCTCCGCGGACGGCTCAACGCGAAACTGGAAAACGAATTCGCGCCCGACGACGCATTCGTGCTCCATCCGTACGGCCGCTTCATGAACGCCTACAAGTTCGCGGGCGAGGTGGACGTTTTCGAGGCGCTCGACCACGCGAAGAAGAACTATCCCATCGATGACGACCGGCTCTGCGCGCGCGGCTTTTCGATGGGCGGGGCCGCCGCGTGGCACATCGGGGCTCACCACGCCAGCCTCTGGGCCGCGGTCAACCCCGGAGCCGGGTTTGTGGACGTCTGGAACTACCAGGGCCTTGAGACCAAGGAACCCAAGCCACCCTGGTACGAGAAGAAGATGTACGCCCTCTATGACGCGCTGGATTACGGAGCCAATTTCTTCAACACCACGCTCGTGACCTACAGCGGCGAGGACGACAAGCAGAAGGCCGCCGCCGACCTCATGGCCGCCGCGATCGCCGCCGAGGGCATGAAGATGACGCACATCATCGGCCCGAAGACCGGGCACAAGTACGAGCCCAACGCCAAAATCGAAGTCGCGAAGCTCGTCGATGCCGCCGCCACGAAAGGCCGCGACACCCGGCCCAAGAAAGTCCGGCTGGTCACCTACTCCCTCCGCTTCAATCGCATGGCGTGGGTCACGGCCGATGCCATGGAGAAGCATTGGGAGAAGGCGACCATCGACGCCGAATTGGTGGGCTCGGGCGCGCGCCTGACCACCACGAATATCACGGCGCTCACCGTGGATCTTCCCGCGGGCACCGCCGTATCCATCGACGGCACGCCCGTCAAGGGCGGGCCGGTACCGTTGTCATTCGTCAAACAGGCCGGACGCTGGACCCGCGCCACGCCGGCCGCCGCGGTCTTCCCACCGCCCAAGCGGCACGGCCTCCAGGGCCCCATCGACGATGCCTTCGTGGAACCTTTCGTGCTCGTCGCGCCCACCGGCTCGCCGACGAACACCGAGGTCGGCGAATGGGCCGCCAACGAGCTCGCGGACGCCCAGCGGCAGTGGCGGCTCCAGATGCGCGGCGAACCCCGCGTGAAAAAAGACCGCGACGTGGCACCGACCGACATCGCCGATGCCAACCTCATCCTGTTCGGGGATCCTCAAAGCAATAGCCTCATCGCGCGCATCGCCGATAAGCTCCCCATCAAATGGTCGTCCTCCTCGATCACGGCCGGGGCAAAAACGTTCCCCGCGAAATCCCACGTGCCGGTGCTGGTTTTCCCAAATCCGCTCAACCCGAAGCGCTACGTCGTTCTCAACAGCGGCTTCACGTTTGCCGAGGTCGGCGGCCAGAGCAATTCGCAGCAGACGCCCAAGCTGCCCGACTGGGCCATCATCGACATCACCGTCCCGCGCCCAAACCGGCTCCTCAAGGGCATCGCCGCCGCTGACTTCTTCGACGAGCAATGGCGCATGCCGCTTGGGAAGTGAGCGTTTCGCAGCCCATCGAGAAATCCACACGACAGCCGCGCTGGGTGCGGGAAGAATCCCGTCCCAAGGCCGTCTCAAAACAAGACCGTTCCATGGGCCTCGACCCTTCGAGGGCCCAGGTGTAGCGCGGCTGGTGAATCGCGGACGCCGGGGCCGGCGTCCCTCCCGGCTGATGCGGGCAGCAAGTGCTGTGCGGCGTCTGCGTGAGACGCCAGCGTCTGGGTGATGGCCCGGAAGTTTGAGACAAACTCGCCCCGGCGTCCGCCTTGGGCCGAGTGACGGCACGGCACCTCGCACGCGCGACGCGTCGCTCCTAATTCCTCAGATCCACGCCCCGAGCAGACCGATGGGCGGTGCATCCTTTGCCGCGACAAGATGCCCCAGGGTCCCCGTGACGCGGATCTCAATCTGGTTGGGACCGGCCTTCGCCACCCCGGCCAGATCAAACTCGAACGGCCGCCAGCAGCGCACTCCAAGATCCGCGCCGTTCCAGACTACGCGAACGGGGTAACCGCCCGCATCGACCTCCAGGCGCTTGGGCGGCCCTTCGAATTGGACCTCGGCTGTGTAGCACCCGGTCCCGCAGAACTCGGGATATCCCTGTCCCCGCCAATCCCCGGCCTTGATGCTTGTCATCGGTTGCACCAGATGACCCCGGCCATCCACCGAAAACCCACCCCACAGGATCGCGTGGGGCAAGAACCTCAAGGGGGCCTTCTCGGTTGAATCCCACTCGATCCGGTTAGTCCCGACCCGCAGCATCGCGGCGATGGGAACGCGCCCGTAGCTGGCGTCGTAGGCCGTGTCTGGCCGCGCCGAACCCAGATCGACCGCCGCCCCGTTGATCCGCAGCGCGCCAACCAGCTGCCGCTGCACGGACAGCGACGCATCGGGGGGAACGAAATCCAAGATCAAATCCTGTCCATCGAGCCGCAACGAGTTGTCACCCAGCGCCCCGAACTTCCAATCCGCAACCAGCGCCTTCCCCGATGGAGAGGGGCCGCCGCCGGCGCACGCAAGGCGGTCCCGCAGCGCCTCGCGCGCAGCCCGCACTAGCTTCTCGGTCCAATCGCGCAGCGGCGCCGATTTCTGCGGCTCTGGGCCCGCCACGGCCCACACCGCCTCGTCGCCCGGCCACTCGATCGGGAGCGGTTTCGCGGCGCGGGCAGCGACGGCCGCCTCGGCCACGTGCTCCGAGAAAGCCTTTGCCGCCTCGCGGAACCAAGGCTGCTGGATGCCCGCGACCCCGAGATATTCGCGCTTCGAAAGACAGCCCCGGAAATCGAAGGGGCAGATCGCCATCACGTAGCGGTCCACGCCGCACGCGGTCATCAGGTCCATCATGCGCCTCATGGTGTCCGTCGAGAGACCCGGCGGACCCAGCGCGTACACCTCCGCCATGCGCTCTCGCCCCGGAAAACGCGATATCGCCGCCAACGTCAGGGCCTCGCATTTCTCCGGGTCCACGCGCGTGCTGATCTCGTCGATGCCGGGGATCCCGAAATGCCCCAGCTGGCGCATCAGGCTGCCGCTGGACATCACCTCCGACCCAAGGCTGCCCTCGCCCAGCAGGTGTCCGGAAAACGCCAGCCGATGCGACGTGCACCACTCCGCGATCGGTTTCACCCACTGGCTCTCGAACACGTCCGTGAACGCGGCCCAATACTTCGCCCAGAGCGCAGGATCTCCAGGGTCCTTCGCGGCGGAAACCCTCGCGGGAAAATCGCCGCCGAGCGCGGCGTTCAATGGCCCGGACCACGCCACGGCCCACCGGTCGTTCGGGCCGCGCAGCCCACCGCGATGCTGCTGCGGGAATGATGGCTCGTCGGTGAAGATCGCCCGGACCGTGGTGCCAAAGTATTCGCCGATCGCCTTGGCGTAACCCTCGTGCGTCACCTCCAAAAACCGGCGCGTGGCGGTGATGTCGAGCAGGCCGGCGGTCTCGGGGACGACGGAAACCTCGCAGCGCCCGTCCGCGCCCACCCGCAAGACGCGCGCCTGACATCGCCCACCCCCCGAGGCCACCTTCCCCTTTGCTTGCCCGCTCGGCCACGTGAATTCGTCGTAGAGCCAAACCTCCATGCCCCGCGCGGCGGCCTCCGACACGATATACCGAACCCGCTCGAACCACTCGTCGCTCAGATAATCGATCTCCAGCCCCCATCGCGGATAGAGCACAACGCCCCAATCCGCGTCTCTGAACAGGTCCAGTTGCCGCCGAACCTCGCCGGAATCCAGTCTCCCTGTCAGCGCCCACATCGCCAGCGGTCGGGTCGGGGCAGCCTTGGTTCCCACATCAGGCTTCTCGACTGCCCCCAGCGCATGTCCGGCGGCCGTCACGCACGCCCCAGCGCCCGCCCGAACCAAGAATTCTCGCCTCGTCATAAGAAAACCACCGGGGCGCCGACGCCCCAAAGTTTTATTGTCGAGAGCCGTCGCGGAAATTCCAAGCTCTTTTGGACGAAATCCACCGGCAATCGGAGGGACCACACGCTAGCCCGGATATTTCACAGCCTGCCGGCTGTGAAATTCCGGTCTCTGGGTTTTTCGGACGCAGTCTGACAAGCGACGCTGAACCCTTGCATCAATCACCCATCGTCCCCATGTTTCGGTAGAGTCATCCTCGCCATCTTGTGCCCGGGACCGAATGCTCATGAGCACCACAAGTCATCCGACGCTCGCCGCCCTCATCGCATATGGGATTCACCTTGCGCCCCTTTCGGCCGAGACGATCTGGATCCAGGCCGCGGAAAGCGCCCGTCTGTCGCCACTGATGCTCCGCGCGTCAGAGGTCCAGATCGCCGATCCCGGTGCCCTCGGCGATTGCCTCGTGCCGATCATCGCGGCCAACGCCGAGCAGTCCGGCGAATCCAGCTACGCGGAATTTGACGTCCAAATCCCGCGGGCGGGCACCTATTTCCTATGGGCGAGGCTCCGCTACCCCACCGGTCAACCGGAGTCCTTTGCGGTAAGGCCCCCCGACGGCACCGCGCCGAAAGAACCCCTTCTGCTCGGGGGCAGCGGCATCGGAGTCTGGGCATGGCACTGGGATGGTCGAGGCCAAGGCCCGGAGGGTCGGCCGGGCACCGAAAAGCTTCGCCTCGAGATGTCGGCTGGACCCAGGACGCTGCACGTGAGCACGTATCATGCGTCCGCGACCACGTTTCGCCCCATGCGATGGCAGCAGGCCGAACCCACCTTCAGCCCACGACTCAACATCCTCTGCCTCACCGACGATCCCAACTACGTCCCGAGCGACGATGACGCCCGCCAAGTCCTGCGGCCAATCGCCCCTACAGTCGCACCGCCCCAGGCCATCGGGCCGCGACTGTCCGCCCTGCCCCCAGGCCAATGGGCTGCCTCCGGGCGAAGACCTTTGCCCGATTGGATGCGCTGCCCGCGCTGGTACACGAAAGATTCGTGGCGCGAAGAGTTGTCCGGGCGCCACGCGGGCGATATCGCCACCCTCGTTCGGCAGGCCGCGGCCAATGGCGCCTCTGCGCTCCGCCTCAGCATCTTCTGGGGCGGCGAGGTCTATTACCAGAGCCACGTCGCCCCGCACGCGCCCGGCCTTGGGAACCTCGACTATCTGCGCGAGGCGATCGACGAGGCACACCGCACAGGCATGCGGATCGTCGCCTACATGAACCCCAACGCCCTGTACCCCGAGCACCCCCTCTTCGGCGAGGTCACCCTCCGCGATGCCGGCGGCGGCATCGTGGCCCGTCCGGCCTACGGCAAGCAGAATCCGACCGCCCGATACGCCTGCATCAATCACCCGAAATACCGCAAATTCCTGTGCGACGTGCTTCAAGAGATCTTCACGAAGTATCGGCCAGACGGCCTCTATGTGGACGGCCTCACCCCACACGTCTGCTTCTGTGAGCACTGCCGCGCAAGATATCGCCGGCTGTTCAGCGCGGACATGCCCGCCGACAAGTTCGCCCCAATCCCCGGCTCCTGGGCAGTCTGGGGCGAATTCGGCGGCGACCCGCAATCGGTCGGCGACGTCGAGAATGACCCGGATGCGCGCAACCTCACCGAACTCCTCTATGGGTCGCTTGTCGAAATCACGCGCGAGTTCACCGCGACAGTCAAACGCTGCCACCCGGAGGCCATCACCGCGTACCACTCGCACCCCAAACCCGCTTGCGCCGATTGCTATGACGCGACGCTGACCGAGGTCTACAGCCCGCGGCCCTGGGTCCACACCGCTTGGCGCGCCCAAGAACTCGCCGGATTCTCGAATGTCTTCCCCATCCCCGTCCTCTTCAATGTCTATCCCCACGATCACTTCACCGCCGCCGAGGCCCGATACAAGGCCTTCCAGGGCTTGGCCGCCGGCGCCTATCCCAACTTCTGGAGCACGCCGGGCATGAGGCCGGTCTTCGACTTCATGGCGAAGAATGCCGACTGCCTCGATTTCGCCACCGCGCTGCCGATGAAATTTATCGCGCTGCCCCGCGATATCCGCACGGACTCCACCCAGGCCGCGACCCCCGCCGCCCAGGGAGTGCGCTATACCACGGACCGATTCCTCGCGCCATACGTCGGCGCATACTCGGCCCTGATGCGCGCGGCATTGCCCGTCGTCACGCTGCACCGCCCAGGATTCCAGGAACGACTCAACGGTTTTCGCGTCATTGTCCTGGCCAACATGTCGAACCTCAGCAGCGCCCAGGTGGAGGCGGTCCGGAAATTCGTTCGCGAGGGCGGCGGGCTGATCGCGACACACGAGACATCCCTGTGCGACAAGAAGGGCCACAGGCGCGCCGACTTTGCCCTCGCGGATGTATTCGGCGCCCATTACGCGAAGACGCTCCCGGCAGCCAGGCGCAACCTCGTCATTGGCGACGAAAACCCGCTCGGACTCACCTCCCAGTCGCCCCCGCCGCCCCACGAAGAGCCGCATGTCGCGGTCGACCTCACGTCTGGCAAACGGGCCGCCTCCCTGACCGGCGGCGATCTCGGCGCAACCCAACTCCCCGCCGCCGTCGTGAATGACTTCGGGAGCGGGCGCTGTGTCTACCTGCCCGGGCGGTTCGACGCGATCCAGTGCAACCAACCCGATCCTTTCATCGAACGACTCTTCGCGGATGCCGTTCGTTGGGCGGCGAATGGCGCGCCGCCCATCGATGTGAACGCCAGCGGGATCGTCGCCGTAAGCTGTTTCGAACAACCCAACCGCCTCGTCGTCCACCTGGTCAATCATGATCGGGACAGCCGCTTCTCCAACGATGGATTCCGGCCCATCGGCTCGGTGAAGATCCGCCTCCAGTTGCCAAAGGGCTCCAGCGCCTCACGCGTTCACCGCCTCTGGACGAATGCCGACGTGGATCACCATGTCGAGGGCGGTATCCTCACCGCCGAACTCCGCAATATCGGCGAATACGAGGCCCTGTCCGTCGAGTTGAAAGTGGCGCCCCCGCATCCATGAGCGACCCGATTTCGCCGGGAGGGACGCCGGCCCCGGCATCCGCGATTCACCAGCCGCGCGACAATGCACGGCATCTCACAGAGATGCCCTACAAAATTTGCAGGCCGCCTGTGCCAGGCGGTGCGGTTCAGAGGTTTTGAGACACGCTCAGGCCGCGGGTCCTCCCCAGGATGCCCGCATGGCGGGGCGGTTTTTCGACGGGCTGCTAGGCCTCCCAGCCCTTCCTCGGCGGCGGCCACGAGAACATCTTCTTGGCCTCCGGGTTGTCCAAGATCTCCCTGCTGACTGGGTCCAGTTTTAGGTTACAGTTCAGATGCAACGCGATGTTGCCGAGTTGCATGACCTCGGTCAGCAGGCCCGCATACGCGAAATGCGACCGCGCCTTTTCCTCGCCCCTGATCGCCCGGAGCCAATTGTCGAAATGGCTGCTCCGCTTCTCGGCCACTTTCGGCAGGGTCGCCGCCATCTCCTGCGCCTTCGACTCCGGAATGATTCGCGGCGTGCCCGCGTGTGACCCCATCACCGCGGTCGCCTTGCTCCCGATAATGAGCGATCCGCCCCCCTCGTTTCCCATCTGCCGATCCGGCTCAAGCTCCGCTGGGCGCTCGGGCTGAAACTCCGGACCCTGGTACCACCTCAGGACCATTTCCCCTCGGCCCGGCTTCGCCGGAAATGTGTACGTTAATCTCGCGCTCTTCGGGAACGAGAGCTTCAGCGGCCCCGTGCTCTCCACATGGACTTTGCTCGGATACCCAAGGTCGAACACCGTCCACGGCGCGTCCATGTTGTGGCACGCCCAGTCGCCAAGCGCCCCGTTCCCAAAATCGAACCAGCCGCGCCACCTGCTCGGATAATACCGCGTGCTGTGCGGTATCTGCGGCGCGGGCCCGAGCCAGAGGTCCCAGTCGAGCCCAGGGGGCACCGGTTCGGCCTTTGGGCGTTCCGCGTCGTCGAAACTCCAGTTCGACTTGCACCACGCCCGCAGTTCCTTCACCTCGCCAAAGACCCCGGCCTTGGCCCAGGCGTCGAGCAACGGAATTCCCACCCCGGAATGCCCCTGGTTCCCCATCTGGCAAACCAACTTGTTTTTCTTCTCCGCCTCCATCAGATCGCGGATCTGCGCGATATTATGTGCCAGCGGCTTTTCGATGTAGACGTGCTTCCCCATCCGCATGCACCATTTGCCACAATAATGATGCGTGTGATCCGGCGTCGATATGACCACGGCGTCGATCCCCTTGCCGTGCTTGTCCATCATCTTGCGGAAATCCGCGAAGGTCGGGACGCCGGGAAAACCCTGGTAGGTCGCGCCCGCCCGTTTCTCATCCACGTCCGCGAAAGCGACGATATTCGCCGCCGGGTTCCCCGCCATGGCCTTGACCGCGCTGGATCCCTTCCCGCCCGCGCCGATGAAAGCCACGTCGATCTTCCCGTTCGCGCCGAACACCGACCTCGGCAATATGGTCACCCCGGCCAGCGCCGAAACCCCTCGTCCCAGGAACGCCCGTCGACCCATGCCAGGACGAATCCGCGCCGCATCCGCTGTCATGCCCATATTCTCGAATTGTGGCGGTCGAGCACGGACCGCGCACGCAAAAACACGCCCCCGATCCCGAATGGCGCTCAACAAGCAACATCGACAGTGGCCTTTCGATTGGGTGCGCCATGCGAGCATCCTGGGGAGGACCCGCGGCCCGCTGGGCTTCTTCGCGGCGCTCGATTCCCCGTTCGTCCTGAGCCTGTCGAAGGACGGACTCGATGGAGCGGCGCGTTCGGCCCCGAATGCCGCCTGACATGGGCCGCGCATGCTGCTCGCATCTTAACCCCACTCCGCGCCTACCACTCACCATCAGAATCCGACAGACAACCTCGGGCCCAAACCCTATGAATAGATCCAAGGATGAGAATACCGCATGATCCTCCACCGCGCACAGCCCCCGGCATATTGGCCCAAGTGACCGCCATCTCCTCACTGCTTATGGCGACATCCCTGTCCGCCGCAGACTTCCCCGAAGGCACGTTGATCATCGAGGCCGAAGGCTTTCGCGACCGCGGCGGCTGGGTGATCGACCAGCAGTCGATGGATGTCATGGGCTCGCCGTATCTGCTGGCACACGGACTCGGTGTGCCAGTCGGCGACGCCTTGACCACGATCGATGTGCCGAGTGCAGGGAGTCATCGGGTCTGGGCCCGCACGCGCGATTGGGTCGCGCCGTGGAAGGCGGAGGGCGCCCCCGGCCGATTCCAACTGCTGGTAAACGGGCAACCGCTGCAGACCACCTTCGGCACCGAGGGCGCTCATTGGCATTGGCAGGACGGTGGATCCGTGCACCTGCCCGCTGGCAAGGTCGCGATCGCGCTCCATGACCTCACCGGTTTCGATGGCCGGTGCGACGCCATCGTGTTCTCACCCGATCCCGGATTTCGCCCACCCGAGGCAAACCCGTCGCTGGCCGAGTTCCGCCAGACCTTGCTCGGCCTGCCCGCGGAACCCGACGACGGCGGCGAATATGATCTCGTCGTGGTCGGCGGCGGCATGGCCGGTTGCTGCGCAGCGGTCAGCGCCGCGCGGCTCGGCTGCACCGTCGCATTGATCCAGGATCGTCCGATCCTCGGCGGCAACAACAGTTCGGAAGTTCGCGTCGGCCTCTCGGGCCTCGTCCACCAGGCACCCTACCCTCGCCTTGGCGACCTCGTCGATGAGATAGGGCCGGTCGGACATTGGCCCCTGTACGAGGCAAAGCGCGATCCGGAATCCGACAGAAGCAAGCGCATCCTCGACGTCATCGAAAAACACCCCGAAAAGAAGATCCACAATGCCGGCCCGGCGTCCAACTACGAGGACGACCAGAAGCGGCGCGTCGCGGTAGCCGAAAAAAACCTGCGGCTATTCCTGAACACGCATGTCCTCCGCGTCGAGAAAGAGTCCGGACGCATCGCGGCCGTCATCGGAAAAGACATCGTCACGAACCGGGAGCGGCGGTTCCGCGGGCGGCTTTTCGTCGACTGCACGGGCGATGGCACCGTCGGTTTCTTGGCGAGCGCCGATTTTCGCGTCGGCCGCGAGGCCAGCGAGGAAACCGGCGAGTCTCGCGCGCCAGAGAAAGCCGACCCGCTCGTGATGGGCACCTCGGTGCAATGGTATGCCATCGAGGAGTCGCGGCCGATCCCCTTCCCCGATTGCCCCTGGGCCGTGCGTTTCACGAATGAGACCTGCCAGCGGCTCGCGAAGGGCGACATCGATTCCGAGACCGGCGCGAACCGCATACGCGGCGACTGGGACTGGGAGACGGGCATGAATCTCGATCAGGTGACCGAGATCGAGCGGATCCGCGATCACGCGCTCCGGGCGACCTTCGGCAACTGGGCATTCCTTAAGAACCACAGCGACATGAAGGAGCGCGTCACCAATTATCGGCTGGCGTGGGTCGCCCACATCGGGGGGAAAAGGGAAAGCCGACGACTGTTGGGCGACGTGATCCTCCAGGAGCAGGACATCGTCGGACAGCGCGCTTTCCCCGACGCGTGCGTCACGACGACATGGAGCATCGACCTGCACCACCCCCACCCGGAGAATTCGAGGCTGTTCCCGGGAGAGGAGTTCCGATCAATCGCGAAACACACCAGGATCACACCTTACCCGATACCGTACCGCTGCCTCTACAGCCGCAACGTGGGGAATCTCATGATGGCCGGTCGGGACATCAGCGTCACGCATGTCGCGCTGGGCACCGTCCGCGTCCAGCGGACCACCGGCATGATGGGCGAAGTAGTGGGCATGGCCGCATCGATCTGCAAGAAGCACGGCGTCATGCCCCGCGGCGTATACGAATCACATCTCGAGGAACTGAAGGCGCTCATGCGCAGGGGCGTCGGCAAGGCCGCCCTCGCCGTCGCCGGTGCCGCGGGCGCGGCGCCAGTTCGACCTGGTTTCTCGGTTTCTGGGGAATGGTCGTACGGCGGCCTTCCCAGCCACCAGCCGGGCAAGGCCACCATCTACAGCCATGCGCTGGGCGCGACAGCGACGTGGAACCCACAGATCCGCACGGCGGGCCCCATGCGGGTCTCGTTCTTCAATGCGGCGCATCCGGGCAACGATCCCACCGCGATAGTGGAGATCATCCACGCGGGGCAGACGGATAAGAGAACCGTGGATCAGACAAGAGCGCCCTCCGGTTGGGTTAACCTGGGCGAATTTGAATTCGCGGGTCGCGGCGACGAGTGCGTCCGGCTGCGCGCGGGAACCAAAGGCAAGAATCTCCGCGCCGCGGCGGTAAAATTCGAATGGCTCGGCCCCGCGGGTGGCAACCTCTGGGCCAACCTGATGATGGATGACGTGACCATCTATGACCCGTCGAAGTTCGCCCCGAAGCCCGTGCCCTTCACCGACATCGCGGGCCACTGGGCGGAACCCGAAATCCGCGACGCCTTCAGGCTCGGCATCCTCAACGGCGTTTCCGCAGAGCGCTTCGGCCCAGATGAGGCGATTGCGTTGGCTGATCTCCGCGACGCCTTGGCGAAGCTGGAGCTCGCATCGCCCTCAGTCACCGCGGCACTCGCTTCGGAAAAGGGCCGCCCATCCGGCGCGCGGCTCGCCAGACTCTTCGCCGAGATGGCCCGCGCCACCGGCAAGAATCTCCAATGGGCAAAGCCCGCGGGCGACGGCCCGCTCGCGATGCCGACGGCCCTCCGCCTCGTCGGCCCGGGCGAAGGGCCAAAGTTCCAGACCGGCGCGGCCACCCGCGGCCAGGCCGCCGCACTGCTGGTGCGTTTCCAACGCCACATCCTCGATGCCGGCCCGCCCATCGGCGCCCAGTGGGAACTCACTTTCGACGACGAGTTCATCGGCAGCGGCCTGGACTGGGATGTCTGGAAGAGCGCGCAGGGCGAGAGCTGGGGCAAGCTCCTATCGGCACGTTTTCCAGAAAACGTCGCGGTCTCCGGTGGTTTGCTCCGCCTCATCACCCGCAAGGAGAGGCGCGGTGGCAAGGACTGGACGTCCGCCTTCATCAGCACCAAGACGTTCCGACAGCAATACGGATACTGGGAGGCGAGCATCAGGTATGCCGGCGCGCCGGGCCTCAACAACGCCTTCTGGACCAACCCGGATAAGACCTTTGAGATCGACATCAACGAGGGCCACTTCCCGCACATCGTAAACAGCACCCTGCACCAGAACGGTCTCCCCAGCAGCACCACGCGCTACCTTGCGCCCGTCGATCTGTCGCTCGATTTCCATACGTACGCGGCCGCCTGGGGCGAAAAGGAGATCATTTTCTATTTCGACGGGCGCGAGATCGGTCGAAAGCCCAACGTGAAGGCGCATGCGCCCGGCCCGGTCATGTTCAGCACCGCCGTATTCGGCTCATGGGCCGGGCCCCTCACTGACGATCTGGACGGGAAGAGCATGGACGTCGATTGGGTCCGCGTATATCGCCGCGGCGATGCGAAAGCCGCCCCCGTCATGGGTGCCGTAAATGCCCAAGGAGAGTAGCCTATTGGCGCGGCGTCGCCACCGCCCGCATTCCGGCTTGAGATCGGACGGCATTCCGCGATGCTATTTGTTCGACCGATGCGAGTCGGGAGAGAAACAAGCGTGATATCCACCTGATGTCGCAGCCTTTTAAAGCAACACCCCGCAATGGAGAACATGCAACCATGAAAACGAAGTTTATGCTGCTCCCAATCGTCGCCTGCGCGGCCCTGTCCGCCCGCGCCGACATCACCCCACCGCCCGGCACCGTCGAATTGTTCAACGGCAAGGACCTCTCGGGCTGGTACGGGTGGAGCACGCGGGATCCGGCGGAACTCTGGGCCATGACCCCCGAGGAGCGCGCCGAGTACAAGAGGAAATCGATCGAGGGCGGGCTGCCCGAAGGAAAACATGGACCCGAAAACATCAAGGCCCACTGGCGGGTCGAGAACCGCGAGATCGTCAACGACGGCAGGGGGCTCTACCTCACCACCGACAAGGATTACCGCGACTTCGATCTCTGGGTCGAATACAAGGCGTTGCCCGATGGCGACAGCGGCGTCTACCTCCGCGGCTTCCCACAGGTGCAGATCTGGGATTCGACCAAGGGCGACCCGAGGGGCCTCGGCCAGGACAAGGGCTCCGGAGGGCTCTGGAACAATAGCCCCGGCGCCCCGGGCAAAGATCCATCCAAGAAAATGGACAAACCCTTCGGCGAATGGAACCAATTCAAGATCCGGATGATCGGAGAGCGTGTCACCGTGAACTTCAACGGCGAGAATGTCGTGGACAACGCCGTCATGGAAAACTACTTCGCGACCAAGGCGCTCAAGGCGGCGGCGCAGGCTGCGCAAAAGGCGGGCCAGCCTCCGCCCCCGACCCCAGAGTTAAAAGATCCTGTCTACGCCAAGGGCCCTATCCAGTTGCAGACCCACGGCAGCGAGATTCGCTGGCGCAATATCTTCCTCCGCGAGATCCCCTCCGACGAGGCCAACCGCATCCTGTCCGCCGGCGAGAAGGGCTTCACCCGCCTCGACAACGGCAAGGACCTGACCGGGTGGCAGGGCAATGCCGAGAACTATGAGGTCGTCGATGGCGCCATCGTCTGCAAACAGGGCAAGGGCGGCAACCTCCTCTCCAATGAGGAATACGGCGACATGTGCCTGCGCTTCGAGTTCAAGCTCCCCCTGGCGGGCAATAACGGCATCGCGCTGCGCGCGCCCCTCAAGGGCAACCCGGCGTCCGAGGGTCTTGAGATTCAAGTCCTGGACACGGAGGGCTACCTCGCCACCAAAGGTAAACTCAAGGAGTATCAGGTCCACGGCTCCGTCTACCACTGCGTGGGCGCCAAGACCGGCTTCCTCCGCCCCACCGGCGAATGGAACTTCGAGGAGATCGAGGTGCGCGGCCAAAACATCAGGGTCACCCTCAACGGCACCACCATCCTCAACACCGACTTGAGCAAGCTGGATCGCAGCAAGCTCGACCCCAAGCACACCCCGAAGGGACTGGATAAGACCAGCGGCTACATCGGATTCGCCGGCCACAATGATCCCGTCGCTTTCCGCAACATCCGCGTGAAGCGGCTCTGAGAAAACCATGAACACATCCGAGAGGACGGCGCTTTCCCCGGGGCTCCCCGCATTGCTCGGGGCGGCGGGGGGCTTCCTCAACGCCCTGCTCCTCTGGCTCCAGGTCCCAGAGAAGATCGCCGACTTCAAATGTGTCATCCTCGTGTGCGGCGCCCTGCACGGGGCCGCGCTCGCCGCCTGTGGCATCATCGGTGCCAACTTGGCGCTGCGGCACCCGCGCCTTCGCGCGCCGATCTGGCTCGTCGCGGGCTACATCGCCGGTTGGCTCTCGTGGGTGCCCGCGCACCATTTCCTCCTCGATAAGCCGCTGGTCACCGCTCTCGTTTGGCCCTTCACCCTCGAAAAACTGTCGGAGGCGGCATGGCGCCCATTCCAGTACTTTGGGCTGGTCGGCCTGCTGCTCGCCGCAACGCTCAGCCTCGCGCCCCCCACACTGCGACGCTCCCCGCTGGCGCTTCGGGGGATCGGCATCGCGGCGGGCATCCTCGGTTCCTTCTGGTTCTGGGGCATGTTCGAGGCACACGCGCGCATGGGGTACGTCGCCGCCCTCCACGGCACCATCTGGGGTCTGCTCGTCGGCGCGGCTGTCGCCCGCGGCATGCGCCGATCGGGCCAGACCGCGAATGGCGGAAGGCTGTAGCCGCCGCGGGTTTCGGACCAACAGCCCGTTGAAAAGGCCACACGATAGCCGCGTTGGACATGGGAGGGACGCCGGCCCCGGCGTCCGCGTCTCACCGCATTGCGAAAGGCACCTCTCGTTCGCGGCCCGCTAGTCCGCGGGCCCTCCCGACGGAATCGGGCCACGCACGCCATCAGGGGGGTTTCAACGGGCCACTAGCGGCAGTTTCCCGCCCCTTTGCAGTTTTCGCGGGTGGTGCTTCGAACGGTGTCCCGGGTGTTGCTGCGGGTATTATCTCTGCAGTTGTCCGTGCATGTGTCCCTCACCGTGGTCCTGACGCCATCCCTGACGTTGCTCCGGACGGTGTCCCTGACGGTCTCCCTCACGGTCTCCTGCACCGTGGTCTTGACGTTATCGCGGACGGTGTCGGCGGCCTCGCCACTCGATTCGTTGCCACCGCCCTGCGCCGCGCCACCCGTGCCGCCAGCCACCAAAGCGTCAGACATCACGTCCCCATCACCGCCTCCATCGGGCAGATTGGCGTACGGATTGAACGGGATGAGTGATTCGCCCGACGATGTGGATGGAGGGCGCTGTGACGTCGTGGTAGTCGATGGGGGCGCGGTGTTGTACTCCGACGGAAGCGTGCTTCCCGGCGGGAGGATGAGCATGATCTCCTGGTCTTTCCAGGGTTGGGCGGGACCAACACCGGGCCGCGAGCGATCGATGAGTTGATGGATCGAACCGCTGTCGTGAACCTCTGCCTCGATTCCAGTGAGGGGAGCCGCCTTGGTCCCATCCTTGATCGTGCCGCCAATCACGGCCCCAATATGACTCTCGGGCAGAACAATGGTGTTCGGCGGCAGCGCATTCACAGGGATGTCCTGAGGATGCCTTCCAAGGTTGATCACCGTCCACCCATGGTTTTGCAGATTCAAGAAGTCTTGCCGACCATATGATCTGTTCGGGTCGTCCCTGGGCACGTTCAAAACATTGCCGATGGGATCGTAACACACCTGATTCCCGGTCGGTGCCGCGATCGTCGTGGGCGATGACGATGGCGCCGACGATGGGTCCCCCCTTGTCGGAACCGTCGCCATGACCACGGAAATCGAAATCGCCCCAGCCAAAATGCCATGTTTCATTCTGCCCTCCCCTTCCTGAGTTCGCGGGTTTGGGCACCGGTGGGCGAACGCCCCGCACCTGTTCTCGGGAAGGATGACACCCAAACTCTGTGCCCTCCCCTCATACGAATAACCTCGTCCCCCCAAGGCGGCGTGTCAACCGATTCGAATTGTTGCCACGGGATTCCCTGTTCTCGAATCAGTGTTTCGCGCAGCCGCCGATGGCTTCTTTCACGCCCCGCTCCCCGAGCGGCGCGAACTCCTTGAATTGACCATCCACGCCCCCGTCTTTCGGGATCTCCGCGAACTGATCCTCGTCTTTCGCCTCGCGCTTTAGGCGCGATAGCTGGGCCTTGAGTTCCTCGAATTCGGTTTTGTGCGCCGGATCGCCGGCGAGATTCTTCTGCTCGTCCGGATCGTTGGCCAGATCGAACATCTCGTAGGCATCCTTCTTCCAGTAATAGATCAGTTTGTGCGTCGCGGTGCGAATGCCGTAATGGGCGCGCGTGTTGTGGTGGCCCGGATCATGGTAGTAACGGTAATACATCGCCGTGCGCCAGTCAGACGGCGGCTCTCCGCGCAACAGCGGCACCAGGCTGCGCCCCTGCATGTCCGCCGGGATGGGTGCCCCCGCAATGTCCAGGAATGTGGGCGCGTAGTCGATGTTCAGCGCAAATCGATCCGTCGCCAGTCCCGCCTTCGCCGTTCCCGGCCACCGCACCAGCAGCGGCACGCGCAAGGATGGCTCGTACATGAAGCGCTTGTCGTAGAGCCCGAGATCGCCAAGGAAAAAACCGTTGTCGGCCGTATAGAAGATCACGGTGTTGCGATCGAGCCCGTTCTGCGCCAGCCAATCCAGCAGCCGGCCAACGTTGTCGTCGATGCTCTGCACGCAGGCGCAATAGTCATGGAGATAGCGCTGGTACTTCCACTTGGCCAACTCGGTGCCGGTGAGCGTCTTCTTTGTGCCATCGGGCCGCGCCACCTCGACCTCCATCGGTTTCTCGGAGAGCCAGCCCCTGAGCGCGGGACCCTGGAGATCTGCGGGGGGCTCCAGTTTCAAATCGCGGCGCGTCAGGTCGCGCGCGACGGTCTGCTGATTCTCGGGGAGCGCGGCGGGTCGGGTCGCCCAATCGTCGAACAGCGTCCGCGGCTCCGGGATCACGCGGCCCTTGAACATCGCCTGATGTTTGGGGTCCGGCGTCCACTCGCGGTGCGGCGCCTTGTGATGGAGCATCAAGAAAAACGGTTTGTCCTTCGGTCGCGTCGCGAGCCATTCGATGCCGAGGTCGGTGATGATATCGGTGACGTAGCCTTTGATGCTGAGGCGACCCTCGCCCGAGAGAAATGCGGGGTCGTTGTACACGCCCTGCCCCGGCAGTATGATCCAACGGTCGAAGCCGGTGGGGCGACCACCGAGGTGCCATTTGCCGATCATGCCCGTGTGATAGCCCGCGGCCTGCAGCAGCTTCGCCACGGTCTGCTGGGAGCCGTCGAACTGGTTGAACACCGGCACGCCGTTCAGGTGGGAGTATTTCCCGGTCACGATCGAGGCCCGGCTCGGCGTGCAAATGGAGTTGACCACCATCGCCCGATCGAACCGGACGCCCTCGCGCGCGAGGCGGTCGAGCTGCGGCGTCTGGTTGACCTGCGAGCCGTAGCACGACAGCGCGTGATACGCGTGGTCGTCGCTCATGATGAAAAGGATGTTGGGCCTATCGGCTTGGCCGAGCGCCGCCCGCGCCAGCGATAGCGCGAGGGCACAGGGCAACAGTGCGCGTGGTCTCATGGATTTCCTTGGGCTGCGGTTGTGCTCGTCTGCCTATTCGGGGGCCCCGGTCGGCCCAAAAGCCTGCGAGCGACCCCCGGGCAATCGTCCTCCCAACTCCGACTCCGGTCAAGCCGATCGCGGCAGCCCGACACGCGGGGTCAACTCTCGATTCTTGACACCCCGCCCGCACGACACGCGGATCGCACACGCGGTAGGGGGACGCTTCTTCGCAAAGCGCGGTACGACGTCCGGCCTGCGAGGGACAGCCATTCGTGTGCATTCGTGGTGGATTCTCGCGCGGCTTTGACTACGAAAGGCGAAAAGGAGGCGACAATGGTCTCCGTGAGAGCTTTCGTTAATCGAACTGCCCCGTGCTTGCGCGCCGCAAGCGCAGCCCGCAAGATCAACCAAACGCCAAGGAGGCATCCATGAGAAAGTCCATTTCCCGCATGACGTCGATACTGGTCGCCACCCTGCTTCTCGCAGGCGGGTCTCCCGCGGCCGAGCCATCCGGCCATGCCACGCGGCAGAAAGCACTCAACGTTCTTTTCATCGGCAACAGTTTCACCGCAAGCCATCAGCTGGCGCAGTTGGTCAAGGCGATGGCCGAGGCCGGCGATCCGAGTCTTTCCTTCAACGTGACGACCGTCCTCTATGGCGGCCGGAGGCTGGTGGATCATTGGCGCCTGGGCACCCAGAATTTCGTGCGGGTCGCGGATCTGACGCCCGGAGAGGAGCAGGCCACGGTCAAATCGCTAGAGGAGATGATAGCCAAAGACCCCAACGACAAATACGCCATCGCCGCGCTCGCGCGCCATCGCGACCTGAGCAAGAACCTCGAGGGCGCGCGAAAGAAATGGGACCTCGTCGTCCTGCAATCCTACCGCGATGACGCCGAGGGCGAAAAATCGCTGTATGCCCAGTATGCGCCGAAGTTCGCCGAGCTGATCAAGGCCCAAGGCGGGAAGGTGGTCCTGTATGAGACGACGCCCACCACCCAAAACGCCAAACCACTGACGGCGCCGCCCGATCCCGCCCCGGTGACCGCGAAAGCCAAGGCCATTGCGGCCCTCGCCAAGCGCATCGACGCGATCGTCGTGCCCATGTCCATCGTGGCCCTGCGTTGCCAGACCGTCCGGCCGGATTTCACCCTGCGTTATGTCAGCGACGCGCACCTGAACCAGACAATGGGCTATCTGACCGCGTGCGCCTTCTACGCCGCCCTGTTCCACCGCAGCCCCGAGGGCCTGCCCATCGATACGGTCAACGACAACCGCCCCAAGGTGGGCGGACAACCCGCCAAAGATCCCGACGGCGGACCCCTCAAGCGAACCTTCTCCGCCCAGGACCGCACCGATCTGCAACGGATCGCCTGGGATGGCCTCAAAGAATTTCAGCAGATTGCCGGTGGCCAGTAGCGCGGCGGGTGCAGGCTCGCCATATCAACTGCGAAAGGCGCGCCCGCTCGATCCTGCCGCGCGCGGGTGTGAGCGGAGCCCCGCGGGACCCCGCAAGGCATCTCGCTCGGGGTCACGCCCCGCACAAACCGGAGAAGTCGGCGCGATACGACAGGGTCAAAGGAAGCGTCAGCAAAATTCATCTCCTCCCGGCGAGGCCACTATGGAACAGGGCGGGTCACTTCGACATCTAGGAACAGGCTGTCCGTCTCAACCGGCATGGTGATCGACCAGACGTTGCGCGCAGAATTAGATTCGCTCAAATTCGGGACAGCATCTGCTGGCGACCATGCTCGGAAGTCGTGGCTCTGGCGAAAACCCCAGGTCAAGTCGGTCGGCGTTTTAGACTGAATCCACGTCAGGCACACTGTGTTCGATGCGGGAACGGAGAAGAACGTGGAGTGATCGCCCGGGACAGCGGGAACGTGTGGATTCAGGCCCGAGGCGTACTTGACTAGGTTTGGGATGCCGTCGCCGACTGGACTGGCCCCGGTTTCGGCATCTGCCCCCGCCAGCCCGTGGAACGCCACCCATTCAGGGTAGGTGCCTCGCATCTCGATCTGCTGCACCGCACTGTCCACGTTCGTGCCTTGCCCCATCACCCGAACCCACAGGTCTAGTCCGAGGTCGAGGGCCGGCGTGGCGAACAGCCCGTTCGTGCCGCCCTCCATCGGATCCCACTGATTCGCCGATTGCCTGCCAAACCATTGGAACGTCACGCCCGCGATGTCGCTGATCGCCCGCAGCGTGAACTGCGAGCCTATTGCCGCGGGGTTGGTGACATCCGATATCAGCGCCAGCGCCTGGAATTCGCATGCGCCGATGTCGGGCAGTGCGTCGCGCTCGAAACCTCGCTGGTCGTGTGTCGGTGCACCTGGCCCTGCAAGGCCCGCATCCTTGGCCGGGCTGCCCAGTCCGAAGGGTCGGGTGGGTGTTGCCCCGCCGTAGAAGCCGAGGGGATTGAGAAGCGGATCGATGTCCAGGTTCGACACGCCCGGATATCCACCTTGGATGATGCAATGGGTGGCAACGGCGTCGTAAGAGTCATTTGCGTTGCCCCATATGATCGAGCTTTTGAGTGCCGTCGAAGTTCCCACCCCAGAAATTGCGCTGCCATTAAGGGCTGAATTGTCCGCCAGGGTACAGTGGACGATGTTCGCGGCAGCGGACTGGAGGGCGACCGCTCCACCGTCCGAAGACGCCTCATTGCCGACGAAAGTTCCATTGCATATCGACAGGAGCCTCACGACGGGGGGATAGATCATTAAACTATGCTGAAACATTATGGCGCCGCCGCTATTCTGTGCCCAATTTCCCAAATACGTGCTGTTAGACACTATCAACTGACTGCCCCCCGCCTTGCCGGTGACAAAGCGGATGGCACCCCCGTCGGTGGCTCCGTTTGAAACGAACGAACAGTTCTCGAATATGAGGGCACCAAAACTTCCAAAATGATAGGAAAATGCACCCCCCGTGCTCATATATGATCTGTTTTCGGAGAATTTCGTGTCATATATTTTCCCAGAATTTTTTTGGCACGCTATGGCGCCGCCGTCTTCATCCGCCGAATTGCCTCTAAACACACAGTTGCTGATAATGAACTCACCCTCCCAAGCGCACAAGTAAACTGCCCCGCCCCTATAGCCGCCGTTACGTTCAAATATGCAATCACGTAGATCCAGCGATCCACTGTCCATCCACAATGCGGAATAAGCATTAGAAACAAAAGCACAGCCTGTAACAGTTATAGTGAGGAACGCGTTCCCTTCTCCGTTGTCCCCCAGTAAAGCCCCGCCAAAATAACCTCCGTTATTGCTAAAGATGCAGTTACTGACCATTCCCGCCGGTCCCACAAATAGAGCGCTACCTCCGCCTTCGCCATTCGTGCTCCCATTGAATGAGAACACGCAATTGAATATTTTATTATCATATCCGCAAGCGTCGACGGTCGATGTAAACTCACTCCAATTGCAGACAAATACACAGTTGCTGGCGACAAGACATCTCGGCCCGCAACGGTCGGTATAATACGCCGCACCCATGGACGCCTTATTACTAAAAAAGGCACACTCCGTCATCGCCTGGGTATATGTGGAGGGCCCCCAGAGTGGGGCGCATATGGCGGCGCCGAGCACGGCGCTGTTGTTTTCAAAAGTACATGCTTCGAGCGGCGGCGAGGCGCTGTTGCTCAAGTAGAGCGCGCCCCCTTCTTCCGCGGAATTGTGGCGGAAACGACACGCGCGAAGCACGGGTGAGGCGCCATTGTTGAACATACCGGCTCCAAAGAAACTATTGGAATGCGCTGTGTCGAACCCATTGCCATCGCAAATTGCAACGGACTCGAGAAGCGCTTGGGGAGTCAAGGGTCGAGATGCGGGATGGTAGAAGACATGGAAAACGTTGTCGGTGGCCGTCGTCTGGTCGGGAAACCCGTCGCCATCGGTGTCGGCGTCGTCGCCAAGCAAGTCGCCTGAGAGGATGACTGGATGACCGCTGGCATCCCGCTGCACCAAAGCCGTTTCGTTTCCGGCGAACCCCCCATACACCGACACCCCCTGCTTGAGCGAAAAGTGCTTTTCGCGGTCAGTCGTCCCGCCGTTGGGCCAGGAGGTCGGGCGATACGTGCCCTGGGCGATCCAGACCTGATCGGAGACCAATGCGGCGTCGATGGCGGGCTGGAGCGAGACGAACGCGTTGCTCCAAGAACTGCCGTCGCCCGTGCCAGTGGCGTCTCCTTTTACGTAAATCACGTCCGAGTGTGCGATGGGCGCAACAAGGCAGGATAGCGCCCAAAACACTGATCGACCCGCGAATCCCACAGATGGATTGTATCGCGACAAGCACGGTTTTTCGACCGAAAAGTTCATGAGCCGGGACTGAACGTGCGAAAACGGCATCTGGCTGCGGTCTGGAGGCCGGAGATGCCTCCCTGCGGCGCCAGATGTGCTCTCAGTCGACGGCTGGCCGAACCCCTGACCGGGCCGGGGTCACGGCCCCGGACGAGCCGAGGAGTCGGCACGACACCACAGGGCCGGAGAAGCGTCCGCAAGATAGTCTCCTTGCGCCGAAGCCAGGTCTCCTTAAGACGGCTCCTTCAAGCATGGGGGTGCGGGAGCTTGAACAACTTTCCTCGCGGGCCAGACACCTCGATCCATGTCATGACTGGATCCGCCGCAATGACATTAGCCAAAATGGCCGGTTTGCCACCGTATCGCTGCGACATCATTGACTTAGCCATCGAGGCCCTTAGTCCGCGCCTCAATGATCTCGAAATCGAACTCGCCTGTTCACTATGCGGTTACAGGATTCCGCCGATGGCGCCGCCTTCGCCGACATCCCAGAACTGGCGGCCTTTGAGATCGCCGGCGCCGTCGGCGGCGGTGCTGCCGCGGCTACCCGCGTCCTGAGGCTCCCCCGCACCGCCCGCCGCTACGTCCGCGCCAGCCTCATCGTCGAATCCGCCGGCGGCAGCAACACCGCCGTCCAAGCCACGCTATCGCTTCTGTTTTAACCCGCAGGAGCCCGCCTGCGGGCGATTCCATCCGCGAATCTGTCGAACCACCCGACGTTTGTCGGAGACAAGTGAAGACCGAAGGAATTCGCTTTATGTCTGTCGATCCCTTCGCACGCTGCATCGCTGTAGTGCGACGCTGACGAAAAGGACGAACCAAGTGGACATCAGCGTCAAGCAGGCGGGCTCGGGTATCACGGTGACCGTGACTGTGCGGCGGATGGTCTGCTCGTCGGGGGTATTGTAGAAGATGAAAGGTTCGAACCACCACGTATAGGTCGTTCCCAAAGGTAAGGGAGCCTTGGGTGTCCAGTGCGCAATATTAAAGTTCTTGGTCCTGCCCGGAGCGATGCTGCCGATGGTGAAGATGCCGCCGGACGCGTTCTGATCCGGGTAGTACGTAAAGTCCGCGCCAGGGTCGTTGAAGAAATCCGAGAGCGTCAGATTGCTGCTCAGATTGTACAGATCCCAGGAATAGGCTCCAATGCTGATCGATGATGTGCTCGAGGCGTCGTTTGAGATGCTCCCCTTCATATAGAATGTTTCGGTGGGCTGGAGAAGGACGGTGGAATCGGGAAAATCCCAATTCCATATGATCGCCGTTTCCGCTTTGAAGGCAGAAAGGAAGAGTGGGAAAGCAATTAGTGCCTTCAATAGGCCGGGAGTGCGGCTTGCGTTCAGAAATAGGATCGGATTGAAAGGCAAGAGCGTGTTGTTGTCAGTCATGGTGAATTCGTGGTTGGGCGCCCACAGAACCGCGGATGCCAGCGCAAACGAGATAGGGCGCTAAGATTGAGGGCCGTCGGTTCATTCCCCGATCCAGACGATGCCACGCAGGAACTTGTCACACAAGAACATTCGAAGATATAAGGCCTGGCTGATCTGGTGGCGGGAGCAGATCTCCGCCAGGGGAATTGTCCCCTTGAGGCCCTCGAGCACGATCTGGAACTTCTGCTGGCTGGTCCATTTCCTGCGTTTCATGCAACTCGATCCTTTCGAGCCGCTCAGCAACTTTCAAGTCCGTCTTAACCGGGTGCAGTCGTCGAAGCGGGGTCAACTCTCGATTCTTGACAGAGTCTCATGCGGACCGCGGCCCGACGCACTTCGAGAAAGTTATCTGGAACCCAGGGGTCAGAAAGCGTCAAGTATCGAGAGTTGACCCCCTGTCCGAGGAGGTCGAGCGGCGGCTGGATGAGGTTGATGGGCTAATATGAGGGCGGTAACCGCGCTGAGCGCTCCCTTCAGAGATTCACCCTGCCTTCCGCATCGGGACCACTTTGCGCGCACGTCCACAGCGGCGAGGCGCCCGGCTGCCGCGGGCAGTACACCCCGGAGGAGGGCTCCGCGTGGTTCTCGGTCATGCCCGGCGGCGCGACGAACGTCATCCCGATGCGGGCCACGCGGGGTGAGGCCTCTTCGGATCCCTGCTATCCCAAGAGGCGTCGCAATAACGCTGGTGCGGATCCTCGGCCGGGGCGGAATCGGCAGCCGACGCGAGACTGGTTCCTAAGAACGCGGTCGACGCCTTGAGAAAACAGCGACGCGATGTGTTCATGAAGACCTCTTGTCAGGTTGTATTACATTGCTTTTCGTGCTGGAAATAATCCTCATCTAATTCGCGTCGGCGGGGCGGCGTCTCGTGGAGGCGGCCGTCAAATTGGCGGGCCGCATTCATGCGGCATGAGGTGGGGCGATTCATTGGACTTGTTCGGGATTCGACGGGAGATCATAATTTAGAATACGGAATAAATCTGGAGGTTCGGTCATGGAAAAGGGCGGGAGTGGCGCAGGACGGGAAATGACTCTTTCATGCATGAACAGCGGCATCGCGCGTCGCGAGTTTTTAATAGCGGGTCTGGCGGCGGCGGGAGCGGGTTTTATCGCGATGCGATCGTCGGCGGCCGCCAAGAGATCCGTGCGCTGGGCGCCGTACCAGTGTCTCGATCTGGACCCCGGCGATATGGTACGCGACGAAGACGTCGCGCGGATCGTCCGATTCGCGAAAGAGTTTGTCCCACAGACCAAGAGCCGCAAGCCGGCGTACGATCCCAAACATCCAGACGCCAAGGGCAACGAACGGCCGCTGGATGGTTACGGAAAACGGATCCATGCCAGCGAGATGTCGATCTCCGTGGCAAATACGTACACCAAAGCCGAGCACATCAAGAAGGGCATCGCGCGGTTGCTCGCCGCAGACAAGGATCATGCCGTGCGCGACATGCTGGCGGTCGGGCTGCAATTTCACACGACGAGTTTTGACGTCCCAAATGGGGGCGTGGATGTGCCGCCCGGATTTGACTGGAACTGGGTCATGACCGTCCCGCAAGAGATCGCCGACGAGCACCGTCGCGCCTGGGTTGACGCCGGATTTAAATTCTCGCCGACGCCGTCCGTCGATCTCGCCATCGAGAAAGTAAAGAGTCGTGGATGGCCGACCGGCTGGCTCAGGGTTGACGCCGCCACCAAAACGGCAATGCAGTACACGATCATGCCGGATCTTCGCATCGCGGCATGCCGCAAATATTTCCTGGATCGATATGCCAGGATCAACAAGGAACTGGGCCTTGTGAGTGTCGGCCTTGCGGGCAAATCCGGCTGGCTTCATGGCAGTTCGCAGCCGAGGAATCGGCCGGCGGCGCCGAGCAATGCGGACCCATGGCTGCCAAGCCCATATCCCGGGGACTCCTATCGGGATGCCAACGTCGCCCTCGTGAAGGAGGCGGTCGCCCGATTCGGCGCCGAAAATGTCACGTGGACAAATACCGGCGCCCCCTTGCCGGAGGAGAGGCGCGAGCAGGGCCTGCCCGAGTATGTTTCGCTTCCGGACGGCGGCATTCGGGCCATCTATGATGAATGGTTCGGCTCTAGGGCGACCAATTGGACGCTCAAGTTGCTTGTGCAGAACGGCGCGCTGTAGCGGTGCCCGTCTTGGCGCCTTGGCGGCTTGGCGCGACACCCCCATCGGCCCAGCCACCGCATCACACGCATTTGCTCTCACAGGGACACGGGGACTCGAAGGGTTGAGACCTTCGAACGGACACCGAAATCCTCCGCGCCCCCGGTATCTCCGTGAGAACCCACCGAAGCTCCCGCCTTCCGGAATTCCAGATTGAGACAATCCGAAATAGCGGCTTCTGTTCGGCGGCAGAGCCGCACATCCTGCGGCCACAGGGGAAAGGCATTGTCGCCGGCATTCCCGGTCGACCTCCGGCGGCCCGTCTGCTACGATATTCCCATGGCGGGACCGGTTCAAACGGGGCTGGCCGCCCCCAGGAGGACGGTGAGGGACGGGTCCGTTCGGCAGGGCGGCGAAACCAAATTCCTATCCGGTCATCAAAGGCGCAACGACAATGCAACCATGTCTCAACTTAGGTTTGTTATCCGCGGCCGCGGTGTTTGCGCTCTTGCCCAAGTCTAACGCCGCGGAGTATTTCGTGTCGCCAAACGGCAGCGACAGGAATCCGGGCACGTCGAAGCAACCCTTTTCGTCGCTTGCCCGGGCACGAGACGCCATCCGTGAACTGAAGAGGTTGAGGGGATTGCCTCAAGGCGGAGTGACAGTATGGATCGGCGAAGGCACGTATTACCTCAGCGAGCCGCTGGTGTTTGGCCCCGAAGACTCCGGCACGGCCAACAAGCCGATGGTCTACGCTTCCTTGCCCAATCAGAAGCCCACTATCAGCGGCGGCATGAGAATCGACGGCAGGTGGGAACCTTTTCGCGACGGCATTTTGATGTGCAAAGTGGAAGGGGTGAACGAAGGTTTTGGACAGCTCTTTGTCGACGGCAAGCGACAGGTCAGGGCCAGGTATCCCAACAGTTTGGATGGGACTTATGCGACGCCGCCGAAATGCTTGAAGGTGGCTGGTGTTGGTTCGTTTCCACATACGTTTATCAAATACGAAGAGCCTATGAAACGCTGGGCGCGTCCGGAAGAAGCCATAATTCACATTATGCACAGCGGTGGATACACGTATTTGCAGTGGCAAATTAAAAATGTCGACTGGGACAAGCAGACGATTCATTTCGGCAAGGGCGGCTGGCAGTTTGCTGCGCCGGCTTTTACGCCGAATTACAAAACAAGCCGGCATATGGCCCTAATTAGCGATCAGTCACTATATTTTATTGAGAATGTGCTTGAGGATCTCGACGCCCCCGGTGAATGGTATTTTGACCGGACCAAGGGTGTGCTGTACTTCAAGCCGCCGCAAGGAATCGACCCGCAGAAAGCACTGATCGAGGCATCCTGTCTGAAGCAGTTGATCGAATTTCGAGGAACGAAAAACAATCCCGTCCGACACATCACGTTCTCCGCTCTTCGCTTCGCGCACAGCGATCCCGTTTTTCTTGAGCAGTGGGAAATACCCTCCCACGGCGATTGGTCGATCTACCGCGGCGGCGCCGCATATTTTGACGGAGCGGAGGACTGCGCTGTCAAGGAATGCTTTTTCGACGCCGTGGGCGGCACGGCCGTCTTCGGCAACAATCACCTGCGAGGGATAAAGATCTCGGACAACGTGTTCACCGAATCTGGCGACAGTGCCGTGATATTGGCAGGAAAATCCCACTTGAACTTCAACAAAACCACGCAGTGTCCCTACTGCAAGAATGTGTACCCTTGGGGTTGGGACCAGCCGAAGGATGAGTACAATGCCCAGTGCCAGATATCCAACAACCTAATCCACGACATCGGCGTTTTTAGCAAGCAGTGCGCCGGCGTATGTTTTTCGAAGGGCATGAAGAACACCGTCAGCCACAACCACATCTACAACACGCCTCGCGCTGCCATTAACATTAACGACGGCTGTTGGGGTGGGCACGTGATCGAATTCAATGATCTCCATCACACGCAGCTTGAGACGCACGATCACGGCCCGTTCAACTCTTGGGGCCGGGAACCCTATTGGTGCTTTGTGCAATCACACGGACCGGCTTCTCATCCGGCAGGCGACGTCAAGAAATATTCGCCCAACACCACCATCATCCGCAACAACTACTTTCACTGGGCCAGCCCCCGATCATCGGGCATAGACCTTGATGACGGCTCGTCCAACTACCATATCTTCAATAACGTGTGCATCGGCGAGCCGATCAAGCTGCGCGAAGGTGATTGCCGCACGGTTGAAAATAATATCGTTATTAACCCCGTTGCCCATTCGTTTACCACTCATGTCTGCTACGAAGGGAATCACGATCGCATAGCGCGGAACATTATAGTGTGCAATTACAAGTGCGGTTCTCCGGAGATAGATCTAGCCTTTCGGGAAGGAAAACCGCTTCTTTGGGGCGTACTCATGCCGAACGAAGGACGATGGGCAAGAGAATTGGATTATAACATTTACTTTAGCGGCAAAGGACCGTTTGTGGCGGATTTCACGACGCGCGACGGCAAACACAAAGCGTACAACTGGGATGAGTGGCGGCAACTCGGCTACTATGACCAGCACTCGATTGTCGGCGACCCGATGTTCATGGATCCGGCGAAGGGGGATTTTCGGGTGAAGCCGGAGTCTCCGGCGTTGAAGCTCGGCTTCAAAAACTTTCCGATGGACCAGTTCGGCCTGCGGCAACCCTTCGGCGGCGCCAAGTGGGGACAGAAGCCGGCGACTCCATCGCCGGGAGGTGTCAAGTGACCCGTGGCCCCTTGGTCCTCAATGTGGGGTCACATCTATTGATTTTTGTGGAACTAATGTTTTATTTGTGGCGCAAAGAGAGGGGACTGTGCGCGATGAAGGAGTGCAATAAGTCAACGCGCCGCTGCAGCCGGCGGCCAAGGTGCCGCGCCGTTGCGCGGAGTTGCGCGAGCTCACGAATGGGGAGATTGGCCGTAATCATCTGAGCAACCCCATCCGGGCGCGCGGGCGGGGAGCGCCAGTGTGCGGCAGAAATGCCTGTACCGCATCGCAGATCCCCGACGTGCTGGAGGAATGGAGGCACCCGGGGCATGACGCCTTCACGCCCAGGAATGCGTAGAGCTTATTCAACCCCCACACCGCCCTGCGGCGGGGCGAGGCCCTCCACGGCCTGTTCGATGCGGTGGCGGGGCTCAAATGAGACGAGGCAAAAGCCTCTCGCGCCGCCTCGTGCTGCGGACCCTGCGGGAGTGTCTCCCGCGGGGCACCCGCCTCCCCGAGATGGGCGACACCCTTCTGGATTTGGGGTTCGACAGCCTGGACAGGGCCACGCTGGCCATGCGTCTCGAGGAAGATCTGGCACTCGAGATCGCGGAGGAGGGTAAGCATCTGGGCAACCCCATCTAGGCGCGCGGGCCGGATGGCGGCACGCTCGGGCCATGGCGAGACGAGGATTCGGGCATCGGAAGCGGCGCGGTCGTGAGGAGATCGCGGGGATCATCGGGGAATACGGACGAAGCG
>JAKQKQ010000316.1 GCA_029560585.1 Verrucomicrobiota bacterium | reverse complement strand
GCACGACATGCTTTATCTGGCTTATTTCCCGAGAAACTCGGGGAACTACATCGACACGGCGTGGTTCCGCGCGGCGCGGAACCGGCTGCTGGAGCTGGAGCCGGATGCGGGCCGGTTTGCCGAGATCGTCCGCGTGATCGACTGCGCGGATGTGCCGGGCAACATCTGGCTGCGCGCCGACGCGACCGCCCAGGAGTCGCTGGTGTTTCGCACGGAGTAGCACGCGGGGGCGGCGCGGAGTTCGGCGTTGTGCCGGCGCGTGGGGCCCCCGTAGGTTTTTTTCGTGGATCATCAGCACATCACCAAGATCGGCAGCCGCGTGTGCATGGCGGCGGCCGTGGCGTTTTTCTGTTGGGCGATCTCGCTCTTTTATATCCCGGGAAAAGGATTCAGCGGGCTGGTGCAGTTCGGGGATGCGTTTGTGGAGCAGCAGCTCCCGGAAGTTCGCGCGCTCAACCCCTATCTGGTGGAGCGCTCGTCGGGCTACGATGGGCAATTTTATGCGCAGCTGGCGGTGCGCCCCGATCCTGCCGATCCCGAGGTGCAGCAGGCGATGGACAATCCCGCCTACCGGGCGCGGCGGATGCTCTTGCCCTGGGTGGCGCATCTGCTCGGCGCCGGGCGCCCCGCGTGGGTGTTGCAGGTGTACGCCCTGCTGAATGTGGCCTGCTGGCTGGCGCTCGCGGTGTTCTTGTGGCGCTGGTTTCCGCCGGTCGGTGTGGAACAGACGCTGCGCTGGCTCGGCGTGCTTTTTTCGGGCGGACTTCTGGCAAGCGTACGCAACGCGCTCACGGACGGGCCTAGTCTCCTGCTTCTGGCGCTGGGTATGCGTTGGCTCGAATTGCAGCGGTCGTGGCTGGCATCGGCAATACTCGGCCTGGCCGGTCTGGCGCGCGAGACGTCGGTGCTCGCTGGGGTGGCGCTCCTCGATGGGCTGCGGAAGAGTTGGCGCGGCTGGGGCCGTGCCTGTGCACAGGGGGCGCTGGTGGTGTTGCCCGTGGCGCTCTGGCTTTTCTATCTCCGCCATGTGCTCCCGCAGGAGGGCGGTGCTGGCGCCGGCAATTTTGCGTTGCCGTTCTCCGGCGTGTGCAATCGTGCCGTCTCGTTGTGGACAGTGCTCCGGGGGGCGGGCCACGTGCCCTTCTACACGTGGTACAGTCTGGCGCTCCTCGTGTCGCTAGTCGTGCAGGCGTGTTTCTTCCTGTTGAGGCCGCGCTGGTCCGACCCGTGGTGGCGCGTGGGGGCGATTCACGCGGTGCTTCTGGCGTTTCTCGGCGATGCCGTCTGGGCGGGATATCCGGGGGCGGCCGGACGTGTGCTGCTGCCGATGCTTCTGGCTTTCAACGTGGCGCTCCCATACGGGCGCCGTTGGTGGGCGGTGTGTCTGCTGGGCAATCTCTCGGTGGTCTCGGCCATCGATACGCTCCGCCCCGTGGGCGGCTATGACGAGCTGCGTGTCGTTTCCGACCAGATCGGAGGAGGGGCGCAGGTGTCGGTTTCGTTCTCCGGGCCATGGTTTCAAATGGAGCGCTCGTACTGGGGGCGTTCGCGGTGGAGCGGCGGGCCGGCGGAGGTTTGTGTCGAGAATCCCCATGGCCGGCCTTTGGTCGCGGAGTGGAGTTTTGGGATCAACAGCCACACGCCCCGGGAGGCGTTTCTATACGTTGGCGAGGCATTGGTCTGGCG
>JAKQKQ010000301.1 GCA_029560585.1 Verrucomicrobiota bacterium | reverse complement strand
GTCCGCGGCCGGGACAGCCTGGAACGGCATCGAACACGCGGCGTCAAGACTCTGGACCGGCCTCGGCAACGTCGGGCGCACGGCTTGGTCGCTCGTCAGCACGCCTTTTTCGTGGATCGCTGATTCCGTGGGAGCGGCCTGGGACCGGGTTCAATCCTCAGCCGGCGCGGCCTGGGATGGAATCGCCAACCATCTGCAGGATGGATGGAGCCGGATCGGTTCGCTGTTACAGTCGTCCTGGTCGCTGCTTTCCGCGCCCTACGACTGGATCGCCGGGAGCGCTGCCTCCGCCTGGAGCCGGATCACCGGCACGGCGTCGATGGCATGGGACACCCTCAAGACCATGGCGCAGAGCGCCTGGGAGTGGATCAAGGCCCCGTTCGAGGGGCTGGCATCGGTCGCATCGTCCGCATGGGAACAAGTAAAGACCGCCGCATCGAGCGCCTTCGGGTCTCTGGCGTCCAGCGTGTCCTCGTTGGCGAACTCGGCGTTCGAGAGTGGCAGGGCGTTCATGACCGCGGTGGGTGATGGCATCAAGTCCGCCGTGAGCGCGCCGTACCAGGCCGCCAAGTCGGCCCTGTCGTTCGTGCGGAATCTGCTGCCTTTCTCCGATGCCAAGGAAGGTCCGCTCGCGGACTTGACCCGAAGCGGTGCGGCGCTGATTCAGACCCTGGCCGGAGGCATCACCAAGGCTGCGTCCGCCCCCGCCGAGGCCATGACCCGCGCATTCGGCTTCATGACCGGGCTGACCGGAAAGATCGCCGCTCCGGCAATGTTGGCGGGAACCCTGGCGCTCACACCGGTCATGGCGACGGAAGCACCGACGCTTGCCCCTTCCCTGGAAAGCACCGGAGCGGCGGTTCTGATGGAGCGACCGGCCGCTTCTCTCCCCACCGCTCAGGCCCGTCTTCTCGGCGAGACCAAAGGAGCGCTCGGTCCGGAGTCCGGCATGCCGTCCGCACCTCCGGGGGAGACGCTTCGCCCGGTGCTCGAATCCTTGCTGGC
>JAKQKQ010000298.1 GCA_029560585.1 Verrucomicrobiota bacterium | reverse complement strand
GTGCGCCGTGTGGACCAGTCGCACAACAGATACCGTGAACTGCTACCGGGCGCTGTATACTTACCCCCGCCCCCCATGGAGCGAACGGACCCCCGGGAAATCGAAACACCGGAGGCATTCATGGCGGCCGTCCGCCGACACGCTATGCAGGCCCAGGCGCGGGTCCGGGCTCAGGCAGAAGGCCAGGCGCAGGAGTATGCGCCGCTTGGGCCGCGGGCATCGATGCCCGCGCAGACAGGATCGCCGGCACGAGCCCAGACGCAGTCGGGAGGGTCCGCCGCGAACCAACGAGCGTCGGGGCAGGGAATCGGCGCAGCATTATCGCACTGTTTCGCGGGCATTGGCCCGACCCTCGGGGCTGAGCTTGCGTCTGCGGCCCGGCTAGATCCGGCGAAGCCGGCGGCACAGCTCGGCGACGCGGAACTATCGCGGATATGGGAGACGTTTTCGGTCTTCGTACACGCAGCGCTGACGGGACAGACCGAACGCTTTGTGTTCGAAGCGGCCTTCGACCGAGAAAGCGGGCACGATGCGGCGCAGGCCGTGGCCATGTCGTGTGGAGGTCTGTCGCATCTTGCCGACGAGTTCCGCATCAAGCGCTTCGCATCGGCGTCGGACATGATCGATACGTGCTACTTGCGTGCTGAGCAGCGGGGACAGCTGGAGGAACGTCGCAGGGTGTTGGCTCGCGAGGTAGGCGCGCGACTTGAGCGAAACCGGCGCAAGCTGGAAACCCAACGTAAGGAACTGGCCCGCGCCGGGCAGTCGGAACACCTGCGGCGCCAGGGCGAACTGCTCACCGCCAACCTCAGTCTGTTTGGAGGCGAGCCACTGAGAGTGCAGCGTGTTCGCGCGGTGGATTACTACGACCCCAATATGGCAGAGGTAGAGGTCGAGGTAGACCCGTCTTTGTCCGCATCGGCCAATGCTCAGGTCCTGTTTGCGCGGTACGCCCGAGCGCAGCGAGCGCTCGAGGCGGTGACCGGCAATATCGCCGCAACTGAGGGCGATATCACGTATCTTGAGAGTGTAGCCAGCCTGATCGACGTGGCTGACGATATCGAACACCTTGATTCGGTCCAGGAGGAACTGGAAGCGCTGGGCTACACGGGCCCGGGCCGCGGGGCGTCAGGGCCACGCGGTGCAAGGCGCGGCGGGCACGCCGGCCGCGCCGAGCACGGCGGACAAGGCGGGCGCTCCGTGCGGGGCGGACGCGGCGAAGCGCACATGCCGTCGAGATACGCGGCCAGATCGGGGCATGAGATATACGTAGGCCGCAACAACCTGCAGAACGATCATCTCACGCTCAGGCTTGCGCGCGATCACGACCTGTGGTTTCACGCCAAGGACGTGCACGGCTCGCATGTAGTGCTCAGGCGGCGGGCGGGCGAGGACGTGCCCGAGGAGACTGTGCGCGCCGCGGCGCTGCTGGCGGCATACTACAGCCGGGCGCGGATGTCGTCCAACGTGGCCGTGGATTGCACCGAGGCGAAGAATGTACGCAAGCCGCGCGGGGCGCGACCGGGGATGGTCATATATGACCGCCACAAGACCATCTGGGTAACTCCGTCACGGGAGGAGATTGCGGAAGCCTTCGGCCTCAATGGGGCTGCCCTTGATCGGGCCCATGACTAGCCCGCGATTCCCACAAGTCACAATACGGGCGCCCATCCGCGCCGAAGCCCGGCTGATCTTGTCTATGGCCGCCCGAGCCGCCCAGGCCGTCAAAGGCCGTGGGCGGCACTCTTCTATGCGGACGGGGATGATCTCAGCGCGCACCACCGCTTCGGGAGAGAAGGTCACATGAGCGATCATGCTCTCCACGGTTGCCGGTTTCTTCTGATCGAAGACGAAATTCCCCAGCGAGTAGAAGATCACCCCTCCGTGGTAGACCTCCACAGGTTGCAGTACGTGAGGGTGATGGCCATGCACCACACTGGCGCCGGCATCGATAGCCGCGTGCGCCAGACTCACCTGCCGTTCGGCCGGCATGGACATGTACTCGTCTCCCCAGTGGAACGAGACTACTACATGATCTGCCACGCGCTTGGCGCGCCTGATGTCTTCGATAATGGCCTCGCGATCCCACGGCGAGATCCCTGGGCTGGCTTCGCCTGCCGCAAACCGCTTGGGCCTGGCGACTGACCAGTAGATGTGAGCAAACTCGGAGTAGCCCAGGAAGGCCACGGATATGCCATTGGCGGCGAGAACTGCAGGCCTACGCGCTTCAGCCATGTTCGTCCCGCCGCCGCACGCGGCAATCCCCGCCTCTGCCAGGTTTGACAAGGTCTCGGCAAACGCCGGGTCGTCGTAGTCGAGGACGTGGTTATTGGCCAACGTGACCACGTCGATGCCCGCATTGGCCAGCTCCTGCGCGAATTCGGGAGCAGACCGAAACCATATGCCCTTGCCCGGCAGGCGAGCGCCTCGTCGGGCAATACTGGTCTCCAGGTTCAGGAACGCCACGTCGGCGGCTCTCAGCGTGTCGCGCACAGACGACAGGGGCCACTCCCTTCCCCGCTCATCGCAGATCGTCCTGACGCCCCTATCGAACATACAATCGCCTGCCGCGGCCAGCGTAAGGCGGGGCTGTCGGGCGACTTCAGCCAGCAGCCGCACGACCCGTTCCGACACCTCAAGCTTGCCTGAACCAGCGCCGGCGCCGATTGCGCCGGCCGCAGGGCCAAAG
>JAKQKQ010000287.1 GCA_029560585.1 Verrucomicrobiota bacterium | reverse complement strand
CTCCGGCGGAGCCGAAGCCGATGGCCCCGGCTCGCGCTTCGCGCGCTGCCAAAGCGGTGGCGCCGTCCGGCGGTTGCCGGACTCTGCCACCGCAGTCCAAAGCCCTCCCGGCCCGGATCCTGGGTCGGGCACGAGCCGCGCACGCAATCAGCGCCCGAAGTTGGCACCACCGGGGAAGAAGATGGGACGTAGGAGCGTGCTTGCGCGCGACTCGAATCGCCTGCAAGCAGGCTCCTACGATTCGGTGTCTGAATTTCCGAGCTATCGCCGCCCCCTCATTCCTCCACGGTCAAGACCGAGTACATCTCCAGCCACGGCACGGTCACGGTCGCACGACCATCGGCCCAGGCAACTGTCAGCGCCTCGGCCTGCGGCTGCAACGTGACAGCCTTTGGCGCGCGCGGCAATCGTAGCGACACCCGCAGCGGCCCCACCGACGGGATCTCAGCGATACCACCGGGCGGGGCATCGGCATGCGGACCCGACGTGTTTATCAGGTGGATCCCCAATTTCCCCGCCAGCCTGCGCGGGCTGACGTCCACGTTGGGCGCACCGGTCACCTCGACCAGCGGCTGGGGGAACAGGCGTCGCACCGCGGCAAGAAAGGCATCTCCGGTATCCGGCACGGCCACGATCGGAGGCCCCGCACCTTGCCCCCGATCGGGAAGTTCACGGTCAAAGAGCTTCGCCGGACCCGGACCCACCAACAACAATCGCCCCCCGGCGTTCCCGTAGGCGACCAGCTCATCGCGGAACTTCGGCTCGAGATAGCCCCAGCCCGGCACGATGATCAAGGGCCAGCGCGCCATCGAACCCGAGAGGTGATGCTCGCTCACGATCTGAACGGCCTGTTGCGCATCCAAGAGCACGGTCAGGGCCCTCTTCAGAATCGCGATGCCATCGCCGCCCGAAGGGTGGAAGAGTTTCGGCGAACTGCGGTAGTGCCCAGCCGTCGAGTACAGCAGCGCGATCTGCGGCACCGCCCGAGAATGGTGGCAGAACTTCTGTCGCGCCCGGCAGAATCTCGCCACCTCGGCCATCACGCCCATCTCCGATGTCCGGACGGCGCCGTCGCGATCCTGCGTGAAATACGCCTGATAGCCGCCCCCCTGCGCCAAGACCACCGCCGCCTCCTGCATCAATTGCGCGGCCGGTTTCTGCTTCCGCGTCTTTCGGCTGAATGACCATGACATCAGATCCCAGGGCACACCCTGATTCTCGATGCAGCGACCGGCGAACCTCGCCGAATTGACGCTGTTGTCGGGCGAGAAATCTCCCGAAAGCGCCGCCACGCCCGCCGTCACCGGCTCCGGCATATGGTCGCTGAACGCCCAGTTGCTTATCACCTGAAACCTCGGGTGCGACGATTTGAGCTCGTCGACATAATGCCTGAGATAGCGGCGATACCCCTCGCGGTTGAACGCCAGCCACTCGTTCCAGAACGGTTCGCCCACTTTCCGAGGGGCGGCGGGCGCCCCGGTCTTCTCGCGGAATGCCTTGACCACCGCGCCGCCGTAGTCCGGCCGCGCACCCCAGCAATCGCCATCGACCCACACCCCATCCACGCCGTACTCGCCCGCAAGTTCGCGCAACTGCGGGACCATGAGCCTGTCCACATACGGCCCGAAGACGGATGTCGCTCGCTTGTCCGGTTTGCCATCGGCATCGAGCGCCGCCCACTCGGGGTGGCTGGCGACCGCATGGTTGTCCACGACACCCGAATAGTGCATAAATAGCGCGACGCCCCGTTTGAGCGTCGCCGCCCGCCACACGCGCAGCGGATCCCCAACGAAGCCGGGGACAGGGTTGCCCACCTTGGTCGGATAGCTCGAGTAACCGGGATGACCCTTACAGTCGATCTGGATGTAATCGGGCCGAACCCTGTCGACGATCAGGTTCACCATCTGGGGCGTCGTGCGGGCGCCCACGTTCGTGCAATCGGGCCCCGCATGGAAGTCGAAGTGGATTCCGAAGAATGCCTCGGAGCGCCTCAGGGACACCGGCCCATCGGCCGCCCCACATGGGTGCCAAAATAATCCCGCGCACGCGGCGCACCCGATCGCCCGACAGATGGCGGCACGCGGCCGAATCACTCTCGAAAAAACCCTCAGGCATCCGCTCAATTTCATGGTGTCTCCTCCTCCGTCCTCGCTCGTTTTCAGCATCACCCGTGGCGCACCGAATTTCGGCGCGACGCCCCAAAAAGGCAATGGCGATTGGTGGGGCGCGCCGCGGCAGGCATGGGATCTGATTCCACAATCCGATCACGCGAATCGCAGGAGCCTGCTCGCAGGCGATTCCAATCGCGCGCAAGCGCGCTCCTGCATTCCATATTCATCAGCGCCGGTGTGCCCGACGCGGCGGCTCAGCGCGCGGCCCCTTCGCTCAGGTGCACGAAGATGCCCTTCTTGTTCCCGACAATCACGTCCGGGCGTTCGTCGCCATTCAGATCGGTAGCGGCCACCTGGGTGCCCACCCCGCTGTCGTCGTGGATGAGATGGGGAATGAAGGCGACCCCGCCCTTGCCATCGCGCTTGAGCTCGAGCCAGAAAACGACGGCGGGCGCGTCGGGTTCCACGTCGCCCTTCGGGCCATGCGACCAAAATCGTTTGCCGGTGAGGATATCCTTCAGGCCGTCGCCATTCATGTCCACGGAGGCGAGCGCGTGCAATTGGCTCACGCGAAATTCCTTCGACGTCACGTCGGGCGAGGGCGAGAGGATGACGTGCTGCCTCCACGATGGCCCTTGGCCCCCCTTGACCTGTTGCCACCAGACCATCCCGTAGCGGTGGCAGTGCCACGACGTGATGACATCCGCCAGACCGTCCCCATCCACGTCCTCGACGAGCATCTGCGCAGCGGCCTCGGCGAATTGCTGCGCATGGAACGGCCACGGCTGATCGGCTTTCGCTTCGGCGGGATGCTCCCACCAGCCTATCGCCTCGACGATGTCCACGCGACCATCGCCATTGATATCCCCGAAGCCCACGCCATGCGTGAACTTCTGATAGCGCTTGTCCTCCTTGGACACGGCGCGAAATACCCACGGCGCGTCGGGATTCGTCAGATCGGGGGCCGCAAAACCCAGATAGCCCTGATTGCAGAAGATCAATTCGGGTCGCCCATCGCCGGTGACATCGCCCCACGCGGGCGACTCGTTGCCAATCATCGTGTACGCGAGATGCTGTTTCCACGCCGCGTCCTTGCCCGCCGGATTCTCGTACCAGAAGCCTTCCTTGCCAGGGAAAGGCACGCAGAGCACATCGTCCCAGCCATCGCCGTTGAAATCGCCCGCGTAGGTCAGGAAGTTATCCGAGTACCGCACCGGATCGAATGCCTGGACCGCGCGATATTCGTGCTTCTTCTGAAAACCCGGCCCCTCGAACCAGAAAGGGCCCGCGACGACATCCGGTTTGCCATCGCGGTTGAAGTCACCGAAATAGGCGCCCTCCGCAAAGAACTGGTCGGAAAGCCGCAGCGTGCGATAGGCGTCGCGGGCGGGCATCGTGCACGGGACCGGCGGCGGGCCGGGCGGCTGCTTCTCCTCGCCGGCCCGCGCGAACGCGAGGCATGCGAGCGTCAAAGCCAAGGGACTGCTAATGATTCTGGGGTTCATGGTGTTCTTTCCATTTTCGCGGCGATCGCCTCATTCGCCAAGGCTTTTCATGCTGGCGGCAACATCCAGGATCCAGGCCTCGACCTCCGACGGGCGACACCGCCAGCGCACACCCGTGATCCGCACTGGGTCGTTCGTGGTTCCGAGTTCACGCGATTTGAATCCTCATCCGCCACGGTGCCTGCCACGGGCAGCATCCCGTCTCGTCCGAGATTCTTCGCACCTACGCCCCCCATGGGGCACGCGGCGCGTACGAGAGCAACCTGTTGGCCGCCTCGTCTCCGGGAAACTCCTCCTTGACCGGATCCCATCTGACGGACCTGCGGAGCGCGATGGCGGTCCCACCAACCAGGATCGCGCTCATGCTGCGGTGCGCGGTCTCCGCGTCGCAGATCGCCGGACGCCTGCTGCGGATGCACTCGATGAAGTTGTTCGCATGGCTCTGCGGCCGACCCGCGCGCGCGTCGCCCGGACAAAGGGGCGCCCCAAGAATCCGGGCGGGGCACGAAACGATGCCCTCCCGGTCCACGGCGATCCGGCCCTCGGTCCCGACAAAACACGCACCGCCCACGGCACCGATCGCCTCGCCGGGGTAAGGCATCGAATGCACGACGACGCCACCGGCATAGTGATAGTGGACGGTGCCCGACTCCGCCGTGCCTTCCCCACGCTCCCACTCCACCGCAACCGGCCCCGTGCGGCCGGCATCCAACACCCACTGCACAAAGTCGTAGTGGTGGGGCGACCAGTTGACATCCCCGACGAAACACCCCGGAAGCGCGTGCCCGGCCGAACCGCAGTACGGCTGCCGTGGTAATGGCCCCAGCCATAGATCCCAGTCGAACCCATCGGGCACCGGCTGCGGTTCACCGAGTGGCACGCCAAAGGGATAGAAGGCCCCGGGCGGCCGATAGGCGTACACCTCTCTCAACGTTCCGATGCGCCCATTGCGCACAAGCTCGCACGCGATCCGAAACTTGCCCCCGTATTCCGAGCGCTGCTGCGTGCCCGCCTGATAGACGCGGCCATGGCGCCGGACGGTCTCCACCAGCTTCCGTCCCTCGCGCACGGTGACGCAGACCGGTTTCTCGCAATAGACATCTTTGCCCGCCGCCGCCGCCAGCGCGGCCATCTTTCCCGCCCAGTGGTATGGCAGCGCCAGCAGCACGGCGTCGATATCCGGCCGCGCGAGCACCTCGCGGAAATCGTTGTACGCGTCCACCCCCGCATACTTCCCCAGGCCAAATCTCTCCGCGTAGATCCGGTTGCAGCGATCCCTCGCGACCTCGCGTCGCTCCCTGCGCACGTCGCACACCGCGAGCACCTGCACGTCGTCGCGCCCCGCATATCCCCCCGGCACATACGTCCACGCCCCGCCCAGCAGATGCCCCGTCCCCTGCCCACCCAGCCCGATGAATCCCATCCCGATCCGCTCGCTCGGCGGGGTCGCGGCATCCAGCCCCATCACCCGGCCGGGCACCACCGAAAACAACGTCGCCCCCGCCGCGCGTCCGAGGAACTCCCGCCGCGTCATCACCCGCTGACTCAACCATGGCGCCGCCCCCCCGACAACACCAGTTTGCGAAAAATTTTCACCATTTTGCGAATGGCCCGATCAAGGCGTTGCTCCAACTAAGATCAAAAATCCCCGTAGCCGTGGCGCAGGCAATCCTGCCTGCCGCCGCGTGCCTTGGCCGCCGTCGCGGGCCCCTCCTCATATCTGGCACCGTTCGAGCTTCCAATGCTTCACGTCACACATCATTCCCGCTGCGGCGGGCATTCGGGGCACCACCGGCGGGGAGAATCGTAGCGCAGCCGCTTTCGGCTTCGGCGCCCGACCCACGGCCGAAGGGCGAAGGCCCTTCGCTACTCGCCACATGCGTGATATTTTCGAGTCCCGCCGGGCAACGAAAAGCGCCGGTCATGCGCGGCCCGCGAGGCCGCGGGCCCTCCCGGCGGAATCGGGACACGCGCGCCATCAGGGGAAATCTATGACGCTCTTCAACGGGCTACTAGGACCCGATGCCCCAGCCCTCGCGGCACTTCTCGCGGATGAAAGGATCGGCCTCCGGGAGGTTCGTCGCCTTCATGTTGGCCGCGTCCCAGCGGACAAGTTTCCCGCCGAGGCGGAGCGATAGGACGCCCAGGAGCGTGATCTCGGTCAGGCCCGCGGAGTAACCGAATTCGGCGCTCGATGGCGGGCCTCCCTTGATGGCGTCGAGCCAGTCGCGGTGGTGGCCCTTGGAGCGCGGCAGGGACTCCTTCGGGGGCGAGTACGCGGCGCGGAGCGCATCGGGGAACAGTCGAGGCGGACCGCCGGCACCATCGCACTGTATGATCCCCTTTTCACCCACGAACAGCACGCCGCGCCTCGGCAGCGCCATGTTCTCTGGCATCGCGTCAGGCTTCGCCGGCTGCAGCCCACCCGAGTACCACGTGAGTTTCAGTGGTGGGCGGCCCCCGGCGGCGGGGAACCGGAAGTAGCCAATCTCGCCATAGGGCGCGATCTCCCCATCGGCATAGCCCGCGGGGCGAACCTCGACGCTCTCGGGCGGCGGCAGATCGAAGGCCCATGTCGCGGCGTCCATGTCGTGGCACCCGAAATCCCCGAGGGCCCCGCAGCCGAACACCCAAAAATCCCGCCAGGCCACCGGGGCGTACGCGGGATGATAGGGGCACATCTCGCGCGGCCCGATCCACAGATCCCAGTTGAGGCCGGCGGGCAGCGGCGGGCTCCCCTCGGGGCGTCCCTTGAGGCCCGGGTTCCACCGCGTGGCGGGCACCCACGAGTGTGCCTCCCGCACCGTCCCGATGGCCCCGTCGCGCAGGTACTCGACCGTCTGGCGCATCCCGTCCTTGGAGTGGCCGCTGTTGCCCATCTGCGTCGCCACTCCCGTCTCCTTGGCGACCCTCGCCACGAGCCTCGCCTCCCATATGTTGTGCGTCAGCGGTTTCTCGCAATACACATGCTTTCCGGCGCGCATCGCGAGAACCGATACATACGCGTGAAGGTGATCGGGCGTCGCGCACAGCACGGCGTCGATGCCCTTCTCTTTCTCCAGCATCACGCGAAAATCCTCGTGCACGGCCACGCGGTAGTTCGGCGTCTTCTGCGCGTAGTGCTCCTCGATCATCTTGCGGATCGGCCCGCGCCCCGCATCGCCCTTGTAGTAGAATGGCGTCAGGTCCCAGCTCTCGGCGGGATCGGCGATGGCGATGACCTGCGCGTCCTCCAACGGCAACAGATTCTTGAGATTGGTGCGACCCTGGCCACCCGCGCCAACCAGCGCGATGTTCACTTTCTCGCTCGGCGGCACGTGCCGGGGCCCCCCGAGGACATGTCTCGGGATGATGGTCGGGAATGCGGCCGCCGCTGCGGTCTTGAGAAAGTGGCGGCGGGTTGATGTGCTGGTGAGGGTCGTCTTTGTCATATCTGTCCTCCTGATTCATGAATCGAGGTGGCCGAACGCGCGAGCGCCTGGTCACCAAGCCCCGTCCCTCCGGCCCGCCCTCGCGCCCATGCCTCTCGAGACGGATTGCTCTCTCCGCGAGCCCGCGCGATCCAGGCCCCGCGTTTCATCTTGGACGGTCTATCAGAAAAGTTAAGTCCATTTGTTGGTTTGGCCTGAGCCCTGCGCGGCGGTGTCCCGATACCAAAATCGACGATGATCGGAAGATGGTCTGACGCCAGGTCGGCCCCCTCCCTTCTGCCAAGGACGACGACTTGGCCGCGGTAGAGGAAGTGATCGATTGGGAGGGCGAACGGCCGCGCAAAGATCGGCCACGTTCCGTGGATGCCACGCCCCAAGGCACTGTTCTCTAATCCAGATGCCGCCATGAATCGCCCAAAGTGATACGCCCATGGCGTGGTGTTGAGGTCACCGAACACGATCAGTGGGCCCGCGATCCCGCGGACGTATCGGCCAAGTTGCGACAGTTGGTCGTTGCGCAGGGACCACATCCGATGTCCCACGGGCGGCGGGGGGTGCGTTCCCAAAACGCACAGCCACGAGTCGCCAATGCGGATCCGCGCCTGCACCGAGGGGAGATTCGCTTCGCCAATGAACACCACCCTCGCGTCTTCCCACGGGAGCCGACTGAACAACGCAATGCCAAAATTGTCCGGCCTGGGCTCCACCAACCGATAGGCGAAATCGCCTAACGCCGGCCCCATGCTGGACAGCCAGCGGCGATCAACTTCCAGAAGAAGCAGGATGTCGGGCCTTTCGGCGCGGATGGCCGCGGCGACACGCGACGGGTCGCCATGAAACGTGTTCACGTTGACCATCATGGCTCGGCACGACGAGGCCACGCCAGTCGAAGTGTCGCACGCCCCGCGCAGATAGGGCAGGAGCGGCAGGAGGTTGGCACCGGCGAAACCGGCGGCGCCCAACGCGATCAGCCAACGGCGATCCCAGGCGTACGCCGCGGCCACCAGACAGAACACCAGCAAGTAAATAAACTTAAAGTGCGCGCCCAAATCCAGCCACCACGCATGCTCGCCGAACCACCCTGCCACCATGCCGAGTCCCGAAAGGAACCCAGATGCCGCGACCAACCCGCGAAAACCGATCCGTAAACCGAAAAATCCATCGTTTCCCATGATTCGCCCCGCACCAAATCCTCGCGCAACCTTGCGCCCGGAGCTAGGTTTAACTTCCACATGTATCGGTTGCCCAGACCCCTCGACGCGGCGCCCATTTTCGCGATGCTCCTGATGGCTGGCGTGCTCCACGCGCAAGAGGCATCACCGCCCCCGGCCGATCACACCCCCGAGGTCGATGCTCGACTCCGCGAGGGCCTCAAGCGTTTTCCGCAAGCGGACACAGACAAAGACGGCGTGCTCACCATTCAGGAGGCCCGTGCTTTTCTGGCACAGCGCATGGGGAGTGCCAAGCAAGCGGCCAACACCTCGGTCGGCAACAACGGTGGCCCAACTCCCACTCTCGCGGACGTGGCCTACGGCCCACACGAGCGCAACCGCCTCGATTTCTGGAAGGCCAAGGGCGAGAACCCCGCCCCCCTGGTCGTATTCATTCACGGGGGCGGATTCGTCGGCGGCGACAAATCCAAGTGGCGCGATTCGCGGGCGCTCGCCGCCATGCTCGACGGCGGATTCGCCTGTGCGGCGATCAACTACCGATTCCGAGACGCCGCGCCCATCCAAGATATTCTGCGGGATTCGGCCCGCGCCGTGCAGTTCATGCGATCCAAGGCGTCCGAGTGGAACATCAACAAGACTCGCGTCGCCGGCTGGGGAGGATCCGCCGGCGCGGGCACCTCCCTGTGGCTGGCGTCACGCGATGACCTCGCCGACCCGAAGAGCGAGGACCCGATCTGCCGCGAATCCAGCCGCCTCCAGGCCGCCGTGCTCCAGGCCACCCAGGCCACTTACAACCTTCCCCGATGGGAATCCTTCGTCGGCCCCCCGAAGCCCGAGTGGCTCAAAAGCCCCAACGAGTTGGTCGAATTCTATCACTTCAAGTCGCGCGAGGAACTTGATTCACCCCAGGGTCATGCGATCCTCGACGACTGCGACATGCTCCGCTGGATCGGGCCGGGCGATGCGCCGCTGTTCATCATGGTCAACCAGCCCGACGGTGAACCGCAGAGCCGAGGCCACTGGCTCCATCACCCCAAGCATGCCGAGGAGATCAAGAAGGCCTGCGATGGCGCCTGCGTCAAGTGCTCCGTCACGCGCAAGGGCGACGACCGTGAGGCGGTGAAGTTCTTGATGGCGCAACTGAATGGGGGCGGCCAAGGTAAGTGATCGCATCAGGGACATCCGCCATGCCGCAACCGAAGAAAGTCGACCCGAGACCGGTGGTCGCCATGCCCGACAGGCCAGACCTCCCGCTCTCCTGGGCGAAGTTCGCCCCAGCCATCGACGCGTTCGTCCCGCCGACCGGCACATTCGATCCGGCGGGCACATGGGACATGCGGTGGCGCATCCTCGTCACCGTTGGCGGCATGGCCGGCGGGGCACAGCCGGGCACACTAAGGATTCAGCGCCAGCCCGGTCCCTCAGGCACGGCCAAGCTCGCATTTGAAACGCAGGTCACCCTAGGCGGGTTGCAGCGATTCTCCATGACGGGGACCTTGAGCTGTGCGCCCGACGCCCTGACCTCGGTCACCACATGGGAGATGGAATCGACCGTCCAAGACATTAAGGGTGGCCCCATCGAGTCCACCCGCGTCCGTGAACGCGGCACCGCCACAACCGATGGCGCGGAGATCGACCGGGCCGGCAAGAAGTTTCGCCTCGCCGCCAAACCGCCCCTGACCTCGAACTGGTCTCTATTCGACGCGGTCCAACGGTTGTCGCCCGACGCCGCGCCGGGACCTTTCGGCATGCTCGAAGACCTCGCGCTATTGCGTCACGACCAGCGCATCAGCCCCGATGAAACTCGCGTGCTCTCACTCGGCGGCAAGGCAATGAGGCTGCGGAGCTTCGTCCAGATCGGCGATGGCATTCTGCCAACGCACTATTGGTTGGATGAATCGGGACGCCTCATCTTCGCCTCGTGCGGCCTTCGCGGTTACATGCTCGATGCGGCCACCTGACGCCATGGAAACGAACCCCGCACCGATCACGCGCCGCGCCTTCATCGGCGGCACCGCCGCGGCGGCCGCAGCCATCTCCCTTCCCCGCCCCATCACCGGGGCCCCGGCCGTCGTCGGCATCGCCAGGCCCAACCTCCTCTTCATCAACGTCGACCAGCTCAGCGCCGAGGCCGTCGGCGCAAACGGCTGCGCGCACGTGCGGACGCCCGCCTTCGACTACGCCGCCCGCCACGGGGTGAATTTCACGCGATCGTACAGCGCCAATCCGGTCTGCTGCCCGGCCCGCTCCTGCTGGCAGACGGGGCGCGCCTCCAGTGAGCACGGCGTGGCGCTCAATAGCCTGCCCATGCGCGCGGACCTTCCCGACATCGGGCAGTGGCTGGGTGCCCGCGGCTATCAGACCGTCCACGCCGGCAAGTGGCATGTCCCGGCGCGCGATGTGCGAAACAGCTACGGCCTCGTGATCGACGGCACCGGCCAGGGCGAGTATTCCGATCATGCGGTCAGCCGGGCCGCCGCCGGATGGTTGCTCAACCGGAAGGGCACCGATCCCTTCCTGATGGTGGTGGGATTGCTGCAGCCCCACGACATCTGCTATTGGCCAAGACTCAATACGCTCGCGCGCGGCGAAATCCCATACGCATGCCTGCGCGACAAACTCCCGCCGCCGCCACCCAACTACAACTTCGACCCGCGCGAGCCAGAAACTTTCCTCGCCACCAAACGAAAGTCCCAGAGTTTTGATTGGCCCGAGGAACTCTGGCGCTATTACATTTGGGCGTACTATCGTCACGTGGAAATGGTCGACGCCTGCGTGGGCCTACTCCTCGACACCGTCGAATCCTCCGCCCTGGCCAAGGATACTCTCGTCATCGTTTCCTCCGACCACGGCGATGGCCACGGCCGCCATCGCCTCGTCTTCAAGAGCGACCTCTACGATGCCGCGGCCCGCGTGCCCCTGATGATCTCGTGGCCGGGCCAGATCGCCCATGGCCGAACCGATGCCCACCTAGCCTCCGGCCTCGACCTCGTCCCGACACTCTGCGACTACGCCGGGATCGAACCGCCACCCAAGCAGCGCGGACGGAGCCTCCGCCCGATCCTCGAGGATCGCGCGACCGAGTGGCGCGAATCCGTCATCTCCGAAAGCAACGTCACCGGACGTATGGTCCGGACCGACCGGTTCAAATACGTCCAGTATCGCGGGGATGCCACCGATCAGCTCTTCGACATGAGCGCCGATCCCTGGGAGACGAAGAACCTATCTGGGGATTCGGCGTTCGCTTCCGTGGTGGAGGATCACAGGAAACTCCTGGCCGATTGGGAATCACGGCTGGAAGTCCATCCGGAACCCGAGGGGGGGTGGCACGAGGCCGCCCGCAAGGGCGAGGCCAAGGGGAAACGGAAACCCAGGCGCTAGCATGATGCCCATAGGAGAAAATGTCATGAAACCCAATCCCATCCATCACTCCCGAAGAGATTTCGTCAAGTTGTCCACCGCCGCCATCGCCGGGCTGTCGCCACTGGCCGGCGGAATCCCGGCGCCCGTGTTCGCGGCGGGAAACGATCGGTTTCGCGTCGGCATCATCGGCTGCGGCAATCGCGGCTCTGGCGCGGCCGCCAACGTCCTCGAGGCCGATCCCGCCGTCGAGATCGTCGCGGTCGCCGATCCCCTCGGCGACCGGATCGAGGCCTTCAAGGCGAAGGTGGAAACACTCTGCCAGAAGTTGCCCGGCTCCCCATTCCAGCGCCTCAAGCTCACCCCCGACACCACCTTCGTCGGCTTCGACGCCTACAAGAAACTCCTCGCCATCGATCCGCTGGATCTGGTGGTCATATGCTCGCCGGTCGCATTCCACTCCCTCCACCTCGAGGCCTGCGTGAGGGCCGGCAAGAACGCGTTCATGGAAAAACCGGCCGCCGTCGACCCCGTGGGCGCGCGCAGGGTCATCGCCGCGGGTGAACTGGCAAAACAGAAAGGCCTGGCCGTCGGCACCGGCACACAGCGCCGACACGAGGCCGTCTATCTGCAAAACTATCGCGCCGTGGCGGATGGCGCGATCGGCAAGATCGTCTCCGGCCGCATCTGGTGGTGCGGCGGCGACCCCAGAAAAGTGCTCGAGCGTGTCGAGGGCGAGGACGACGCGCACCTCATGGTCCGGAACTGGTACCAGTACGTGGAAATGTGCGGTGACCACATCGTCGAGCAGCACGTCCACAATATCGATGTCGCCAACTGGTTCATCGGCCGCCCCCCGCAACTCGCCATGGGCTTTGGCGCCCGCACCCGCCGCAAGCTCGGTAACCGCTACGACTTCTTCAGTGTCGATTTCGACTATGGCGACGACCTCACCGTCCACAGCATGTCGCGCCAGATAAACGGATGCTACCAGCGCATCGGCGAACATCTCGTCGGCACGAAGGGCTCGGTCATGCCAGGCGGCAAGATCACCGGCACCGGCATCAAATCAAAACCGGATAAAGACGCGGCCAACCCGTACGTGCAGGAGCACGTGGACCTGATCCACAGCATACGCGAGGGCAAACCTCTGAACGAGGCCAGGGGCATCGCCGAGGCCTCCCTCGCCGCCATCATGGGCAGAATCTCCGCCTATACCGGCCAGGTCATTCGCTGGACAGATCTCACCGAGCGCACCGACAGCCCCTGGTACAGCCTCGCCCTAAAGCCGGGACCAGAGGACTTCGAGGCGGGCCCCATCAGCATCCCGCCAACCGGCGTCGTGCCCTTGCCAGGTGCGGCCTAGCTCGAGAATTCAGACACCGAATCGTAGGAGCCTGCTTGCAGGCGATCCCATGCGCGAATCGCGCGCAATCGCGCTCCTACGTGCCATTTTCGTACCCCGATGATGCCCGCCCGCTTCTATCGGCTCCCCATAATATCAACCAGGTGCCGCCGCGTGATCTCCAGCGCGACTTCGTGCAGCAGGCCGTTTGTGGCCAGCACGCCGGTCGGGGCCATCGGCAGCGGCTCTCCGCCGCACGTCGTGACCTTGCCCCCCGCCTCCTCGACGAACAGCGCGCCCGCCGCAAAATCCCATGGCGACAGCTTGTGTTCGAAGAAGACGCCGAAGCGCCCGATCCCCACCCAACACAGGTCGAGCGACGCGCACCCCATCCGCCGCACACCGTGGATGTCGTTCCCAAAGAAGTCGGCGATCGCCGCAAGCGTCGCCTGCATCATCGCGCCCCGGTCATAATAAAACCCGAAACTGACCAGCGCCTCGCTCAGGCCGCGCTGGCCTCCGACGTGCACGCGCTCGCCGTTCGCGTACGCGCCCCCGCCCCGACTCGCCGTGTACCACTCCCCCGTCACCGGGTTGAATACCACGCCACACATCGGCCGCCCACATCGGCAGTAGGCCACCGACACCGAAAACTGCGGCACTTTGTGCGCGAAGTTGTTCGTGCCATCCAGCGGATCGATCACCCACAGGTCTTCGGCGTTACCGTCCGCCCGATGCCCCTCCTCGGCCAGAATCGCGTGATCCGGAAATGTCTCGCGGATCGTGCGCACCACCGCCGCCTCCGCCTCGATGTCCGCATCGGACACCAGATTGAAACTCTCCTTGCTGCGCATCTCGACGCCCGTGCGATGATACTTCGCCACGACCTCGCCACCCGCGCGCGCCCCCGCCTCGGCCACCGCCGATACCTTCGCCAGGAATCCCGAATCCAACGTCACATCACTCATGCGAAACATTGTCCCTTAGCCAATCCCCGCCCCGAGGCGGAGAAAAAAAACGCGCACGCCGCCGCATCACGGCTGCGCCGCCAATTCCAGGACCGCGGCGGTCATTGCGGCCATGCCCGTCTGGAGCGTGGGCCTGAGCGCCGGGCAGAATTGGCTGTTGTGGAGCGAGGGCAGCGGCGCACCCGTGCGCTCGCTCTCCTGCCACCGGACTGGATCAACGGCACCCAACCAGAAAATGCAGCACGGTATGCCGTCCTCCTTTCGCCCATAGAAGCTGAAATCTTCGGAGGCCATCACGGCCGGCCGCGCCACCGCCTTGTCCTTGCCAAACCATCCCCCGAACGTCGCAGCGAGCCGTCGCGTCAATGCGGGGTCGTTGTACGTGGCTTTGACGTTGGCCTCTCCCACCTCCACGATCGGCATCCGGTCCTCCGGCACACCGGCCGCCTGCGCCAGCCCGCGCGTTATGCGCCGGATCGCGGCGATCTGTCGCTCCCGGACCGCGTCGGAGTAGGAGCGCAGTGTCAGCTGCAACCGCACTTCGTCCGGGATGATGTTGTGCTTTGTGCCCCCGTGGATCGATCCGACAGTGACCACCGACGGCTCGGTCGGTTTCGTCTCGCGGCTGACGATGGTCTGCAAGGCCATGACGACCTGCGCGGCCAGAACAATGGGGTCCTTGGTCGCGTGCGGCGATGCGCCGTGACCGCCCACGCCGCGGACGATGATGTCCACGGAATCAGAGCTGGCGAGGGCAGGCCCCTCGGTGTACCCGACGCTGCCCGCGGGCATCTCGGGCGACACGTGCATCGCCAGACAGTAGTCGGGCTTCGGAAACCTCGTGAACAGGCCATCCTCCAGCATCGCCCGGGCGCCCGAGATCCGCTCTTCCGAGGGTTGGCCGATGAACACCAGCGTGCCCCGCCAACGGTCCCTGAGTCCGGCGAGCACCCGGGCCGTTCCGACAAGGCACGTCATGTGGGCATCGTGGCCACACGCGTGCATCACGCTGACCTCGTCACCCCTGTCATCCTTCACCCGGACCTGGCTCGCATAGGGAAGGCCCGTCTGCTCCTTCACGGGCAAAGCATCCATGTCGGCGCGCACCAGCACGGTCCGCCCCGCCCCGTTGCGCAGCACGCCCACCACCCCATGGCCTCCCACTTTTTCCGTGACGTCAAACCCGGCCGCCCGCAGGCCCGCGGCAACCTTGCAGGCGGACCGCTCTTCGTGGAACGACAGTTCCGGATGCGCGTGGAGATCCTTGTACATCTCTTCCAGCGAGGCGCACTCGGCCTCGATACGCGCCCGCACAAGAGAGCGCAGCTCCCCCGACGCCGGTGCCGCACACATTCCCAAAGAAAGCAGCGCGGGCACGATGGTCGCAACGCCGCAGCAGATGATCATTCTCATGCTTGGCCCACACCCATATCAGATTGCCGGCACCATGGCCAGCGACACGATCCCGGTGCCCGGGCTCCGGTCGCTCGGACCAGCGTGACGCTTGCCACGGTCATCCTCCCGCCCCAATATGAATCTCATGAGATCGCACCTCCTCGCATCACTCCTCTGCGTCGCCTTCGCCTCGGCCCCGGGACAAGGGTTCGACCTCAAAGAGACCGACGCGGCCATCACCATCTCCCGCGGTGGCACGCCGGTGCTCGTTTACCACAAGGCCGAAGATCCCGCCCCCGATGGCGCGGACCCGGCGTTCAAACGCAGCGGTTTCATCCACCCCCTATGCGCACCTTCTGGGGCGACGCTCACGGGCATCCGGCCGCCCGACCATCTCCACCACATGGGCCTCTGGCACACTTGGGTGCACTGCATGTTCAAGGGCCAGGAGACCGATTTCTGGAACCTGAAGGCCAAGACCGGCACCGTTCGCTTCGTCAAGACCCTCTCCTGCGACAAGGCCGACGACCATGCGGCGTTCACCGTCGAGCAGGAGCATGTTGCGCTCTCCAAAGATGGCTCCGAGACGGTCGTCCTCAGAGAACAGCTCGCGATCCGCGCGCGCTTCGAGGGAGGGGCCAACGTCATCGACTACACCATGACGCAAAAGAATGTCAGCGATGCCACGCTGGAGTTGCCCGCCTATCGCTATGGCGGCGGTGTCGCCTTCCGCGCCCGGACCGGATGGGACAAGACCAATTCCGACTACCTCACATCGGAGGGCAAGACCCGTCTCGATAGCCACCAGTCCCGCGCCCGATGGGGCGCCATGTTCGGGCCCACCGAAAAGGGCGACGCCACCGTTGCCATCCTCGGCCACCCCTCCAACCACGATGCCCCACAGCGCCTCCGCACTTGGGGCCCCAAGGACAACAACGGCGCCATCTTCTTCAATTTCGTTCCCATCCAAGAGACCGCCTGGGCCATCCAACCCGGCCAACAGATCACCCTCCGCTATCAGGTCATCACCCTCGACGGCAAACCCGACGCCGCCAATCTCGAAGCCCGCTGGAAGGCCTTCGCGGAAAAATAGGGTCGGCATGCGCTGCCGGTGCCAGCGCCAGAAAAGTGCGAGCCCTCGTCACTGCTTCCGCCAGATCTTCACATCATCGACAACGGCGTTGCGCGGCACGGAAAGGCGCAGCATGCGCTTGGTCGGATGGGCGATACCGGGAGAGTGGAGGCTGGCGGCGAGTTTGCCATCGACTGAAATGGTGAGATCGTCGCCCTGGATTGTCACCAGCAGGTCATGCCATTTGCCGGTTTCGGTGCGCAGCGCCGCCGTCTTGGTCTTGCCGGCGAGCGCCTGCTGTTGTTCCGCGGTGAGGGTCCTCTTCTCGGCCCGCGCCTCGCGGATGTCGTTGCGCATGCCGCCGGTCTTGTGATCGACGAGTTGGACGTCTTTGGGACTGACCTTCGCGACGAAAAGGTGCCCCGCGTGAACTTCCTTGCACTGCAGATCGGCGAAATCGAGACCCAGGCTGTCCTTCCCGTCTTCCAGCATGAAGCGCAGGGCCACGGCGCCATCGGTAAACTCCGCGGGATGGGTCACGGACACGGCGTGGTCGGCGCGGGGGCTGAGTTGGATTCGCATCGCGCCTTCCTTGAGGTCCACCTGCTTATCGCCCTTCGCGCGGCTCTTGCTGTTCGTGCCCCAGCCGTTGCCCGGATCGTCGGTCTGTTCCTGCGATTCGTTGCGATTGAAGTCGTCCGAGAAAATGAGTTTGCCGAGATCGGCGGCGGGGGCAGCGACGGCAAAGGCGGTGCTGGCGACAAGCGAAGCGAGGAATTTCATGGCCCGGGTATACCAGACGGCGCAGATGCGTGGGAAGCGGCAAGTGATTCGTGGCGGTTGGCGCGCGGGCTGGTCCCTCTCCATGTAACGGATGGATGACTCTTCAGGATGGCGACCCCGGCCTCACCGCCTTGCGCGGAAATCCGGGTGTTCGCGCAGCTTGCGCCCAACGAACTCCGCGATCTCGGGCGGCAGGCCCGCCGAGACCGAATCGAACATCTCCATCACGGCGCGCGGCTTGAACCAGTAGTTGGCCCCCAGCACGGGCGTCGCCTTGAAAGGCATCCCCGGGCCCTCGCCGGGATCGACGCGCCGATGACTGTAGCCGATGTCGCTCCGCCAAGTCAGCGCGCGCTCGATGCCACGCTTGTCGTAGCACAGTTGAAATCCCACGGGCTCGCCCCGGTCCCCGCACCAGACGATGAGCTCCATCGAGTCGCACATGAACCACCGTCGCCGTGGTTCGCCGACGATCTGGCGCACCGTCCGTATCTCCGAAAACCGTTTCATCCCTTGAGCCGCCCGCGCCAATCCCCCTGTCCCATACGCCAGATCGTGCCTCCCTCAACCCACCATCGCGGCCGCGCGGCGTCCGCTGATCACCGCGCCTTCGATTGTCGACGGCAGGCCCGTGTCCGTCCAGTCCCCGGCGAGGAATAGATTCGGCCACGCGGTCTCCGCACCGGGGCGATGCGGCTGCATCTCCGGCCGTGCCTGGAGCGTCGCATCGCGCGCCTTTTGCACGAAATGGTGCACCACCTTGGCATCCTGGGCCGCGGGCAGAAATCGCCGGCATTCGCCGAGCGCCAGGCGCACGAGATCTTCGGTCTTCGCCTCCACGTGCCCGTACGCGCCACTGATCACCAGGGTCACCGATGGCCCAGAGTGCTTCTCCAGATCGCAGAGCGCATTCCGATCAATTATCCAATGCACGGGCGAATCCAGCAGGCCGATGAAGGGCTCGCCACACACTTTGCGATCAAACCACAGATGGATCCCCACGATCGGCGATCCGCGCAAGGGTTCGATCTTCCGGGCCAGATCCGACTCGGCGGGCAGAAGCGACCGGAGCGCCCCCCATGGCAGCGCCGATACGACCGCATCCACCGCCAATTCGGTGCCGCCATCCAGTTCCACCGCCGCAACACGGCCCTCACGAAAGACCAGCCGTCTGGCCGCACACCCGAGCCGAATCTCGCCCCCGCAGGCCGCGATCACATCGATCGCCCCCTCCACCAGTAGCCGGCTGAGCCCGACGCGACTGAAGATCACCCCCGCGTCGGACGCGCGCCCCAGAAAGGCGCGCCGCACCACTTCGCCAAATTGCGCGGCCGACGCGGACGCCACCGGTTCATTGAGCGCCGCCATGCAGAGTGGTTCCCACAGCGCGCGGACGGCGTTTTCGGACTGCCGGCATGCCTGCAACCATTCCGCCACGGTCGACGCCCTCCAGCGCGCGCCTGACCGATCCAGCGCGGCGGCGACGACGGGCTCCGCCGCACGCAGGCGATCCCGTGGCCCCAGTTCCCCGAAACCGAACAGCGCGCGCGCCAGGTACAACGGCGGCGGCCACCCGTGCGAATTGAGCCGCGACACGCCCCCGGCCTCCGATAGGTACGGCACGTCGAGCCCACGCCCCTCCCGCAGGAGGCCGCGCGCTCCAATGGCGTCCACGAACGAGATCGTCTCGCGGCAACAGCCCATCAGGATGTGCTGGCCATTGTCCACCACGTCCCCCGTCGGTGCGTGGCGGAACGAGTGGGCCCTCCCGCCCGCATGACCGCGCGCCTCGATCAGGGTCACGCGATGCCCGCGGCGCGCAAGATCGACCGCCGCCGCGAGACCCGCCACGCCTGCCCCAAGCACCGCCACGTGGGCCGCGGAATGCGGCGCATTGTGCGTCCGCCTCTCCTCGAGCATCGCCTCTCCCACCAGCCACGCCTTCCGCCACTTCGGAAGCCGCGCGCCGCGATGCCACACGTCAAAACCGCGCGCCCGGATCCGGACGAGCACGTCATGGTAAACCTTCGTCATCACCTGCGCCGCACGCATGTTCGGCCGGTCCTCTGGATCCAGCGCCCGCGCCGCCGCGGCGTAAAAATGCTCCGAGCGCTCGGCCATTAGCCGGAAGGCATGCAGCGCCCGCTCGTTGATGATCCCCCGCTCCAGTTCCCCCCGGGAATAGCCCGCCCGCCGAAGGTCCTCGTCGGGCAGATATATGCGCCCGTTGCCCAGGTCTTGGCGCACGTCGCGAAGTATGTTGGTCGTCTGAAAGGCCAGGCCCAGCAGCTCCGCGTACTGCCGCGCCGATGCATGCCGGTATCCAAAGATCTCGATGCTCGCCAATCCCACGCATGACGCCACCCGATGGCAATACCGCCTGAGCTGTTCCCATGTCTCGTAGCGGGGCGGTTCCACATCCATCGAGACGCCCTCGATGATCTCCAGCAGATGCTCGGGCGGAATCCTGTAATGCCGGATCACCGGCGCCAACTCCCGGGCCAGCGGCAGGCCCGGCGAACCGTTGGCGCACAGTTCGATCTGCCGCCGCCACTCCCCCAGCCGGACCAGCTTTTCCGCCTTTGGCAACACCATGTCATCGGCGATGTCGTCCACCACGCGGCAGAACGCGTAGAGCACGGACATCGCCGCCCGCTTCTCCGGGTCCAGCGAGATGAACGACAGCGCCAGGTTGGAGCCGCTCTTGAGGGTGATGGATGCGCCGCTCTCAGCCATCGGCCTCACCACCTTCGCAGCACCGCCCGCGCCAGCAGACGTATGAAATCGAGCTTGGACAACCTGGGCCGCCGGCGCAGCGTGTCGAAGCCCAGCCATTCGATCTTGTTCAGTATCTCAACCCCTCCCAGCCAAGTCACCCGGATCTCCGTCCGCAGGCCACTGCCCACCATGTTCGGCAACCTCCGCCCAGAGTCGAAGATCTCCCGCGCCCGCCGCACCTGGAACTGCATCAGCCGCAGGAAGCCCTCGTCAAAACGCCGCTCCTTGAGCCCCTCCTCCGTCACGCCAAAACCCTCCATCTCGTCCTGGGGCAAATAGATCCGGTCTTTATCCAGATCAACGCCCACGTCCCGCCAGAAATTCGCGAGCTGCAGCGCCGTGCAGATACGGTCGCTCAGCCGCAGCGCATCCTCATCGCAGCAGCCGAAGATCTGCAGGACCAGCCGACCAATCGGATTCGCGCTGCGGCGACAGTAATCCTTCACCTCTTCGAAGTTCGCGTACCTCCCCTTGGTGACGTCCTGCTTGAACGCCGACACGAGATCCCGGAAGGGCTCCAAAGGCAAGCCCCGCCCTTCGATGGCCTGCCTCAGCGCGAGGAACTCCGGCACCGCGGATTCGCCCTTGAGGCAGAGATCCAGCTGCGCCTCCCACCTCTCGAGCAACTCGAGCCGCTCCGGCACCCCAAGCGCGGCGATTGTCTCGTCCGCGAAATCATCCGCGGTGCGCGCGAACGCATAAACCGCGCGCACATCCCCCCTGTGCTCGCGCGGCAGCAGAAACGAGCCCACCGGGAAGTTCTCGTGGTGCCGCCGCGCCAGTCGGGCGCGACGCTCGAACGCCTCATCGACGGTCATGGCCAACGTTTATCTGCTATCCCGCGGGCCGCGAACAAAAAGCGCGGCCCGCACCTCAGGGGGGACCGCTCCAGCCCGGAGGGTACGGCGCCCGCCCCTGAGAGAAACCCTTGGCCGGGGGCGTCGCCAACAGCCCCTCCCGGTGTGGCCCAGCCCGCTTCAGCCACCGTCCCAGCGCGACCGCCACCACGCACAGCAGGCTCGGCGGAAACGCGAATAGCCACACCCGAAACTCGGACAACATCCAGTAAGACAGGACCCAGAAATCCACGGCCACGAAGCACGCCATCAAGATCGCCCACACCCAGTGGAACCTCCACGCAAACCACACCAGAAACACCGCCAACGGCGCGCAGGCAAGCCACAGCCCCCACGCGGGCACCGCCACGATGAAGTCCTTGGCAAAAACCGTCTGCCAGGCCAACAGGAATACTCCCGCCGGGGACATCTCGCCGCGCGCCGTCAACACCGGCTCATATGTCTCGGCCGCCTCCCTCCCCACCAGCACGAACCGCCCTCGCAATTTGCTCAGATCAAACGCCGGCCGCGAGGAGCCAGGCACCGACGCGGCCTCCTGTTCCGCCGCCAACACGAGCGCATCCAATCCCACCCGCGCGGGCTCCGGACGCTGTTCCCGCAACGGTAGCACCATCCGCCAGGAACTATCCACGGGGATCCTGTGCAACACCTCGCCCCGTCGACGGATCTCGATGTGCCCGCTCCGCTCCAGCGACACGTCGCCTACCGCCACGCCCTCGTGTGCCAACAGGCACTGCAGGAAGAACGAAGGCACCAGAGCGTCCCCGCAGCGGAACAGCAGCGGCATTGAGCGCACGGCCATGCCCAACCCGCGGGGCAGATTGTTCAACCCAAGCCTGGCTTCAGAGACAAGAACCCTGTTCGGCAAGAGAAGTCCCGGATGGTCCACGAGACTGTCCAACGAGGTGCCACCCGCGGGGAACGTGGGCAGATTCGCCGGACGATTGGTCTCGCCCCCCGACTGCAATCCAGCGGCGGCCATGACCACCGCCGGCAGCTTCGGCACCTGCCTCGCGAATGCCGCGTCAAACGCCGCCATCGCCGGATCCTGCTCCGTCAGCGGCATCTCAAACCCGACCCCCGTCACGCCACGCGTGCCCAGCGCCTGCAATACCGTCGCGTATGCCAATCGCGACAGTGGCCATGACCCGCTGCCGTGCGTATCCAGCGTGCTCTGGTCCACCGCCACCAAGACAATGTTGTCCGGTGCCTCCGGCACCTTCATGCGCCGCGATTGAAACAGATCGCCCAGGGGCATTTCCGCCCAGTGCCATACGTCAAAAGCCCCCACGAGATAGAAGAGCAGGGCGAACGCGCACCCGATCAAGATCGCGGGTTGGCGCCGAATGCCATGACGCAGTTTCCCAATCATCGCTCTAGGAACGTCTAACCCGTATCGGCCGCAAACTCAAGGGGTTGTCGGCCTCATCCCAGCCCTAGCATCGACTTCGCGAGCGCCCGCGATGATGCCGATGCCCCCCCGAGCATCCGCGCCAACTCCTCCACCCGCGCGCCCCCATCGAGCACCGCCACTTCCGTGATCGTGCGCCCGCCCTGCTCGCGCTTGCGCACTTCGAAATGCGCGTTTCCCAGCGCCGCCACCTGCGGCAGGTGCGTGATGCACACCACCTGATGCGTCCCGCCCAGCTCGCGGAGCCGCCGCCCCACCTGCGCTCCGATCTCCCCGCCAACGTTCGCATCCACCTCATCAAAAATGAGCAATGGCACCTCGTCCTGGCGCGCCAACGTCGCCTTGATCGCAAGCATCACCCGCGCCATCTCGCCGCTGGAGGCGATCGCCCGAAGCGGCTTCGCCCCCTCGCCCACATTCGGGCTGAATTGGAATTCCACTCTATCCAGCCCGTGCGATGCCGGACCATCCAAGGCCGACAGCACCGCATCGAATCTCGCCTTCTTGAACCCCAGATCCTTCAACAGTCCCGTCACCGCCTTGGCCAAACTCCCTGCCGTCTTTGCCCGCGCACCGCTCAGCGCCTTCGCCGCCCTCTCAAACTCGCGCCCCGCCGCCACCTCGGCCGCCGCCGCGCGCGCCAATTCCTCGTCCCTCCGCCCGATCCGATCCAACCGCCCCCGTGCCTCCTCGCCCCGCCGAATAACATCCTCCAGCGACGGCCCATATTTTCGCTTCAGCGACTGGATCGCATTAAATCGGTCCTCGATTCTCGCCAGACTCTCCCCATCCAGATCCAGTCCATCGGCATAATGCGCCGCCTCTCGCGACAATTCCCCCATCGACGCCTGGGCCGTTCCCAGCAGCTCGAGCCAGCCCGAGCACCTCGCATCGATCGCCGCCAGCTCGCGCGCCTGCTTCAACGCCAGCGCCAGTTGATCGGAGATGCTCCCCTCGCCCTCCGTCGCCAATGCCGAAAGCGATTGGCTCAGCTCGAGCAACCGCTGCCCATTGCGAACGACATCCAATTGCGCACTGACCTCCGCATCCTCGCCCGGCCTCAGGGCCGCCTTGCCGATCTCCTCGGCCTCGAACCGCAGCCGCTCGATCTCCCGATCGGTGCTCGCGGTCTCCTGCTCCAGATCCTGATGGTGCCGCCGCGATGCCTGCCACGCCGCCCACAGCGAACCCACGCGCTCGCGATCGACCGTCAAACCGCCGAACGAATCCAGCAGGTCCCGCTGCGTGTCAGTCGACAGCAGCGACTGGTGATCGTGCGGCCCATGAAAATCCGCCAGCAATTCCCCCAACCGCTTCAGCGTTCCCAGCGGCACCGTCGATCCGTTCGCGAATTGCCGGTTCTGGCCCGATGCCGACAGCGTCCGCTTCAGCCGCAACACCGTCCCCTCGCACGGCTCCGCCCCGCATTCCTCCAACACCGCCGCCACCCGTCCCAGCACCGCCGCGCCCCCCAGGTCCCATTCCGCCTCCACCGCGCATCCCTCGCACCCCGTCCGGATCATCGTGCGGTCCGCGCGATCCCCCAACAGCAACAGCAGCGCCCCGATCAAGATCGACTTCCCCGCCCCCGTCTCCCCTGTGACCACCGTGAAGCCACCCTCCAACTCCCACGAGAGATCCTCCACCAGCGCGAAATTGCGCACCCGCAGCAGCCGCAACATGCCGCCCCTTATAGCGCCACCCCGCCCCTTGGCCATGCTATCGTTTGCGAGCCACTTCGTGAGGCGGACACTCCTGTCGTCCGCCACTCCACCCCCTCCCCGTTCGTCCTGAGCCTGTCGAAGGACGCACAAATGTCCATTCGCCCCGCCCCTAGAGCCCCGCACCCCGCGGCTCCGGCGCGAAATTTCCCCTTGAACCCCGCCCACCCCTGAGCCATACTTCACCCCTCCCACAAGCGGGTGTAACTCAGTTGGTAGAGTGCAACCTTGCCAAGGTTGATGTCGCGAGTTCGAGTCTCGTCACCCGCTCTTCTCTTTTATAATCAGGCCCTTACGCAAGGCCCGTTCTTTCGATTGCGCCAGATACTACGCTAAAATACTACGCTTGCCCCGTTAGGCACCCCCACCCACCCTGAGGGGGCAGGAAGGTTGTTTTTCTTGGTTTTCAAGCGACAGGCGAAGAAGACCGAAAAACGGAATTGAGGGTTGTATGGAATGTCCGTTGACTGCTCGACAACGATCCCTGCATACGTTGCTGGGTAAAAGCGGGGGGTAAACGAGGACGCCGACTACCTCTGCTTGGGCCAAGGGCGCTCAGATTCTCTACAGCAGTCGGGAGAGTGCGGACTGTCGTGCTGCTAACCCAACAACCAGCCGATCCACGATTGCATCGGCGTCGGGGTGGCCACCGAAATCAAGGATTGCTGCAAAATCGAGATTCTGAATTTCGCGCAAGGCTTTAGCGAAGGCCTCGGCAAGACCAGTTCCATGAGCGCTCGCTTGCGCCTCGCTGAACGCAGACTCGGTGAAATCGCGGTAGTCACTCAGCGACTGTTCCGGGTAGTTGGAGGGAAATGGTGGACCGATAAAGTCCAGGTCATGAAGACGTAGATTCCCAGCATTATCCATCAACCATCCCGGCCACTCATGACGGTCGAAAACGGCTAGGGCCAGAGCGCAGGCCACAATGGTGGGATGAGACTTCGCAGGTTCACAGAGTCGAGCAATCGAAGAGATTGATGGCCACCATTCGACAAGAATGGCGGTATGAACCTCATCGGAGGAACCAGATTTGCTTTCGCATTTAAAGCAAGCTGCCCATGGTTGGACAGGGATCGTGAGGTAATCCGCGATTTGATACCCCGCGATTTCATTGGCGGATTGCTTTTTGATCTTCAGAAGCCAATCACGATTTTCCCAAGAAACGCGGCAGCGCTCTGACTCGATTGATTCGCCACGGCACACTGGCACTATCGGGAGTTTTGAAAGATTGACCGGACTCACCTTTTTGAGCAATCGGGAGAGTTAGTCCTCGGGCTTGGTTAGCATGGTACTCTCATCTCTGTTGGGTTGTCCATCTCCGGCGCAAGAAGCCCGTAGGGCGACTGGAGCCGGAAATGGGGTGGCTTGGATGGGCCGCGAAGTCCACCGGGCTGCGATAGCCCAGCTTGCTGTGCGGCCGTAGAAGGTTGTATTCGCCCCGGTAGTCCTCGACCACGACGCGGGCCTCCGTCAGGGTCCAGAACTGCTCCCGGTCCAGGCACTCGTCGCGCAG
>JAKQKQ010000285.1 GCA_029560585.1 Verrucomicrobiota bacterium | reverse complement strand
GACCACCCAGTCGAGACCGGGGGCGCAGGCGAGCGCGAGGACGGCGTCGGGAGCGAGGCCGCCGGAGGTGAGTTGAGCGCGTCGGGCGGAGACAGCCTCGGCGAGCTGACCGAAGGAGAGGGTGTCGCTGCCGGAGACGAGGGCGGGCGCGGATGATGCGAGGCGGGTGTGTTGCCGGACGAGCGAGTCGAGTGTCGCTGGGGAAAGTTCGATCGCGGGGCCGGTGAGGGAGGCGCGGCAGGCGGCGATGGCAGTCTGGTCGAAGAGGGGAATCGCGGAGATTTTTGTGTGTGGATCGGCGGCGATGGTGCCGATGATTTGCTGGAAGTGGATGGAGAATCGACGGGCTGTCTCCCGGGTGAATCCGCCGCGGTAGCACTCGAAGTAACAGAGGGCGTGGTTGTCGCGGAGGATCATGTCGAGCGTGAGCTCAAACATGGCGCTGTCGCGGTCGAAGTTGATGGGTTCGGCGCGGAGCCCGCCGGGCAGTTCGGGACTGGGTCCGAACTCTTCGGATAGAAACGAGAGGGTTGCCTGGACGAGGGGCGGCCGGTCGGTGGGGCGCTGCCGGCAGAGCGCGTTGACGAGTTCGTCGAGCTGCACATCGGGGTGCTGGAGCATCTCCGAGATGCTGGCGCGGGTGCGCTGCATGGCCTCGGCCAGCGTGGGGTCGCCGGAGAAATCGAGTTTGGCCACGCAGGTGTTGACGAAGAAGCCGACGGTGCGGGCGAACCGGGGCTGGTCGCGGACGGAAAAGGGGGTGCCGATGAGGAGGGTTTCCTGGCCGGTGTGCCGGTGAATCATGGCGCCGAGGGCGGTCAGGCTGACCATGAAGGGGCTGAGGCCGAGCGTGCGGCCCTGGGCAAAGGCGCGGCGAAGGGGTTGGAGGTCCTTTACGAGTGAGGCGTGGCCGGAGCCCTGATAGTTGAAACGTTCTGGCAGCGGGTGATCGAAGATGAAGTCGATCTGCCTGGGGGCGGTTTCGAGCGACCGGACGAGGCAGGCGAGATCCTCGCTGGCG
>JAKQKQ010000282.1 GCA_029560585.1 Verrucomicrobiota bacterium | reverse complement strand
CGCAATGGTCTCGGCTCGTTCGGATCAAGCGATCCTTGGGGCACAGGCAGGAGCTTGCCGGGCTCCCGCTCGGCTGCGCTGGCCTTGCCCAGCGCCGCAGCCACCTCCTCGACACTGCCTTCCTGGCGGCGGACATCCGGGAGAATGTCCCCCATCGAGCGGATGGCAAAGCGCCCCTGGGCATTGGTGGTGAGGGTGACGGCTCTGGCCACGACCCCCGGCCTGCCCTCCAGGTTCGGCGCCAGGTCCCGCAGGAAGCTGACGTATTGTTCGAGTGTCGGCCGATAGTGCCCGCTCTGGTTGGTGATTTCCACCAGTTGCCCCTGAGTGTCGAGCACGAACTCCCCTGCCATCGATACCGGCTCGCCCGCCAGGAAGCTGGAGTGATGGAACTTTCCAGCCCATGGTTCACCCGCATATATACGCCCCTCGGCATCGACAACGAATATCGCCTTGCCGCCGATGATCGGTGGTTCGCCCCGCCGATCACCCCGAACAAAGACCAGACGTCCACTTCTGTCCATGACCACTTCAGTGTCGGCCCGCTCTTCCACGGTCAGATACTTCACTACCGAATTCTTCCAGTTGCCCAGCGCAGTACCGGCCGGATCGGTTTCCGCCATGTTGCGCTGAAACCAGTTCTCAAAGCCATCGACGTCTTCGCCAACATGCTGGGGCATCAGACGAGCCATCGGACGCCCGTGCCGATCCAGAGGTGGAGGGGCCAAGGTCTCCGACAGGCGGGTGAGCAATACCGCCTGATCGCTACGGTCGGTCATGGACTCGACACGCTGGATCGTGGCGTCGCTCAGGCGCATGTCGTCGGCAGTGAAACCAACGCGGGAAAAGCGGCTTATCTGCTGCCGGATGCGCGCGGGCGAATCAGGCATGCCCCGCGCCCAGTCATAGTCAGGCAGACGGCGCGGACGGCCTTCATCGCCGGAGTCGTCCGTGTCCGACATACTCGGTGATCTGGAGACTCGCGGCGAACCTGGCCCATCCGAATAAGCATCACTCTCCCCGCCGCTGCCGTCGCGCGACGGGTCCGGATCGGCATAGCCGTCCGCCGCATGCCCCACGCGTGCGCCTGTCGGCCCCATGCGCCTGCCGGTCAAAGCCCCGACGTCTTCGCCCTCGCTCTCGCTGCCTGACAGGGAAGTGCTCCGCGACCGGCGCAACTCAGGCACTTCCGCGTAGCCATTACCGGAAGACTTGTTGCGCATCACGGCCCCCTCGCCCCCAGGCACGCCTCCTCCCAAGGCCGAGTTCGACCCCCTGCGGCCATCAACTGAACGCAGGGAAAGGAGGGGCTCGCCATCAGAATCGTTTCCTGGCTGCGACTCCCGCCATCCGCGGCGAGTATCAGGCACCTCTGCATAAGCCGAATTGGAGGGCTTCCTCCGGATCTCCGCGCGCCCCTCCGCCAAACCCGCTGGCACCGGAGCCAGCGGCTCGGTGCGGGCACCACGCCGACGCAGCGGGATCTCCTCCTCCTCCCGGGGAAGCGCCCTCGCGGGCCGCCCGCCGCGATAACCGTCCGGCAAGGCCTTGTCTTCCCCCACACTTTCATAGACGTTCGAGGCCGGACGGGGCTGCCGCGCACGGGCTGGCGCCCGGATTTCCGCCATGGTTTCGAGCACGTTTCTGACCCGTGCAGTAACCTCGGCCATGTCACCGGTGGCATGTGCCACCGTACCGTAGATATCGGTTCCATCACCGGAGACCATCTGGCCCCGCTCATTGGTCGAGATGTCCACATGCCTGGCGGCAAAGCGCGGCGCCACGCCATGGACATTGACCAAGGTACTCACAAAGGCGACGTACTGTTCGGTGGTCGGCCGATAGTGACCGCTCTTGTTAGTCATCTCGGTAATGACACCATTGCGGTTCAGGACGAGCTCGCCAGCCATGGAGACGGGCTCACCCGCCAGGAAGGAAGAATGATGGAAGGCGCCAACCTCCATTGCGCCGGCATACATCCTTCCATCCCCGTCCACCACGAACATCAGCGGCCCTCTGCCGTCCAGAGATCGGCCTGCCCGTACCCCGTTCACATAGACCAGCTTGCCCGAGCGATCCACTTTGACCTCGTAGGCGCCGCGCTCGTCGGCTGTCAGATACTTCACCGAACGTGTCTGCCAGCCCTCCGGCCGCGCACTGCCCGACGCCGAGGTCTTCTCGATATTGCGCTTGTACCAGCTATCGAAGCCCGGCAGATCCTCTCCGATGTACTGGGGCATGATCGGTGTCATCGGCACACCGTTCTTGTCCCGGGCCTGTGTTTCCATGGAGCGCGAGAGCCGCCCGAGCAAAGCGGCCCGGGCTTCGCCGTCGGCCAAGCGGTCGATCCGGTCGATGTTGTCCCGTGCCATTTCCCGGTCTTCCGCGCCAAATCCATTGCGCTGATGGTTTCGGCTCTTTTCGATCAGTGCGGCGGGCAAGCTGTCGCCAACCAGAGCGCGATCATCGCGCGACGGCGCCCGGGATCCAGCGCCTGTCGCTTCGTCACCCAAACCGGCCACCGCATTGCCCTGGGCCCGCGGAATGGGCACCGAAGCCTCAGCGCCGTCGCGAATGCCGACGTATGCATCTTCGTTGCCCACCGGGGGGATGGCGCGATGCTGGCCGACAAAGGTACGCATCGGTAGGCGATTTGGAGCGCCCTCCGCCGCCCGGCCCAGAACGGTCGGCGCGTTACCATAGCTGTCCGCCGCGGGCTGACCATCGTCGCCAGGTGCGACCTGTACTTCCGATGCCGGTCGGATGCGGGATACCCCCTGCGACACGGCGCGACTGCGTTCGAGATGCTCGCCTGCTTCGATGGCAGGTGCTGCACGGTGGGCGTCCAGCAGATTGCGTGTGCGATCGATGGATGAGTCGAAGCGGCCATTGACCGCATTGGTCGTGACCTGCACGTGATAGGCGCCAACCCCTTCGAGATCCATGCCAGTGCCTGCAAGACGCTTCAGAAAGGCGTTGAACGCAGCCTCGCTGGGCCGATAGTGTCCGCTCTGGCTGCTGATCTCGCTCAGTTTGCCATTCCGGAAAAGCAGCTCGCCGGCCATGGAAACCGGCTCCCCTCCAAGCAAACTACTATGGTGAATCACCTCGGGCCTGGATTCGGTCGCATAGAGATTGCCATTGCGATCCACCACGAAGATCAGATGCCGATCCCCCAGGCTATTCCCGTTCGCATCCAGCAGGCGCCCGTCGGACATCACCAGGCGGTTGCGCATTCGATCTTCAGGGGAGTCGAAATAGGAAATCGCCTTTCGCTCATCCGGCTCCCGGCCCCTATCCTTGATGGCCTGCTTCAACCAGTTGTCCAGCCCGGGAACGTTCTCACCCACATACTTCGGCTGCAGGGGAATGATGTGATTGCCCTCATCATCAACATGGGGCCCGGCCAACGACTCCTGCAGACGCAGCATCAGATCACGAGCCACAGCATGCTGCCGTCCATCGTCCCCCTCCGCCTGCTCCGCGTACCGGGTGATGGATGCCACGTTGCTGCGGATGACCGCGCGGTCCTTGTCTTCGCCGCTGTTGTCGTTTCGGGCACGCAGGACTGGCTCCAATGCCACGCCGATTTCGGCTGCTGATTTGCCGGTATCCAAGGCTCGACGATGCGCGGCCGATTGCTCACTGTGCCGAACGGCCGCAGCGACCATTTCTTCGGGATCGATGCGTGGGGCAGGCCGCGGCTGCAACGCGACCTCATCCGCCATGGGCTGTCTTGCGAGGGGCGCGGCCACCCCTTCCCGATCATTCCCATCCGGAATGCGCGGGGGATTGCCCTCGGCGGGCGCCTCCGGTATCGATCTCACCGCCACTGCAT
>JAKQKQ010000274.1 GCA_029560585.1 Verrucomicrobiota bacterium | reverse complement strand
AAGCGCGAGCCGGGGCCATAGGCTTCGGCTCCGCCGGGGGCAAAAGCGGTGTCGCCGCTTCGCTCTGCCACCGCAGTCCATAACGGCCCCGCTCCCAGCAGTTTTACCCTGAATAATCCGGCGCGTGGACGGCTCTGGCCGACGCCGCCCCCCGCGCGCCGGGGGCGGCGTCGGCCCGAAAATAGAACCGACATCGCCCCTCACTCCTCGAAGACGACGACGGCCCAGCCCTTGACGCCGGGAAGCGCCACCGTCGCATAACCATCTTTGATCGCGAGCGCAACCTCGGTGCGCGATGGCGCCAGATATGCCTTCTTCACGTTCCTGCCATCGAGCCTGAGCCCGATCGAAACATCGCGCAACTCCACCGGTTCCTCGATCATGTCGATCTGTGCGCCCCGCCTTTCTGGCACGTAACTCGTCACATAGACCATCCGGCGCCCCGGCTGCCCCGTGACGGTAACCCTCGCGAAAGACGGAAGATTGGTGGCACGGATCAGCGGATCGGGATGCACCGCTGCCAAGATATTGCTGACCATCTGGCGCAGCGGCACCGGCGCATAATCGTTGTATGCGGTGAAGATGGGTCGGGCGATATGAACAACGCCCCCGTTCCGGGTCACGATCGGCTGCTCCGTCTCCCGGTCCGGCGGCAGATACACGAAGTGGTGCTCCCCATCCCAGTGCCACGGGAAATACGGCGCCACGGCCCGCGCGAGCGTCCGCGTGCCCTCGCGCGGCACGACTTTCAGGCCAGGGACGTAACAGTTCAGGGGCATGTCGGGCATTCCCGCCGCAATCTCAGGCCCAGGGCGAAAATAGCACGGCAGCGGCGTCGAGAACGAAGTCGGCTTCGCGCCCGTCGGCGACACCGGCTGCTCCTCATCCGGCCCCCGACTCACGCCCCACTCCTGCAACACGAACTCTTTCCGCCCCGGATCCAGCCCGGACCAACCGCTGGCGATGACGCTTCCCCCATCCTTCAGGTGGCGCTCGACCCTGCTTCGCAATCCATCGGTCAACACCGTGGTGTCCGGAAGAATCAGCGTGCGATACCTCCCCCAACGCGTCTTCTCCGTGACGACATCAAATTGCTGCTTGAGTTCCGCCAGTAGCCGGGTCGCGCCAAGCACCTCGTTCCCAAATCTCGGTTTGGTGGCGACCACCGCCATGTCACACTCGGCCGCGGCGCCCTTCAGCCAGGGGTCAAGCGGCCGCAGTCTGCCATACACTCGCCCGATGAGATCAAACACCGCCTCGTTGGGCTCTCCCCTCGGATGCCAGTGGTCTCCGACGCAGCTGCCAAGCCCATTGGCCAGCGCGCTGATGCAGTCGTATTCCAGGCTCGCCTCCGTCCGGATTCCCCCAAAATCACCCCAGCTCCGATGGAACCGGCCCGTCATGTTGAGCACCGGCTTGCCGAGATTCCGCAGGTACCGCCCGTACACCGGTAACAGCTCGTAACCCCAGCCCCCCGTCGGCAGACACTCGAATTCAAGATATGTTCCGATGTCCTGCTGGTCCTCGAAACCCACCCCGTTGAAATACAGCAGCAACCCCGGTTTGATCGCGAGCGCCGCCTCGCGGATGCGTCTCGCGAGCCTCAGCTGCGAGGCGCGCGCAAACGCATCCCGCTGCACCGCATTCTTCCAGTCGATTCCCTGCCGCTTCATCTCCCGGACACACTCGACGCCAACGCATGCGTTCGGACTCATGCAGTCCAGAAAGAGGCCCGATACCGGATACCGCGACACCACCTCCCGTATCATCTCGATCAGGTGCTCCGCATAGGCCGTGTTGTAGCACATCCGTCTCATGAAGTGGTTCATCCGGTCGGGGAGATACGTGTAGCCCTCCGGCGTCAGCGCAAGCCAGTCCCGGTGCAGGAGCCCCTCCTCATGGCTCAGGCCCACGTTGAAATATGCCGTGATCGCAATCCCCCTCCGCTGGCACGCTTCCGCCAACCGCCCGAACAAATCGTACTTCAGGGACGGATGGCGGATCCCGACCTTCGTGTCGTAGTAGGCCATCCCGAGATTGCACCGCGCGTGAAACACGGTGTAGTCCACCCCGCACTTCTCGAGCCGATTCGCAAAATCGTCCGCGTCAAAATTCAACCCCACGTCCGGCTGCGCCGGCATCGTGTGAAAATCATAGAAGATCGCCCATCGCGGCTCGTGCATCAGTTTCGGCGGCGCCCCGGTTCCCTCACACCACGCCGCCTGCGCGACAAGCCAAAAGAAGATGCCATGTATCGGTTTCATAGGACCTCATTGAAAGACCGGCATCTGCCCTGACGGCCAGCGCGATTCCACATCACCGAAGCGACCAGATCGCATCGTTAGAATCTTCAATGCCATTGTCCTAATCTTACAGATCCTGGGCGGGCGCTCCAGACGAATAGATGGGATAGGGCGCGAGACCATGCCCGTCCGCAGCCGAGCGGCCACGCTAATCTGCCGGGGCACGAACCTCTCGCCCCGGAGAGTCGCGCACACCGGGCTCTCGCCGGCGCATCAGGACGCCGCGTCGCCGCCCACCGTCCGAATGTAAATCTCCTTCAGCTGCTTGGCGTCGACAGCAGACGGCGCGTCGCACATCAGATCCTGGCCCCTGTTGTTCTTCGGGAACGCCATCACGTCGCGGATGCTCTCCGCCCCGCAGATAAGCATGACGGCCCGATCCAGTCCCAGCGCGATCCCCCCGTGGGGCGGGGCCCCGAACCCCAGAGCCTTGATGATGTGCCCGAACATCGCCTCCTGCTGCTCCGGGCCCACCCCCAGGATGCCAAACATCTTCGCCTGGAGATCCGGCTCGTGAATGCGCAGGCTCCCGCCCCCGATCTCCACACCATTCAGCACCACATCATACGCCTCGGCGCGCACCGCGCCGTATTCGCCCTTGTCCAACATCGGCACGTCCTCCGCCTTCGGCCGCGTGAACGGATGATGAACCGCATTCCACTTGTTCTCCTCGACGCTGAAATCCAACAGCGGAAAATCCAGCACCCACAAGAAATTCAGGGCCCTGCTGCCCTCGGTCAACTTCTGCATCGCGGCGATCTCGAGCCGGATCCGCCCCAATACCTCGCAAACCGCCGACCATTTGTCCGCCCCGAAAAGCACGAGGTCGCCCTCCTCGATGCCCAGTCGTTCCGAGAGACCCTTTTTCTCAGCCTCCGAGAAAAACTTCACGATGGGCGACTTCCACTCACCCCCCTCCACCTTGATGAAAGCCAGGCCCTTCGCGCCATGCCGCTTGGCCAATTCCGTCAGGCGCTCGATCTGCCCCGTGGTCACACAGGCAAATCCCTTTGCGTTGATCGCCTTGACCACGCCTCCCTTGTCGAGCGTCTCCCGAAACACCTTGAAGCCGCTCGCGCGAAAGATGTCCCCCGCGTCCGTCAGCTCCATCCCGAAACGCGTGTCCGGCTTGTCCGACCCGAACCGGTCCATCGCCTCGCGATAGCTCATCCGCGGAAATGGCGTCGGCACCTCGACCCCCAGCCCGGCCTTGAACATCGCCCTTAGCACCCCCTCGGTCCAGCCGATGATATCGTCCCTCTCCAAGAACGACACCTCCACGTCCACCTGCGTGAACTCCGGCTGCCGATCCGCGCGAAGATCCTCATCTCGGAAACATTTCGCGATCTGGAAATACCGCTCCAGGCCCGCCACCATCAGCAACTGTTTGAATTGCTGCGGCGCCTGGGGCAGCGCGTAGAATCGCCCGGGATTCAGCCGGCTCGGCACAAGAAAATCCCGTGCCCCCTCAGGGGTGCTTTTTGCGAGGATCGGGGTCTCGACCTCAAGGAAGCCCTCCGAGTCGAAGTAATCCCGCACCGCCTTCACCACGCGATGCCTCACGGCAAGATTGCGGAACATCTCGGCGCGCCGCAGATCCAGATAGCGGTATTCCAAACGCAAATCCTCGTTGCTGATCGCCTCGTCCAGCGGGAACGGCGGCACCTCGGACCGGTTCAATATGGCAAGCGCCTTGACCGCCACCTCGATCTCGCCCGTCGGCAGTTTCGCGTTGACCGTCTCGGGCGATCGGCGGACCACCTCGCCCTCCACCCGGATCACGAACTCCGCCCGCAGCCCGCGCGCCGCCTCCGCCGCAGCCGTCGCCAATTGCGGGTTGAAGACCACCTGCGTCACTCCCTCTCGATCCCGAAGATCCACGAAAAGCACCCCGCCGTGGTCGCGGCGCGAATGCACCCACCCGCAAAGGGTCACGGTCTGGCCAACGTTTTCCGCGCGCAATGCCGCGCAATGATGTGTCCGGAGCATCAAGCCCGTTTAGCGGCATCCCCGCCCCACGTCAAAGGGATAGGGACTGCCCCGCCCATCCAGTGACCCGAGATCGCCGGCCGAGGATCTGGGTGAACCCCCAACGCAGGACAGGCCCGGCGCGGCCACCGCCAGCCTGACTCGAAAACTCAGACACCGAATCGTAGGAGCCTGCTTGCAGGCGACTCCATGCGCGAATCGCGCGCAAGCGCGCTCCTACGTCTCATTTCACCCCCGGTGGTGCCCCGAAGGCCCGCCGTCGGGCCGCCGCACTGGGCATGACGTCTGATCCAGATTCTTCATAGCTGCCAGGCTGTGAAATTCCGGGCTAGCGTTTCGCCCCGGCCACATCCTTCAGCGCCATCGAATAGAGGAGAGTCTTGATTTCAAAGGGCTTCAGCCCCGGCCACTTCGAGAGGATGAGCGCGCAAATCGCGCTGATATGCGGCGTCGCGAAGCTGCTGCCTATCTCGTAGATGTATCCACCGCCGGGCTGCGGCACCTTCACGTAGCTGCCATTCGCCGTGAACTCCGTGAACGTCTTCGGCCGAAGCTGGTACGCGAACTGCATCGCGTCTTTGAAGGATGACCAGTAGACCTTGATGAGATTCGATAGCACCGACGGGTAGCTGGGCATCCCCTCGTTCTCGCCCGCCGCCACAAGAATGCGGTCGCGGTAGTACGCCTTCTCAACGAGCCGATGAAATGTCTCAAAATACTGGCCGCCCTCGCTGACCAACAGGCCATTGCTCACATTGATCACGTGGCAGTTCTCGATGGCCCAATCAACGCCCATGATCATGTGCTTCGGTTTTCCACCGGCGAACTTGTACCCGTCGGCGCCCACGCCGACGCAGGAGAGCACGCGCACGCTGTAGATCTCGGCCTCCGGCGCCAGCCGTGCAATCACACCCGCACAGCCTGTGCCGTGGCCCGCCGCATCTTGACCATCGTAGGGTTTAAACACGATCTGGCCCCCCGCCTCATCGACCTGCACACCCCCCTTCACGTGATCCGAAAGATCGGCATGCTTGTTGTCGACCCCACTGTCCACGACGGCAACCTTCACGCCTCGCCCAGTCGCCCCGCGCAGGAATTCCGCGGGATCAAGTTGACCGAAAGGTGATGGGAGCTGCTCGCTCATTGTCGCGATGGGAGGCATCCGAGATCAGAATCTGATCTCTGGAACGGCCTCCCGCTGGCTCTGGAGCATCGCAAGCAGGCCGGCCAAAATCCGCTCGCAGAACTCCGCTGCGGGCTGCCCGAACTCACACACCCGCCGAATCTGTTCGGCCAGCGCTGTCGCCCGCCCGCCGCTGCCCACCAGATCGATCTGCTTGACCGTCTCGGCCATGCCGCTGAATACGTCCTTGGGCGCCTCGCCCACGCCACCGGTCTCGACCGATGCCGTCTCCGCGGCCAGTTTCAGCGCGCGAAGCAAGAGATTGTCCGCCATCTGCGCCGCGTTGACGAGGTCCACGGTAGAGGAACAGAGCGCCCCCAGGCGCGACAATAGCTCAACATCCTCTGGCTCGAACCGCTCCTTGTCGAAGAGCTCCAGCACGCCGATGCAGACACCCTGCGCCACAAGGGGGATGCCAAGGCCCGACCGCCTCCCCTCCTCCAGCGATCCCCCCACCTCGTCGCCCGGCCAGCCGCCCGACTCCGCCCGGCTCTGCGCGGTCAGCCGCGCCGACTGCGCAACCCGCCCCGCCAGCCCCCGCCCCAGCGGCACGGGCGTGGGATTCGGCTCCGCCCCGACCGCCGCCCTCGCCACGAGAGAACTGCCGTCCGGCTCCATCAGGAATATCGCCACGACGGGCGCTCCCGAGATTAGCGCCGACAGCTCCGCGAAATAATGCAAAGACATCGTCAGCTCCGGCGCGCGCGAGAGGCGCGTCACGGACTGGACCGTGGACATGATCTCCTGCACCGTCTTGTGAAAATGCGCCAGCCTCCCCTGTAGCACATCGGTCTCGTGGCGCAGGCGGACGATCTGTGCCTGGTTGTCGATCGACCGAAGCAGCGTCTGCGGACTGAACTCGGCCTTGAATAGAAAATCATGGGCGCCGAGCTTGAGAAAGTTTATCGGCGCATCCTGCCCGGGAAAACCGGTTATCACGATGCAGCGGATCTCGGGCAGGATCTTCTTGATCTCTGCGTACATTTCGTCGCCGTTCTTGCCGGGCATGCGCACGTCCGTGACCAGGACATCGAAATGCTCTTTGCGGCACAGCTCGATCGCCTCGGCGCTGCTGTCGACCGCGCGAACCGAATAGTCGGTCAGCTGCCTTAGGATGCCCTCGTACTCGACCAGGTTCTCGCGCTGGTCGTCAACCAACAGGACATTCAGATCACTTTGCATAAGCTCCTCTCTTTCAAACGGCCCCCGCCCCCTTTGCGCCCGCGGCACCAGCCCCGGACGCAGTCGTCGCCTCAGCCACCGGCAATCGGATTGTGATCGTGGTCCCGCGCCCCGGTTCGCTGTCGACACCCAGCTCCGCCCCGTGGGCCTGGAGGATGCCCTGGCTGATCCCCATCCCCAACCCCGTCCCCTTGCCCGGCTCTTTCGTCGTGAAAAACGGGACGAAGAGGTTGCTCTTCACGTCCTCGCTCATCCCGCAGCCATCGTCGGTAATGCCCACCTCGATGAACCGGTCCCGGACCGCCGTCCGGACGGAGATGTTCCCCCCCGCCCGTGTCCCGCCCTTGCACGCGTCAACGATCGCATCACGACCGTTCAGCAAGAAGTTGATCATTGCCTGCTGCAGCTCCCTTGGGTTGCCCTTGATCCGGGGAATCTCCCCAAGGTCGGTAGCAACATTGACGTGCGCGGTCGCGAGCGCGTCGTGGGCCATGGACAGGGCGTCGCGCAGGGTCTCATTCAGGTCGAACTGAAAATGCGAGCCGATGTCCGCCGGCTTCGCGAAGGCGCTCAGCTTGTTCGAAAGCTCCGCGCATCGGCCGACGCTCTGCACGATCAGGTTCAATCCCTCCCGCAGGCCCGGGTCGCGCCCCATCTCGTGCGCGAGCAACATCCGTTCGGCACGGAGCTTGATCGGGTTCATCGCGTTCTTGATCTCGTGGGCAACGCCCGCGGCCACCACGCCCAGCAGCGACTGCCGCTGCGACGCGAACAATTGCTTCTCCTTCAGGGCGAGCGCAACGTAGGTCTCCTCCTTCTCCTTCAGCGTCCTCTGGATCGTGGAGACCATGTGGGCGTACGACTCGCAGAGGCGCCTCGATTCGCGGCTGTAGTGCCGCATGTCGCACAACGCCTGAAATCGCCTCGCGTGCTCGGGATCCGCGGGGTCGCCACAGACAAAATCCCGCGACGCCTCGGCGATCGCCTCCAATGGCAGCGCTATGTGGTGCCGGAGTCTCATGGCAGTGAGAACGCTCACCAGGACCATCGCGGCCATCAGCGCGACCGTCATCCGGTTCATGTACGCGCGCACGCGGAACAGCGTGTCCCTGACCGGCCCCAGCACCGACGCCTCACCCCTCAACCCGAACGCGATCATTCCCTGCAATGCGCCATGGTTGAAAACGGGCGTGAACACATCGTAGGCCTGCGCCGAACCCGAATCCGTTCTCCGGGGCCCTTGCGTCCCCACCCTCGGCCGGACATGTGCGCTCATTCGCACCAGAGAGGAATCACCCTCTGACCCGGATGTGAACTGGAAAGAGGGCGACGTCTGCTGCTCGCTCAAGAACGGCATGCCATTCTTGTTGTAAACGGTGATGCCCAGCAGGTTGTCGGTACCCTGCCTCACGTCGGCCAAGTACAGTACCAGATCGCGCATGTTGTACGAATATCGGACGAGCGGCGCATCGTCGCTCAGGACCCGGCCGGCTGGCCAGCCCTCGATATTAACCCCCCCGGGCAGCAACTGTCCCCCGAGACAGCTCTCGGCCGCCCTGTCCGCCGCCGCCAGATCGGTCGGCGCGTTCTCGAATCCCACCACCAAGAAACCGATCGGGAACATCCGCCCGAAGCTTTCCCGATACAGCATCAGGCGGCGTTCGCTAAACTGCCCACGCGGCCCCGCCACCGGCTGGAGTGACGCGTAAGCGGCGTGATTCAAGATCCGCGGCGGATAGACGCTCCTATCCCACTCCAGCCTGAAGGGCGCCGGCAGATCCGCGAACGTGAGCCCGTCGCGGTAGACCGTCGCGATCTCCGCATTTACGGTATTAAACAGCCGCGAGTAGGCGATCTCCTTGTGTTCCCGCACACCGAGCCAGAGGCTCACCGCCTGCTCGGCAGAACAATCAAACAGCGCCATCAACCGGTCCGTATTCACCGCCGATATCAGGCCACCAACGGATCGTATGGCCTTCAATTCCCTCTCGACCCAATCTTTCTCAAGATCGTTGAGCATCGGGCGAAAGAACTGGAAACCCACGAAGATCATCCCCGATGCCGCCACGCCAAATGCGATGCTCAAGACAACCAGATGTTGCGACAGGCGCCTCCTGAGCGTGATCCCTGGGCCTTCGCGCCACACGCCGCCCTGCCCGCGCGACTTCATCGCCCCTCCCCTGTGCCCGCGCCCTCGCCCTTGGCCCCGGCACCCGGCGACGAATCGTCCGCGATCCCTGGCCGCGCGGCTATGAACCGCTGCCCCGCCTCCAGAATACGCTGGAACCTGTCAAGCGCCCCCTCGAGAAATTTGTCCTCGGCATCCTGATTCGCCACCCCCTCGTGGGCATGGGCTCCGGACGGATCGAGCATCCTGCATAAGAAGACATCCAGCGCCATGCACTGGCCTATCGTGAGGGGATTCTGGCGCATCGCCACCCGCGTGGGATCATCCATCGCGGAACCAATCTCGCTCAACAAAGCCAAGGTCTCCCGGCCCAAGGCCTGGCTTTGGGCGTCGATTGGGCGAATGCCCGCCTTGACCTCCCCGCAGTAGCTCTCGTAGTCGCACCAATCGTGCCTCGAGCCAAAGACCGCCGCCAGATCCTCTTGGGTCAGCGACTTGAGCAACCCCGCCCGCACGGGAATCTCGAACTGATCGTAGACCAAAGTGCGCTGCCCCTTCTCCGAGAGCAAGTAGCGCACCAGCTCGCGGATCACATCCCTCGCCGCGCCCGCCTCAGGATCATCCGATTCGACCTGGCGGCTGCACACGAGGCACTTTCCCCCGGCCAACGACACGCCGGGACGCCCAGCCTCCGACGAGGCCGTCAGTGGCAGGATGCCCACGTCGCTCAACGGGGCGGGTGGACCCCACGGGGTGACCAGGATGCGTTGGGCCCAGGTCGAGAGCAACCAGCACGTCGGCTGTGCCGCACCGCCCATCTCCGCCGCCGCCGGATCGAATGGGCGGGGCTGTGCCGTGAACGTGTTTACCTGGCGCTTCAGATCCACGAGAAACGGAACCCGCTGCGCCGCCACGGCCCGCGCGTTGATGTGCACCGATCGCCGGAGCGCACCGAGCACGGTGCGCGCCGCCGGCGTGTTGACGTTAAAGCTGTCGGCGGTCTTGCGCGGCCAATCCGGCTCAATGCTCCACACCAGCGCAAGGAACAGGCGGTGAATATCCTGCGCGTCGCTGACAATGAACGGCGGCACCTTGGCCGGAAATTCACCCGTCATCCCAGCCAGCCATGCCCGCCGGGCCTCGGCGGCATCCTTGAAGTAGCCCTTACGGTAGAACAAGAAATCGGCCGCCCGCGTGATGGGAATCCCGTAGATCGCCCGCTCTCGTTGGCCGGGGACGGACGCCCGAACAGGCTCTACGCCCGCCTCCTTCAACATCGGCCCATAGACCGATTCGTCGAACGTCGCCAACCACCCGTTCCGCGCGAACTCCTCCACCCAGGCGCTGTTTGCGACGATCACATCCACGGCCTGCAGCATCTCCGATGCCTGAACACCGAACGAAAGATCCGTCATCGGGTAGGAAGACGACAGCATCAGCACCGTCTGCTGGTAAAGGTCCGTCGCGAGAGGATCGAAATCCGGCAGGCGCTTCAGCGCATATTTCTTTGGCCCGTCCTTCGGGTTGGCGGCAGCCTCGAAGCGCCCGGTCAGATCCTGGAACCAAAACCCGTAGCCGCGGTACAGGGCGTGCTTGGGACCAGACGGCTCCTTCGCCCCGGCCGGAGACTTTGGGTCCGCGCAAGCCGCCAGCGCCAATCCGACGGCAAGGGCCGACCCCCACCACCGTCTCAACTGTCCGTCACGGGAATTCACGCCTAAGGGTACCGATGTGTCCTGCGCTAGTAAACGCTCAGGATCTGCTTCTCGTAAAGCTCCCGATAGTAGCCCGGCTGTCCCTTCAGCTCCTGGTGGGTCCCCCTCTGCACTAGCCTGCCGCGCCGGTCACCGCCGTAGCCCAGCACAAAGATCTGGTCGACGTCGGCCACCCCCTGGAGCGCGTGCGAGATAATGATGCATGTCCGCCCCTGCACCAGTTTCTTCAGGCTGACCAGCAGGTCGCTCGCCACGTCCGCGCTCAGCGAGGCCAGCGGCTCGTCGAGCAGGATTATCGAAGGTTGGCGCAGGTAGCAGCGGGCGATCGCAATGCTGATCTGTTCGCCGCCGCTGAAGGCGTTCACGTTGGTGTCGTACCCCGATGATTCCCCGTCGCCCTTCCGCTCGATGACGTCGTGGATCTGTGCGTCCTGGCACGCGCGGATGATCTCCTCGTCCGTCGCGCCGGGCCTCGCCAGCAAGAGGTTCTCCCGCACGCTCGCCTGGTTGAAGAATGGTTTCTGCGTCACCATGCCAAACTGCGCCCGCACGCTCGCGAGCGTATACTCCCGGATGTCCACGCCATCGATCTCGATAGTCCCGCCCCCCTCCCCGACCTCCAGAAACCTGCACAGCAAATTGAAGATGGTGCTCTTGCCGCAGCCCCGGCGACCGACGAGGGCGATGCGCTGCCCGGCCCTGATCTCGAAACTCAGGTCGCGCAGCACCGGCGGCGCCTCGGGCGAAAACGCAAAGGTCACGTTCCGGAAGGCGATCTTGTCCCTCAGCGGCGGCATCGGGCGCGCCCCGGGCCTATCCACGACGCGCGGGCGCGTCTCGAGAATATCGAAACCCTCACCGATCTGCGGCCGCAGTTCCGTGTACCTCGCGGCGGCACTGCACAGGGAAACGAGGAGTCCGAAGACGCTCGGGACCAAGGTGTAGAAGATGAAGAGCTCGGGCCAGCCCCCGGCGAGCCTCTTGGTGATCACCAGCCAGCTCCCCGCGCCAAGGATCACCAGCATGGTGAGGGAACCGAGGAGCGATGTGGTCTGCTGGTTGATGCCCTCCCAGCGCTCCACGCGCAGATTTGCCCCGATCAGCCGATCGGTCAGATCGCGCATCGCCCGGATGATCCAGCCCTGGGCGTTGTTGAGCTGGATCTCCTTCACCCCAATGATGCCCTCGAACATCTTGCCCCCATACAGGTTGTCCAGATCGTTCCGCTCGGTGGACACCCGCTCCAGCGTCGGATAGATGAACCACACGATGATGAAAGGGATGGCGCTGACCGCCACCAGAAGCATCAGCGTGAGCGGCCAATTCAGCACGAAAAGGTACGCCACATAGGCGATCAGGAAGATCGCGTCCGCCGCGGCGAGCACGACGGTGTCACACAGCAGGAACTGCACCGCCGTGGCTGCCTTGCTCAGCTGCCTCATCAGCTCGCCGGGGTTCCGGCCCATGAAAAAGTCCACGGACTGGGCCTGGAGGAACTCGAAGATCCGCAGTTGGAACAGGCGGCTGAGCCGCTCTCGCAGCGCCTCCGCCCAATAGCCCTGAAAATAATCCAGCGGCACCCGCAATAACGTCAGGGCGACAAACACGCAGAATGCCGTCAGCCAGGGGCTGGATTGCATCAGCGCCTGCGTCAAGACGCCGGACTGGCGCGCCATCAGGATCAGCGCAATGCCCCCGATCAGCCGGGCGATGAGCAATTGCCACATCGTCCGCCGAACCACCCGCCTCGCGTCCTCAGAGAGCAGCCTCCACGAGGCGCTCAGGAAATAGCCGAGCGAACGGGGACTCCCCTCTTTCAACGTGCCCACATCCGAGGGCCCAGCAGCCATGTCAATCGAAGCCATGAAAAATCACCTCCGCGAAACAGTCCGCCACCACCGCAGACGATGGTTGCGAAACACCTCTCCCCAACGCACCGCCACGCTTCACGCAAAGACCCGCCCCGTCCCCTCATGTCGAGGGGACGCGGGGCGGATCGGCCCAAAATCCCCGGCCTCAGAAGCCGAAGAAATTCATGTAGTTCCGGTAGTTGTTATAGTTCGGATACCCGCCAATGAACAACCCACCAAAGCCCCCATGATGGCCGTGGTGGCCGTGGTGGCCGTGGTGACCGTGGTGACCGTGATGGCCATACGCCTGCACCTGGCCCGCACCCTGCTCGCCCGGCTGCCCGCCCGTGGGCGCCGAGATGCCCGCAGCGCGGAGGGTTTCTGCAACCTTCTCCGCCGGGATCAGGTACTTGGGCGCTTCATCATCCGGCACATTGAACAGCCGGCCGTCTACACTTCGCATGATTGCCATATCGCCTGTCTCCTTTTCGTTCCGATGTCGCTTCTTCTTAGAAACCGAAGAAGTTCATGTAGTTTCGGTAGTTGCTGTAGTTCGGGTAGCCCCCGCCCCACCAACCGCCACCGAAACCGCCGTGGTGGCCGTGGTGACCGTGGTGGCCGTGGTGACCGTGGTGACCGTAGGCCGCCACCATCTCGGGCGGCGCGCCCTCGGGTGCCGAAACGGTACCGCCCATGACATAGATCACGACCGGCGGCGTGCCGCACGGCATCGGCGGAGCCATCCCCTGCGGTTGCGAGGCACCGATAGACGCCAGCGTCTCTTCCACCTTGTCGGCCGGCACGAGGAAGCGATCCGCCTCATCGTCCGGGATCTGGTAGAACCTCCCATCATTGCTTTGCAGTATTGCCATATGTGGTTTTCTTTCTGTTTCTGTTTTTTGGGTCCGTGGCCCTGTTGCCACACCGGGCTTCTTCGCCCGGCCCAAAAGTCCTTTGCTCTTGCCTGACTGTTTCATGTCCCTCCATTCCTCTTCGCTGCCCCCACGGCGCACCCGGCGCCATCCGCGCAGGGATGGGTCCCGGTGTGCAACCTCAGGAAAGGCGGCGTCGGCTTTCTGATCGCGACCTCCTGCTTCATCTTCTGCGCGTGGATGTCGATCCTGCGGAATAGCCTCGCGACGAGATCCCGGTGCCCGCAGAAATACTGATACAGCCGCCGGGTCGCGCGGCATTCCATCTCCCGCGTCGGGATGGATTCCTTGTCGAACGCGGTGCAGCCAAACACGCAAATCAGCTTGGCCGGGCAACCGAAACACCGCGCGTACCACGCATCCTTCTCATGAAATCCCCGCAGCGTCTTGCGGTAATCGCGCAGCGTCCCGGGGTCGTTCACGTTACCCAACCTGCCGAGCCCGGCATCGCTGGAGCGCCCGCACGGCCACAGGTCGCCGTTGGGGTCCATCCCGATGATCGAAACACCCGCGCCACAGTTGTAGTCCTGGCACGTGCGCTCGGACATGTCCCGCCGACCCGTCTCAAACCGATAGATCTGCTTCATCGCCTCGGGGCCCAGGAGCATGATGTTGCCCCCCCGGTCGGCGCGTTCCAGGATCGCGCGCCTAGCCTCGAACAGCTCGTCGCCGGTGAGGTCGTCCACGCTGATGCCGCGCCCGGTCGGGCAGGTCGCGTTGAACATCACCGCGAATCCTTTGCGGTCGAAATAGTCCACGACCTCGTCGATGTGGCACACGGTATTCTTGTTGATCAGCGCGATGACACCCGCCGGCGCCCCCTCCCGAAACAAGAGATCGATAGTCTCCTCGACGCGCTGCCCCGCCTGCCTGTACACGTCGCTCAACCGAGGCGGCCCGTCGAGGCTCGTGCCAACCTGGATGCGATACCGCTTGATCAACCGCAAGAACTCGGGGGTGAGGCGAGTCAGGTTGCTCTGCATGCCAATGGTTAGACGCTCCACGCGCGGGTTCGATTCGGCGACTTGAATGCAGTGCTCGATGGCCTCCTCGTACCACGCCACCGGCAAGAGCATCGGTTCCCCCCCATGGAAGATCCAATGGAGATCCTTCGACGCCGTCCCGCTAATCAGGAGGGATGCGGCATGCCGATGCGTGGCCATCGCCATCACGGCACCGGGTTGCGAGATCGGCACCGCGTCAGTGCAGCAGTACGCGCACCGTAAGTTGCAGCTGCTGGTGACCTTGGCGATGACCATCCTGATGTTCTCAAAATAGCCGTTCTCACCACGGCCCAGCGCCGCAGTCATTTTTGAGGTGGCTAATCCGGTAACAGCACTACTAACCGTTCCCCCCGGCCCTCCCAACTCCGAACTGTGGCTCACGCGCGACGTAAATTATGTTCGTCCGCGCACCGCCTAAAGTCAAGGGAAATGCGAGTGACTTGCGGATCAGTCGTATTACTTCAATCCCAAGCCTGCCCGCCAAGAATCAGTTGGCGGGGTTCAACTGCGCAAGCGTGTCTTCCAAGCGGTCGACGGCCACCCGCTCCTGCCGTCGATCGGCCATCCACTTCACATCCACCATCCCAGAGGCCAAATCGTCACCCACGATCACCACGCAGCCGGCACCGGCGTTCTCCGCCGCCTCGAGCTGTTTGCCAAGACCCTGCGACCGGAGCGGATACTCGGTGCAGAACCCCGCCTCCCGCAGCCGCCGGACGATCCCCAGCGCCGCCTCCCGGAATCCCTCTCCTGGCCACGCCACGAATACGCGCCCCGAGGCCCCACCGGCCCCCGCCAGCCCCTTCTCCTCCAGCAACTGCCCCAAAACCACGTCCCCCATCCCAAAGCCCACCGCCGGCAACGCCACGCCGGCCAGATTTTTCAGCAGATCATCGTATCGACCACCCCCGGCGACCGCCCGGCCATCGTATTTCCTGTCCGCGCCCAACGCAAAAGCCTCGAATACCACCCCGGTGTAGTACGCCAGGCCACGCACGATCCCGAGATCCACCGCCACGCAATCCCCGGCACCCAAGCCCTGCAGCGACCTGACCACTTCCTGCAACCATTCCCCGGCCTCTCCCAGGCCTCCCACCGCCGCCGCCGCCGCACCAAGGTCCGCGGCCCCGCACACCGCCCGCACCTTCGCGATCTCCCCAGCGCCCAACCCCAGCGCACCGAGCTTCGCGTCCGACTGCGCCGCCTCAACCCGCTCCAGCTTGTCCACGACATCAAAGACCCCGCCGTGTGCCCCGACCGGCACCCCGATCGCTTCCAGCGCCGCATGCCACACCGCGCGGCTGCTCAGGCGCACCCGGAAATCGCCCGCACCCAGGCCCAGATCGCGCAGCGCGTCCACCAGCAGCGCGATCATCTCCGCATCCTCCGCCGGAGTCCCGAAACCCACCAGATCCGCATTGAATTGAAAATGCTCCCGGAGCCTCCCCTTCTGTGGCCGCTCGTACCGCATCAGCTGGGGAATCGCGAACCACTTGATCGGCTTGCGAAAGTCACGATGCCTCGCCCCCACCATGCGCGCGAAAGTCGGTGTCATCTCCGCCCGAAACGCCACCTCCCGCTCGCCCTTGTCGACAAAGTTATAAAGTTGTTTGACGATTTCGGGACCGGACTTGCGCGTGAACAGCTCAAGGCTCTCCAGCGGGGGACCGTCGTATTCGACAAAGCCGTGCCGCGACGCGGTCCGCCGCCACGACTGAAAAACCCGATTGCGCCGCGCACACGCCTCTGGGAAGAAATCCCGGAAGCCCGTGAGCGCCTGCATTAGCGATCTCCGGGCGCGGGCCTCTTCAGGCGTCCTGCGCAGCCGATGGTGTCGCGGGGTGGTCCGTCAGCCGACCCGAAAGACGCATCACGCGCGCCTTCATCTCCTTACCCGCCTTGAACTTAACCACCGCGCGCGGCGGGATCGGCACGTCCGTCTCCGGCCTGTTCGGATTCCGCCCCACGCGCGCCTTGCGCAGCTTCACCTCGAAAACCCCGAAGTTGCGCAGTTCCACATCACGCTCGCTGGCAAGCGCTTCAATGATGTAATCCAGCGTCTTCTGGATAATCTGGTGCACTTCCTGCTGGACCTTGCCAGTCTCTTGGGCGATGCGCACCACAAGATCGCGCTTTGTGAGATTTGGCATACGTATTGGAAATTTGCAAAGATCCCTAATCTTTTGCAAGCCAAATTCTTGCGGACTTTCGCGGCTGCGTAACCCCTCAATTTCGCCCTCAAGAGGTCTTTACACGCCTCGCGCAACTGTCACGATGAGACGGGAAAGATCAGCAAATGAAATCCGCTCTGGCCATGGCGCTCATCGCCGCCGTCGCGCTGCCATCCTGGTCTTCGGGGGCCCCAAGAGCAATCGTATTCCTCCCGGGAAAAGGGAGCCACGGCTATGGCTCTCATGCTTTTGTCGCCGGCAGTCACCTCTTGGCGGACGCGCTGAATAGCAAACTGGCGGGCGTGCGCGCGGTCGTCCGCGAGGATGGCTGGCCCACCGAACCCACCGCCCTCGAGGGCGCGTCGGCGATCGTCATTTTTTGCGACGCGAACGCCGTCATCGGAGACCATTATCCCGAGGCAGATGCCCTCGCCAAGAAAGGCGTCGGTTTCGCATTTCTCCATTACGCGCTCGACGTCGGCAACAAGGAGCGCGGGGCTTTTCTCGTGCGGTGGATCGGCGGCTACTATGAGCAAAACTGGTCCGTGAACCCAACTTGGACCGCCGGGTTCACATCGCTGCCGGTGCACCCGATCACCCGGGGCGTGAGGCCGTTTTCCATCGCGGATGAATGGTACTATCACATGCGATTCACCGATGGCATGGTCGGCGTCATCCCCATCCTCACCGCGGTGCCCCCCGACAAAACGCGCGAGCAGCCCGACGGCCCGCACAGCAACAACCCCACTGTCCGCTCCCGGCGCGGCATGCCCGAGCACGTCGCGTGGGCATTCGAGCGCCCGGGCGGCGGCCGCGGCTTCGGTTTCACCGGCGGCCACTCCCACTGGAACTGGGCCCATGATGATTACCGAACGCTCGTCCTCAACGCCATCGCCTGGGTCGCCGGCCTGGATGTGCCCCCCGACGGCATCGCCTCGCCCACACCTTCCCCCGAATCTCTCATGGCCAACCAGCACGCCGAGCCGCCAGCCGACTGGTCGCGCGAAAAACTCCTCGGCATCATGGAAAAGATCAGGGCAGGCAAGCAAACAGGCAGCCCTTAATCCAACGCCGTTCAAAGGAATCTATGTCAGACCCATTCGAAAACGCCATGCAGGTGGTCGCCGAAAGCGCCGAATTGCTCGGCATCGAACGCACCTACCCAGGGAAGGCCATCCTCGATCGCCTCCGCATCCCGGATAAGATCATTCGCTTCCGGGGCTCGCTCCAGCGGGACGACGGCAGCATCACCGTCTACGAGTGCTACCGCATTCAGCACAGCGACCTCCTCGGCCCCTACAAGGGCGGCATCCGGTTCCACCCCTCTGTCGACATGTCGGAAATCATGGCGCTCGGGCTCTGGATGACGCTCAAGACCTCCCTGGTCGATCTCCCATTCGGCGGGGCCAAGGGCGGCATCGCCGTCGATCCCTCCCAGCTCTCGACAGCCGAGGTCGAGCGCCTCGTTCGCAAGTACACCTATCGCCTCGTGAACGACATCGGGCCCAACATCGACATCCCGGCCCCAGACATGGGCACCGGCGAGCGCGAGATGACCTGGATCTACGACGAATACCGGAAGCACCGGGACCTCGCGCGAGCCGTCGTGACCGGTAAACCCATATTCATCGGCGGCTCCGTCGGGCGCCGCGAGGCGACCGGACGCGGTCTCGTGGCCGTCTTGCAGGAGGCTCTGACGGATCTCGGTTGGCGCGACTGCTCCGTCGCCATTCAGGGATTCGGCAAGGTCGGCGCCCATGCCGCATTGGATCTCCACGCCAAGGGCATCCGAGTCGTCGCCGTCGGCGACGTGCACGGCGCCGTGCACGATCCGCGCGGCCTGGACATCCCCGCCCTCGCCAAACACGCCGCCACAACGGGCACCATCCTCGGCTTCGATGGCGCCAAACCCATTGACGATCTCCTCGGCTGCGAATGCGACGCGCTTCTCCCCTGCGCCCTCGGCAACGTCATCACCGCCGAATCCGCGCCGCGCATCCGCGCCCGCCTCATCGCCGAGGGGGCAAACGGCCCAACCACCCCCGAGGCCGACCGCATCCTCGCCAAACGCGGCATCCACATCCTCCCAGATATTCTCGCCAACGCCGGCGGCGTGATCGTCTCCTATTTTGAATGGGTCCAAAATCGCGAGGGTTTCTACTGGGAGATCGAGGAGGTCAACGAAAAGCTCATCAAGAAAATCACGAAGGCCTACCGCCGCGTGCGCGACTTCGCGCGCGAAAAAGGCGTCTCTTTCCGACACGCCGCCAACAGCCTCGCCCTCGAGAAGATCGTCGCCGCAATGCTCGCCCGCGGCGTCCAATGACCCGCGACCTTCGCGAGGACAATTCGAGCCTCATATCCCACGCGAACGCGTGAAATATGCAGGCTTAAAGGAAAACCGCGCTCCGAAGAACGCGACTTTGAAGGGTCTGGGCCCACCGGTTCGCGAAACACACTCCGCAACCGCGAAAAAACCCAGTCTTTGCCTGACCTTTCCCAATAAATGGTTTTCATGGCGCGGTTTTCCCAGAGCCCGGAATTTCACAGTCGGCCGGCTGTGAAATATCCGGGCTAGATCCCATCCGGCGGCTGCCGGACCACCGGGGAAGAAAATGGGACGTAGGAGCGCGCTTGCGCGCGATTCGAATCGCCTGCAAGCAGGCTCCTACTATTCTGTGTCTGAATTCTCAAGTCAGCAGCCTGGCGGACTTTCCAAAGTCCCACAGGCTGCTAGGGAATCACCTCAAACTGCGCTTCGGTGCTCCGTCCCGACGCCAGCTCGGTGGCCCTCACCGACCACTTTCCGATAGCATCATTCGGTGCGATATCCAGACCCACCCGCATCTCCCCATTCGCGGCCCCATAGTAGCCACTGAACTCGGCCGACCGGCCATCTGGGTCGCGGACCTCAAGCTTTACGGGAACGACAGCCGCGAGACATCCGTTGTTCTGATCCGCGACGCGCACCCGGATCTCCGCCCGGCCGCCGCGACGGCTCTCGGGCACGGGATCGATCGCGACGCCCGCGATGCGCCTCGGGACCAGCAGGTAGGTCCGTCCCTCGCCCGGTCCCAGGGCCGCATCGAACTCCACGCCTTCGGACCCGCCTTTCACCTCGAGTTCCCTGTGGGCCAACAGGTCGTACAGCACCGCCCCCGGTCGCCGCACCGTGATTCGTGCCTTGGAAGGCAGCCCGCGCTCCATCACCTTGCCGTGCTGCCCCACGTAGTCCCCAAACCCTCGCCGGTCGTTGATCGCAAAAACGTAGTCCGCCTCGTCGGTGCGCCGGCACCGGATCACCACATCCGGGTTATCGGACTCCGCAAAACGGCGATAGAAAGGATCGAGTTCCGCCCGCAGGGCCGCCGCGCGCTTCTGCAGCTCCGCCTTATCCTTATCGGGCGCACCCGTGCGCGCGAGGCTCGGCAACACGATGTCGGGGCAAACGGCCGGACAAAGAAACTCGTCGCCCACCACGATCCCACCCTTCCGCTGGAACTCGGCGATCTGCGCAACAACGGACCGCGGAAGGACATCGCACCCGGGCAACATCAGCACCTTGAATCCGCTCAGCCCATCCCGCATGATGGTTTCTTCGTACAGGATCTCGGGCTGCAATTGTGCCCACTGCAGCACGAGATGCGCGTCCGCCACCCAAGTGTGCCCCCATCCAAATGTCCCCCGCCCCGCGAACACGTTCGATGCAAAGCTCTCGAGCAATCCCACGTCGGCCCTGCGGTCCGGCACATCGCGCAAGGTCGGCCCGAGCGGCCCGATCACATCGCGGATGAGGCCCGCCAGGACCTTCGCGGTCTCCGGATTCGTGAACCGATAACCCCTGTGCTCGGCCTCCACCAGCGAACCCCACCCATGGTACATGATGCCCTGGACCGGTCGCGCCACCTTGCACCAGAACGCCTCCCTCAGGTGATCCGGCGCGATCGTTATAAATCGCGCGTCCGGGATCTCCCGCTCCCACGCCACGCGCTTCGATTCGTCTTTCGGCAGCTCGGGCGCGGTCTGGGTCCGGTACCAGATGATCTGCGTCATCTTCATCACGCGCTGGCCGGGCCGTCCCTTGGCCATGGCGAAGAGCTCGTCGCACGCCTGACCCATCTTGATCGGGTCGGGATAGCTGTAGGTCCACTGCGAGATGACATCGACGCCCCCGCCGCTCCCCCACGCCGGAGGCACGCGCACCGCCGGATCGAAGAAAGTCCACAGATCCCGCCGGCCCGTGGACTTTAGCCCCTCGTGCACCATCGTGTGCATCCTGTTCCATCCGTCGCCCTCCCGCCAAAACCAGCGGTAGTACGCGAGGATCGGATCGTCATCCGCAACGGCGCGGTCGCCCGGAAAACCCCGCAGGGTCGCGTATCTCACGCCGCCGCGATCCTTGACCAGATCGGGAACGTCCCGGCCCGTTGCGCGTCGGCACGCCTCGAGGTCGTGCGGGTGAAAACAGAGCCGCGTGCCATCGCGAACCTCGGTGTTGATGAGCGCCGCCTCCAGCGCGGGGTGCCCTCCAAACGTGCGCGCCACCGACTCGCCCACGCGCCGCGCAAACGCCGACACCTCGGAAAAACTCGCGCACAGGCTCGGTTTCTCCCCGATCTTTCCGCCCCGATCCACTCGCCCGAACTTCGGCCCCAGCTCTGCGTTATCCTGCAGCCAGTGCCCCGGCGACAGCGTCGCCACCACGCCAATCCCTTCCGCCAGGTGTTCGTCCAACGTCTTGCCCGCCTCCGTCAGCCGATCACCCGAGAGCGACTCCACCGGCCCATCCGCATCCCAGATGGCCGAAAAATCCGCCAGGTTCATCACCTGATGCGTGAACCCAATCTCTTTGATCCGCGGCAAATCGCCCGTCCCCCACATCACGACGGGCATCCGCCCCGGCGACGGCCGCGGGACGATCACCAGTTCCAGGGGCAACTCCGCCCTGTGCGTCGTTTCGCCCGCCATCCCGGTCACGACAACGCTCCCCCGATACCTCTCGGGCCGCAAAGAGGTGTCCACGTCCACAGCGATCTGACGGACCTCGTCCAAACCCATCTGACCCACGCGGATCTCCTTCCGCAGTCCCACCGATTCAATCCCGAGAACCGCGATGCAGTCGGACAGTGCGCCGCCCGTCTGGTTGCAGACGCGCACCCCAAACGACGCCCCCTGCTCCATTCTCCGGAAAACCCAGCGCCCCGACCCGCGATCAATCTCCAGTCGCCCGGTCCGGAATACTTCCGCGCGGCCCAGGATCCTCACGCCGTCTATCCATCCGGGAAACGCCGAGAAGTTGCTCCCGATGCGGTCGCCGATCACAAGGTCCCGCTGGCCGGGGCTCACTGCCCCGCGACCCGGATGCGACGAGCCACCCGCATCCCGACCATTGACGTAGAACCTACCAACGCCCGCCCCATCATATGCGAACGCCACGTGCGCCCACTCGCCCGATGGCAAGTCAAATGCCCCCGAACCAAAATCCGCCGAGTCCTTCCCAAAACCCAATTGCGCCACGAGGCGCCGCCTGCCGCCCGATGCCGCCACCAGTTTCAAACAGTAATCCCGGTCCCCGTCGGCGCCCTCCTTGCGATAATCAAGATACTTCTTGTCCAGCAGCCACACCGATTTCGTGTCGGCCAACTCGGGCTTCGGTTTGATCCACATCTCAATGGTGAAAGCCCCCGCCGGACTCAACGACGGGTGCCGCTTGGCCATCGCGCCGCACCCGACGAGCCTGTCTGCGCCTGACCCAAAACACTCGAGGGCCCCCCCGCCGGCGACGCCCCCGCCCGTGAATCGCGACGAACCCCGCAAGGCCAGCGCCCGCCCCCTCCCAGATGCGTCCGCGCCCTCGGCCCCGGGCTCGAACCCCCAATAGGCCAAAACCACTGCACCCGTCGCGTCCGCGCCCCCATAGGGCCGCTGCCACGGTTGCGGGACGGCTGCCGGTGCCGCATGAATCAGGCAACCCGGCCCAAGGAATAACCAGGTCGCCAGCGCCACCCTCCTTCCACTCATTCCAGCACCTCCACGCGCACCGGTCTCCAGATGCCCCCCGCCGCCGCCGAATCGAACACGCGCACCACCAGCACGTTCTCGCCGCCCCAACGGATCTCCCGGGTGATGTCCAATTGGAACGCCTTGTTCCAACCCGCCTTCCCCATGTCGTGGCTCCCGATGTATTCCCCGTTCAGCCACACCCAGGCCGCCTCATCGACACCATCAAACGCAAGGTCCACCGCGGTCAGTTTGCCGGGCTTCGACGGCAGCTTGAAAGTCAGCCGGTACCAGGCCACGCCGTCATACGCGTGTCCCTGGCTCTCCCAGGTCTTGCCCACGTCGATCCGCGCCCACCCCGGACCACCGCCAGAAAACCACCCTTTCAAATGCCCCTCATCGCCAGGATCCAATCTGAACTCCCAGCCAGATTCCGGCAACGGTATCGCCTGGGCAATCCGCACATCGTGGTCGTAATCCTTCCTATTCCTCAGAGAGACGTTCTCCCGCTGGAACGGAAATAGGGCCGCCGACGCGGCATCCCGGATCAACGCATCCCCGTCCCCGCGCGCCTTCACCAGCAACGCGGTCACGTTATCCGTGCGCGGTTCCACGCCCGTAAGCCAATCCACGGCCACCCTCCGTACCGCAGGATCCTCGTCCCCAAGTCCTTTCCGCGCCCAGTCCAGCGCCCGCTCGGGCCTCAATCGGCACAGTGCCCGCAGCGCCGTGCGGCGCACCAGCGAATCGGTATTGCCAAGCGCCGTCGCCAGCGCCCCCTCGGCCGATGCCCCAGCCTCCGCCAACAGGCGCGCCGCGGTCCTCCGCACCACCAGATTCTCATCCGAAAGCCCGCGCCCCACCTCCTCGACACCCCCCCCCAACGCCGCCTTCAACAGCGCGTCTCGCCGCTCCGCTGGCCCACCAGAATTCGCCCCCCTTACCGCACCACCAAAAAGACATGCGGCCACTACCAGGATCAACCTCCCCATCCCAGCGCACCTCAACCCCGTAGACCTAGCCACGCTGAACCCCAGATCATCGCTCAGCCAATACCCGCCCTCGACCCAGCTTGACCGCCGCCCGCCGCCGCTTCGATTCAACCATCCGCCGCTTCAGCCCGCGTGGTCGCGGCCGATTCTGTCGCCTCACCTTCTCCAAATCCATCCTCAGCCGCAGCGCAGCCATGTGCATCCGATGCACCACGGCCCTCAAAATCCTCTGCCTCGCTATCGCTCGATTCAGCGCCTGCGACCGCAAATCACGCACCGTCACCATCAGGCCGCTCGGCCGATGCCGCATCGTCACTGAACTCGACACCTTGTTCACATTCTGACCCCCCGGCCCCGAGGACCGCGAAAAAGTCTCCTGGAAATCCCCCAGCAGAAGCCCCAGTCGCGCGCACCTCGCTTCGAATGTCTCCACGCTCAGGCCGATCATAAGCACCATTATGCCACATCAAGGGCCCGCGCTCCAGAATCTTTCACTCCGTTGTGAAACAATTCGGCTTTGCAACCCCGCTAAATGCACGACAGTCCAGCAAATACTTAATTCCCAATATATTGAATCGCTGTTCTAAAATGGGCCTTTTCTCCACCAAACCCTCAAGACCCCATCCAAACCTAATCTAAAACTCGCAATCCATTGACACCCCACCTAATCCCAATGCACCCCCCGCCATGAGTTTCCCTTGTCATTCCACGCGACGAGATAGAGGATATTGGGGCATCGAATGATGCTAGATGGAAAACGCTGGGTGAATTCTGCCATGCATGACACTTCACGTTGTCCCGCCCACCTCGATTGCGGCTGCCCGATCAATCGACGCCAATTCCTGACTCGGGCGGCCGCGGCCACCGGCGCCCCTTTGGTTCTCGGCGGACTCTCCTCGTGCGGTACCGAGGGGACCCCCGAATTCGCCCGCATTCGCGCCTGCGGCCCCGGATCGAAACACGTCGCCCGGATCCACGCCGCATTTGTGCGCCGGAAGGGCGAATACGGCATGCGCTGGCCCGGCGCTGTCTACGACGGCGAAGCCACCCGAAGATCGTACACGGAGATCCTCTCCAATGAGGCCAAACGGCTCGGCATCGATTTTCATCTCCGCCCCGAACCGCTCTATTCCCTGGACGAATCCAAGGCCTGGATCGACGCCGCCAAGGCGGAAACCGCCGATGGGCTCATGGTCATGGTGCACGACCGGCAGGAGCATTCGTGGCCAACCGCCCGCCTCGCCGCCGAAAGCGGGATCCCGTCTGTCATCTACTCACCCCTCGGCACGTCATTCACAACCAACACCGCCCCCCTTGCCGGACGGCCCGGCTGCGTGATCTACTCGACCGACGAATTTGATCGTGCCCTGTTCGGCATGAAGATGCTGAAGGCCGGCGCCAAGCTCCATAAAAGCCGCTGCATCGTCATCCGTGGCGAGAACCAGATGGATGTCCCCCTCGCCGATACCGGCATCACCCTGCGCTACATTCCCGCAAAGAGGTTCCTCGAAATCTACGAGTCCATGCCGGAATCCACCGATGTGCGCGCCCTCGCCCAACATTACATCTCGACCGCCCGACGGCGCACCGACGCCACCGATCAGGATCTCCTCAATGGCGCGAAATCGTACTTCGTCGCCGCAAAGATCCTCGCGGATGAACAGGGCGACGCCATTTCCATGGACTGCCTCGGCGCCCTCGGGGCCACCCAGGTCAGTCTCCCGTGCCTGGCGTGGTCTCGGATGAACGACGATGGCATCCCTGCGGCCTGCGAGGCCGACACGGGCGCAATCGCCTCCCACATGACCGTCCAGGCGCTCTTCGAGCGGCCAGCCTTCCAGCAGGATCCCGTCGCAGAGACGTCCCGCAACGCCATCATCGGGGCCCATTGTTCCTGCCCGACACGACTCCGCGGCTTCGAGCACCCGCCGGAACCCTTCGACATCAAGCATCACCACGGAAACCGCGATGCCGTTCCGAGAACCCTCTGGAGGATCGGTCAGCGGATCACCTGCCTCGACGTCCTCCCCCCCGCCGCCAAACGACCGGCCAGCGTCACCCCTGCGGAAACGCCACACAGATCCACGTTCCTCATCTCAACCGGCGAGGTCCTGTCGAACATCCACGTCCCGCCCGCTGGTGGTTGCGTCGTGTCCGTCATGGTGAAAATGGATGGCAACACCCCCGTCCTCTCGTTCCCCGGATTTCACCAGCTCTTCTTCTATGGCGATTTCAAACAGCAACTCGTCGAATTCTGCCAGCTCTACAGTTTCAATGCCGAGATCGCGTAGGTAGTGCTCATTCTCCAAGGACCACTTCCCCGCCCAGCGCCAAAAGGCTCCCTCCGTTCGTCCTGAGCGCGAACTTGTGAGCGGTCGAAGGACGCACTGGATGACGAAGCCCGATTGCCCGCCCCATGCCCTACTTCTTCTCTCCGGCAACCGGTGCCGACCCGGCAAACTCCCGCCATCGCGCGTTGATCTTCCGCGCGTCGCACCCACCCGCATGCACGTATAGCGCGTACCTCACGGGCAGGGTCGCCCCGGCAGCGATCACGATCGGCGAGTCTTTTGAAAGACATGCGCCCATCCAACCATCGTCGCGGGTGTGGAACGCGACCGGGTGACCGGGATTCCCAGGATGGTCCATCAGCGCTATGCCCTCGACGCAGTCCGCAGCGGCGCACCCCGAGTAGTCTGCCCACCTCGCAGGCAATCGGAACGTCCCGGCCTCGTTGACGCCCCCCTCCGAATTCCGAATCGTCCCGCCCCCATCGCGCACGCCCAACGTTTTCGCCATCCTGACCCCAATCAGGCCGAATGGCGTCGGCCCGAAGGTCACGACCCCCTGCGTCGCCCGGAACTCGATATCGATGGTCACCAGCAGTTCGCGCGCGGCAAGGGGCCGCACGGCCACGCGCCGCCGCTCCTCCACGATCACCTTGCCCTCCCCCTGCTCCCATGCGTTCAATGTAACCGCAGCCGCCTCCAGACCATCCTCAAGACGCTCAATGCGCCGGTGTACGATCCTCCCGGCCGCACCATCCTCCCAAAAGGACACACCATTGACATCCTTGTGCGAGATCCAGATGGAATTGTGGTGGCTGTGCCCCTCCGGATCACCCGGGTGCCCCATCCGCGTCAACCACCTGCCCGACGGACCCACCAGCGGGCAGATGTAAGGCCGATGCAGATCCCGGCCGAAATGCAGTGCCGCAACCTCGACCCCCTCTCTCTGGAATGACACCACCTCCCCCGGCAACGGCACCGCCTGCATGACCGGAAACCGTGGCACCCCAGCACCACCACATGCCACCGCACCACCAACCACCCAAGCACTCATGGCCCCAAAAAACGAACGCCTCATTCAAAAGCCTCTGAAAACGATTGTGCCCCCCACGAGCAGCACCCGGTCAAGCCCCATCACAGAGGTATTCTGATCCCAGGATATCTCGTTCCGGTGGGGCCCACCCGCATAGGACGTGACGCCGCAGTTCATTTTTGCCAGAATTCATTTCAGATCCTTTCAGCAAACCTATCACCCCGGAGAACTCGCCATGACCCCTCGACCCAAGAAATGCGCCGTCACATTGATGGCCACGCTCGCCTTGGCCGCGCCTCTCGCGCGGCCAGCGAACGACGTTGCCACGATCGCCGCTTGCGACTATCCCAGCGATGCCGCCGCCACAGCCGCGTGGAAGCCCTCGAAAGGCTGCGCCACACCGACCGTCGCCACCGTCGCCGCGCGGCGCGCCCTCCGGCTGCCGTGTAATTTTGCCGGAACCGCTTTCCAGCGGGCCTCCTGGGATTTCAGCTGCAACATCGATCTCGCGGATTGCCGGGGCGTCCAGTTCGATGTCTTCTGCACGAATACCGCCCCCGTTTCCTACTTCAGCATCTATTTCCAGAGCGAGGGTGGCTGGTACAGCGCACCCTTCCATCCCGAATCTCTCAACGGATGGTCCACCATCAGCGTGCCCAAGGCCGCCACGCGCACCGAGGATCAGCCGACCGGCTGGGGAAAGATACGCACGATCCGCATTTCCGCCTGGCGCGCCGAGGATCACGATACGGAGTTCTTCGTCGCCGGACTGCGAAAGATCGGGACCATCGGCGCGGACGCGTCAATCGCCATCATCCGGGGCGAATCCGTCACCAAGAAAAACCCATCCGAGGCCAAATCGGTCGAGCAATTTGCCGAGGCAATCGCCACGACCCTCGCCACGGAAAACGTCCCGTGCGCCACCCTCAGCGATCTCGATGTCACCCCCGCGCGCCTCGCCCACGCGAAGCTCGCCATCCTCCCACACAATCCCTCCCTGCCCGATGCCGCGGCAGACGCCCTGAAAGGCTTCGTGGCCCAGGGCGGCAAGCTCATCGTCTTCTACACGATCCCTCGGCAATTGCGCCCGATCCTCGACGTGGGCCCCGCCGATTTCATCTCGGGCCCATCCGCCCCCCGCTTCGCGAGCATCCGCTTCGCCCAGGGTGCGCTGCCCGGTGCCCCGCCCTCGGTCTCCCAACGCTCCTGGGGCATACACGGCCTCAAGACGCTTCCCCAGAATTGCCGCGCGCTTGCCGAGTGGTTCGATGAGGCCGGCCAGCCCACCGGCTACCCAGCCGTCGTGGCCACCTCCAACGCCATCTTCATGACCCACGTCCTGCTTCCTGACGATCCGTCAAATAAAGGCCGCATGCTCCTCGCCATGGTGGGCGCACTGGTCCCAGAGAACTGGCCCGCCACCGCCAAGGCGCGCATCGCGGAAATCGGCCGCTTCGCCGGATTCCACAGTTTCTCGGAAGCCGCCCAGGCCATCCGCCGGACGGCCGGCAAGGATCGCCGCGTCAGGCGCGCTCTCTCGCAAGCCGAAGAACTCGCCGCTTCCGCCACCGCCGCCCAGAAGCAGGGCGAACCCATCGGTGCCATCGACGCCGCGGCGAAGGCGTCACGCCGCCTGCTCGAGGCCTACTGCATGTCAAAGAAACCGCTCGAGGGCGAGTTCCGGGCGTTCTGGTGCCACAGCGCGTCGGGGGTCACGGGCATGGACTGGGACGCAGCCATCCGCCGTCTCGCGGAAAATGGCTTCACCGCCATCCTCCCCAACATGCTCTGGGGCGGCGTCGCCTTTTACGACAGCCAGTTCCTCCCCGTCCACCCCGATGTCGCGACCAAAGGCGACCAGATCGCCGCGTGCCTCGCCGCCTGCAAAAAGCACGGAATCCAGATGCACGTGTGGAAAGTCAACTGGAACACCGGCCATCACGCGCCCAAGGAGTTCATCGAACGAATGCGGGCCGAGGGCCGCTGCCAGATGGATGCCTTTGGCAAGTCCGAGCCATGGCTCTGCCCCTCCAACCCAGCGAACCAACAGCTCGAGATCAACTCCATGATCGAGGTCGCCAAGAAGTACGACGTCGATGGCCTCCACTTCGACTACATCCGCTATCCCGATGGCAACCACTGCTTCTGCGACGGCTGCCGCACGCGCTTTCAGAATGCCATCGGCGCCCCGATCACCCACTGGCCGGCAGATGTCCTCGGTTCGGGTCCCCAGCGCCAGGCCTGGCTAGACTGGCGCCGCTCAAACATCACAGCCGTCGTCAAGGCCGTCAGCGAAGGGGCCCGCGCCGCCAGGCCCGGCATCCGCCTGTCCGCCGCCGTCTTCCGAAACTGGTCCACCGACCGGGACTCAGTGGGCCAGGATTGGAAACTCTGGTGCGAGCGCGGCTACCTCGATTTCCTCTGCCCCATGGATTACACTCCCAGCGATATCGCATTCGAGGGCATGGTCAAACGCCAGATCGAGTGGGCCGGGAAAGTGCCCTGCTACCCCGGCATCGGCACCAGCACCTGGGCCAGCCCGGATCCAGTCCGCACGATCGCCCAGATCGAGGCCGCCCGTAAGCTCGGGTGCCGGGGCTTCACCATTTTCAACTACTCGACCGCCGAGGCCAACGACGTGGTCCCGCTGTTGGGCATGGGCATCACCCACAAGCCGTAAAACGCCCCTTAGGGATTTGGGGCGGGCGCGGCCGGCTGCGCGGGTGCTGGCGCGGCGCCGGAAGGTCCAACTGCCTGGATGGTCATGCCTCCAACCGGCGTGTTGATCGTCGCAGGAGGCAACGTCAGGGAAGCCGGCGGTGCCGACGTCGCGTTGGTCTTCACCGCTCCAGGCGAGAGGGTCGCGGACCCCGGTGCAATAGTCAGGCTGGGGGTCGTGGTGGAGACGCCGGGCGTCGTGGCAGCACCTGCCTGGGGAGTCCGGTAGGACGGCGGCAACCACGAGGCCGACCCAGCGGTCGCCGCTGGCGCGGTCGCGGTCGGTGCCGGCGTCGTAACCGTTGGCGCCGGCGATAGCGTCGCGGATGGGAGCGTGGTCCGGGTCGTGGCCACCGAAGGCGTGGCGGCACGCGTCGCCGTTGTCGTGGGTACCGTTACCGTCGGGACGGAAGTGGCCGCGCCAGTCCCCGAGGCGGCTGGGGCCTGCTGGCGAAGCCGATCGGCATCGGCCTTGCCCGGGATCATAATCTTGTCCCCGACACGGATCGTGATCTTGTCAGAGGGCATGTTGTTCATCTTCTGAATCAGGGAAACGGATGTGCCATGCTTGTTGGCTATCTTCCATAGGGAATCGCCGGGCTGCACCGTATATTGGAAAGAATCCTGGGGCGCGGTGCGTGGCGCCGCCGAAGGCAGCCCCGCCGCAGTGGCACTGGGCTCGGCACCGCGAGTGGAGGTCACCGTCGGCGTTCCCTCAGCCATGTAGGCGAGGTTCGTCCCGCCGTCACCGGCGGCCTGGGGCTGCTCTTTGGATGCGCAGCCGGTCCAAAATACGAGCATCGCGACCGAAAGCGCCGCCGGCACCACGAGATATTCTTTCCTCATCATGCAGCTATTCTAGACCGCTCCCCGCAACTTCCCAAGCGAATTTTGGGGTGCCCCCGGCCACACGGAATGGTCCCCGTGCTTGCCCACGATAGCACGAGGTGATAGCTTCCTCTGCACTCTGAGGTTTCTCCGTCGCTGAGCATGACAGAGACGGTGGCCTCGGTTCCTGGGAGGAGACACGGAACATGGATGACTATCTGCGCGCGCGTGGCCCAAGCCAACTGATCGCTTCAATGTCTGTCTGCTGCGGCCTTCTCTTGGCATGCCCAATTCAAACGGAAAGTGCCCAGCAGCCTGAACCTGCCCCCGCTGGACCGCCCGCCCGCATCGCCTCTCCAGACGGGAGTTCGTCGGTGCGCATCGTCCCAATGGCCATGCCGAACACTGACGACCCGCTTGACGTTTTCACCCTGGAGATCTCACAAGGGGACAAGGTCGTCGCGCGGGCGCCCACGATGGGTTACTTGATCACGGCCCACTGGAGCCCCGATGGGCGCCACGTGGCGGTGAACAATCGCCGGGGCAATCAGGGCGATTACCTGTGGGTGTTTTCCCTCCCGGACGGTGCCGCGATAAAGCGCGCGGACGATGCGCTCGGCCAACGCTGGCTGGGCGTCGCCCTTGCAGAGATCGAAGATCGCGTGAAGGAAGCCAACGCAAACGGGCTGATCCGCAGCTGGACCACCGCGGACGGATGGTCGCCCACGGGCGAACTCCTGCTCAATGTCCGAGCGAGATACCGCGGGCCAGGCACCTTTGATTTCACGGCCCCGGCGATCTTCCGCAATGGGAAACTCGTGTTGCAGACCGGCGTCGTCAAGCCCGCGCAATAGCGGTCTGCCTACATCGACACGATCTCAAATGGAATGGCCGGAAGCGTCCCGATCGGGATGCGAACGGTGTTGCCCGTGGCACCCGGCCGCGAGAATGATCGCTCGAAGTAACCTTCCACGATCAGGTTGCCCTTGAGCCCCGGCTTGGCCGTCTTGGGATCGGCCTTCAGCAACAACTGCACGCCCCCTCCCTCGCGCGATACCCTCTCGATGGCGAGTCCCTCCGGCGGCTCGCTCAGTTCCAATCTCACCTGGTCCATCATGGGCCCACCCAAGCCCGGCAGCGGAATCCGCGTCACCGCCCCGGTGCGGACCCGCACGAGATTTCCAACCGCCACCTTCAGCGCCGGCGGTGTGAACCGTCCCCCTCCAGTCGTCACCACGGCATACCAGTCCTCCGCTGGCACAAGGTGACGATACGCGAAGGCCTGCATCATGTCTTCGGCCGGCACCGCCGCCCTCACGACCTCGCGGCCCCGGATCGTGGCGCGCCCTTCCATCGCCAGACGCACCGGCCCCGCTGTGGCCGAATCCGGCATCGTCAGGGTCAGCCGCAGTTTCTCCTCATTGCCGGGAATCTTCCCGCCGCTCAGCCTGAAGCCCGGCGGCGTATCCTTGAGCGAGAGATCGATATCTCCGGCAAAGCCGTCGCGCCGCAACGCATACACCGTGATCGGAATGCTCGCGCCCGCACGGCCATTGACGCTGGAGGGCACCACCCGCAAATCAAAATCAGGCTGCGGCGATGCGATGCGCAAGCGATACCCGTAGTCGTCCCCACCATGCCGCTGCGTGTCGCCAAGACGCAGATAATAGGTCCCGCTGGCCGGGAACCGGATGCTCAAACGCGAGTCCGCGTGGTGCGTCTCCAGCCCGCAAGCCTTATCCTGATTGTCATCGTTGCTCGCCATCTCCCGGCCATTGGTCGCGAGCAACTTCAGCACCGAATCCAGAGGTGAGTTCAGGCGCCGCGCAAACACCTCGGCGATCAATTCTGATCCGGCCCGCCCATCGATCCGGAACACGTCCCAGTCTCCGGGCGCCCCGATGCGCCCGTTGACGATGACCGGCGGCGTCACCCGCTGGGCTGTCTCGATGCTGCTGTTGGGCTCCGCCTCGACGCTTTCCGGCAAAGTGTCCACCGCAAAGGGCAACTGATTCCAGCCCGCGCCCGTCCCCGGCATCTCCACCTCGCGTATGCCCGTGCCGCCGCGGACCTTGGGCGTAAACTTGGCCTCGGCCAGATTCCAACCCGAGGCCGCGACCGGGCCAATTTCCCCCGCCCGGCCACCACTCGGAAATATGCTGGTCACGAACGGCACCTCGCCGATCGCGATCCGGTAAACGAAATCCTCTCGCCCGCGGTACAGCGCGTCCTTGATCTCCAGAATGTACTCCCCGTCCCCCGGTATCTCGCAGTGCACGACCGGATCCACGCTGCACCCGAAATCGTCATCGAAGGCCACCTCCGTCCCTCGGCCATCGTACAGGGTCAGCGCGGCCTGGAACCAGCCCGGCACCGCATCCGCAAGATAGGGTATCAATCCCCGCGCCCGCGCCGCGATCACCAGTTTCGTGCCCTTGGTCGCCCTGAAACTGAACCGGTCCACGTCCCCTGGCAGAATCTGGCCGTTCACCACGACCGGGCGCGCCGCCCCGATCGCCCGATCGGGCTCCTTGTCGTTGGGTTCCGTCTCGCGGCACTCGGCCCACGCGCCGACCTGGAAGCACAGCGGATTCGATAGCCCGAATGGCGTCATCACTCGCACGCTCCGGTCCCCGGGCACCGCGTCCGGCAAGATCTCCAACCTGACGGTCACGTCCTCCAGTAACTGCGGGTTGAGCTGTCGCTTCTTGTTGCTCTGGAGTCTAAGGAACTCCTCGATGTGCTCGAAATCGTCCTCGGTGACACCGGCCTCTTTCATGACGAGCGCGGCATCCTTGCCCACGAGACGGCCACCGCGCCTCAATTCCGCATCCGGTTTCCTTCCCAACTTTTTCTCGAGGACCTGTTGTGCCCGCTCGATCGCGTTCCGGATTCGGGGGATGTCCCCCTGCTGAAAGAACTTATGGTACTTGACGATCGACGCCTTGATGCCGTCCCCCGAAACGTGGATGTCGTCCGCCCCCTCCAGAAACTGCCCGCTGATCAAAACCTGCACCGAGGATCCGGATTGCCCCCCAGCAGGATAAATGTAGCCGATGTGCGGGTCCCTCGGGCCGAGCTGGGGCCTCTGGCCAAACGCAGCTTGCGTCGCCGCAGCGCAAACCAGGAACCCCATCGCCATCTGCCTTCGGATCACGCCCATCGTTGCCTCCCTACCTACATGATCTCCCGCAGTTTGCCGCCCGACTTGAACCCATCCTTCGCCGAGGGCAGTAGCCGCACCGCGAAACCCTGGGGATGCTGCAACGTCGCGTCCGGATCGATGCCCAATAGCTGGTACATGCTTCCGATCATGTCCACCGGATGCACCGGCCGCTCCTTGACGGCCTCCCCTTTCGCGTCCGATGAGCCCACGACACAACCGCCCCGAAATCCGCCGCCCGCCACGACCGCCGAAAAGACCTCACCATAGTGCCCCCGCCCACCATTCCAGGGAGGTTCCCACTGCACCTTCGGCGTCCTGCCAAATTCGCCGCAGCACCAGATGAGCGTGCTCTCCAGCAATCCCCGACCCGAGAGATCCGCCAAGAGCGACGCCAGCCCCTTGTCGAACTCGGGCAGCTTCCGCCGCATGATCTGGAAATGCTGCTTGTGCGTGTCCCATCCCTTGTAGTTGATCGTCACGAAACGCACGCCCTGCTCAACCAGGCGGCGCGCCATCAGGCACGACTGCCCGAAGGTGTTCCGCCCGTAGCGCTCCCGCAGATCATCCTTCTCCTGCGAAAGGTCGAACACCTTCGCGCCATTGCCCATGATCAGATCGTACGCGTCCTCCTGCGCTTTCTTCAGCGCCCCGACCTGCGGATCACCCTGCGCCGCCGTCGCCAGCGTCCCCAGCTTGTCCAGCAGTTCCCGCCTCCCGCGCTGTCGCTCGTCCGAGATGCCCTCGGCCACGACGCCCTCCACCATGAACCGCCTTTGGCCGGGATCCCCGCCCGTGGAAAAGGGCTTGTATTTGGAACCCAGAAAACCCGTCTCGGAAAAACGCCCCAGCGGCTCCGTCAAGATCACGTACGGCGGGATCAGCCCATTGTAGCCCGCATCGTACCCCTTGAACAGTGACACCACCGCCCCCACGCACGGGTAGACGATCCGGTCGCCGGCTGCCCTACCCGTCTGGACCATGTACGTGGCGGTCTCGTGCGCGTCGACGCCATGCGTCATGCTCCGGATGATCGAGTACTTGTCCGCCTGCTTGGCCAACTCCGGCAGCATCTCGCCGATCTGTATCCCATCCACGTTGGTTGGGATCGCCTTGGCCAGTTGCCCGCAGTAATCGTAGCCCGCGTCCGGCTTCGGATCGAAGGTGTCCAAATGCGCCATTCCGCCCCAGAGCCAGATCTGGATCACGGCCTTCGCCTTCGCCGGCCGGCTCGGCACCACCGCGCCATAGCCCGATGGTCCGCCCAGCAGCCATCCCGCGGCGGCGCACGCGCCGCCGCGCAAGAGTCCCCGACGAGAAATCAGCCCGCCGCCTTCCGGCATCTGGATGCCGTGCCCTACATTCGCATCACCCGCGGTCATATGCCCATCCTTCCACTCTTCCCGACCCGCCACCTCAGTGCCTGAACAGGAACTCGGCGCTGTTGATCAGCGCCCAGGCCAAGTCCACATAGGCCTCCTGCCGGGATACCTTGCCCGACTCAAAATACTCCCGAACGCCACGCATTTCCTGCGCGGTCGGCTGCCGCGACAGGATCGCCATGTAAACCCTGGTCACCGCCTCCTCCGGGCTGCCGCTCGACCAGATGAGATTCCGAAGCTTCTCCCCCCGCTCGATCTTTTGCCGGACGTGCGAGGAGTTCAGCAGGTGCAGTCCCTGCGCCGCCGTCGGCCGATTGTTCCGCTCCGATTCAACGCCCGTGTCGCGGGAGGGCCGACCGAACATCTCGAGGAACGGGCTCGTCACGCTGCCGTCCGCCAGAGCGATCGACCGCTGGCCATCCGGGATGAACGTGAAGGGCTCGGGTATCGGGCTCGAATACTCCTCCGTTGTTCCGGTGATCTGACAGAGCGCGTCAATCAGCACTTCGGCATCCAGCCGCCGCATCGGATAAAACGCAAAGTTGGCCTCCGCCTCCGGACGTTCGCTCGGCCGAATGGAGGAAAGCTGATATACCCTCGAGTTGAGTATCAGTCGAAAGATGTGCTTCATGTCAAACTTCGCCGCCACCAGTTCGCCCTCCAACCATGCCAGCAATTCCGGATTGCTCGGCGGATTGTCAGGACGGATGTCATCCGGCTCATGGATAATCCCTCGCCCGAAGAGCCAGGCCCAGGCCCTGTTCACCATGTTGCGCGCGAACCATGGATTCTTCGGCGTCACCAGCCAATCGGCGAAAACCTCCCTCGGATCGACATCCGGCGGAACCTTGGCGGCCGTCCCATCGGGAAACACCGGAGTCCCGAGCCGCGCCGCCGGCGCACCGGGCGCCACCTTCGACGGATCGAAAAAGACGACCTCCTCCTTCCACTCCTGCGTACTCTTGTAGCCGATCTGGGCGAAGAAGGCCGCCATCCCATTCAGTCGCTCGGCGGGCCACTTATCCGCCCGTTCGCCCATGAACGTCAGGGCCACCGCCTGCGCGATGGCCTTTGGCTCCTTGCTCTGCAGGGCCCGATAGAAATTCACCTGGGGGTTCCGGAAATTACTGCCGCTCGCCGTCAGTAGCTCGCGCACGAATTGGTCATAGGGCGCGTTGTCCTTGATCGCCGTCCTTATCCACCGATGATAGCCCTGCACCGCATTCGGCCACAGGTTGATCGGAAACTCCGCCTTCACCCGCAGCAGATCGGCCCACTTCAGCGACCAATAGTCCGCGAACTCCTCCCTCCCCAGCAGTTGGTCGATAAGCGCCGCCCTCTTATCCGGCCTGGTGTCCTGGAGGAAATCCGAGGCCTCCTTGGGCGTCGGCAGTGTCCCGATGACATCGAGGAACACCCGGCGCACAAAGACATTGTCCGAACAGAGGTTGGCGGGCTGGATCCCCAGTTGCCGCAGCCGGGTGAACACCAGCTCATCGATCTTGCAGCCGGGTGCCGCGACCTGGCCCAACTCGAAGGGCCGCACCGGCTCCTTCGCCGCCGCCGCGACCGCCAAGACCGTCATCATGGCCGCCGCCATCAGGGATACTCTCATGCCAACCGCCATTCGGATTCGTCCGCCTCTCCTATCCCATCCTAACCCTGACGCCGCGGGGAAGTTCCGGGGAAATTGACTCCGCCCACCGCAAGCGCTATTTGCTTTCTCTTCGGGGCGATGAACGCCCGACCGACGACAGAGAAAGGTCCAAGCCATGGCATCCCACGACATCGCGAAGGCGCTGGAGATATGGACGCTCCAGAACCTCTTCAACGTTTCGATCCTCTGCGGCATTCTGTCGGCGTCGGCCGTCATGGTGCAGCGCTACCTCGCGGCTCTGGAGAAACGCCTCACCCTCCGCGTGTCCATCGAGCTTTGGCAGGTGTTCGCGATCGGCGCCGCAGATGCCCTGCTCCTCGCCACGGTGCTAATAGGCTATCTCGTCCTGAATCCCGACATCATGGCGGACATCAAGATGGCCGTCCCGTTCTGCCAGATCGCCACCGTCCTGTTCGCCGCCGCCTTGGTCCTCCGCCTCTTCCATGATGGGCACCAGCGCGGCAACCCAAATTTCACCCGCTCCCTCCAGCTCATGTGGGCCGCGAATGTCCTGAATGTCCTCGGATTCACGATCATCATGGAGGCCCCGAGTGGCGAATACCTCGCGAGCCATCCGAGCCCCTTCTGGACCTACATCAAGACGCATCTTCGCTCCAACGCCGACCCGGCGGGCCTCGAGCTGTCCCAGGCGACTTTCTACGTCTGTTTCCCGCTCCTCATGGCCATCGCCATCTGGGCCGCCGTCGCCGCATGCCGCCAGATGAAAACCACCGACCAACGGTGAATCCATGGGCTGGCACTGGAGGATCTCGCAAGAGCATTGCACGGGCTGTGGCATCTGCGCCGACCTCTGCCCCCACGACGCCATCTCCATGCCCCGCGAAGCCCCCCTCCCCAAGTCCGGCCCGGAACCCTGCACGGGCTGCATGATCTGTGTTGAGGAATGCCCATTCGATGCCATCGATGTCTCGGAAGCCTCCCATGCGCCCCACCCTGAGAATCCTGCCCTCAAACTGTAGGAGCCCGCTGGCGGGCGATTCGATTCGCGCGAGCGCGCGCCTGCGTCCGCTCCTAGTCCCCAGTCGCACCCGCCTTCGGGCCACCGGACCGAGCCAAGAACTATGAGAACTACCCTCGCCCTCCTCCCGCTGCTTGCCCTCCCAATCACCGCGGTCACCGCGCCGACGCTGGGAGGATCAGGTATTCCAGCAATGCAGGCTGGCGGCAGCAAGACCTTTGCCGAACTGAAACAGTTCGACACGTTGAACATTGAAACCAACGCCTACGGCGCCGACCTGACCGGGTCGATCGTGCTGGCCAACCACCCGGTTGTCGTGTTCGGCGGAAGCGAGGCCGCCAACGCCCCGAACACCAACCACTGCTGCCCTCAGGGAATCTGCGAATACCATCATCAGTGGCTGGAATGCGCCAACCGCGACGACTGCCTTTGCGAATGGCCGGCGAGGTATCTCGATCCGCCGCGTGACGTGACCTGCCGGAACAACTACGACTGCATCGTGTACAACACGTGCTGCGCGGACCATCTCCAGATGCAGATGTTTCCGGCCATCACATGGGGAAAGGAGTACATCGCGACTCAAAGCTATCCGCGCGGCGGCGAACGGGACGTCTGGCGCATCATGGCCGCTTCCGACAACACGGAGTTCACAACCTATCCCGGCATG
>JAKQKQ010000271.1 GCA_029560585.1 Verrucomicrobiota bacterium | reverse complement strand
TCGATCATCGATGGCGTGGTCAAGGCGGTCGGGATTCTCCAGCAAAAGGCGGACGCCATGCGAGGCCGCGGACGCACTGCGCCGGCCGATGCCAGGGAGGCCGCATGACTGCCGCGCAATCCATCGAGCCCGTTGATCCGTCTTCGCTGCCCAATCGTGCGGCCGCGATGCGCGCCGACGGATGGCGCCTCATGCAGATCTGCTGCACCACCGTGGGCCCGAACTTCGAGATCCTCTATAGCTTCGCAAACCAACTCGCACTGAAGAACCTCCGCGCGACCCTCCCGCGCGAGGGCGCCCGCCTCCCGAGCATCACCGGCTCTTATCTCTGCGCGTTTCTCTACGAGAACGAGATCCACGATCTCTTCGGCGTCGCATTCGATGGCCTCGCGATCGATTTTGGCGGCAGCCTCCTGAAAACCCGCGTGAAAAACCCGTTCGCGGCAAACGCCACCCCCGCATGAGCGCACCGACCCAGACGAAACCCCGAACGATCGTGCCCTTCGGGCCGCAGCATCCCGTGCTGCCCGAGCCCATCCATCTCGATCTCGTCCTCGAGGACGAGAAGGTCGTCGACGCCATCCCGACGATCGGCTTCGTCCACCGGGGGCTTGAGAAGCTCTGCGAGAAGCACGACTTCCACAAGATGACCCAGGTGGCCGAGCGGGTCTGCGGCATCTGCTCCTTCATGCACGGCATGGGCTACTGCCAGGCGATCGAGACCGTCATGGGCATCGAGGTCCCCGCGCGCGCCCTCTTCCTCCGCACGTTCTGGGCCGAGCTATCTCGCGTCCACAGCCACCTCCTCTGGCTCGGGCTCATCGCCGACGCTTTCGGGTTCGAGAGCCTCTTCATGCACTCCTGGCGCGTCCGCGAGAAGATCCTCGACATCATCGAGGAGACCTCGGGCGGTCGCGTCATCTTCGGATCCTGCAAGATTGGCGGCATCCGCCGCGACGTCGCCGACGACATCCTCCGCCGCATCCGCCGGGAACTGGATCCCATCGAGACCGAATTCCGCGACATCGCCAGCGTCTTTGACCAGGACCCCACCGCCAAACGCCGCCTTCGCGGTCTCGGCGCCCTCAGTCGCGAGGACGCCCACGCGCTCGGCGCCGTCGGCCCTACCGCGCGGGGCAGCGGCATCGATTTTGACGCCCGTAAGCTGGGCTACGCCGCCTACCCCCAACTCGAGTTCGAGCCCGTCGTGGAAACCGCCGGTGATTGCCAGGCGCGCTGCAGCGTCCGCATCCGCGAGATCCACCAGTCCTTCGACCTCCTGCGGCAGGCTATCGACAAAATGCCGGCCGGCGCCATCGAGGTGCCCGTGAAGGGCAATCCGAATGGCGAGTACATGTCGCGCCTGGAGCAGCCCCGCGGTGAGGTCGGCTACTACGTCAAGGGCGACGGCAAGAAGAACCTCGGGCGTTTCCGCGTCCGCACGCCCACCTTCGCCAATATCCCCGCGCTCATCCACATGCTCAAAGGCTGCGAGTTCGCCGACGTCCCGGTCATCGTCCTGACGATCGACCCCTGCATCAGTTGCGCGGAGCGCTAAACCACACGGAGAACCACGCCGATGGCCAACTGGAGCATATCAAAACTCGTCGCAAGGAGCGCCGTGGGCACCCCGGCGACGCGACGATACCCCTTCACCCGGCGAGAGCCATTCGCCGCCACCCGCGGCCACGTCCGCTTCGCCGAGGATACCTGCGTCTTCTGTAACCTGTGCGCAAAGGTCTGTCCCACCGACGCGATCGTTGTCAACCGCAAGGAGAAGCGCTGGATGATCGACCGCCGCAAATGCATCCTCTGCGGCGCCTGCACCGAGTCCTGCCGCAAGGCCTGCCTCTTCCTCGAAAACGCCCCCGCCCCACCCATGACCGCCGCGGAATGGGAGCGCATCCGCATCGAGACCGAGTAGAAAACCAGGGCCAACTCTGACGTCCCGGGCGCGCACGCCCCGGAGTTGGTCAGGACGCGGCTTCCTGCTTCTTGCGCAGGGTCTCGAGGAACTTCTTCAGCGCCGGGGACAGGATCCGCCCATTCCGGTAGAGGATGCCCAGGGGCCGATGGAAATCGCCGCCGGACATCTCGATGACCTTCAGCGTCCCATTGCGGAGTTCCTGTTCGACGGTCGTCCGGGGCACGATCGAGACGCCGGCGTCGATCTCCACCGCACGCTTGACCGTCTCGACGTTGTCGAACTCCATCACGGGCTTCACCTCCAGGCCCCGCTCCCGAAATATCCGGTCGACCGCACGCCGCGTCGGGATGTCCGACTCGAACGCAATGAACTTCGCCTTGGCCACCTCCGACATGCGCACGCCGACACCCTTGCCCAGCGGGTTATCCGGCGAGCAGATCAGGACCAGCTTGTCCTTGCGGAAGGGTTCCATCTTGATGTTCTTGCGCTGCGCTGGAAAGGCCACCAGACCGATGTCCACGGTGCCCTGAAGGATATCCTCATAGACCTGGTTGCTGCGCCGATATTCGACGTGGACATTGACCTGCGGATACTCCTTCAGGAATGCCTTGAGGTACGGCGGCAATTCGTGCAATCCGATGCTGTAGACCGTCGCCACTCGGATCGTCCCCGAGATCACCCCCCGCAGTTCCTGAAACTGGTGCTGCAGCCCCTCGTAGAGCTGGATCATGTGCCTGCTGGTCTGGTAGAGCATCTGCCCCTCGCGGGTCAGGCCGAACTTTTTGCTCGTCCGCTCGATGAGGGGGATTCCGAACCGCTCCTCCATCGCCCGCACCTGCTGCGAGACCGCAGACTGCGTCACGGCATTGAGCTGCGCCGCCTTGCTGAAACTCTGCGTCTCGACCAGATCCCTGAAAACCTTGAAGCTTTCAACTTGCATCCCCTTTTACATAAGATAGCCTAATTGCACAGTCAACACGAAAAACGCTTATTTATGGATGGCTTTGCAGAGCGCCTGGCACGGCTGACGGAGCGGATCGCGGTTGCCGCAAGGCGCTCGGGGCGCGACCCCGCCACGGTTCGCCTGCTGGGCGTCACCAAGACTCGCCTTCCAGAAGAGGTGGCGGAGGCGGTCCGCATGGGCCTGGATCTGTTCGGCGAGAACAAGGTCCAGGAAGCGCGGGCGAAAATACCTCTGTGCCCGTCCGGAGCAAAGTGGCACTTCATCGGTCACCTGCAGAGCAATAAGGCCCGCCATGCCGCGGCGCTGTTCTCCTGCGTGGAGACCATCGATTCCATAGGCATCGCCGAGATGCTGGACCGGGAGGCGGAACGGTGTGGCCGCTCCCTGGAGGTCATGATCGAGGTGAATGTATCGGGCGAGCGCAGCAAATTTGGCGCGACGCCCGGGGACCTGCCCGACCTGATAGTGGCCGCCAACCGGCTTGGCCGCCTGCGCCTGACGGGCCTGATGACGATGGCGCCTTTCTCCGAGGATCCGGGGGCGGCCCGGCCCTATTTCGCGCGATTGCGAGAGTTGCGGGACGATGTGACGACCCGGACCGGATTGGTGCTGCCAGAACTGTCCATGGGGATGAGTGACGACTTCGAGGTGGCCGTCGAGGAAGGCAGCACGATCATCCGCATCGGCACGGCGCTATTTGGGCCGCGCAAATCCCTCATGGCCCGCCGCGGTGAAGATGCCGACGAGGGCCCCTGAGCGATCCCGCCCAGTCGCGGAGTAGCCCAACGCGCGAGCGCCCAAAATCTGCGGTAGGCGGCATGTTCGAATCGGACATCATGCCCCGGTCGCCCGCGCGACGGCGGGCATTCGGGTCACCACCCGGGGTGATAATGGGACGTAGGAGCGCGCTTGCGCGCGATTCGAATCGCCTGCAAGCAGGCTTCTACGATTCGGTGTCTGAGTTTTCGAGCTACCCCCGCCGCCGGCGCGCGGTGGGGCCGACCTGATCAAGAATGCGCCGCATCATTCATGTGGAAACGTCCGCCCCACGGTCTTGGGCGCGGCATGAAGTTTCAGGTCAGCGCCGCCCCCGGCGCGAGGGGGCCGGCGCCGGCCAGAGCCGTCCACGCGCCGGATTATTCAGGGTAAAACTGCTGGGAGCGGGGCCGTTATGGACTGCGGTGGCAGAGCGAAGCGGCGACACCGCTTTTGCCCCCGGCGGAGCCGAAGCCTATGGCCCCGGCTCGCGCTT
>JAKQKQ010000261.1 GCA_029560585.1 Verrucomicrobiota bacterium | reverse complement strand
ACGTGGTGCGGGCAATCCTGCCCGCAGTCGCAAGACATTGCCGCACCGTGAGTTGGCGGACAGGATTGTCCGCCTCACGGTCTTGGGCGCAGCGTGAAGTTTCAGGTCAGGGCTGATCGAGACATGGCTCAGCTCTGGTTCAATTAACCGCCGGCCATGAGGTCGGCATCATCATTTCAATCGAGCTTGAAGCCTCTCACCCGACGATCACCACGCCGTAGACCGCGAACGGTGGCAGTTCGAGCATCGGCCCGGACACATCGCGGACCACAAGATCCCGGCCAGGACCATCAGGCACGAGCATCCGCGCCGCCCCAGCCCCCTTCCAACGCTTTCCCAGATCCAACCGCAGACCTTCGGGTGTCGCGCCGGCGGCGTAATTCACGAGGTGGATGACCAGCCGATGCCCTTCGATTTCGCTGGCGCTCAGTGCGACCGTGCCTGCGCCGCGCAGGCGCACCGAGAGATGTTCACCCGCGACACGGTCGAGTTCATCGGCCATCTGCGTCCAACTCTCCGGCAGCATAATGCGCGCGGCACGGCCGCCGGCCTCCTTGGCGCAGATCACATCGGCCCCGATCCGCGCGATGTTGCCGCCTTGGAACCCTTGGAAAGCCGGACGACCCCGCGCCCGGCCGTTCTCGTCGCGATCACCATTGTCACCCACAAGGATCAATGCCCCGCCAGCCTTCGTGAACGCGCGGACGGCCGCGCATTCGCCATCGCTCATGTGCGATTGGCCCGCCAGCACCAGTGCGGCAAAACCATCCAGCCGCCCCATGTCTTCGCCAAAAACCGTCTCCCAAGCAAATCCCCCCCGGATCAGCACCTCCTCCGCGGCCAACACCCGCGCATCGGATTCCCTCCCGTCAAAGGCGGCCGATGCAAGGGTGCGCAGCACCGCCACGTCGCGGACCGGCCGCGCACCAGCGAGCAACTTCTCGGTGTCACGGGCGAAACGCAGTGAAATGGCCAGCGCCTCGCGCAGATCGGGCCGATCGATGCGCATCCGGTCGCCCTCGTTGGTCGGGCGCAGCGCCCAATTTGTGCCGGGCACACCACCGTTGGCTGCCGCCTCGGCAACCTGAAGGCCGACCTCCCCCGCGCTCTCCGGCAGGCCCGCGGCGGTCAGCTTGTCGCGCCGCCAAACCGTGGAGATCACGCGATAGCCAACCGCGGCCGCCTGCTTGAACGCGCGGATCTGCGAGACCAGTGCGCCCCCTTCCATACCCGGAAAGTTCTCGTTCTCGGCGAACAGCAGGTCGAGCTGCCGCCCAAGCAGCGCGGGCCATACGCTGCGACCATAGGGGCTGTTCCCGTCGCGCGGGTAGGCCGGGTTCCCCAGCAGGATCACGCCCGGGCGGATGCTTCGCGCATGTCCGCAAAGTTCGGCGTGGTACTCCGCCAGACTCTCGCACCTGAACCTCACCCACTCCTGCACGATCGGATCATCGATGCGGGCGGGCGCCCGCACCATCGACGGCAAACGCACGTCATCGAACGAGGCCCGGCCGAATCGTTCCTGCGGCGAAGGATGGCGCTTCGCCAACCAAGTCCGGAAACCCTCCTCGCACCTCTTGCAATAGCACGGCTCACAATAATCGTTGTCGAAATGAAACCCATCCAGCCCCACCTCCTCCAGACCGATGCGGATGGTGCGCTTCATGTAATCCCGGAACTCGCGCGACAGGATGCACGGCGCCCAGCGATAGGTCGCGCGACCCCACGTCCGCAGTTCCCCCCGCTCGTCGCGCTGGATCCACTCTTCCGCGCGCGGTTCCTCGGCGAGAAATGTCTCGTGATACAGCGACCGCGACTGGCAGTAGCCAAGCACCTTGATGCCATGGCCATGGGCAACGCGGACCAGCGCGGCAGTGCGCTGTTGCTCCGCGCGCTCGGCCACGAGCCCAAACCCTTTGAAGAAATGGGTGCAGGCCAGATTCACACCGACGTCCGCCATTGTCGCCACGAGTTCCTCGGAGTGCAGCCGGTCGTACCACCGCTCCAGTCCCGGCGCATTCGTGTCCACAGCCCCCACGACCCCCCCGACGCGCCGGTAATGTGCCAGCGGCTCCCATCCCCACCAGGACCAGTACAGCGGCTCCCGTGTGACGGCATCCTTGGCGGACGCGCCGCCAACGCCAGCCGCGCGAGCCACGCCGACCGGAGCGAGAAATGACACATGCCGCGCCAGCCACGAGGCACAGGCCACGCGGCGCAGAAAACCCCGCCGACCCACAACATCATTATTATAATCGCTGTTGCACATAATTACCATCCCTCAGCCAGGCTCATGAAAACCCGGATCACGTCCCGCGGCCGCCTGCCGGCGGGTGACTCGAATCGCGCGCAAGCGCGCTCCTACGCCTGTCGTCAAACCGGTCGCCATGGTACCGAACCAGATCCTACCTCGGCAACACGATCGTCTTGGCCCGTCCGGCATCGAGTTGGATCGTCTTCCCGTCGGGCAACCTCGCCTCCTGCGGGTTTGCAGCGTCGTGGTTCACGAGGATGATCAGCCGATTCCCCGCATCGTCGTGCCAGGCACCGCCCTCGACAGACCAGTTTCCAGTGTCCACCGCCTTACGGCACCCGGCCGACGCCAGCATGTCCGACCACCAGGCGTACATCGGCGGCACGGTCAGGTTGTTCGCGATGAGGCCAGCATCGAATCCCAATGTGATGGCCCGGCCCGTCCCAAAACGGTGCTCAATGACGGCGGGCGTGCCATCGTCAAAGGCCGCAAGCACTTTGGCATCGGGCAACGGCGCAAGCACCGCGCAGCATGCATCCTGCTTCACCCAGCGACCCTCCTTTGCGAGCGCGTTGAAACCCCCAAAATTGACCGCCTCGCGCCCCTCCGCGCTCGCCCGACCGCGGGCCCCCACCCCGCCGCCGGCGCGGATGCCCAGCACGTCCCCGAGGTGCGCGGAGGACTTCGGCCCGTCGAACGAACGCTCCGCGGCGCTCTCCCGAGGATTGCACCCATAATCATAGCTGTTGCAACCAGGGAAACCCTTGCCGTCGGAACAGAAGACCGTCACCAGCGTGCCGCCGCCACGTACGTATTCGCGGATGGCCGATTGCACCTCAGGCGCGATCGAGATGCTTCCCGCCAGCACCAGCACCTTGCGGGCGCGCAGGCCATCATCGGTCATGTCGCGCTCGGTCAGCGGGTCAAACTGGAAGCCGGTCTCCCGGATCAAGGTGTAGATGCCGACCTTCGATTGCCCCCATGGGCCCGCAAAAGGTCCAGAGTTGAAAGCCGCGTCGTGATAAACCGCAACGTCGGCGAATTGTTCATAATGCATCATGTGGCGCGCGTTCTCGAGCGCGGCCCTGATCACAGGCGCGCCCGCCTCGCCCGTCGGGGTGAGCTTGCCATCGGCATCGTACAGCGCCGATTGCTCCCACTCCGGTCCCCAGGTCGGCACGAGGGTCGAGTACTCGAAACCGCTGCCGCCGTTGGCCAGCACGGTGAAGGCGTTCATCTCCCATTCGGCGCGCGTCATCGGGCCGCGGCGGATCTTCCGGCTGTACGTCTTGCCGATGGACCCGCCGCGCGGCAGCGGCAGCGTGCCCATGTGGGCGTAGATGCCTGTCCAGATCTTCCGCCCGATACCATAACTGTTGGGCACGCCCTCCTCGGTCAGGTGGCCGAACGTGTAATTGTAATCGAAGCCGACGCGCTTGCAGACCGCGGGCGCTCCGGCCCAGTTCACGAAACGCTGCGTCAGCGGCACGCCCGGCGCGATCTTTCGCATGTGCCCGAAAAGCGCTGCCAGATAATCGCCATAGCTCTCGGTGATCCATTGGAGCTTCAGATAGGCGAGCCGCATCGGGAATCCGAAGCGCCCGTCCGCCTCGAACCGCTTCGGCTGCGGCACGTCATCAAACGCCCCGATGCCCCGCGCCCCGCCGACGTACTCGCCGAAGGCGCGGAAATCCCCTCCGAACCGCTTCCGCAGCCACCCGCGCCAGCTCGCCACCGCTTCGCCCGAATAATCGTCCCACAGGCTCGCGTCGTCCTCCTGGCCGAAAACGAAGAGCGCCGGCTGATCGAGGAATGGCTTCACCCAGCCATTGAGGCCCAGCTCGTGGAAACGGAGCGTCGCTGCCTTGATAAAGGACGTGTGCGTGTCCCCGCCGCGGCGGAGCTGATGCCCCTCGAGTCCGAGATTCTCCTGTGCCACCAGCCACGGCGGCAGAAAAGGGCAGCAGTGCGCCATGCTGATCGTCGCCTTGAAGGGCATGTCGAACTGCTGGCTCAGCCGCAGGTCATGATGGATGACCGAATCGGGGGGGATCACCACCCCGGACGCCCCTTTCGGCCAGTAGCGCGTGAAGGTCATCCCTTCGACATAGAACGTGTTGAAACCCAGTCGCCCCTGCATCTCCTCGGAGCCCGCGGGATTGCCCTTGGTGGCGAAACTCAAAAACGGTTTGTCGCGATAGAACAGGATATCGCAACCGGGCCGCGCGGTAACGCGATGCGGCGATGATCCCAGTGCCGCGTCGACCTTGCCGATCCGATCGCGGTTCGGCGACAGTTCGCGCGTCTGCTCGCGCGTCCCAATCTCGCCATCGCCACGGACCAGCAGGCCGGTCCAGTTCGTGCCCCCGCCGCGCCGGGACGCCATAAGCCGAACGAGCGCTCGCCCCGCCCTCGGGAAGGCCAGCGATTTCGTCCCCCAGCCGTTCTCCTCGATCACCAGGCTTTCGGACTGCGACTTACCATCGGCCAGCACCTCGATCTTCAGCAGGGTGCCCTTGTTCCCCTTGGCCAGCGCCAGATCACACAGGCCGAACTCCAACTCGAGCCGACTGCCACCCGTCACGACAAACTCCACGACCGTCGGATTCATCACGGATTCGCCGGATAGGAGCAACTGGCCGGGCCGCAGCTCTCCCTTGACCTCCATGCCCTTGGAGTACGGTTTCACTCCCCCGCCCTTCTGTGGCAGCGCCGCAAGGATCAGCAGCCCCCCGTTCGGTCCCCGGATGTTCCCAGGCTTGTATTCGTATTCGCGGAAAAACTGGCCGTCGTAGACAACGACGTCATCCAGATGCTCGTGCAGCGACCAATCCGCCAACGCCGCCACCGGCAAGACCGTCAGCGCCATCGCCACAGGGAACCAGCTCACCGCCATGCTTCCTCCGCGCTCTCCGCAGCAGCGCCGACCAACCCTACGAAAGGAGGTGCCGGTGCCACCCGATAAGCGTGCGGATCAACCGCCCATGGGCGCAAGGTCGAATGCCACATCGCAAATGCCGGAAAAAAATCGCCGCCGACGTCCGATCCCGCTACAAGCACGAACCGCGACGGCACTCGCCGTAAGTCCGCCCCCTTGTTTCGCCCGTCCATCCCCATATATTCTAATTGTATGGGCGCGACCCTGCAGGTCGTCGCGCGGGTGGGTGCGATGCTCGTCGGCAGACGGGCGCGGAAAGACGGCCCCGCAACTCCAATCCCCGTCGCCACCCCACCGTCGGATTCCCCCCGCCAACAACGCGCCTCCGGCGAGATATGGCTCCGAGAAATCCATCGTTGAATGTTCTCACGGCCACGATCGCAGTCGTGCTTGCCCTCGCGTTTCTTGGATTTGTCCGCCTCTTCGGACCGGTGTTTTCCATCTGGATGCCGCTCGTCGCCCCGGGGGGCGATGTGGCCGAGTTCCAAAACGCGATTTCCGCTGGCGACTGGCGCGCGGCGGACCGACTGCTCGCGAAGGACCCAAGCCTCATCGAGCGCCGGGACCGCTATGGCCGGACGCCAATAATCGCGGCGACCACCGCCACGAAGAGCCGGGAAGAGATCGTGGCGGGCCTGCTCTCTCGAGGCGCCGATGCGAAAGCGCGGGATCCGAACGGTTTCACCGCCTTGTACTGGGCCTCTTTCTATGGGTACCTGAAGATTACCGACCTGCTCCTGAATAGCGGTGCGCCGATGGAAGCCAAAACCGGTGCGGGCGAAACGCCGCTACAGGCTGCCGCAAAAGGCGGATACGCGGACGTTGTTCAACTCCTCGCGGCCCGCGGCGCCAACGTGAACGTCGCTTCCAAGGAGCGCTGGACGCCGCTGCACGTGGCCGCGCAACGCGGGAATAAGGACATGGTGGAGGCACTGCTCGCGAAGGGTGCCGACGTGCGCGCCCAGGACATCGCGGGAATGACGCCCCTCCAGGCGGCTGCCGCCAACAACCACAGTGCGATCGTGGCCCTGCTGATGTCCAAAGACCCAGAGGTGCTCGACCCCAAATGGCCGACGTGGACACGGCTGCACGGGGCCGCCCAAGAAGGACGAACGGACGAGGTCGAAAGGTTGCTGGGCGCAAAGATGCGGGTTGATCCGCTGGATAGTCAGAAACGCACCCCGCTGCATTATGCGGCAGAAGGAGGTCGTATCGGGGCCGTGCGCTTGCTCCTGGCACACGGCGCAAACCCCAGTCTGGCCGACGAACCGACGGGGGCCACCCCCCTGCATCTGGCCGCATCGGCCGGGCACGCGGAAGTGGCGCGACTCCTCCTGGCCACCCATGCGCCACCAAACGCGACGAAGAAAACAGGCTGGACCCCCCTGTTCGATGCGGCGGCGATGGGGCACGCGGATGTCGCAGCAGTCCTGCTGGCACACGGCGCAAACCCCAACGCGAGGGACGCCGAAAAGGTGCCCGTGCTCCAGCGCGCAATCCTCGCGCAACACCGCGAAATCGCACGGCTCCTCGTGTCGGGCGGCGCCACACTCGACCCATACGCCGCGGCCGCGCTGAACCGCGTCGACTCGCTCGCGGATCTCATCGACCACAACGGCGCATCTGTCTCCACGACCTTCGCCGGCGCGGAGACAGCGCTCCACGCGGCGGCACGATTCAACGCGGTCGATGCGGTGAGATTCCTCGTGTCGAAAGGAGCGCGAATCGACGCGCCGGACGCGTCGGGGATCACGCCGCTTCACCTGGCCGCGCGCCTCGACCACGCGGGGGCCGCAGCAGAGTTGCTGGCCATGGCCGCTCCTGTGGACGGCTGCGCAGGACCGAGAAAGGCGCCAATCGCCCCCATCCATGAGGCGGCCATCCGCGGGCACACGGCCTTGATCGGCCTTCTTCTAGATAAGGGGGCTGGCGTTGACGCCCGCGTCCCCATTCGCCTTCTCCCTACTCCCATGGGCCTCCTGCGGACCGGCGGTGAAACCCCCCTCCATTTCGCCGCGGCAAGCCCCTCCCTTGAAAGTGTCCGCTTGCTGCTAAAGCGCGGGGCAGACTTGGGGGCTCAAGACGCGTGCGGCCGGACACCGTTGCTGCATGCGGTGCAGGCGGCTCACGCCGAAGCCGCGGATGCCCTTCTCGATGCTGGCGCGTCAGTTGGCGTAGCCCCGGGGGGCACGACTCCCCTCCATCTCGCCGCCTATGTTGGCGCGGAAGAGGTCGTTCGAACGCTCCTGGGCCACGGTGCCAACGTCCGTGCCCGCGACAGCCACGGCGCGACCCCCCTTCACCGGGCCATCGAGTATCCCGACGGCCGGGAACCGCCCGGGCCCATGACGGCTGGCCGCCGTCAGGTCGTGGCCCTGCTGCTGGGCGGCGGCGCGGATCCCCAAGCCCGCGAAATCCTCGGCCTCACGCCCCTCCATCTGGCGGCATCCCAGGGCTATGCCGATGCCGTCAGGCTTCTGTTGGATCACATGCCAAACGCGGACCTCCGCAATGACGGCGGCGGCACACCACTCCACGACGCCGCCATGCATGGCCGCCTGGAAATCGCCCAGATCCTCTTGGACAGAGGGGCCGACGTGAACGCGCGCAGCGAGTACAATTGCCCGCTCCACCTGGCCGTCCGATTCGCACACGCTGATGTGGCCGCACTGCTCCTCGATCGCGGGGCCGACGTCAGCGCCATCGAACACCGCGGGATGACCCCGCTCGACGAGGCCATCTCCCCACCAGGCGACTGGACCCCCGACAAAAAGAGGATCGTGGAACTCTTGATTGGCCGGGGCGCTAACGTCGATCGCGGCGGAAAGCAGAAGCCCCCTCCCCTGATTCAGGCCGTGCGCCAGGGATCGAGGGGACTCGTGGATGTCCTCCTCGCCCATGGGGCGGACGTCAACATACGAGACCAATACGGCCGGGCTCCTCTCCACGCCGCCGTCGAGGAAAACCAAATCGAGCTGGTGGAATACCTGCTGTCGAAGGGCGCGCAAATTGACGCGCGCGACGGCCAGGGACGCACCCCCATGTATTATGCGGACAGCCACGGGGCCGGGGCCCGCATCAAGGAATTACTCCGACGGCATGGGGGCACGGGTGCCTTCGGAGAACCCCGCCCCACGGAAACGGGGCAAAAGCGCTAGAGGGAATACTGTGGGATCTTGACCGTTTCCCCGTCCTTCGTGGCAGAAATGTGGGCGTAATAGCCGGGCGTCGTCATGTTCAGGGCGTCGATCACGCCCACGGCCGGTTTGCGTCCCCTCAGGATCGCATCGATAAAGTCGTCGCCCAGGTAGCCGTGGGATCCCCCGTGACCACCCGCCTCTACCCCCGGGGGCAACGCTCCCTTCTTCAATCGCAGTCCGCCCTTGATGGCGTCGTAGTATCGCCTCTCGCCCGTCTTGTCGCCCACGAAGGTCTTGTTGTACCCGCCGTATTCCCCGCGGATTCGCCCCGCCTCCAGATACTCCCCCTGTGAATTGCACACCATCATGCGGGCGATCCCGCCCTCGGCCGTCCTGAAAAGCCCCACCTCCGACTTGAAGATATTTCCTATCGCGTTGGGAACTCGCTCCGATTCATCGAATGCCGCCGTCCCCTGACACGAGACGTCCACGAAGCTCTTGTGCGTGACACCGACATAGTACGCCGTGGCGTGGGTCGGATACCACATGGGGCAACCGTTCTTTCTCCAGTCCTTGTATGAGCCCAGTGGCGGCGCGCCGATCACATGGGGATGGCAGTACTCCCCCTCGGAATAGACGATCCTGCCGAACACCCCCGCCGAAAAGAGCTTTTCCATCGCGTAGAGGTCGTCCCTGAAAACCGATGTCTCGAACATCGCGTAGACCAGGCCCCTGTTCTTCTTGCAGCATTCCAGCAGCCTCCCGGCATCCTCGATGTCCCCGCGGAAGGCCGGCACGGCGGTAGCGACGTGCTTTCCGTGCTCCATGCAGAGGATCGCGTGCTTGGCGTGCGCCGGCGCGTCGGTCGCGCAATAGATCGCCTCGATCCTGTCGTCCTTGACCATCTCCTCCAACGAGGGATAGGTCTTCGCGCACTTGGCCTGCTTCGCCATTTCGGCACAGCGGTCGGGGAAAAGATCGCTCACCGCAATCAGTTCGACATTCGGATGATGCTGCAGACCGAACTGCAGTCCGAATTTGCAGACGCCGTGGCCGACGATGCCCACACGGACCTTCCGGTCGCTGAATGGTCTCCATGCCTGCGCCTTGTCGACATCGGTCTGGGTCTGGTCGAATCCCTTGATGGCCTCGCCCGCCTCGCAGGCGGATCTCAGGAGCGGCGCTCCCGCAACCAGGCCGGCCGTGGAAATGAAATGTCGGCGGGATAGATCCATGATGCCTCCTTTGAGCGTTGGATCCTAAGGCTGGCCGTTCTAATGACTGCCGTCGAGAATTTCTGGGAGGGCGGCACGAGACCACCGCACAAAAACGCTTCGCGTGGGTCATGGCCCCCTGGTGGATGCGCCAGCTCTTGGAGTGCGGTGGCAACGCCACCGCTTTGGAACAGCGCGGAGCGCGGGCTCCCGCCTCTAGCGGAACGCAAAAGCGGCAGCGTCGCCGCCGAACTCCAAGGCGCTGCGCGCCCTATTTCTGCCGCGCTTCAACCGATGACCGGACTGATTGCCTCACCATTGCAATCGTGCCGCCTGCTCTCCTATAGTCGCGCTCAAGACAACTCTTATGTTTGCCGCACGACGTATCCTTTTTCTGGCCATTCTCGCGCTGATCCTGACGCCTCCCCTTCTCTTCGCGGCGGGTCCTCCTGCTCCGGTACAGCATGCCGACACCGCATCCCACGTGGTGTTTCTCGGCACGGGGGCCGCCGACATCAACCGGCCCAAAACCGACGGTTGCGCCAACTGCACCCACATCCGCGAACATGGCGGCAAGAATGCCCGACGGTACTCCTCGCTCTTCGTGGCACCGGATATTGTGATCGACTTCACAACCACTGGACTTGAATCGCTGAAAGCATCGGGCGTCGCGCCCTCGGCCGTCGCGCACGTGCTCATCACCCACTCGCACGGCGACCATTTTGACCCCGCGTCGATCTCGGCGCTCGCCAAAGAAAAGGGCGGGCGCATCACCCTCCACGGGAATGCGCGTGTCGTTGCGGCCATGCGGAAGCACCTCGACGCCTTGGAGGATAAGCCCGACGTGATGGTCCACGAACTGAAGCCCTTCCAAGGCTGCGATGTAGACGAATGGCGATGCATCCCCTTGCCCGCAAGCCACGCCCCCGGCGAAGACGCGCTGCTCTATGTGCTGCGGCGCAAGGACCGGGCGCTCCTCTATGCCACGGACACCTCCTGGCTGCCCGCGGCGACGTTCAATGCGCTGAAGTCCGAGCACCTGGACCTCGCGATTGTCGAGGCCACGTTCGGGGAAATCGACAAGCCCGAGCTACTCACCGCGCACATGAACCTGCCCTTTGTCCGCCTCGTCAGGCGATTTCTGTTCGAGCAGAAAGTGATGAAGGCCGGGGGCCGATTCTCCGTCACGCACACCAGTCTCCACTGGTGCGAGCCCCATGATATCCTCGCGCCCAAGTTGGCGAACGAGGGAATGATCCTGCCGCACGACGGCATGCGCCTCGGGCTCTGATGGCCGGCGCGCGCCGCGCATCGCCGGGGTCAGTCGAGCCGCTTCACCTCCACGTATTTCACACCGAGATCGGCCGAGCCCGTCTCAAGACTGGCTTGAAGGCGACCGGGGCCCACCGGAAGAGCGACTCCCTTGAACGCGCATTCCGTCGCGTCCGCCTTGACGGATTGCCGCAACGACACTCCGCCAAGGGACAGCGTCGCGTCACCGTCCGCCTGAAGGGGGTCGAAGATCAGCCTCACGTCATATCGGACGCCGGCGACGACCTTCACCTCCCAAAAACCGTGCCCTTTCGGACCCCAGTTCGCGTCGACGCCGCGCCAATCCTGGCGGGTGAGCAGCACCGGGTTCTCCTGCGGCGCCCCGATATAGATGCGCGCGGGCACGGCGTAATCGCGCCCGCTGGTGACATCGTTGAACCACGCGTCATACTCGGCCTTGAGTTTCGCGACGACGTCCGGCCTCTCGGCGGCGACATCCTTCAGTTCGAACGGATCGTTGGCCATATCGAATAGTTTGAAGTCGGTCCTGCCATCCCATTTCCGTTCGCCGACGCCGAGCGGTTGAACGAGTTTCCAATCCTGAGAGCGCGCGGCGAAGGCCCGATAGCGCTCCGGCGCGTCACCGCGGTGCCATTGGAAGAACAGCGCGCGGTCTTTCCATTGGACACTCTCGCCCCGCAAGAGTGGCGCCAGGCTGACGCCGTCGAATTTCACGGGCGCGGGTTTCGGCACCCCGCAGAGATCGAGCAGCGTCGGGGCGATGTCGATGTGGGCGGCGATCCGGTCCACCTGGCGGCCCGCCTTGACCCCCGCGGGCCAGCGAAGGAAACAGAATTGGTGGATGCCGCCCTCGAACGTCGAGCCTTTCCAACCCTGGAATCCCGCGTTGTACCCGTTGTGCTTCTGGCAGCCATTGTCGGAGAAGAGGACGACGATGGTGTTGTCGGCCATCTTGAGTTCCTCGAGTCTCGCCAGTAGCCGGCCGACGTTGTCGTCGATGTTCTCGATCATTCCATAGACGCGCGCCAGGTCATCCGTGTCTATCTTCCCGGTCATCGGGTGCCCATTCGTCGGAAACGCCGCGGCGCCAAAATCCTTGCCCTCGTAGCGACGGCGATACTCGTCGGGCACCTGATGCGGCAAGTGCGGGCAGTTGAAGGGCAAATAGACGAAGAATGGATGGCCATCGTTCTTTGCGACGAACTGCGTGGCCGCCTCCGTAATGACATCGCTGACATAGCCTTTCGTTTTTACCCACGCGCCGTTGTGGCGGAGCGTGGCATTGAAGTAGGCGCCCCGCTCGTCCGCCGGGTCGGGCGAGTCGCCGGGTTGCGCCAGGCCGCCGCCATTGAGCACGAGCGACTCCTGAAAACCCTTGTCCATGGCCCGCATCGGGTAATTGTCGCCCAGGTGCCATTTGCCGAAGATCCCGGTCCGGTAGCCCCCGGCGGCAAACATTTCCGCCAGGGTCGTCTCATCCGGGTGCATCATCGATCGGCCCAAGTACGTATCCGTGACGCCGGTGCGATAGTTGTATCGTCCCGTCATCAGACATGCTCGCGTGGGCGAGCAGACGGGCATGACGTTGAACTTGACGAGCGACGCGCCCTGCGCGGCAAAGCGGTTGATCTGCGGGGTGCGCACGATCGGATTGCCAGTCACCCCAAGCTCACCAAAGCCATGGTCATCGGTGAGGATGATGACGACGTTCGGTTTCTGGTCCGCCGCGTGGACGAGGCAGGTGCACCCGAGCGCCAGGATCATGGGAATAGCGCGCATCGCCGAGCGCTTCCCTCCCTTGCGTGTTTGCGTCAAAAGCAAATCGCCTGCCAGTTCAGTAGGTCGGGTCGGTCTAATCATGGAAGCACTGTAGCGGTCAGGATTCCGGACGTCGATGCCAAGGCGAGCCGCAGAGCATTTGCCGCCCGCATCAGCCGGGAGGGACGCCGTGCGACGACCGCCGATCCTTCCGACGGAATGGTTCGCCCGGACGTAGCCGAACGCGCGAGCGTTTGGCCGTCCCACCGGCCCCGCGCCCCTCACGGACAGGCGACGCTCATGACGCAATTTCGTTTTTCGGGGCAGCCATTTCCACCGTTCGTCCTGAGCTTGTCGAAGGACGAGGCTAGCTGAAGACAAACACGTCGTCCGCCCTTCGACCGCTCGCTGCGCTCGCGCTCAGGACGAACGGCTGTGGGATGACCGCGGACCACCTCAACAGAATGGATGCGCCAAAACCAGACGAAGCTCCGCATTAGCCTTTGCGCGGCTCCAACCGATAAATGTTCGCCCGCCCGCTATCCGTCTCCCCGGCATAGATCCGCCCATCGGGCAGCACCGCCATCGCGTGAAAGAGGCACAGGGGATATTGCGGCGCCACGACACCAAAGTTCTGGATCGTAGCCTTCGCAGGGTCATATTGAAAAAGCTGCATCTGCGGGAAACCGCCCAGTCCGACGATGCGCCCGTCCGCGGTCTCCGCGAGCGCGGGGATCCGCGATGACGGGACGGGTTGGCCCAGCAACTCCACGTTGTCGGCCCCGGGCCGCATCCGGCAGAGGTTCGCCGGCAGCGATGTTCCGAAATAGATCGCTCCGTCGCGCGCGCGGCACGCAGAGTCGAACCCGTTGTTCCAAGACTTGTTCTTGGCCGGCGAGACGGCGGCGAACGACTCCGTCGGCACCTCCACGCAGGTGCGCTCGAACGTCCGCCCCTCGTGGTCGTACCGCATCAGGTAGCATGCCCCGGTTCGCACCGGCATGCCCTCGCGCGCCAGGGCACAGTTCCAGCAGCCCCACGTCACCCCCGCACTGTCGCAAACGAGATTGTGGTGGGCCGGCTGCGAGATCCGCCCGTAATCGGCCACCTCATGCGTGCCGAGGTCGTGCACGAAGAAGTGATTGCCCGGGATCGTGTAGCCGGCGATGTAGCGCCCCCTCGGATCCATGGTCATCCCCTGGATGGCTTCGCCTGGCACCTGGGGCCCGAGGTCAGCGACGCGGCCGGTCCCTGGCTCGTACCGAAACAGGTGGCCACCCTCGTAACCATGCGCGTGGAATTCGCGCGGATACCCGTCGGAAATGTTCAGTCCCTGCCCGATGTACAGGCTGCCATCCTGCGCCTTCACCAGCGCGTTGTGGATCTTGTCGTCGATGCCCCGCGTCTTCGGATCATCGGGGAAGATCTCGCCAAAATCTCTAATCACATCCGATCGCGGATCGAGCGCCACGAGCACGCGGCGCTGTCCGGTGAGCCCGCAGTACAGGATGCCATCGTCGCCCAGCACCATCGCGGTCACCGCGTTCGCACCGGTCACCGGCACACGCAATTCCGTCACATCATACGCCTTCATAGCCCACCTCGCCCCCCCGCCTCCCCCCTCGGCCCGCGCCGCCAGCGCCGCGACCGCCGGGATGCCCAAAGATCCCGCGAGAAAAGCGCGCCGTTTGATCGGTTCCCTGTTCATTCGCGTCGTCCTCTCACGTCATGGTTTCGGCGGCAGGCGCCAGAACGTCCCCGCAATGAAGCAGTTAGAGCCCGCCCTATTATGATAGTAGACAGTGAGGATGGTGTCGTCCTCAAGCTGTATCGAAGCAGGATAACCCAAGTCGGTGTCACCGACCTTGCGCGGCCGACCTCCAGGAGTCCCGCCGTCCATGCGGATGACGATCTCGTTGTCGAGATCCCAGGTCTTGCCACAATCAGAACTGAGGCAGGCGCGAATGCCGTAGGGAGGCCGCCGATAACCGTAGCTCATGAGAAGGCGCCCGTCCCTCAGCGGCAAGAGATGCTGCGGATAGCCCCAGACCGACGTGGTGATGATCGGTTCCCATGTCGCCCCACGATCCGACGAGCGGATGATCCGCGCCAGGCCATCGAGATCGACTCGCGCCGCAAAAATCCAGTACCGCCGGGGCATGACGCACATGAACGGCTCATCGTACCAGATGAAATCCCGCGCTCCCGGCATATACGCCGTGTATGCGGCGACGCCGACCCGTTCCCAAGTCATGCCCTTGTCACGCGACCGGCATGCCGCATCCGCCTGAAGTGTGATGGCCCGCCCCTCAATCTTCGTGAGTTCCCGCTGCACACATCGTTGGAGACCGCCGTAGACGATGTGCCCGCCCTCATCTTCCACCGCGCCCCGCGGACCGAACACCGGCGTCGGCCGCGGCTTGCCCCAGGTCAACCCATTGTCCCCCGAAACACACAGGCAATCAGCGAATGTCAGGATGGCCGTGCCATCGGACATCTGAAAGATGGCGGGATCCCGGTCGTCGATCCCCGCGCGATCGACCGCGGTCACGCGCGGCAGCCAGTTCCTACCGCCGTCGGTCGAACGGCTCAGGCTGATCTTGCCCTCCGGATCATCCATGTGGATGGACGCCTCCCTGTACACCACCACCAGATCCCCGTTCTTCATTCTGGCCACCCCGGGGAACGCGAAGTGTCTTTCCGGATCGACCGCGATATTTACGTGGTCCGTCGCCAGCCAACGCGATGCGACGCCACCCGCTGTCGCCCCCTGCGCGGGCATGAAGCGAAACCCGTACAGATAAACCGGCTTGCCGACACTCGAGAGAATGATCGTTCGACCGGAGAGATCCCATGCCCGACCAGCAAAAACCTCCGTGTCAAAATGATAGTCGCGAAAGCCCTTGGCGCCGACGAGTTCGCGGCGCGAGCCGTCATCCAACGCGATCTGGAAAGCCATTGGCGCGGCATCATTTCCCGCGCCCCCATCGCCCGCCGCGTCCACCGCACGGACCTCGACGTGGATATCGAATACGCCCCTGAGTCCAGGATCGATGATCAACGGCGCGACACCCGGCCTGGCATTAAGCAGCGGCCTTTGCCAGCGCAGTTTCGTCGGTCCCCGGGGGGTCCGCAGGAGCCAGCACCCATCCCTCTCCGCGTCGATGGTGACCGCATCGCGTGGCTGCACCGCGCCGGACTCCAGCAATGCCCCCATCCCCAGTGAAACAGGCTCATTCACACGGCACTCTGGAACCTCGATCCTCTGCAGTCCCTGCCGGGCCTCACCGTCGGCGGATGATGGCGCCCCCGCCAACGCGATGATCAGCGGCAACGTGACACTGAAAGATCCGTGCACCGGGCGCCTCCTGCTTCCGCGGACAAATCCACCCTCTCAATTGTCCCCACGTGCAGGTCCCGTGTCTAGCCTGCATGTTTCACGCTTCCGCGTGAAACATGCAGGCTCAAAAGAAAACCGCGCTCCGAAAAACGCGATTTTGGAGGGTCTGGTGCCACCGATCCGCGAAACACACTCTGCAACCGCGAAAAATCCCAGTCTTTGCCAGACCTTTCCCAATAAATGGCTCTCGTGGCGCGGTTTTCCCTGAGCCCGGAATTTCACAGCCCGCAAGGCTGTGAAATATCCGGGCTAGGAGTCTGTCGGCTCGCTGTTTGAAAAAAAGCCAACCCGGACCGCGAGGCCGCGGGCCCTCCCCAGGATGCCCGCGTGGCGCGCCCACGATCTTGGAGGGCGTCTCCGTGGGGCGCCACAAGGCACGGCGGACGCCATGCGCCGCCCCCAAAAAAAAACGCCCGCCGAAGCGGGCGCTTTTGAAAAGATTGCGGAACTAGCAGGAACTCAGTTCTGCTTCTTTTTGCCGCAGCCGCCGTCGGGGCAACTGCCATCCTTCTTGTCCTTGTTGCAGTCCCCGAGATTGGACATGGTGGAGGTCTTCTTGTCGCCCTCCTTCTTCTTATCCCCATCCTTCGGGCACTCTTTCTTGTCCTTGCCGCAGTGACCGCAATGCATCACGTCTGCCTGGAGGCCGCCCACCAGCGCGCTCTGCTGCTTGGGCTCTTCTTTCTTGTCGCCTTCCTTCTTGCCCTTCCCGCAGCCGCCGCACTGCATGAGGTCACCCTCGAAGCTGACGGTGGATCTTACGGTCGCGGCGTTGGCCGCAAAGGCGAACCCCAGACCAAGCCCGGCGATCGCCAGAACACGACTAAACGATTTCATCGGCTATCTCCTTCTGTGGGCCATTCCCGCGGCGACATACCGCCAGATCCGGCCCACGATATTTGGAAAACTACTATGCGCATTATTCGTTGACCCGCAACTAGGGTCTTTACCCCGTTCCCGGGGGGCTCTTGGTTATGCGACAGCAACCTGTTGGAGTTCAGCCTTTAGGCCGAATCGGGCACGAAACAGGCTAAAGCCTGGACTCCAACGGCTTCGGTCGAGCGAACCAAAAGCCCTGCGTTCCAAGGGCGCCGCCCTAGCAGCCTGGCGGACTTCAGAAAGTCCCACAGATTCCTAGGCGCCATCAATCCCGGACCTCGACCTTCTGGCTCTCCCGGCCGGCCCGGCCACTAAGGATCAGGCGGCCGCGCAAGTCCGTGACCACCCAAGGCTCACCCGGTGAGAACCTCACCCTGTCCGAGCCGCCGCCCCCTATCTCGGCTGCACGATCCCAGCCCCCATTGCGGTCCACGCGGCTCACGCGGATCCTGTCGCCGGTCTTGTTTGTGAAACGAATCTCGGTTCCGCCGCCGCGATCCCCCCACCATGGGCCGCTATCGCCCCTCCGAATCACGATGGTCGCCTCGCCACGCCCGCAGAGGATCTGGCGGACGATCCGGTTTCGCTTGTCGGTGACTACCCAGGTCTGGCCGTGAGGTGATCGTGCGGAGAACCCCTCCCCGTCAAACAGCTGCCTTACGAAAACCCAACGCCCGAAATCATTCACGTGATAGATGTCGAGCTGGTCGCCGAATTCATTCCGAAACTCGATCCTACCGTATGTCGCACCCGGCCAAGAGCCCTGGAACCACGGATCCCAGCACGCCCAGCCTCCGCCCCGCTCGAACCTGAACGCCCTGCCCTCCCTCGCTTCGTCAGAGTACCTTTTCCCCCCGGCAACGTACGAAACCCGCAACCTCTTCCCCTCGCCTTTGTACGGGTCGACGCCCAGGATCTCGTTGGAGACCTCGAACTCGCGCCTGCCCGAATCCGCGATCCGCTGCACCCGTTGCGTCACGTCCGCGTATCGCCCCTCTATGCCATATGATGCCTCCAGCACCTGGATCCTCTCCGCGCGGGCGTCTGGTCTCGCCACGCACACGAACATCGCCGCCACCGAGAAAAAATGCACCGCTCTCATCTGTTCCTCCACACATCGCGCCGACCCGGAACCGATGATCCGGCCCAGGTGTCGTCGCGCTGCCGATAAGGCTGGGCTGGAAACACCAAAAACGCAAGCGACCCAGGGCTCGGTGCCCATTTTGCGTTCCCTCCACGGCCGATTCCTGATAGACGTTACCATATGCACACGCGCGCCATTATCTCATCCCCCACCCGTCGCTCGTTCCTCAAGTCCGCGCTCGCCGCCGGCATCGCGCCCATGTTTGCGCCCGCGCGCTTCTTCGGACAGGACGCCCCCTCCAACCTCGTCCGCTTCGGATGCATCGGCGTCGGCCGCCAGGGGCAAACCGACATGAAGCAACTGATGACTCAAGGCGCCGACATCGGTGTCCGCGTCGTCGCCGTCTGCGATTTTGACTCGAAACGAGCCAAGGACGCGAAGTCCCTGGTCGAAAAGTTCAACGGCGAGAAATTTGGTGCCGGTGCCCCCAAGTCCTGCGATGTCTATCGCGACTTCCGCGAACTGCTGGCCCGCAAGGATATCGATGGCGTCACCATCGTGACCCCCGACCACTGGCACGCGATACCGGCCATCGCAGCGGTCAATGCCGGCAAAGATGTCTATCTGGAAAAACCCCTCACCTATTCCCACGCCGAGGGCGTGAAACTCGTGGAAGCCGTCCGCCGGAACAAACGCATCCTCCAGGTCGGTTCCCAGCAGCGCTCCGACCAGCACTTCCGCATGGCCTGCGAGTTCGCGCTCAACGGCCGACTCGGTAAAATCCACACCATCCGCGCCGTCATGCCGTCGGACAAGGGAACCGGCGACCCGACGCCCATGCAGGTGCCCGAAAACCTGGATTATGAATCCTGGCTCGGGCCAACGCCCGAGGTCCCCTACACGGAGCACAGGGTCCATCCCCAGAAGGACTACGGGCGTCCCGGCTGGCTTCAGATCGAGGCGTACTGCCGCGGCATGATCACCGGATGGGGCGCCCACATGAACGACATCGCCCAGTGGGGCAACGGCGCCGATGGCACGGGCCCCGTCGAAATCCAGGGCACCGGCGAGTTCCCGAAACGCGGCATATTCGACGTCCATACGAACTTCCACGCGGAGGCGACCTACGCCAACGGCGTTCGTCTGATCATGGAAACCACCGGACTGTCCGAGGAGTCCGGCAAGAACGCGGGGGTCTGGTTCGAGGGCGATAAGGGCCGCATCTTCGTCGCCCGTGGCAAGATACAGGCCGAACCCGCAGACCTTGTCCGCGACAGGATCAAGGATGGCGAAATCCGCCTCTACGAGAGCAAGAACCACATGCTCAACTTCCTGGAGTGCATCCGTAGCCGAAAGGATCCCGTGGCGCCCGTCGAGGTCGGCCACCGCTCCAATACCGTCTGCATCCTCGCCCACATCGCCATGAAACTCGGCCGCAAGCTGAAGTGGGACCCGAAGGCCGAAAGATTCGTCGGCGACGACGATGCCAATGGCCTGCTCGATTACCCGCACCGAAAACCGTGGACCATCTGATCGGCGTCGGATGACGCCGCACCTTGGATGAACCGCCGCACTTTCCTCAGAACTGTTGCCGCAGGCGCCATGGGCACTGCGCTTCCCGCCAGATCCAATCCCATGACAACCATCGACCGCATCGATCTCTTCCCGCTCCGCTACCCCACGGTGGGATATTTCAAGTTCTTCTCCGACGCCCGCGGCTCCAAGGGGCGCGCCGCGATCGTGGTGAAGATCACGGCTGCCGACGGCACCATCGGCTGGGGGCAGTCGGTCCCCATCGCGAAGTGGAGCGACGAGACCCTCGAGACCGCATTCATCGCGATGCGCGATTATTTCGTGCCCGTTCTCGTCGGACGTGACCCCGCCGACATCCCGGGCGCCCACGCGGCTATGGACGGCACCATAGCCCCGGCCTTCACCACGGGGATGCCGATCGCGCGCGCCGGCCTCGACATCGCCCTCCACGATCTCGCCGGGAAACTCGCGGGCAAACCCGCCGCGGCGCTCTGGGGCCGCGAATCCACCGCCCCGGTCACCCTGAGCTGGACGGTCAACGTCAAGACGCTCGACGAGGTTGGCCCGCTCATCGATGAGGGCCGCCGCCGGGGTTACCGCCATTTCAACATCAAGGTCGCGCCCGACCCAAAGTTTGACGCCGCCCTCACCAAGGAGGTCCGGCGCATCGCCCCCGACACGTTCCTCTGGGCCGATGCCAATGGCGGCTATGACCCCGCCTCGGCGCTCGAGGCCGCGCCCATGCTCGCCAAGGCAGGCGCCGATGTGCTCGAGGCCCCCCTGCGCCCCAACCGGATCTCCGGCTATCAGGCCCTCAAGAAACAGGGCGCGCTTCCCATACTCATGGACGAGGGCGTGATCACCCCAACCGAAGTCGAGGAGTTCTTCAAACTCGGCATGCTCGACGGTGTCGCCATGAAACCCGCCCGCTGCGGCGGACTCCTCTCGAACCGCAGGCAGATCGAGTTCTGCCTCGCAAATAATCTGATGTGGCTCGGCAGCGGCTTGACCGATCCCGACATCTCTCTCGTCGCGTCGCTGGCGCTCTACTCCGCCTACGGCCTCAAGAAGCCCGCCGCACTCAACGGCCCGCAATTCCTCGCCGCCGATGTGCTCAAGACTCCCCTGCGCATCGAAAACGGCATCGCGCATCCACCCGCCGGCCCGGGGCTTGGCATCGAGGTGGACGAAGCCAAGGTCATCGATCTCATGCGCCAAAGCGGCTGCGCACACCTCCGCGCCTCATCGCCCGCGGGATAGAAACGCCCATTCGGCCAGTGCCCGGCCAAAGGCCATCACCGCCCCGCGCGGTTGACCGTTTTCGCCACCGGGATGTTGCCCGACCTGACATCCACCGTCACGGTTTCGCCCTCCAGGGCCACGGTGCCAATGCCCGTGGCCGTTGCGAGAAACGCCCGGAAATCGCCGACCCGCGAATCCACGAGCAGTGTCTTGGTGGCGGCATCATACTGCAGGCCCGTCAGGCCTTGGAGCAGCCCGTAGCTCGACATCGCGCGAGCATACCAATGCCCGCACTCGTATTCGTTGAATGGGTTCCGGCGCCTGCCATCGTAGCGCCGCCGACAGATCCGCACGATCTCAAGACCCTGATCCACACAACCGGTCATCATCAGGTGAGACGCCACTTGGTACTCGATGCCGGTCCACACCTCATCGCTGTACACGAACGGCAGCAGCAGTTTTCCACCGCGCGGCCACGTGCAAAGGAGCAGGCCCCCGTCATCGCCCATCGCGTACGTGGGTCGCTGGGGGTTGGCATGCGCGGAGAGATCCTTTCTGAGGTTGTGGCGGTGGACGGCGAGCAGATGACTCCGCACCTTGGCGGGATCGATGATCGGCTCGTCAATCCCACACACGCGCGCCATCCACAGGCCGAGGACGCCGTCAGACAGGCAGCCGGTGCCATATTGGTATTTCGGACCCTCCCGATTCACCTCTTCGGCCACGGCTCGATATGCCTCGCTCTGGTCCTCCGGACGGACTGGGGTGAAGTCCTTCGCCAGCCCATCCTTGCTCACGATCTGGATGAAGTACTCACCGTTGTAGAGTTCTCTCTCCATCCGCTCCCGCCCCTTGGCCAACAGTTCGCGGTATCGCGCGACATCATCGCCGGCGGCCTCCCCCATGCGAATGGCCGCCGCCAAGGCCCCCAGATAAAAACTGCCGCAGTGCCCGTCCGGGCCAAAATAGTTGATGTCGTAGGTATTGTGGTGCTCCTCCTCAAGCAGTCCCGTGTGACGGGGGTCCCATTTCTCGATCGCGTAATCCAGGCTGCGCTTGATCCGCGGCCAATGCTCCTTCAGCCACGCGCCGTCGCCCGATATCCGCCATTCGCGGTGGGCCTTCATGATGCCGCCCAACTGCCCGTCGCAGGCATCGAACATGCCGCCCCCTGGAGCCAGGGGCAGATTCGCCCGGAATGCCTGGCGCCCCGCCGAGTCCAGCGACTCTCCAAATTCCGTCTGGCGCAGGCCCCGCTCTAACACCGGAAAGAGATGGCAGATCGCCTGCGCGTAATTCCAGACGTGGGTGCAGGATCCGGCGCAACAGCCGCTGCTGTCGCCACAGCCCTCCCAGCACCACAGCCGACCGTCATGCTGCCGCAGCACCGTGGGCGTCTTCAGGATCGTCAGATTTGCCGCGACGGCCTCGACGACCTCTGGCGCCAACGTCGTGTCATAAAACGCATCGCGGAACACTTCGCTCTTCCGCCGATAGTCGGAAAAGTTCTCGCGCCAGTGCGCCGCGACCTTGCGCACGTCCGAGAAACGCGTCGTGTACCAAGGGACATAGGTGTCCGGCCGCGGGACCGCCTCGCAGCCGCCCCCGCCACAGGCCCCGCCCCCGCTCGAGCAATCGGTCTTCCATGCGCCGTAGTCGCGGCCCTCGAAGTCCTGAAGGAGCGTCTGGCGCCCGGGGTCGTCGGTTATCACGTTGTCGGGCCCCGTGCGGAGAGACTCGACCGGCTCATCGCTGAGCACGAAATGATCGGCCAGCAGATGCCCCCATGCGGCGCTCTGCCGATCCACCAAACGGAGGCGGGCGCGGCGCCCGGCGAATTCGGCCAGATCGAACGTCGCCCAGGCCAGATGCTCGCTGCGCTTGCCCGTCGCCGTCCGCACCACCTTGTCGCCAATCAGGAGATCGACGCACGTCTCTCCCGCAAAACCCCCGCCGCCAATCAGGAAATGCAGATATCGTCTGGATATCGTGAATTCTGGCGAGCACAGCGTGCCGACCGGACCGTCGCCACCGGGGTCGAAACTGTTCGCCAAACCCCTCCCAAGGAATCCCGATACCGGCTGTTGCCCGTTTTTCGCCGTGCCTTTCGATGGGCCCCCTCTGAACGCGGGCCGATCCGTCTCCTTCCCGTAGCGCAAATCACTGTTCGGAACATGCCAGCACATGAGCAACCGGATCGTCTTCTCCTCCCCCGGCTTCAATTCAAACGGCACCGAAAGTGACGCGCCCGGTGCCTCGCCCTTCGCGGGCGGATTATTTACGGCCAGCCCGCGCTCCACGTTGCGCCAGGCGATCGTGAGCGCATCCCACCATCCGCCGCGAAACCAGCAGTGATCCACCACAGCCCCATCCCCCAGGACGAAGATCGCGAAGGCCGCGCCCCCCGAGGTTCCACGCAGAACAAAACCATTCTCGATCACCTCAACCGGCCCCTTGCCCATGAAATTTCGGGCGTGGAAAGAGAAGATCGCACGCCTTGCCTTTTCAGCGCGATTGCGGAACCGATATTCAACGGCACCGACCGGCAGGCTCGAGGGATCGGGATCGGGCGGCGTGAACGGGCTCCATCCAACGATCTCCGCCCCAAATGGCACGTCTGGATCGGTCAGCGCGATGTTCGCGAATGGAAATCGCGCCAGGAATTCCGCCCGCCGAAATCGTGGCAGGCCGTATGTTGTCCCCGCCCCGCCGTTGCCAGTCCCAGGCCTCCCAAAGTATTTCCAATCCGGCACCGGCCCCTCCACGACCCGTGCCACGTTCTCCTCGGGCCGGTCCCCCAACACGCAGATCGCCGCGAAGGCCGTCGGCTCGTTGAATGCCTCCATCTGGTGGCGAACCGACAGGTGCGAAATAGCACCGCTTCCCTCCAGACAGAACATCCCCGCCCCAATGCCACCTATTGGAAACGCAACCCGACTCAGTGCCGCCCCACCGTATGTGCCATTGAACGAGTGACCCCCATGCTCATCCGCCCCCCACAAAACACCCGCCGCCCCAACCACGAGCACTGCCAACATTTCACGAAAACGTCTGTTTCGAGCATTCATCTCATCGATCGCCCCTTTCGGCCCCCATTTTGCCACCGCCCACCCAACACATCACGCCTCTTCTTTCGCTCGTGAGCGTTCGGCGCGCGGCCGAACGCCAACGGCAATCGATTGCGGCCCTCGGGAATGTGATCGCTGCGGCTCGGTATCCGATCCCTTCCGATTCCCAATTGCCCGCAGCCACCGTTTTGCCCTTGCCAGTTTTGTTAACTGCCATGAAACTATTCCTTAATCCATGTGTTTCCTGGACACGTTTCGCCCACGCGGGGAGTTCCTATGAAATTGTCACAATTGAGCACGCTGTTGTCCTTGGGGTTGTTCACGATCCTGCGCGCCAGCCCACCACCCGATTCCTCTCTCCTGCTTAATCTGCCGTTCGACGAAGGCTCCGGCGCCCTTGCCGCCGACGTCTCGACGAACGCCCTGGAGGCCGAACTCACCAACGTCCAGTGGGCGAAAGGTGCTTTCGGCACGGCCCCACATTTTGGCGGCACAAACGCTTTCATCGACCTTCCCGCGATCCCCGCCCTGAATGGCGCAACACAATTCACGCTCGCGCTCTGGGCCACCTGGGAGGGCACGGGCCGATATCCCAACCTCCTGACCACGCGCACCTGGAGCCCCGGCGGCCTGATGCTCTTCGTGCGCGATGACTCGTGCTCGTTCCGATTGGGGCGCCCCGGCCACCGCGCCGGAGAACCCGGTAGTGCCTGGACCGAAACCAGCGTCCCCCTTCTGAAAACACTCCCGCTACGGCAATGGACCCACCTCTGCGTCGTTTTCTCCCTCCCAAACATCACCACGTACGTGAACGGGAAAACCGTCGCAAAGGGGACATGGAATTACCCCGTGGAGGCCGATGGCCTGCGCCTGGGCGCGTGGACCGGGCCCGTCTCTCATACCGGTTTGATCGACGACGTGAAAATCTACGGGCGCGCCCTCTCCGAAGCCGAGATCACCGCGCTCGCGGATCCCTCCACGCGCACCAATGCCACCTGCGCGCTGGTCGATGAATCAAAGATCGTCCGACCATTGGCGGCGACTTTCGAGAACCGCCGCGCCGTCCTCGCCATCGACAGGCAGGGCCGCGCAATGTCCGTCCGCTGCAAAGCGTCGGACCGGGAACTGCTGGCCCGACCCCAGCCGCTCGTGTCCGCACGCCTTAAGGATGGCCGCCAGCTCACCGCCCGCAAGGCCACGTCAAACGATGGTGTCCTCACCTTCGAGTTCGCGCGCGGCCTTGGGAACGCGGTCATCGCCGTGGATGCGCATGACGACTTCTTCACCTTCACCATCCGGTCGCTGACATTGCCAGACGTCGCCTCACTCACATTCGTCAATCTGCCGGTGACGGCCGCGACATATCGCGGCGCAATGGCCAACATGCTCTCAGACGATTCGGACGCCGTCTGCCTGCGCGGCTATGAGCTGCCCGTCGAAATGGGCACGGGTGGCATTCCCGCCAGTCTGCGCGTGTGGACCACTTCCGAGCACGGCCTCACGGGCTTCCGCGCCGGTCTGGCGGTGGGCCCAAAAAAGGCGATGCCCGAAATCCTGCGCGCCATGGCCAAAGATGCCGGTGCGCCAACCTCCAAACTGGGCGGCCCCTGGTCCCTGGGCGCGGGCGCAAACCGCGGGTCATATCTCTTCGCCGACCTCGCGCACGCCGCCACCGATGACTGGATCGAACTCGCGCGCCGCGGCGGGTTCACCCACATCCACATCCACGGATGGTGGCGCACGCTCGGGCATTACGGCGTCAACACCAACCTATTCCCGAGCGGGATCGCGGACATGAAGGACACCGTGGCGCGCATCCACGCTGCGGGGCTTAAGGCCGGCATACACACCCTCACCGGCTGCATCGACACGCGCGACGCCTGGGTGACGCCCGAGGCCAGCCCTCACCTGATCGCGACCGACAGCTACACGCTGGCCAAGCCCATGTCGCCCACCAACACCGTGCTCTACGTGAACGAGAAACCCTCCTCCCGCCACGATGTCGTCTTCACGTATTCCGGGAATGGCAATGCCATCCGCATCGGTTCTGAAATCATTCAGTATGGCGAGGTCGTCTCTGAAACACCCTACGCCTTCGCGAAGTGCCAGCGCGGGGCATTCAAGACAATACCCGCCGCCCACGCGGCGGGCGACCGCGCCGACTACCTCCAACAGCGCTATCTCGCATTTTACCCCGAACCGGACTCACCGCTGGCCGCCGATCTCGCCGACCACATCGCCAACGTCTTCAACACCTGCGGCCTCGATCAGATCTACTTCGATGGCTCCGAGGGCATGATGAGCCGCTACGGCATCGACGCCATGCGCCATGCGATCTTCAAGCGCCTGCGCGGCGAAACATTGGTCGAGGCCAGTTGCCACGGCGCCCACAACTGGTGGTTTCACTCGCGCCTCGGCGCATGGGACCACCCCGTCTGGGCCGCAAAACGTTTTCACGACAAGCACATCGAGGTGTCCTCGAAATACCGCGCCACGGATCTCCTCGAACCCCAGATGGGATGGTGGGCGCCCCGCGGGCCATCGCCCTTCGCGCGCGGCCATTTCCTCGACGAGATGGAATACTTCGCCGCCAAGAACCTCGGCCTCGATTCCGCCATGTCGATCCAGGGCGTGAACGTCTCGCGAAACCCGCTGCCCCTCCATATCGAAAATCAGTTCACCCTCCTCGGCTGGTACGAGCACCTTCGCCTGGCACGCTATTTCGATGCGCGGACTGTCGCGCGAGTGTCCGTGCCGGGCGACGAGTTCCGCCTCCGGCAGAATCCCGACGGCCTGTGGCAATTCACACCCGTCACGATGGATGCCCATCGCATCAGCTCCCTCGGCAATGGCTCCGAACACTGGACGACCCGCAACCCCTACGCGCAGCAGCCGCTCGCCGCGCGCATCGAAGCGCTCTACTCCGTCGCCCCGTTCGACAGCCCGAAACGCATCTGCGTCACTGACTTCGGCGACCTCGCGGCATTCAAAAAAACCACCGCATCCGCGACGGTGTCCCTCCGGTTGGACGAAGAAACCACCGACACCAAAGGCGGAAATCGCAACCTGCGCCTGCGCGCGGAAAACAGGGGCGCCGAGCGCAATGGCGCCTGGGCGCGCGCGAGCCTCCCCTTTCCAGCGCCCTACCGCAGCCTCGCTGGCGCCGGCGCCCTCGGCGTCTGGATCAAAGGTGACGGCAGAGGGGCGCTGCTCAACGTCCAGCTCGGCACCCCGCGCGAATACTCCCAGGCGCTCTCGGACCACTACGTCACCGTCGACTTCACGGGCTGGCGCTACGTCGAGCTCCTCGTTCGGGAGCGCGACGTGGACCAGATGACAAAATACACGTGGCCCTACGACCACGGCTATAGTCTCTACCGGAACCACCTCGACATGGCGCACATCTCCGACGTGAGTCTGTACATCAACAACATCCCGCCCGGCGAGAGCACCGAAGTCGTCGTCGGTCCGCTCATGGCGCTGCCGGTCCAATCCGCCGAATTCAAGAATCCGACGATCACGCTGAACGGCCAAACCCTCGTCGTTCCCGTCGCACTGAAATCCGGCGACTTCCTTGAGGTCGAACCCGATGGCAAGGTCACGCACCACAACGACAAGGGCGACCTCCTGGGACGGATGCGCCCGGCCCCCGCCCCGACTTGGCCGCTCATGCAGGCCGGCGAAAACTCGGTCGCGTTCGATTGCGACAGACCCCAGGGCGTCAGCGCCCGCGCCGAGGTCACCCTCAACACTTTCGGGGCGCCCTTCGGCGCACGAAACCCGCGCAAGAAAATCGGTTGGGAACACCTGACCCGCGAATACGAGATGACGCGGGTGATCACTTCGCCCGACGGCGAGGACAACGCGTGGGACATCCTCGTCCGCCCCGGAGCCGAGGCAAAGTTGGAGATAGAACTCTGCGGCGCGATGCAGTCACCCGCCCTGACCGTGCGTGACCGAACTCTGCGTTTCCCCGTGACACTTCAGGCCTCCCAGAGACTGATCTGCCGCGACCAGCGCCACTGGTTTGTCCTGGGCGCCGATCGCGCGAAGATCGCAGAAGGCGAACTTGCCCAGACTCCGCCCGTTCTGCAGGGAGGCCAGAACCGCATCACGTTCACCTGCGCCGCGCCCGACCGGGCACAGGTCAAACTGGTCAAGGTGTACGAATGACACGCCGACCGGATACAGCACGGCCCTCGATCGTGAATTATCGCTGTTGAATCACCGCGGCATGCCCTTGCCAACCCAACGTTCGCGCCGGGCAAACGACAGCCTGCGCTACTCTCGCGTCAAACGCTCCGGTCCGGTCAGTCCAGTTCCGGGGGAACGTTACCGTAGGACCACGGTTGCCGATACGCGGGCGCAGCGGGCCGCTGTGACACCTCACCCGGCCTCATCTTGGCGGCGAGTTCCAGTCCCGCCCCGACCATCTTCCCTCCCGCGCCCACTTCGAGATTGCTGCAACTGGTCAGCCGCGTCTCATAGCCCCCGCCAGTGGAGGCGAACGCCTCCGCGGTGGGCACATAGCCATTGAAGCCGTTCGCCACGCTCACACAGAACGTGAGAGGAAACGGGCTCTTCTTTTTCTCTTCCAATTGGTATTCGCAAAACATCTCACCAGGGCTGGTCAGAAACACCGCGGGCCCCACCTGAATCGCCTGCACCTCCACCTCCGCGCGGGGTGCCTTTTCCAATAGCGCATTCAAGAGCACGATCTCCTTGGCGAAAGCCCACGTCGTCGGATTCGTCTCCTTCGGTTCCTTTCGGATGACCGCATACGCCGCCTCGACCCGTTCGGGCCGAGGCACTCGCCGGGGGATCTCGAGAACCCTCGACCGCGCCTCCAGCGGCAAAAGGGCTCCCGGCTGGATCTTCAAGAGCACCTTCAGCGCCTCCGCACCAATTTGCCCGCCCACGATCTGCGCCCAGCGATCGCCGTCCGGGTTCGCGTAAGGGCTTAGGTTATCAACCTGCGTCATGTCACCAGAGTAACCGGGCAGAAAGATGATGATCACCCCGCCCCCGTAGAACCCGCGAATCACCTTTTCAAGATAGTAGACGTAATTGGCCGAGATGCCCTTTGGGCTGGTCGTGGCGTGGCACGCAAAATTGACGACGCAACCAAGCAGCTTGCCCTCCCCATTCCAAACCCCCAGAACGCCGACCTCCGGATCGCCCGGGGCCGCGTAGTCCAGGGCGTCGGGATTACCCTGGCCCGGATGGGTGAACGTGTGGCCCCCCTTCATGCGCAGGCGCCGACAAAAGGCCACCTTCTCCGCGAGCCCCTTCCCTACGCCGGCACGAGCGTCAGCCCGGCCCTCGTCCGCCGCGCAAACCGCCGCCACCGTCCGCTCAAAGACCATATTCAGGTACCCGGGATCCGCACACGAGGATTCCTCGTAGGCCAACCTCTGAACCTCCGGCGAGGCATGGTCATATTCGCCGGGCTGCACGATTCCCAACGGCCCGGAGGAATGCGAATGGGTTGCGGCGATCAATACCGCGTCTGGTGGAATACCGCAGCGCCTTTGTATCTCCGCCCTTGCCCTCTGGACCTCTGGCCGGAAAACAAAACCACCGTCGATGCTCACCAGCGCGATCCGCGTCTTGCCATCGTCAAACACCACCGCGCGAACCTTGCACGGATCATGTATCTCGCGACAGAACGCCTTCGAATATCCTCCCGGTACCTCCATGCCGATTTCTGGAGTGATCTCGCGTTCCGCAAACCCGACCCGGAACGTCGCCGACGCATCCGCCGCCATCGCGGCACCAGAATCGATCAGGAACGCCGCGAGAATGACAGCCGACAAGGATCCTCCACTGGTCGCCCCGCGGGAGATCCCGGCCCCCAGCGATCTCCCGGTGACCGGAACCCCAGACCGAACCTCTCCGACCATGTGATCAGGGTGATGGACGGGATGATGCGGGTCGAGTCCAATCGCGGCAGACATCAGCCTGCCGTCGATGCCGTTGGTGACCGTTCGGGCCAGGTCAAGGGGCAGATTCGCCCGACGAACAGGACGTACGCTCCCATGCCAATGATCAGCGCGACCGAGGTGGCAGCAAAGGCCAGTTGAAACGACCCTGTCACGGCAACAATCCATCCCGTGAGCGCCGGCGACACCACCCCGCCAAGGTTGCCGACCGCATTCTGAACGCCGGTCCATTTGCCGGCGGCACGCTCCCCCGCAAGCGTCTGCGTCACCGCCCACACGTTGGAAGTAAAAAGGCCAAGCGCGGCGCATGCCGCCGTCAGCAGCCCCACCGACATGCCCGGACTGCGTGTGACAACCGCCGGCCATACCAGGGCCGCGCAGAGGCCGAGTCCCGCCAGCAGGAATGTCTTGCGCACGCGGGTGGCCGACCCTCCTCGGCGAATCAATGAATCCGAAAGCCACCCGGCCATCACCGAGGCGGCGGCCATCGCCCAAAATGGCAGCGAGCCCAGAATAGCCATCACCCCCATGGAGAACTTTCGCTCTTCCACCAGATACGATGGCAGCCATGACACGAGGAAATACCAGGCATAGCCCAGACAAAACATGCCCAGCGATGTCCCCCATAATTCGCGCCGACCCAACAGATCAATTAGCGTGACTTGCCGCTCCCGCACTGTGCCGGGACATCTTCTCAAAGAACCCCCCTGCGATGGCACCAATGCCACCCACGGGATGAGCCATAACAGGCTTCCCAATCCCACCGACACAAACAACACGCGCCAGCCATGATGCGCGACCACGAGCCCGCCGATCAATGTGCTCAGCGCGGGCCCGATCTTGGATGCAGCGTCCACCAGCGCATTGGCGACGCCACGCCGCTCTTCCGGGAAACTGGCTGCGAGCAACCGCGACGTCGCGGGGTACGCAACGCTCTCCCCGATCCCCAACATCAGACGCAGGGCCAGAAACGTGGCGAAACCGGAAACCATGCCCATCGCGGCGGCCGCCAACGACCAGACGAGAAAACCGGCGGCATAGACCCATTTGACGTCCAGCCGGTCCACCAGCCAACCCGACACCAATTGAAACAGGGCATAGCTCCAGAAAAACGCGGAAAACAGCAAACCCATTCGGGCGTTGTCCAGACCGAACTCCCGCGCCAGCTCTGGTTTCGCGACGGAAAGGCTGCCGCGATCAATGTAATTGATGCCCACGGCCAGCACCAGCAGCGCAAGAACCATGAGATGCCGCGGATACACCACAATGCCCCTTCTGTCATTCAACGCGGCCGACACGGATCACCCATTGACGCAAATACCGACTCGTGGCAATACCGGATCCCCGGGGCCACCCAATACACCCGTCATGTTGAACATCCCCCCAGATCGTCGTTCGCCGCATTTCAAAATGCCGCAAGCCACCCACGGTGCGAACACTGCTCCTGCTCCTGACGCCATTCTTGGTCCTGGCTGCCCCGCCCGCGCCCTCCGATGATGCGAGAATCAAAGTGCGCCCGGAGATCATCGGTGACGCCCTGATCAATCCCGGCATGGGTCGGGTCTGTTTTCATTATTCGAACCGCCTCTGGCCATCCTCTGGGAACCCGACTGCGACGACCCCGTCTTTCTGGCGAAACTCGACCACTTCCTCGCCGCGATGGCCAAATGATACGATGGCAACCCGGACGTCGCCTTCATCGACATCGGAACGTTCGGCATGTGGGGCGAAGGCCATACCGGCGGAACGTCAAAGTTGAACCAGGAACAAACCGACCGGATCGTCAAGATCCACGTCGACCTGCACAAGAAACACTTTTCCAACACCCAGCTCTGCATCAGCGATGACGTCGCCGGCTCATCAAGGCCCGGCTCGCATTTCCCCTCCACGGACTACGCCCTGTCCAAGGGCGTGACGCTTCGCGATGACAGCATCCTGGTCCAGAAGGCTCCCAGGCAGTGGTACCACGCGGAACTGGCCGGCCAGTTTTGGCCAACGCTGCCCGTGATCATTGAACACGAGCACTTCGGACTGTCGCGGGATCGCGGGGCGTGGGACAAGGACCTGCTGGTCGAGTCCGTCGAGCAGTATCATGCCAGCTGCATGTCCACCCATTGGTGGCCAAAAGAATTTCTCGAAACCACCCGGGATGCCGTGGATCGCATCAACAGGCGGCTGGGATACCGCCTTGAGCCCCGGAGATTCTCGTATCCAAAAACCGTGAAGCTCGGCGAACCCTTTCTGGTTGAATCCACGTGGTCGAATGTGGGTGTGGCTCCATGCTACGGTGGCGGTTTTGTCGCGTATACGCTGGTCGATGGAAACGGCAAGATCGCGTGGATATCCGCCGACGAATCCTTCGACGTTCAGACTCTGCCCGTCGCCGGACCCGGAAAATCCATCGAGAAAGCTGTGATATCGAGATGCTCGGCCGGATTGGTCGCGCCCATTCCCACCATCAACGATGGGGTCATAAACAACCTCAGGCGAAACAACCAGTACCCGTTCGGGGAAAACGTCCCGACGCTCAAGCTGGGAGACTATGGCCTGTACGTTTCGGTGGGGAGGCGGGACGGAACACCGATCATCGCCCTTCCGATTAAGACTCGCGATGGCGCACGAAGGTACCGGCTGGGCGAGATCCGCGTCGCACCTTGACCGAGCGCCCCCCGGCCGTCAGAACCTCCGGCCGCCAAGGGCGGCGTCCGGACGCCAACGCGGTCGCCCCACTTGTTTGGACTTCGCAAACCGTCATGTCTTGTCCAACCACAACAACGTGATCACCACGCCGTTGTTCAGTCCGTGAAGCAGAATCGATGGCGATGGCCCATCCCCAAGAAAACCGCCGCCGCAGCCAGTCCACCAGAAAACCCCGGAATGTGATCTCCTCCACAACCGGGATAGTTCTCACGGTTTCGTTCGGATCTCAATATCGCTGATCGTGCCCTCAAATGGTCTCCGGCCCGAATACTGCGTGAGCGGTTTTCCACCGTCGTGCCCGACGCAGAAATCCTCCTGCGGCTGGCGACGGATCAGCCCGGCCGATCTCCCCGAGGCGACGACCTTCCCGTTCAGGCGGAGGGTCATGGCGCCATCGGCGGCCAGCGCGACGGCGACCCGCACCGGACCCTCAACAGACTCGGGCGCGATCACCTCGGCGACGGCATCGCCGCCGCCCGCCCGAACGGCGAAAGCAATGCGCCCTCCCCTGATGTGCAAGGCGTAACCCACGGCGGTGCCCCCATGCGCTATGAGGACCGCGTCCCGCTGTTTGGAATCCACCGTGCAGGAGATTTCGAAAGGCACATTCCCCACCTGCGGCGCGCTCCCCGCGGCCAGCGTGTCACCCGCCTTCAGTGAACTCAGATCGCCAACCCCCAGCTCGCCCTTCCCCGACTTGCGCCGCACATGGTCCCCCTCCGACGCATAGAGCGTCCGCGGATCGGCGACCTCCCCCGCCGGGCGCCGCGCCCTGGGGTTCTTTCCCCCAATCTCCGCGCCCATAGTCTCAATCAGTTTCTGGAGCCGGGCCACGATCTCGGGATGCTTGTCCGCGACATTCGTCCGCTCGCCTATTTCCACATCGAGGTTGTAAAGTCGTGGTTCCTTCCCCGCGGCATCGGCCGCCGTTTTCTTTCCCATTGTCTCGGGCTGCGGCGCGATGGCGAGTTTCCACGGCCCCTGCCTCACCGCCTGAAGATTGTATCCCGCAAAATAATAGTGCGCCTCGCGGGGCGACTCCCGGGTCCCCCCGAAGAACAATGCCGAGATGTCCCTACCATCGATGGTCGGTTCGGGCGGCACCTGACCCCCGGCCAATGCCACGAAGGTTGGCAGCACGTCAATCGTCCCCGCCACCGCATCGCATGTGGTCCCCGCCGGGATCCGCCCCGGCCACCACACGACGGTGGGCACCCGGACGCCACCCTCCCAAGTGCTTCCCTTGCCGCCGCGCAAGGGTCCCGCGCTCCCGCCATCCGCCCCTTTGATCAGCCACGGCCCATTGTCGCTCGAGAACATCACCAGGGTCCCCTTGTCCAAATTCAGTTCCCTCAAGGTATCCAGGATGCGCCCGGTGCTCCAGTCGACCTCTTCCACCCAATCACCGAAACGCCCGTTGGCAGACTTCCCGGCAAAGGCCGCCCCGGGGTGAATCGGCGTGTGCACCGCCGTGTGCGGAAGATAGAGGAAGAAAGGGCGCCCCCTGTTGGCCCGGATGAAGTCGATGGCTTCCTCCGTGTACCTCTCCTCGATGCGGCCTTGCGCCTCTTCCGTCAGCAATTCGATGACCTTTTCATCGCGCACGAGCGGCACGACCTTTTCGCCGGTCTCGGTCGATTTCTTCTGCATGTCGTTGGAATACGGGATTCCGAGATACCGATCGAACCCCTGGCGCGTCGGCAGGAATACTGGCTGGTCGCCCAGGTGCCACTTGCCAATGCACGCCGTGGCGTAGCCTCGCTCCTTCAATCTTTCGGCAATCGTGTGCTCATCGGGATTCAACCCGCTCTTGTTGCCCGGCGGATACACGCCGGGCACCGAAATCCTCGCGCCATAGCATCCCGTCATCAGCTGTGCGCGTGAAACAGAACAGACCGGGGCAGCATAGAAACTCGTCATCCGCACCCCCTCCCGCGCCATCCGATCCAGATTGGGCGTCTTCTGTTTCGTCGCACCAAAGGGCCCGATGTCCCCATACCCCATATCGTCTATGAAGATCATGACGAAATTGGGCCCCGCATTGCCACCACCCTCCGCCGAGCTGCATCCGACCACCGCTGCCGCCATGACTGTCAGGGCGGACAACCTTGCTTTCGTCATCCTCACGCCACCGATGCTGCCATGGCTTTCACCGAAACCCAAGCGCACGCTTGAGTTGGCCGTAGATCATCCCATCCCGCTCGCATGCGTGCCACAGTTCGTCGCCCTGCTCATGGGTATCGTAAGTCCAATAGAGCCAGCCCGCGAAGCCACGTCCCTCAAACCGCCCGGCCAGTTCGCCCATCCACACAGCCGCGGACTCGGGTGTCTGCAACATTCGCTTGAAACCACCAAACTCGCCAACCAATAGAGGTTTGCCCAGTTCCTGCGCCAGCTTCCGGACCTCGTCAAACTCCACCGAAGCTAGATCCCTCTCCCACCCTTTGGCATCTGCTGGATAGAAGTGAAGGTCCAAAAAGTCCGCCTTCGATCTCAGGATGGCCAGAGGACGAAACGGGATCCGATTCTGCCACTCGGCCTTCTTGATGCCGAAATCCCCGGGGCCAACACGACCCACGGCGGCATACGTGAAGACGCTCGCGCTCACGAGGGCACCGGCGTGCACCCCGTGAATCGCGTCGGCCATCCGGTCAATGAAGTGGATGGCCGCACCATCGGCGAGATCCTGCCTCCGCCCCGGCAACGCATAGGCCTTGCCATCCAATGCAACAAACGAGCCAGCATCGAGCGTGAAGGGGGGACCCCCATGAAAACAGAATTCATTTTGCAGATCATACGAGAAGATGGCATCGAGGCATCCCGGACGCGCCAAGTGGAGTGCGCCAATAAGGTCCTTGAGAAACTGGGCCTTTGCCCTGACATGCCCGGCCTCAAGATAGGCCGCGTTGGCCGCGCTTACCATCGGCCCGGGTTTGCGCAATCCATCGCTGTACGGCGCCACCCGCGGAAAAGATTCGGTGCAAAGCATTACCCCGATCTCATTCTGACGCGCGCGCGCCAGGAAATCGGCAATGTTCGCCACATACGTCCCCGACAAACCGCGGCCCTCCTTCTGTGCGATCGTGCCGGGCACATGGGCCGCAGTATTGATGAATACGCGCACGACGTTGAATTTGTCCGCCCTCCACCGTCGCATCGCTCTCTCCGCCGCAGCCGGATCGTACTGTTCGGGATCGAAAGTGTCGTGGCTCCGTCCAGGATAGAGACGGATGTAATTGAACCCACGCGGCAATAACACCCTGCCACCGGGTTGAACGAATTGGCCGTCACGTACAACGATGCCCGCGACCGCGCGGACGGGCCATCCCACCACCCCGGCCGCGAGAACTATCATTGCCGAAATCCAGCTTGCCCTCATCAGCGCCTATCTCTGGGCGGCCAGACGTTTGACCGCATCGATGATCTTCTGTTCCAGACCCGGCTGGAAGGGGCCGCATAAGCCGAAGTAGACCATGGCCTCGCCCCCTTCGTAGCCACCTTCTTTCAGCACGCGCTCCGTGGGCAGATAGGCGAAGATCTCATTGCAGTAACCGGGCACCCAGACACTTTGACCCGAGAGCTCCCTGCGCAACCGCAAGGCATAGTCGATCACCGGCTCGCCGGGCATGGCGATCATCGCCAGATCCTCGCCGAAGCGCGCAACCTGAACCGTGCAAGGACAGGAAGAGGCCAACGGACGACCCGCCGATAACTCCGCCAGCAGGTGCCTGGCCAGTCGCTGCCTATAGACGCTCTTGTCTTTCAGGGCCTGTTCGAGTTCCTCTCTGCCCGGTGGATCGGCAAGTTTCAGCTCGATGCGCTCACAGGCAATGTGGAGCGGGCCGCGCAAGGGGCGCATCGGACCGCTTAAAACCGCCTCGACGGCGGCGGCCAGGGCTTGGCCGTGCTGTCCGGTAAGGGCGATCTCGCCGCGGGGATATGGGTTGATGTCTCCTCCGCAGCCGGCCATGAAAAGCGCCGTCACACCCCGATGTCCGGTTTCGATGGCGACCTGGGCATAGCCCGGATAGTCGCCGTTGATCTGGTAGATGCCTGTTGTCGTGCCGTGGCAGGCATACCCAAACAGCACCGCGTGCAGTTCACCCCGGCAATCCCGCACCGCCATCACGGGCACGCCATGGTCGCAGGGGGCCGTCGGATCAGGTCTCGGATCCTTCTTGCCGCGCATGGCGCGGCGATTTGCACCGAACGTGGCCTTGCCCTCGCCATACGAAAGATCAGCGGGGCGCAAATCCTTCACCGCCGTCTCGATCAGGATGACGAGTTGATCCTTCAGTTTCTCGGCGTACGCGTCGACCACAGCCTGCTGCTGGCGATCGAGATCATAGACAATGGGCGTGACCCCCGCGACCACCGGTCCACAGTGCGTGTGCGAGCTGTTGAACACGATGCGCTCGCGCGCGATGCCCGTGGAGGCGAGAGTCCGGCGCCCGATCGCCTCGCAAAACCGGAAATCGACACCGATGAGATCCATGCACACGAAGGCCATACGGCTGCCCTGCTGGTCCTCTAAAATCAGGGCCTTCGCCGATAGTGGCTGCAGCACGCCCTCCGATGAATGATCGCGCGATGCGTAGCCACCCATCCAGATCGACCCGGCGGGCGTGATATCCTGCCTCGCGATTCCAGCGCGCCACTGGGCCTCTGCCGACCCGACTTGCACCCAAGCCATCAGTCCGAGCAGCAGGCTGACCCCATGTCTGAGCTGGTTCATGTCCTTCTTTGCTCAGCGCCGACTGCACCCCGACTCGCGCAATTTCTCAAATAAAGCCATCAGGCGATCGACCACCTCCGGCCGCTCACGAAAAACATTACACCTCTCACCCGCGTCACTGTCCAAATCATAGAGCTGCATGGGCGGCGCATCAGGTTTCAACTTGCCATCAGGGAGGTAGTCGCTGTTGACCATGCCGACCTCCGCGAACCGCAGATACGGGTTTCTTTCCGCCCCCTGGACCGTCGAGTATCCGGAACCCCGCCCCAAGACCAACTTCCAATTCGCCTCACGCACGGCCCAGAGGCCTTCCTTCCTCCGTTCAAAGAGACTAGATGACCCCGACTGCATGATGAGGTTCGTCCTTCCATCCGTCGCGCCCTCGCGCCCGAGGAGAATCGGCAACGCATCAAGACTGTCTGGCCCCGCCTGCGCGGCGAGCGATTGTCCCGTCAATGTCGCAAACGTTGCGAGCATGTCCGTAAGGCACAGCATCCGATCCGACGTGGTTCCCGCCCGGATATGCCCCGGCCAGCGCGCCAAGAACGGCACCCGGTTGCCCCCCTCCCAGACATCACCCTTCTGCCCATTGAAAGGGGCGCAGCTCCGGTGCCCAGCCCCAAAACCCTCGTTCTCGTAAACGCCGCCATTGTCGCTGGTGAAGATGACCAACGTCCGATCAGCTAATCTGAGCCGGTCAAGGGTCGTCAGGATGTCCCCGACCGACCAGTCCAGCTCCGCCACGAAGTCGCCGTACTTGCCGCATTGATTCTTGCCCTTGAAGCGGGGGTTCGGCGTCAGGGGCGTGTGGATGTTGTTGGGAACGTAGTGGAGATAGAATGGGCCGGCTCCCCCCCCGGCGTGCAGCTCCAAGAATGCCACGGCTTTCTCGTGAAGCACGCGGGCGTTCTCCTCGTTCACCATCGAGAATGCCGCCCGACCCCCGACCCTCTTCCTGCCCTCGTGCCTGATCGGGTCCGCCGGATCCAGCCCCACGATGCGATGATTCTCCACGTAACAGCCGGTGCGGTTGGCAATATCGACGAAGGCATAATCGAAACCCACCTCGAGCGGACCCGGCTTCAGGTCCCCATTCCAGTCGAATGGGCGCGTCGCATCGCCGAACCCGAGGTGCCACTTGCCAACAATCCCACACGTGTATCCGGCTTTCTTCAGTAGCGAGGCCGTGGTCTCGCGCCCAGGCTCAATCAAAAGTCCCGCGCCGGGTGACGCCCAGCACGTCTGCTTCCTGCGCCACGGATACCGTCCCGTCAGAACGCCGTAGCGACTGGGGCAGCACAGCCCAGACGGGGTATGCGCGTCGGTCAACCGGATGCCCTCCTTGGCGAGACGGTCGATGCCCGGCGTCCGTATCTTGGCCGCCCCCTGACAGGAAAGATCATTGTAGCCGAGATCGTCGGCCATGATGAATACGATGTTTGGCCTCATCGCCGCATCATCCAGAACCGCCAGCAGCGCAAAATAGTTGTCAACCAGCAGCCCCTCGTAGCCGTGGCAGCCTCCCTTCCAATCGCGCCAATCGCGGGACATCCCGTTTTCGCCAAACCCCTGGAACTCCCCTCGCGCGTAGCCGTCGAGCATCGGGTACAGAATCCTGCGCGCATCTGCGATCCGGCCCAGTCTATAGAGCGCCTTGACGGTGAAGTAGGCATAGCAGCCGGTGGTCCCACCATTTTCGTAGAACTGGAATCCGTCTGAACCATCCTCGCGCTGCGGCTCGCCGAACTTTTCGGGCGGGGTGTCGTGATGCACGTAGTCGCCCTTACGTATGGGAACGAGGTTACCGGGCAGGCCAAGGGAGAAGTTCGTGTATCCGACCTCGGCCATCTTCTGGAACAGCCGATCCATGATGGCGTTGCCCGTGGCCTCGTCCACCAACCCGTACGCTATCGCGACGCCGTTAACGAAGGTGAACCAGTAGTCGTGCAACTGCCCGTCCGCGCTCCGCCAGCCGGCCAACACCCCCGTCTCGGGATTCAGGAAGCCGGCGACGTACGACGCGCGCAACTTCTCCGCCCGGCCCTCGGCCCACGTGGCATCCGGCTCATGCCCGAGTTTCCGCGCCAGCGCGGCCCACTCCCGGCAGGCGTGGTAGGCCAGCGCATTCGAGTAAGCATCCTCGTGACCGAAATTGATCGTGTCCCACCAGTTTGAGGGCCGCTTGTCGCGCGCGGGACGATCCCCATAATTGCCCGTCGCGGGGTATTCGATCAGTCCATCGTCGTCGGCATCGGGTGCCATCATCTCGCGCGCCCACGCGTCCAATCTCCCATAGTTCTTTCGGGCCCACCCGGGATCTTTGGCACCGTCCGCGTAGGCGCACGCGGCGATGATCAGCGACGGCAACGAATCGGTGGTGGTCCATGGCGTTGGCCACGGGATCAGGTCCGCGTCGGTCGGCGCCATGGCGTACCCCTTCTGGCCATAGCCCAGCGCGCCGGAAAGATAGCGGTCCAGCGTCATCCGAACGAGATCGAGGCAGGTCAATCCCTCGGCCAGCGGCGGCGCATGGCGAGCCACCTCCGCATACTTGAATACCGTGAAGGTGACCGGATCGCTCGACGCGTTGTTCGCCAGCATCCCGACCCGCGGATTGACCTGAAATATGTTTAGGAAATCCCGTCGGAAGCCATCGTACAGGGGCTGCCCCTCAATGCCCGGCATCGCGGGATAGATTGACACGACCTCAAGGCGATACGCGATCTTTGGCCGAGCTGCGGTCGCGGCCGGAAACGCCACGCGCACGAACGGTGTCTGAACGCGGCGCCGGGCATCGTAATCGATCTCTGCGCCCGGCGCATCGCACGTGATCCGCATCGTCCCCATGTCCGGCATGTGCAGGACGCACGGCAAGGACATCCGCCTCTCGCCCGGCGCCATCATCCCAAGCAGCGTCGCGTGGTTCGCCTTCTGGTCGAAGGCCAGCACAAAGGGCGGGATCGGCGCCCCCGGCACGAACTCCGAGCGCAGGGTGATCGCCCTCTCCTCGGCATCGATGGCCCACGCCAACTCCTCCTTGCCCTCCACGCCTCGTTGCACATAGGCGAATCGTCCCGACTCGCGCGCATCAAACCGCAGCGCACCCGCGGCATCCGTCTCCTCTGATATGGGGTTTTGCCCCACCCTTCCCCGCCCGAGCGAATCCACCGCGAACCACATGAATCTTGGCGCACCGCGCGAAAAACCGATGGCCTGATATTTCGATTCGAAATCGGGGCCAGCGCCGCGCGCGCCTGTGGTCATCACGGATACTGGCAGCAACCACATGAACAGCGAACGGATCATTGCGGAACCCCCACTTGGGCGGACTTTCTCACCACGCCTTCACCGTCTCCACCATCGCCAGGATGTTCTCCACGGGAGTACCGGCCTGCGCGTTGTGGCACGAGCAGCAGATGTAGCCCCCGCGCCCAGCGCCCAGGGTCTCCAGGCATCGGCGCGTCTCGCGGCGCACGTCGTCAACCGTCCCGCGCGGCAGCGCGAACTGGTTGTCAATGCCCCCGTGGAAGATGACGCGGTCGCCGAATTCGCGCTTAAGATCAGCGGTATCCATGCCCGGACAAACGTGCTGGATAGGATTGAGGACGTCGATGCCGCAGTTGATCAACGGTCCTATGAGGGGCCGCGCCGCGCCGTCCGTGTGATAGAACACGCGCAGGCCGTGCCCGTGGATCAGCTCGCACCAGCGCCGCATCCTCGGTTCCAGATGCCGGTGCCACATCGCGGGCGAGATCAGCAGGTTCTGTTGCCCCGCGATATCGTCGCTCACGAACACGAGGTCCAGGTGTTTCGCGGAGCGCGCGAAGAAGCGACGCATCATCTCGGTCTGGATGTGCTCGATGCGATCCAGCACCGCGTCGACGTAGTCCGGATCCTCGATCAGATCCATCAGCGCGGTGTCCAGGCCCCGCAGCTGGCAGTAGATCTCGAAAAACGACACCCACGGCCCTATGGCGGCAAACTCGCCCGACGCCCGCGCCGCCAGCGCCGCAGCCGCGCCATAATCAAATCGCTCGATCTCCGGCCACCAGGGGTAGTCGTCCAAACTCGCCGCTGTGTCGTATCCCACCAGCGGTGCCGCCCCGAACTCCATGTAGTGCGCCTGGCCGCTCTGTACTCCCTTGAGCGGCACGCCCCACATCGTGCGCCCACCCGCGGTCTCCGCGCCGGCGCCAGACTGCGCCCCGGCGCGATCCCCTTCCGGCATCCGATAGTCCATGAAATCCCAGACGACCTTGTCCAGACCCAGCGCCCGCCACATCGCAAAATCGTCCGCCGCCCCGAAATGGGCCCGCAGCGCCGCCGCCACCTCGGGCGTATGCCAGAGGTCCACCGGGATCCGGTCCACCGGCTTGCGACCCAAGATCGCCATCACTCGCTCTTTCGGGGTCACTCTTACACCTCACATCGTTCCGAGCTTGGCCTTCAGTCGATGGTTCGCTTCGACGATAATCTGGATCAGGGCAGGCGTGCGTTTCTTGTCGAGATACGTCGGATTCGGGTTTTGGTCCATCGGCCGATCCGAACCATAGGCCCAGTAGTACGACAGCGGGATGCCAGCCTCAACGACCGAATCCACCGCCTTCTGGACCCAGGCTTTGGCGCCCGGGTCGTCGTAACCCGAAAACCATCCCGCCTCGGGCGATTTATCCCCATCGAACTTGCTGGGCAGGGCGGCGAATTCGCCGAAAATAAGTGCTTTGCCCAACCCGCGCGCGAACTCCATATATCTCGAGGGCGTTAGCGGCAGTGTCCTTCCGGCGGTTCCAACAATCTCATAGCCACCGGTTCGCACGGCGTAATAGTGGATGTCGATCACATCCACGGCGGACTTTGCGAAGACGAGCCCAAAGGCGTTCCCATGCTCCTCCATCGAGTCTTTCCTCCACCCCTTCCGCTGGAATAGATTCCATGCGGACTCGCGAAGGTGTGATCCGCCATTGCTCACGAGCCGCATGGGATCCCCGGCCTTGATGCGCGCCGCGACCTGATCGGAGAAGGCGGCGACCTGCGCGAGCGTCGGGCTCTGGCCCCACTCCCGCTTTCCGATGTCGGCCTGGTTTGTCAGCTCGTTTGTTATCTCCCACATGGCGATGGCCCTGCTGTGCCGATAACGCGCGATGACCTCATCGATATAGGCGCAGAGGCGCGTCCGGCTGCGCGAATGGGCATCCGCCACCAGTTCGTAGAGTCCCTCTGGCCTGGTCGCATCGTCGCGCGACACCTCACCAACCTTCTTCTTTCTTGGCTGCTGATCATGAAACCCTGCGGCCCCGAGGCTATAGATGACCTTGACTCCTTGGCGTTCGCACATCGCCAATACAGCGTCCATCGCCGCGAACATCTCCGCGCGTTGCGCCGGATCGTCATAGACCCCCGAGACCGTGCCCCACGGACTGCCAAAGATCCGTATGGTGCGACAGCCGATCTCACGAATCTCGCACAGTGCTTCCTCTTGGGCGGCCAGCGCCTTGTCCAGCCCCGCGCGGGTCCCCTCCTTCGCTGCCGCCAGCCGGGCATCATTCACCGCCCAAAACAGGTCGAACTTGTTGAAACTGATCTCCGCAAATGGTTGGCCCTCCAGATAGAATCGCCCCGCCTTCCAAGCCAGCACATCATTTCGCGAGGCCTCTTGGGCCGCGGCCATCCCCATGAACGACAGTAACACCAGCATCGCACCGGCGATCCCCCCCACATTCTCGCAGGTTGGATAATGTCGCATGGGGAGGGAATCCTGCTGCCAGGCATGGGTCATGTCGTCACTTATCCGACGGGTTGCTCGGCGAAGGCGCGGGCACAGCAGCCGAAAGCCGCACCGGCCCAAGGAGCCCTGATTCACGAATCGGCCAACCCGATGCGTCAAAGGGTTTGTACCGGATGCTGACGAGATTCGCGTCGTGGAACACGCGCCACGGGATCTTGCGCTGGTCCATGTCGCGTATCCGATTGGCAGCCAAGTTGGTGACCTCCACCTCCAGCAGGTTGTCCCTGGGCCGCAACGCATCGAGAGTGACGCGATACGGCGCCATAAACAAAACGCCCGCTTCGCGGCCGTTGACGCGAATGCGCGCGCTGTGGCGGACGCTCCCGAGGTCAAGGATCCACGGACCCTCGCCGGAGGCATCGAATCGCGTGCGATAGATGGCGGTGCCGCCAATCCGGGGGGTCTCCGGATCTCCATTCTCGGTCCACGAACGCAATTCTCTGGCCTCGTATGCGGCGGGGAGCACGGGCCCACCCGAAATGAATTCCACGCGCCACGGTCCAGGCAGGGCGTCCCCCTCGAAGCCGGGGACGAACCACTCGCGCACCGGAGCCGACACGGTTGCGCCGGCACCTTCGAACGTGCGCACGATGATCGAGTGGCCGGGATCAAGGCGGACCCGAAAGGCATTCCCCCGCTCCCGATGGCACATCGCTGCGCCATCCACCCGTCCAGTCATCGGATCCAGCAACCCGGCCGCTGCCGATGGCCTCGCGGGCGCAAACCACGTGTCGAGGGTGACGGTGCCCTGATTTGCGATGAAGTAGTGCCGGCCCCCCGCATGCCTCCGGCGGATGAACCGGACTCCCGGCGGGTCCGCCAGCGTCTCCCGCCCAATGCCTGCTGCGCCCAGCGCGCCCTCCAGTTCACCCACCAGCACCCTGCCTTTTCCGACCGATGCCGACCGCACTGATGTTCCTCCCCCGCTCGGGATGTGCAACTCGCCCAGCAGCCGCCCGAGTTCGCCGCGGCGGCGCTCCAGATCCGCGAAGCCCGGCACATCCATCGGCAACCTCTCCTCGAATATGATGGTGGCCCCGCCGCGCGCGAGTTCGATCAGGCGGCTCAATGTCCCGATGGGCATGTGTGTGGTGGGAGGCACGACAACGGCCCCGTATGCGCCCCCGGCCACCGCGATGCCGCCATCCCTTGCCTGCGCCGATGCGAGCTGTCGGTCGGAAACGTAGTCAAAGCTCCAGCCGCGTTCCCACATTCGCCTCGCCGCAACCCCGATCGCTTGGCCGGTCAACCATTCCCGTGTGTGGACACCGCATTCGATGGTATCCAGCACGCCCGGCTTTTCGGCTGCCTGATGCCACAGATCGTGGATCGGCCAGTACAGCAGAACATCGTTGTCAGGCTCGCCCGATTGCAGAATGGACTCGCATCGGGCGATGTACGCGTTGAGCGCCGACGCGTCCCTCCATATCGTATTCCTGGGGTTCATCTGTGTCGCGGCATAGAAAAGCCAGCCGGGCCAAGCGGCGTCATCGGGCGAATAGCAGCAGCCGTGGTACACCACGTGATTGACGCCCGAGACGAAGAGCAGATCCACGAGGCATTTCATCTCCTCTAGCGCTTCGCAGAAATGCTCCGCCAACCACGTGCCCGTCTCGGCGGCCACCAGCCGATGACCCGCGACGTGTGCCGCCGACGACGCGAACTTGGAGACCAGCGGCTCGCGGTCCCCCTCGCCAAAGCGCGCGTCGAATCCCGACGCCAGTGGATCGCGGTCGCCACGGCCGAACATCTCGGTCTCGGGGATATCGGCGAGAGCGTACAGATCAAGGAGGTTGGCCGGAGACCCATGGGCCTGGTCGCGCGTGAGGATGCCCCGTCGCTGGCACCATCGCGTCCATTGGGGAAACACGTCCTCGATCATCAGATCCGAAAGCGTCTCGCGGTAATCCGCAAGGATACGATTGGCGACCTCGGCGTCCCCTCCTCCCCCAAGCTCGCGCAGGTGATCCTGAAACCGATAGCCGCGACGGCTCGCGAAAGCGCCCAAAAACTCGGGCGACCAACCCGCGTCGAATTCTTTGGCCCCATGGTAATACTCGTACGAGTCGTGGTACATCGCCCGGATCCTCGGGGCGGAATCCGCTGGCATGCGCCGATCGAATCCCTTCAGGTAGGCGCGCATCGACGCCGGCGAAAACGGGTTGATCATCAGCCCCTCCCCGCCCGGCGCGGCGCGCTTCACCTTTCGCCCCGTCGGTTTGACCAAGAGCGCATACACGTCCCACGGCCCGCCGTCCGCACGAAACTCGATGGCCCCGGCGCTGTTTGTGGATCGCATGAGATCTGCGGTCCGGCCGTTGGTCGCGACAGCCACGGCGGCGGCAAGCGAATCCGGGCGCCCGCTGTAGACGCCACCGGGCGGAATGTTTGTCCTGATAACGCCGGCGCCCATGTTCCCCAGGTCGGGCGTGATGTCCGGACCGCCGAAACACCAGCCGCTGCCCGTGGTCATGTCGACGCCCAGACCGAGGCGCCCGCCCTCCTCCACCGCGAAACGCAGCATCTCCACCCACGCCTCACTCAGATACGGCAGATAGCGAGTCTCGGCACCCTTCGCACCATAGATTGGGATGACGTGGATCCCTCCAAGGCCCGCCTCACTGTAACGCTGGAGTTCGCGCGAGAGATTGTCGCGATCGACGGCGCCGCCCAACCACCAGTTGTACGCCCAGGGCCGCTGTTCGCGCGTGATCTCCGGCCATTCCAATCGGCTATCCGCCGAAAAACAGACGGCCGAGGACAATCCCATCGCGATGAACCAGAGCCCGACGCGCGATGCCATCAGGGCCGACTCCTTCCTCGTTCGTGCAACCGCCGCAAAAGCCCGCCCAGTTCGGACACGAGTTCTGGCCGATCCGACGCGAGGTTGCGCCTCTCGCCAACATCTTCGGCCAGGTTGTAGAGCTGCGGGCCGTCGTCCGCGCCCGATTCGATGTTTGTGTACCTGAGTATCTTCGGACCTTTGTTGGGTGGTATGAATTTCCACGGGCCCTTCCTGAGGGCCGTGTCCTTGGCGTGCTCGACGAGATGATCGCGGCCGGCCTTCGATTCGCCCAAGAGCGCGGGCAGGACGTCGAAGCTGTCTGGTGCGGCGTCGGCTGGCAGGGCCTGGCCCGTGAGACTGGCGAACGATGCCAGCATGTCGATCTGGCAGACGAGGGCATCGGACACGCCGGGCCTTATTCGGGAGGGCCAGCGGGCGATGAAAGGCATGCGCGTGCCCCCCTCAAAGTGGCTGTACTTGCCGCCGCGCCACGGCCCCGCGGGCGTATGGCCGTGAAGGTTCTCCACCGCCCCGTCGGCATAACCGTCGTCCACGACAGGGCCATTGTCGCTGGTGACAATGAAAAGGGTGTCCTTCGCTATCCCGAGCCGCTCGACCGTCCCCATCAATTGCCCGACGCTCCAGTCAAACTCCTGGACCGCATCCCCGCGGATGCCGCAACCGCTGGTTCCGACGAAACGCGCGTTGGGGGCGCGCGGCACGTGCACATCGTGCGTCGGAAAGTAGAGGAAGAACGGCCGCCCATTCGCGCGTTCGATAAAGCCGACGGCCTTGCCCGTTATGGTGCCCGCGATATCCTCGTCCACCCATCGGGCCGCCTTGCCTCCCGACATATAACCAATCCGGCTGATGCCATTGATGATGGTCTGATCGTGCCCATGGCTGGGTTTCACTTTCAGCAGCTCCGGATGCGCTTTGCCCGTGGGCTCGTCGCCCACGGGTTTCCCGTAGCTGATCTGGATGGGGTCGGCCGGATCGAGACCCACCACGCGGTGGTTTTCCACATAGACGCAGGGCACCCGATCGCCGGTCGCAGGTATCAGGAAGGCGTAATCGAAGCCGATCTCGAGGGGGCCCGGCTTGATGTCACCATTCCAATCCACGGCGCCAGCGCCAAGGCCGAGATGCCATTTCCCCACAACTCCCGTCGTGTAGCCCGCGGCCTTCAGCATCGACGGCAACGTCAGGCGCCCCGGTTCGATGATGAGCGCCGCATCGCCCGGCAGGATGCCCGTGCCTTTCCTTCGCCAGGGATACTCTCCGGCGAGCAACGCGTACCGGGTCGGCGTGCATGTCGCCGAGGCCGCGTGCGCATCGGTGAACCGAACCCCCTCGCTGGCGAGGCGATCGAGGTTCGGAGTCCTGATCCGCGTCGCGCCATAGCACCCGAAGTCCCCGTAGCCTATGTCATCGGCGAGGACAAAGATGATGTTCGGCTTCGTGGGCGCGGCTTCCGCAAAAGCCCCACAGGAAAGGATGGCGAATATGGCACAGTGACGCATTGGCATCGTCTACCTCCTAGCGAATCCGGATTCCTCTTATCCCGACCGATCGCCAGTGGGAACGAAAAAGTTGGCACCACCAAAAACGCAAATGCCTTTGGCCAACCGGGCCCCATGTCCCGCCGGACGCGGTCACGCCCCGACCATTGAGCCTGCATGTTTCACGCGGGCGCGTGAAACATGCAGGCTGAGTTGAAGCCCCGGGTCAGCCGCCCGGCTCGATCCTCACCACAGGCATGCGGACGGGGCTCTTCGAGCGCTGGGTATACGTGGGCGAAACCAACGGGACCCTGAGGTTCTTTAGGCGCATCCCGGTCGCCACGGTCTCTGTCTCCAGCGGTTCCCCGGTTGGCTTGCCGGTCATTTCATCCACCATCTCGGCGCGCCCGCGAAACGCCAGCTCGATGCTCACGCCCTCGGCGTACGGCCCCTTCCCCCGATGAGCCAGGGCCGTGACATAGGCGACACCGTTCGGCTTCCGAAATACCACCGTCACGATTCCATCATCCCGCTCCAGATCCTTCAAGGTCGTGGCCCCCGTCCGTCCGTCCGCCCCGACGACCTCGGCATCGAACAGCTCCCGGAGGAACAGATAGCCCTCGCGCGGCTCCAGCCGTTTGAGAAAATCCTCAGCCTCCAGCGCCGGAGGCCACGCGCCACATGCGACCATCGGCAGCCCGCCGTGTGTCGTGTAGTCCATCCTCCAGCGGAATTCGCTCGAGTCGTATTTCGTATCGACCAGCCTTTCGGCCATGGGTCCGAAATCCACCTGCGGGAGTTCCTCCTCGCCCCCTTTGCCCCGAATGGTGAGGCGGCAATCCCGTGCCCAGTAATCGCGGACGTAGCGGGCGAGCAATTTCCCACCGGCGGCCGACGCGACCTCGAAGTCGCGCCAGAGCCTTCCCAATTCCCAGCACGCGAGCTTCGGCCTTCGATCGAATGTCATGATGCCAAAGTTCGTGAACCCCTTGTCCCAGGCATCCTGAAGCTTCTCGGGGGTCTCCCGGAGCATCCGCTCGAATTTCTCGTAATCGTAATCGTAGAGACAATAGCAGGTGCCGCCGCACGCGCCCGCGCCGAGATAACCCTTCCATCGATGGGGATAGTTCCAGGCGTGGATCTTTTCCAACACGGGCGTGTTCTTGCCGGCGAGGTGCGCCTGCGGCATGTAGACGTTCGCGCCAAACTCGGTGCTGATGAAAGGCCGCCGATCGCACCCCTGGAATCGCATGAACTCGGCCAGCGGCGGCCATCCTCGGTCCCTATCCAGATACGTGTTGTGCAAGTATGCATCCAGAAAATCTGGCGTCCGATAGGTCAGGGCACAGTTGGAATAACCCTGCGGCAGCATGGGCTCGAGGGGCTCGGCAATGTTGAAACAGGTCGCGAGCGTATAATCCAGGCGCTCGCGAGTGTTGCGCCCCGTCATCCTTTCCCACGGATCGACACCAAACGTCAGCTCGTTGGCGTGCTGGAGGATCAGGGCGCGCGGCTCGGACACCGTTTTCGCAACGCGTGCCGCATGCCCCTCCAAACCCCTGTTGAGGATATCCAAGAATTCCTGGTCCGTCTTCGCTTTCACGATGAACTGCGCGGGCCACTCCCCGACCATGACGATTCCCATGAATCCGTATCTTCCCAGCCAATCGAGATCCCCCGCCCGAATCCGGATCGTGTTCGCACCGAGCGATTTCAGGTATGCGGCATCCGCGTCGTTTAGGCCCCGGGGCAATGAACCCTTGATGAGAAATGGCTCGCCGTTAAACAACAGGTCTCTCCCCCGAGTCTCGACAAGCGATGCGGGAACTCCTAAGTCGCGCGACACCGCCGCGCCCCCCGGGACAGGGTAGCAGATGGAGAGCTTCAGAACGCCGATCCTCGGTCGCAGCGCCAGCCACAGGGATCCATTGACCCCGCACGTGGCCACGGCCTGACCCCCGAATTCCACGGTCGCCCGACCCTTCATCGGTCCCGCCTTCGACCAAATCTCAAGATACAGTCGGCTCGCACCGTTGGCCACGCGCCGAACCGCAACATCCCCGGGCGGCGCCTCAGAAAGCCGCACCACCGCAGCGCCGTCCGACTTCGACCAGTCACCGGGCAAAAAAATCGCATCCGCTGGCGGCTTCGGCGCCCGATAGAGTTCTGGCAGCGGCAACTGACGCGGCAGCAGCGGTCCTCGCTCCGGATTGCCGCGCCCAAGCACGGCAAATTCGTGCTCGCCCCCCAGAAAGACGACGGCGTCGCTCCCCACGGGGAAATCCGACGGCCTCCACTCCCGGGAGAACCTCCCCGCCTTAAAAACGAAAACTGTCCGATCCGTGACGGTCGCCCGAAAACGAATCCCGTCCAACTGCCCCCCGGTGCCCGAAGACCACTCGACATGGCGCTCATCCGACGGGCCAAAGCGGTCGCCATAGGGCGCTTCAAAGCTGTATGGTTCGACCGATTCAAATCGGCCCTCCCTCACTTCGAACCGGCCTTCCCACTTTCCCTCGTCCCCCCAGAGCACAAAAAATTCGCCGCTCGACGCAAGGACGGTCGCGCGGGTCCCAAGCATCACGCCGGCCGCAATCGGCAGAATCTTGAGGAACTGGCGCGCCCTCACGCCGCAAACAATGCGAGTGGATTGGCCCACGCGCAAATCCGTTTTGAATTCAGGGCCCATGCCGATCGCGGAGCAGGGTTCTTGGTTATTCGACGGCAACCTGTTGGAGTTCAGCCTTTAGGCTGATTCGGGCACGAAACAGGCCAAAGCCTGGACTCCAACGGCTTCGGTCGAGCGAACCAAAAGCCTTGGATCGCGGGGCGCCACGAGGCGCGCCGACTTCGCCTTCCCCACCCCGCTCGCTATCTTCTTTTCTTCCCCTGCTTTTTCCCGGCCTTCGGGCTCTGAAACAGCGGCTGGATCAGCTCGGAATTCCACGCCGCGTACGCCTTCAGCATTGCGGCCACTTTCTCCGGCTGCGACTGGGCGACGTTCTTCTGCTCGCCGATATCTGTCCCAAGGTCATACAACTCGGGCTGCCCGTCCTTCGGGCACGCCAGTTTCCAGTTGCCCTCGCGGACGGCGTATGTCGCACCGCCGCCCGTTCGCCAGAAAAGCCTCCCGTGCGGTGGACCGCTCCTTTCGCCCGACAGGAAGGGGATGATGTTCGCGCCATCCAGTGGCTTATCGGGCGCCGGGGCTCCCGCGAGCGCGGCACACGTCGCGAACACATCCAATGAAGAAACAGGCTGGCTGTATTCCCCGGGCTTCAGCACCGCCGGCCAGCTCACGAGGAACGGCACGCGGATACCGCCCTCATAGACCTGGCCTTTCCCACCCTTCAGCGGCGAATTGTCTGCCTCGGTCACCGCAACCGGCCCGCCATTGTCGCTGAAGAAGAAAACCAGCGTGTCCTTTTCTTTGCCCGACTCGCTAACCGCGTCGAGCGTCCTGCCGATCGCATCGTCCATGGCGCAGATCATCGCGGCGTACGTCCGTCGCTTCTCGCTGGCGATGCCCTTCACCCGCTCCAGGTATTTCGGCGGCACCTGCAAGGGGCTGTGGGGCGCATTGAATGCGAGATACAGAAACCACGTGTCACCACTGTGCCTCGAAACGAACGCCGCCGCCTCCCGCCCGAACGCGTCCGTCAGATACTCGGCCTCCTCGACCGGTTCCCGGTTTCGGTGCAGCGGGATCTTATATTCGATCTTCTCCGCGCCCACCGGATCCGTCTTGAACATGTTGAGATCAAAGTAATCGTGCCCGCCGCCGCGCAGGCCAAAGTACTCATCGAACCCGCGCGCGCACGGGTGGAACTGCGGGTGCGCCCCGAGATGCCACTTGCCCACCATCCCCGTGGCGTAGCCCGCTTTCTTCAGGGCCTGCGGCAACGCCGTCTCGCCCAGGGGCAATCCCGCCACCGTATCCTGCGGCAACCACGCCGGGTTGTTCTCGTGACCGAAGCGCTGCTGGTAGCGGCCCGTCATCAGCCCCGCGCGGGTCGGGCTACAGAAAGGATGCGACACATAGCCATCCGTGCATCGAATGCCCGCCTTCGACAGCCGGTCAAGACGAGGCGTCGGAATCTCCTTGCTGCCCTGAAAACCCACGTCCGCATAGCCGAGATCGTCCGCAAGGATGACGAGGATATTCGGCCTCTCGCCAGCCCAGGCCAGCGCACTACCCGACGCGATGCCAATCGCCGCGCCAACCGCCCTGATCAAGTGTCCCCGTATCATGGTGCCCGGAATTCTCCGCGAAGTCGGTCGGACTTGACCACCATTTTTTTCGTGGCGGCACCGTTGCCCCAGGGTTTTTGGTTATTCGACAGCGACCTGTTGGAGTTCAGCCTTTAGGCTGATTCGGGCACGAAACAGGCTAAAGCCTGGACTCCAACGGCTTCGGTCGAGCGAACCAAAAGCCCTGACCTTTGCCCATTGTCGATCCACCCCCGCGGCCGACGCTTTACCGTGGGGGGCCCTGACCCCTATTCTCAAACTGGCATGACCCCTTCGCGGAACGTGGCCGTTCTGATGAACCTCAGCAGGCCCTACGACCGGGAGGTGCTCCGCGGCATCTCCGGCTACGTCAGGGAAGCCGGTTGCCACTGGCGGTTCTATGTCGAGGAGGAACCCGCCGACAAAATTCCCGATTTCACCCAGTGGAGCGGCCACGGGCTGATCGTCGACCTCGACGATTACCGCCTCTTCAGGGCAATGCAGGGCGTCACGGTGCCGATCGTCGGAATCGGTCGTTTCGGGGGATGCCGCCGACCAAACCAACGCTCATGCGCCGTCGCCCCAGATGACGCGATGATCGGCGCATGGGCCGCAAATCATCTCATGGAATGCGGATTCACCCATTTCGCCTATTGCGGCATCCGCCAGCGGGGCCCCGATCCGTGGTCTCAGGTCCGGTTCGACTCGTTTCGCCAGCGCCTGCGCGAACGTGGCTTTTCCTGTTTCCAGTACACCGGCAGGCAGATATCCGCCCGCCACTGGACGGGCATGCTCCGCGCGCTCGCCGACTGGCTGCGCGGCCTCCCGACCCCCGTCGGTATCATGGCGTGCAACGACTGGCGCGCGCGGCACGTGCTCGAGGCCGCCCGACAGCTGAACCGTCGCGTTCCCGAGGACATCGCGGTGATCGGCGTCGACAACGATGAGCTCACCTGTGATATGGCGGATCCCCCGCTCTCCAGCATCGCACCCCCAACCCGCGAGCTCGGCTACCAGGCCGCCCGGCTGCTCGACAAATTGATGTCCGGCGACCATCGCCGCCCCTCCGATGTAGTCATCCCACCCGCCAGCGTCCGCCCCCGCCAATCCTCGGATCTCTTCGCCGTCAAGGAACCCATGGTCCACCGCGCCATCCGCTTCATCCGAGACCACGCGTACGAGAGCATCGGCGCGCCCGAAGCCGCCCGCGCCGCCGGCGCCTCGCGCGCCACGCTCGACAACTGCTTCCAGCGGGTCCTCGGACGCACCGTCCACGCCGAGATAAAACGCACCCGGGTCCTGATGGCCTGGGACCTCCTGCTCGCCACGCGCCTGTCCCTCCAAGACATCGCCCAGCGGACCGGCTTCCGGTCCGCGCAGTACTTCTGTTACGCGTTCCGCCGCGAAACCGGAAAGTCGCCGGGAATGGTCCGCCGCCACGCGGCCAATTCACCCATCTAAAATATCGTAATTCTTTTTCGAAAACAACGCAATAGCGCCCGACGGCAGCCGGACTATTTTGGGGGTCGAATGAGCCGAGAGACGATATGCCAGGGCGGGCCAAGACGATTTTGGATCGCCTGTGCCATCCTTGTTGTCATCACTGTCACATCTGCGGAACGGGCGCGATCGGAGAATCGGGCACTGCGGGCCGGCGCCTCCGCCATGGACGTCACGCCCAAGGAGTTCCCGGTCATCGTAAACGGTGGCTTCCTTTCGAAAACCGCGACCAACGTCACAAGCCCCCTGTCCGTCCGATGGCTCGTCCTGGGCGATGGCGCGACGCGGATCGCCATCGGCGTCCTCGACACCTGCCTGATCCCGAGGGAATTCGCGGACGAAGTCAAGGCCCAGGGCCATCGGGCCACGGGCATCCCCCACGAGTGCATCTCCATTTCGGCAACCCATACGCACAGCGCCCCATCCCTCATGCGGGCGCTCGGGACGGATCCCGCCCCCAATTACCCGGCTTCCATAATGCCGCTGATCGTGGATGGGCTGCGCCGCGCGGCGGAGCACATGGCCCCGGCCCGTGTCGGTTGGACTTCGGTCCAAGACCCCGCGCACACGCACACGCGCGTGTGGGTCCGCCGGCCCGACAAGATGCTCAAGGACCCGTTCGGCGACGTCACCGTGCGCGCGAACATGCATCCCGGTTACGAGAATCCCGATACGATCGGCCCCTCCGGCCCATCAGATCCTGAAATGACCCTGCTTGCGGTCCAGTCGGTCGACGGCAAGCCCATCGCGGTCCTCGCCAACTACGCAATGCACTACTTCGGCTCGCCCCCGGTTTCTGCCGACTATTACGGCCTGTTCCGCGAAAAACTCGCCCGGCGCATCGGCGGCGGCGAAGCGCCCAAGGGATTCGTCGCGATCATGTCGCAGGGTTTCAGTGGCGATCAGCACTGGATGGATTACGGCGCCCCAAAAAAGGATATCAAGATCGACACCTACGCGGACGAGGTCGCGGGCATCGCCTTCGATGCCTATCGCGGCATCGGGTATCATGATTCGGTCCCGATCAAGGCGGCGGCAAAGACCCTCCGCATCCGCACCCGCCAACCGGACGAACAGCGCCTCAAGTGGGCCAAGGAAACGGTCGCAGCGATGGGCGAGCGCCAACAGCCGAAGAATCAGCCCGAGGTGTACGCCTGGGAGCAACTCTGGCTGAAGGATCACCCGGAACGCGCCGTCCCGTTGCAGGCCTTCAGGGTCGGTGACCTTGGCATCACGATGACGCCATGCGAGGTCTTCGCCATCACGGGCCTCAAGATCAAGGCGCAGAAACCGCTGCCACTGATCATGGACATCGAGCTGGCCAACGGCGAAGAGGGCTATATCCCCCCGGCGGAACTCCACCCCCTCGGCGGCTACAATACGTGGGCTTGCCGCACGGCCGGCCTCGAGCCCGGGGCCGAAAGGCAGATCGTCGACACGCTGCTAAGCCTCTTGGAAGAGGTCGCCGCCCAACCCCGCCACCACGCCGTGGCCGAGAATGGTCCGTACGCCCGCGCGATCTTGGCAGAGAAACCCCTCGCATACTGGAGGCTCGAGGAATTCGATGGCCCAAACGCATTCGATGCCACCGGGTCCGGCCACCGCACAACATTCGAGAAGGGCGTCGCCCTCTATCTCGAGGGCCCGCCCTCCGCCGCATTCTCCGGGCCGCGCTCGATCAACCGCGCCCCGCACCTCGCGGGCGGAAAACTCGTCGCAAAAGTCCCCGATCTCGGGAACGTCTATGCCGCAGAGTTCTGGTTCTGGAACGGCCTGCCCGCGGATGCCCGCCCAGTGACGGGATACCTCTTTGCCCGCGGCAACCGGGAGGCCCTCGCGATCGGAGGGACTTCCGGCCACGCCGATAGACTTGTCTTCAGTTTCGAGAGGGGCCCATCGATCGCCGGCAACACGCCCATCGCCCTGCGCACATGGAATCACGTCGTCATCGTGCGAGAGGATCGCCGGATCACCTGCTACCTCAACGGCCAGACACAACCCGAAATAGCCGGTGAGGTACCGACGGCGACGGGCGACCCGCCCAAGGAGATCCTGTTCGGGGGACGGGCCGCCTCCCCCGAGACGCTCGAGGGCAAAATCGACGAGATCGCGGTCTATGGGCACCCCTTGACCCCCGATACGATCCGCGCCCATCACGAGACTGCCAATTTGAACTCAACCTCCGTCACGATGAACCAAAGGAAAGGAACCCCACGATGAGAACCCCCCTGACCCGCCGCCAGTTTGTGGCCCGCGCCACCGGCGCCTTCGCCGCCACAGGCTTCCCAGCCATCATCCCCGCCCGGGTCCTCGGCCAGGGCGCCTCCACGCCACCGTCGAAGATGACGACCATCGGATTCATCGGCGTCGGTGGCCGCGGCACCGCGCTGCTCAAGAACCTTGTCGCCTTCCCAGAGGCCCGGATCCTCGCCGTCTGCGACGCCTATCAGGACCGCCGAGAAAAGGCCAAGGGCATCGTTGATAAGGAATACCGGAACTCCGACTGCGCCATGCTCGCGGACTTTCGCGATGTGCTCGCGCGCAAGGATATCGATGGAGTGGTGATCGCGGCCCAGGATCACTGGCATGCCATCATCGCCAAGGCCGCCGCCGAGGCCGGAAAACAGATGTATTGCGAGAAACCCCTGGGCGTGTCGATCGGACAGAGCCGTGCGATTGTGGATGCCGTCAGAAAGGCCGGCGTCGTCTTCCAAACCGGCACCCAGCAGCGCTCCGACAAGAAGTTCCGCGACGCCTGCGAACTCGCGCGCAACGGATACGTCGGAAAAATCCACACCGTTCAAGTGGCGGCCCCAGGCCCGCAATATCGGCCCAAATACACCGGCCCCATGGAACCGCAGCCCGTGCCCGATGGCTTCGACTGGGCCATGTGGCGAGGACCCGCCCCCGAAAAACCTTACAACCCCGGCCGCGTCGCCTGGCCCGACTGGTATCTCATCTGGGACTACTGCGCGGGCTTTATCGTCAATTGGGGCGTCCACCACCTCGACATCGCCCTCTGGGGCTGCCCCGCGCTCGGAGAACAAACGTGCGATATCGAGTGCTCGGGCGACTACCGGAACGAGGGATTCACCGATAACATCAATGGCTGGAACGCGACCTTCACCTACCCCGGCGGCCTCAAGATGCTGTTCACGGACGCCGGCCAGGGTGAGATCGGCTGCAAGTTCATAGGCGACCAGGGTTGGGTCCGCGCCGATCGTTCTGGAATCTGGGCGGAGCCCGAGTCGCTCCTCAAGGTCCAACTGAAACCGTCCGACACGCGCCTCCACGAGTCCTTCAACCACGGCGATGACTGGCTGATAGCCGTGCGCGGGAAGAGCGATCCTGTGTCGCCTGTCGAAGCCGGCCACAAGGCCACGATCACGGGCATGGCCGCCGAGATCGCAGCCCGCCTCCGCAGGAAACTGAAATGGGACCCGAAGGCCGAGAGGTTCATAGGTGACGACGAGGCCAACAAGATGCTCACCCGGCCCATGCACAACGGGTGGAAACTGTGATCCCCATGAACCCGCCCCACGTGCGACGATACCTCCACCTGTTCCGCCCCGGGGCATTGTCGTCCGGGATAGCCGGCGCCCTCGCCATCACTTTGGTGACGGCCGGAGCGCCAGCGGCGGAACTCTGGGTCGCGGCAGCGACAACCGACATCACGCCCGATCAACCGGTCGCCCTGGACGGCCACCGAAACCTGAGGATATCGACCAACATCCAATCACGCATCACCGCGACCGCGCTCGCACTGGAATCGCGAGACGGCGACAAGCCCATCGACCACGCGATCCTCGTGTCGTGTGATATCGTGGCAATCCGACCGGGCATCATGGACAAGGTGCGCGAGAAGGTGGGGCCCATCACAAAGGGTTTCGACACCAACAAGCTGATCCTGTGCGCCACGCACACCCATAATGCACCGGTGACGGTGGAGGGACGCTATTCCCTGCCGGAAAGCGGCGTCATGAAACCGGCCGAATACACGGAGTTTCTCACCACCCGACTGGCCGAGGCGATCGCCCAGAGCTGGCAGAAACGCCAGATCGGAAAGGTCGGCTGGGGCCAAAGTCAGGCGGTCGTGGCGCACAATCGCCGCGCGCTGTTCGCCGACGGAACCGCAAAGATGTACGGCGCCACGGGCGGTGAGGACTTCCGCGGCATCGAGGGTTACGAGGATCACGATCTCGACGCCCTGTTCTTCTGGGACCAGCAGGACCACCTCATCGCGACGTTGATCAACATCCCCTGCCCGGCGCAGGAGGCAGAAGGCGGCCTCTTGATCCACTCGGACTTTTGGGATCCGGTCCGACAGACGCTGCGCGAGCGACATGGCAAAGACCTCTGCATTCTCTGCTGCGCCGGCGCCGGCGGAGATCAAACCTCCAGGCCCCAGTACGGCAAGGCCGCCGACGCGCGCATGCGTGACCTCCGTGGCCTCACGCGGCTGGAGGAGGTCGCCCGCCGCATCGTTGCCGGCTGGCAGGACGCGTATGAAGGGGCGAGAAAGGATGTCCGGGGCGCCGTCGCCCTGGCCCACCGCGCCGAGGGAATTGATCTGCCACACCGAAAAGTCACCGAGGCCGAAGTCGCGGAGGCCCGCGCGGAGGCAGCCAAGTACGCTGACGACCCAAAACAGCGCTGGAATTATCGCTGGCACCAGGGCGTCGTCGAACGATACGAGGCCCAAAAGACCGGCGCCGAAGAACCCCACAAGACGGAACTGCATGTCCTGCGCCTCGGCGACGTGGCGATCGCCACGAATGACTTCGAGTTGTACACGGACTACGGCGTCCGGATGAAGGCGCGCAGCCCTGCCGTGCAGACGTTCGTCATCCAACTCGCCTGCGGATCCGGCGGCTATCTGCCGACGGAGCGCGCCGTGCGCGGCGGTGGCTACGGGGCCGTGATCCAGAGCAGCCGGGTCGGCCCCGAAGGTGGCCAGCTCCTCGTGGATCGAACCGTCGATGCGATCAGGGCCATGTGGCCCAAGACGAAGTAACCGAACAAGGTTCAACCCTCTCCCAGAGCACCATCACTCAAACCCAAGTCAAAAGGAGCAAAAACATGGGCAAGATACACATCGGCCTGAACGCCGAATTCTCCCGCAGCTCGGACAAGCCGTTCGAGTGGGCCGTCAAGGCCGCCGCAGAAATGGGCTACAAATACTTCGAGCCCATGGTCCATTTCGGTCGCGAACTCATGAGCGAGGCCGGATATTTTCACACGGTCTCGATGTTCGACGATCCATGGCGCATCAAGGAGGCGTGTGACAAGGCCAAGCTCAAGATCTCGGGTCTCCAGTCGCACGGACCCCTCGGGCGACCCGATGTGCACGGCGAGTATATCAAGCTCGCCATCCGGGTGGCCGCGGAGATCGGCGTGCCAGTCATCAACACCGACGAGGGCATCAAGGCAAAGTGGACGACCGAGGAGGAGGATTTCGTCCTGATCAAATACACGCTCCAGGAGGCCGCATTCATCGCCGAGCGCCGGGGCATCAAAATCGGCATCGAGCCACACGCCCAATACTCGCGAACGCCCGATGGCCTCGATCGCATCTACAACCTCGTGAAATCGCCCGCAATCGGCATCAATTTCGACACCGGCAACGCGTACCTGTGCGGGCACGATGTCTACGGGTGGCTCGAGCGTGTGGCGGAAAGGCTGGTCCACCTCCACGCCAAGGACATCTCTGTCGAACAGTCCGGAGCCGAGCGGGGAAAAGTGACGGGCACCGCCGTGGGTTGCGCCTGCGGTGACGGGGTCCTCGATTGGAAGAAGATCATCGACATCGTCCGAAAGAAATGCCCTCGCGATATCGTGTTCTCAGTGGAATGCGGCACGCCCGCGCAGGCGGCCAAAAGCCTCGAGCACCTCAATCGGCTCGTGGCCTGATCCCCCGCGCCGTGCGCCTGTCGCTATGTGCGCTGCTGGCCGCGGCGGCCCTCCCCGATCCGGGGCGGGCCGCCGACCCGGTTCACAGCGACAGGCCCAATGTCATCGTCATACTCGCCGATGACATGGGTTTCTCCGACATAGGTTGCTATGGTGGTGAGATTCACACGCCAAATCTGGACCGGCTCGCGGCAGAAGGGCTGCGCTTTTCGCAGTTCTATAATTGCGCGCTCTGCGGACCTTCGCGCGCCGCGCTGATGACCGGCCTTCACCCTCACCAGGTGGGGATAAGCAGGTGGACGGGCCTCCTGAACGACCGCTGCGTCACGGCATTCGAACTGCTGAAACGCGCGGGTTATGCGACATGCGCCGTCGGCCGCCTGGACATGGTCACGGCGGAGAATTGGCACGATCCGGCATGCGTGGCCCACCACGTGGACCGCTTCCTGGGCAACGCGGGCGGGGGCGGGCCGGGGCACTACTTCAAGGCGGTGCGCACCATGAAATACTTCATGGATGGCAAACCCTACACGCTGCCAACGGAAGGTTGCTACAAGACGGATCTGATCACGGACTTCGCGGTGAGATTCATTGCCGAGGCAGCGGCAACGCCGGAGCCCTTCTTCCTCTACGTGGCCGAATACGCGCCGCACTGGCCGTTGCACGCCAAGCCGGAGGATATGGCCCCCTATCGCGGCCTCTATCGGAAGCTCGGTTGGGACGAGGCGCGGGCACGCCGCCACCGGCGCCTGATCGAACTGGGCCTGGTCAACAAGGACTGTCCACTGTCGCCCCGCGACGAACGCGTGCCCCCCTGGCAGGACGCGCCGCACAAGGACTGGGAGGCCGAGCGCATGGCCGCTTTCGCGGCGCAGGTGGACTCGCTCGACCAGAGCGTCGGACGCATCCTTGGCGCCCTGCGCAGCGCGAATGCGGACAATAACACGCTCGTCCTGTTCCTTTCCGACAACGGCGCGTCGGACCAGGCATGGCCGAGAGCGTTAGACAAGCCGCGCGAAACCTGGCGGCTCGACGGCACGCCCACCCGCGTCGGAAACGACCCGACCATCATGCCCGGCCCGGCAGACACCTTCGTGACCGGCGGTCCCCCGTGGGCCAACGTGTCCAACGCCCCCTTTCGACAACACAAGAATACGAATTTCGAGGGAGGGATCGCGACACCCCTGATCGTCCGCTGGCCGGCCGTGATCCAAACGACCGGTGGGATCACGCGCGAGCCGGGTCACATCGTGGATATCATGGCGACCTGCATCGATGCCGCGAACGTCACATACCCCGCGGAGTTCAATGGACGAAACCTGCTCCCGATGTCGGGAAAGAGCCTCCTGCCGATTTTCAAGGCGGGTCACCGCGAAGGGCACGACGCGCTCGCATGGGCCACCTCGGGCTGCCGTGCGATCCGGATGGGCCAATGGAAGCTCGTGGCGGCCAGTGGCCAAGAATGGGAACTCTACGACATGGAAAAGGATCGCGCCGAATCGAACGATCTGGCGGCCGTCCACCCCGAGCGCGTGCGGGCGATGGCGGCCGCGTTTGACAAGTGGAGGCGCATGGGGGCACAGAACAAATGAGCACGCACAGACTTCCAACCATCGCTTGGATCTTTCACAGCGCGATGTTTGCGGGCGCGATAAGTGTCCTCTCCGCCTCGCCCGCACCTCCTGCACCGCCCCCACAAAGCGCCGTCGTGGCCATGCTCGCAAAACCCGCAGAGGCCAACGGGCCGCTCCGCCCGATGCGCATCGTCCTGCTCGCGGACAAGAAAGACCACAAGGAGAACGAGCACGATTATCCGATCTGGCAGGAGCGATGGGGCTTGCTGCTGGGCGGCAAGACGGCGTCCGCCGCCGCGCAGGTCAACCTCTTCGGTCCCGCGATTCCGCACAAGAAGGCATTCTCGGGCGCCGATGGGGTCACGGTGTCATTTGCGACCGGCTGGCCCTCCGACCAAGAGTTTGCATCGGCCAACGTGATCGTGGCATTTTGTTACCTCAACTGGAACGATGCCCGCAAGCAGCAGATCAGGGAGTATCTCGATCGCGGTGGGGGCCTCGCGCTGATCCACTCGGCCACGTGGACAAAGCCCAAGCCAGATGCCGGGGTCGCGGCGTTGGTCGGGGTGGGCGGCTTCACGCGATTCCGTCATGGCCCCATGCAATTGGAGATCGTCGCGTCCGGACATCCCATCTGCAGCGGACTGCCCCGGCAGCTCTCCTTGCTGGATGAACCCTACTGGCCGCCGACACCACCTATCGCCCAGAACCTCGTGACGACGCTGGCGGTTTCATCGGAAGAGAACGCCGACACCAAACGTCCGTCACCCCAGCCCATGTTCTGGACGACAGAAAGCGGCCGCGGTCGGGTTTTCGGGTGCGTCCCTGGCCATTACACCTGGACGTTTGATGACCCGTGGTTCCGTCTGCTGTTGCTCCGCGGCATCGCATGGGCGGGCAACGGGCCGGTCCACCGATTCGATCCCCTCGTGCTGCGCGGCGCTCGCGTCTCGGGGGAGTGAAGCGCATTCCAACGCCGGGGCCGGTCTCCCCTCCCTCCCAGAATTCCGTCGGGAGGGTTGGCCCGTGGCCCCACAAGCCAGATAGCTCAACGTCGCGGATCGGGTTCCAACGGGCCCGCTACCGCCCGGTCATCTTTGCGATGTGCTCGGCTATGGCCTTGTTCGTCGCCTCGACAAAACGCGGAGACGTCGAGTGTCCCATGAGTGGCTCGATCAGAATCTCTTTCTTGCCCGGCCAGTTATTGTACATCGCGTACACGCTGCTCGGCGGACAGGTCACATCGATGAAGCCAACGTCGAATATGCCCTCGGCCTTTGCGCGTGTCGCGAAGTTCATGCAATCGAAGTAGCGCGCGACCTCAAGCACTTTGGGATCGGGCTTGCCGTCGATCTCGGGCACCAACTTCGGCCAACCCGCCACCCGCCCCGCGACTCTGCCAGAGTGATCGCAGATCGCGGGCACGCCGGCCGAGATGAAAGAGACCTGGGGATCGAGTCCCGCGGCGGCAATGGATTGCCCCCCGCCCTGGCTGCCGCCCCTCACGATCAGGACCTTGCCGTCCCATTCCGGCTGCGCCTTGAGGAACTCCATCGCCCTCACAAGCCGAAGAAACATCCCCAGAAAATAGCATCGCTCGCGATCCTCGCGTCCCTGGCCGCGATAGTCCTTTAGCTCGCCGGCGTTCAATGCATCGTAGAACTCTTTCGGTTTTCCGTTCGGGATCCCGTGGGCATTGATGTCCATCGCCAGCGCCCCAAACTGTTTGGCCGCTCCCGCGGGGCCGACCAAGATCGAACCGCGCACGCCCGCCCCATGCACGAAGAGCATTGCGGGATGGCCCTTTTTCTTGGCGCCGCTTGGTCGCGCGAAGTAGCCCGACACGGGCCGGGGAGGCACGCACGGGATCTGCGCGTCAAAACACTCCACCCCTTCGACCGGTGATTTTATCGGCGTCAGCTCGGGCCGCATCGGCACCGTCGCCAGCCGTTGCTTCTGCCGCGCCCAAAACGCATCGAAATCCTCTGGCACGGGCATGCTCGGCTTGATCTTCAGTGGATCAAAGCCCGCCCCCGCCATGGCCACGACCGCATTCGTGGCCCCCGGGGCGGTCCGATAGAATACCTTGCACTGGAGAAACCCCGGTTCCTTCAGCGTCCCGCCGAATGCGCCGGCACCTCTCGATATCCGCACCTTCCCCTGCTGGGGCTCCGGCATTCCCTCCTGCCCCAGCGTGTAACTCACCTCGGCATCCGTTATCGGTTGCCCGTCGCGCCCGAGCGTCACCAAAAACTTCGCATCCTCCCCCACGGCATACACGGCGCCAGGATGATCGGTCACCACCGACAACTGGATGCCGTTCGTGTCGGACAGTGCGCCCGCAGGCAACAGCGGCCATCCGGCCGCAGCCGCGAGCGCGAGCAAACGGAACCTCCCAAGATGTGATTTCTTCATGTCGTCTGCCCTCACTTCTCTTTAAGATATTTGTCGAAAAACCCGATCACCGTCGGTCGCAGGTCCATCTCCTTGGGCTGAAGGTGGAATGTGTGCGGCGCCCCCTCAACGATCACGAGCTGGTGAGCGATGCCCGCCTTCGCCAGTTCGGCGTCAAAGACGCGCGATTGCTCGACATCCACGGTCTTGTCCGCGGTGCCATGGGCGATGAGGATGGGCGGATCCCCCTTGTCCAAGTGACTGAGTGGCGTGGCGGCCCGATAGACGTCCGGCGCCTCCGCGCGCGTCTTCCCGATCATCGCAAGATCCCGCGTCTGCATCCAAAGCACCGGGCCATAGAGATCCACGACCGCTTGGACGTTGCAGGGCTGATCGCCGTACGGTCCCGCCGGATCGAGGCCATCCGCTGGTCCCGTGACTCCCACCATCGCCGCGAGATGCCCGCCCGCCGACCCCCCGATGACACCAATCCGCCCGGCATCCACCCGTAATCGGGCGGCGTTCGCGCGCAGCCATCGGATCGCCGTCTTGCAGTCATGCAGATTCTTCGGCCAAACGGGCGGCCCACCCTTGCGCTGCAAGACATAGTTGATGCTCATCGCCACGTACCCGTTAGCGGCGAGATTGGTGCAAATATTCACCTCCCGACGATCTCCCTTGTCACCGCCCGACCAACCGCCGCCATGAATGTCCACCACCGCGGGGCGCAGGGCCGAACCCCCACCGCCGGGCAAGTACAGATCAGCTTTTTCGGCGCGGCCCTCGCCCAGATACGGCACATCCCGCTCGACGCGAATGTCGCCCGCACGGGCAAATCCAAACCCCAGGCACACCGCAGCACTGATCAAAGCCAGTCCCCAGCAGCCGCCGGATGCGCACGAATGCCAACGGGTTCTCGAAACGTATCTGCGTCCCTTCGTGTTCATTCGTGGTTCAAGTCCCGGCCCACCAGCGCCTATTTGCGGTAATCCCGCCAGATCCACCGCATCGCGTCCGGGAATATCTGCGTGCCGTGAACAGAACTGTGGGGCCCGTCTCCAAAGACGAATTTATGGTCGTAGCCCTTTTCCTCGAATGCTGCCGCCATCGCCTTGTTCGCCTCCGGCCAGCTCCCAAACTCATTCACGATGTCGTTGGCGCCATCCTGCTGAAAAATGCGGATTGGTTTTTTCGGCGAGTTCCTGACCAGCTCCGGGTACTTGTTTCCGCCGCGGATGTTCGTGAAGCTCCCCACGGTCGTGAAGCACTTCCGGAAATAGTCCGGCCGCTCCCAGCAGACCGTGAACGCGCAGATGCCACCCGAGCTGCTCCCGGCGATGCACCTGCCGTCCGGATCATTGGTCAAGTTATACTTCTTGGCCACCTGCGGAATGATCTCCTCAATCAGAAATTTGGCATACGTATCGCCCAGGGTGTCGTATTCGACGCTTCGGTTCGCTGGCGGTGCCGGCCGCCCGTCCGAGCGTTTCCGCGGCGGCTCGCCCGGTTTCAGCGGCTTATCGCCGGGCTTGATGAAAATGCCGATCGTCACCGGCATCTCCCGCTTGTGGATGAGGTTGTCGAACACCGTCGGCGCGTTGTATAGGATCCCGTCCTGAGACACGTAAAGGCACGCCCGTGACGTGATCCGGTATTGTTTCGGCACGTACACCCAATACTTGCGCACCGTCCCGGGATAGATCTTGCTGTCTTTCCACTCGTACTCCGTGACCTCCCCCTTGGGCACCCCTTTGTGCTCCTCGGAGTCTGGCGTCAGTTTCTTGTACGGCGCATCGAAATCCTGCTTTTTCTCCTGCGCGGGCGCCACCGCCACCAACAGGGTGAAGCCCAGTCCCACAAAATATCGCACCATGCTCATAATGCCTCCTCGGTCCAAAGTTCAGAGTTTGCCGCATCGCCGCCCCGAGGGAAGCCGCAATTCCGTCGGGCCCCAACGCCCCATGCGCATCGACGCGACGCATCCCGCGGCGAGCCCCTCAGATGTGACTTCAGTGCCGCACGAACGGCGCACTACCTGGACGTTCCGCCCATAGAAGTCGTTCGCGCATCCAGGCGGGTCACGGTGATCCGCACTATCGGATGTGGCGACGGACTCGCCCCGATATCCTGCCATGTCCTGACGGTCACGGTGCCATCGCCATGGTCCTGCTCCACGGCATCGATGGATGGCAACGGAACCCAGCGCCCCCCCTCCTCTAAGCCTTCCAAGCCGTACGCAACATCGGATATCCCCTTGAGCCTTCGGGTTGTCATCGCCGGAATCGCCACCCCATTCGTGGCCAGCAGTCCCACGGATGGGCGCAACGATACCGCGCTGACCATGGGATCGCCCACAAGCGCGTACTCCAAAAGATTTGGGATGCCATCACTGTCTGGATCACCGGTCATGCCGCCATCGCCCAATGCCGTGGCCACGTTTCCAGGAGCCGCCATCATTCCGGGAGGTGCGGCGCCACCGAATCGTCGGCTCGCCCAAGAATCATAGTCGCGATCCATGATCACCAATTCCGCCGTTGAATGTTCGCCCACCGCGTAGCTCGGGTCGGGGACAATCCTGATGACGGCCCTTTCGGTGCCCTCCGCCTCCTCGTCAAAAAAAGGCAGTATGACCAACATGGCGCTGGCGGACCCCGCGGGGATCTGCAGGTAACCCACGATGGGTGAAATCGCGTCCGCCGCCGGAATGGCCTCCTCGTGATCAACGATGACCCCGCCAGCCATGTAGTCCACACCCGGTGACGCGATCCCAGGCTCGGGCGGATCGCCGGAACCGGGCAGTTCAATAATAACGAACAGATCCCGGGCCGTGTCACCGGTCCGGTGGAATATGAAGCCCGCCTGCTTGAGCTGGTACTCCTCCGCGATCGGTTGTGTCGCTTCTATCGTGACGACCGACTGCTCCGCCCTCGCAAAACCGCACCCCGCCGCGGTCGCCATGCCCAGCGCGCCAGCGACAAACAACGGCCACCGACCGGGACAATCCAACATCCCGAACCCCATCAATATCAATTTTGCCTTATGATTCGGGATCGTCAAAGCGCAATTTACTTATCGCGCGATCGGCGCGCGGCATCAGCGTCCCTTCTCCGGCTCCCCGATGTGCCTCTTCAGCCAAGCGATGGTCTCATCCCACATTGCGGGGCTCCAAACATGGCCGGTCTTCTCATACACGATGCCGCGGAAGCAGTCGCCCCTGCCATACAGGCCGTAGATCCGTTCCTGGAACGCGTTGATCATCCGAATGCCATCGACGGGGGATCCCGCATCTTCGTCGCCAGAAAGCGTGAGATGTGCCCGCGGGGCGATGCAGCCTATCACGGCCTCCGCATCGATGCCTCGGCGCAGCATTCCCGGAACAAAGTAGTAGAAGCCGTGCTGGTTCACGGCGCCCGCGGCGATGAGATTCTGGTACCGCGTAAGGCAAGAGACACTCACGCAAGCCTTGATCCGGTCGTCCATCGCCGCCAGCCACCACGAACGGGTCGCGCCCATCGACATCCCCATGCACGCGACACGGTCCGGATCCACCTCGGGCCGACCGCAGAGATAGTTCAGCGCGAGGATGTCGTCGAGCACCATCATGGCCCACAGGTTCCGGCCCGCCCAGAGGAACGTCTTGGCCAATGCCCATTCGGTCTGCCGGCCCTCCTCTTTCTTGCCCGCGGGTCCCTGCCATCGCCGCTCTCCGAAGGCATAGGCGTCTATCGCCACAACAACATACCCCATCTGGGCCAGCCGCTCTGCCGGGGCAAAGCCGAGGTTGCCGTATTTGTCGAACGCTGTTCGGTCGAGCGCCTCCTCCTTGCCGTTCGCGTACCGCCCACCGTGATAATGATGGTATAGGACCGCCGGAGCCCGCCGCCCACGATCATCGGGGATCATCGCATACCCGAACACGGTGTGGCCGACACCATTGCCAAAAGTGATATGCTCCAGCCGATAGCCCTCCCGCCGCTCACTCCGATCCACCACCGCCGCTGGCGTCCTCTGGGGCGGCAAATCCCAAAAAAGCTCCCAGAGGGTCGCGCGGATGGCCCGCTTTCGATCTTCCCACCGCTCCGCCGATGGCGGAACCTCCTCCGCGAACGCCCCTTCCGGGACCAACGGTATCTCCTCTGCGCGTGTCATCGTAGCAAGCGGTGCGACAGTCAGCCTCCTCAGCCCGCGGCAAACCCCCATCGGGATGGCCATGAAATCTTAATTCGCCGCCCTACACTTCTCCCTGCTAAACTCCGGCCGATGGGTCGGTCGTGCCGCCCCAGACAATGTAGTATCGTGCACCGGCACAGGATGAGCAACACCCGATACATCGCGACAATCGCTCTCGCCGCGGTCCTCCCGGGCCTGGCGACGGGCCAAGTGGGCCCTCGGCCGGAATTGAGACCCCGGTATGATATTTCGGATGGCGGCATGCGCCGCAGTTTCGCGATCGCGCTGGACGAGATCGGAATCCGCCGTGGCGGCCACCGCACCCATGCGGCCGTCCGCGCCGCCAATGCGCCCGAACTCGCGCGCATGATCCAGACCGAAAGGACCACGCGCCTCGGAACCGCGGACGAAGTCGAACCCATCGCCCGAGAATCGGGCAAGGAAGTATCCGATCTCGCCCGCCGCTTCATTACGCGTCGGATCACCGCCGAGCTCGATAACCCGGCCCTGGCCACCCAGATGGCCACTTCGGCCGGACTCAGGCTCATCGCCCTACCCCCGTACGCACCCAAACATGCGGTCTTCGAAGCCCCCTCACCCGAGGCCGCGCTCGCGGCCATGGAAGCTCTTCGACTACTGCCCGGAGTGAAGACCGCCGACGTGCAACTCGCTCATCCACGTCAGAAAAAGCTCGCCCCCAACGACCCCCTTTTCCCAAGCCAGTGGCACCTCCGAAACACCACGCAGACCGGTGGCGCGCTCTGGATGGACGCAAACGTGACCCCCGCATGGGACAGCTTCCGGGGAACCGGAATCACCATCGGCATCGTGGATGATGGGGTCCAGCACACGCATCCCGATCTGAGCCCCAATTACGACACCGGGATCGATCACGACTTTATCGACAACGATGAGGACGCCGCCCCCGGATCGCTCTCCTCGGACACCCACGGCACCCAGGTTGCCGGCGTGGCCGCCGCCCGAGGCAGCAACGGCGTCGGCGTCGCCGGGGTCGCATTCGACGCCACCCTGACCGGCCTCCGCCTCCTCAGCGATTCCCAGACGGACCAGGACGAGGCCGACGCGTTCACCCACCGGAATGACGTTATCCAGGTCAAGAACAACAGCTGGGGCGCACCGGACGACGGCGCATCCCTCGATGGCCCCGACGCCCTCGCCTCGGCCGCATTGCTGGACGGAACCACGACCGGCAGGGGTGGTCGCGGCACCATCTATGTCTTCGCCGCCGGAAATGGCCTCGCGTCACACGACGACTCCAACGCCGATGGCTACGCAAACTCGATCCACGTTATCGCCGTGTCTGCCGTGGGCGAAAGCGGATTCCGGAGCTGGTACAGCGAACCCGGGGCAAACATCCTGGTCAGCGCACCATCCAGCGGCGGATTCCAGAACGATGGCATCACCACCACCGACCTTCTCGGCAGCAACGGTGCCTCCTCATCCGACTACAGCACCAACTTCGGCGGCACATCCTCCGCCTCGCCCCTCGTCGCGGGCGTTTGCGCGCTCATGCTCCAGGCCAACACGAATCTCGGATGGCGCGATGTGCAGGAGATTCTGGTGCGCACCGCCCGCCGGCCACACATCGGCGACCTCGATTGGGCCACAAACGGCGCCGGCCTGTTTTTCAACCACAAGTACGGGGCCGGGATCGTGGACGCATACGCCGCCGTCACCATGGCCCAAACCTGGGCAAATCTTGGCCCATATACCAACGCCGCCATCTCACAGACCGGGCTCAACGTCAGCATCCCCGATGACAGCGCCACGGGCATCACGCGCTCGTTCGATTTCGGTGCTGCGACGAACCTCCGTGTCGAGCGCGTTGCGGTCACCCTCACCGCCACCCATCCCTTCCGTGGCGATCTCGAGGTCATATTGACGTCGCCCAGCGGCATGCGCAGCCAGCTCATGACACAGCACTCTGATGGAGGGGCCAACTACAACGGCTGGACGTTCACGTCAGTCCGACACTGGGGCGAAAACGCCGCCGGAACGTGGACGGCCAACATCGCCGACCGCGCATATGGAGACACGGGCAAACTCAACGCCCTGACCGTGCGCCTCCACGGCTCCACCATAGCGGGACCTGACTTCGCCACCTCACGGCCGACCCTCCTGTCCGAAGCCAATCTCCCCACCAACGGCGTTGCCGATCCCGGCGAATTGGTCACCTTCGATTTTCCATTGCGGAATATCGGAAACGCCACAGTGAGCAATCTCACGGCCACGCTCCTCCAATTCGGCGGCGTGAGCGAGGCCGGCGCCCCCCAATCGTATGGCTCGCTGGCGCCCGGGGCCGGCCCCACGACCCGACCCTTTGCATTTCGCTGCGGCGGCACCTCCGGTTCCAGCGCGACGCCGACCCTGCGCATCGACGCCTCGGGCCAATTCGTCGGATACGCCACCTACGCGCTGCCCTTGGGCAAGCTCTCCAGCAACTCATTCTCCGGCAGTTCCCTGATCATCCGCGACAACAACACCGCCAGCCCCTACCCTTCCAGTATCTCCGTCTCTGGGCTTACCGGCCGAGTCCATCGCACCACCGCGCGGCTAACGGGCTTCAGCCACACGCGTCCCAACGATATTGGCGTCATCCTCGATGGCGCCGGGCAACTCCACATCGTCCTCTTCGATGACGCGACGGCCACCGCGGTCTCGAGCCAGACCTACACCTTCGATGATGATGCCGCAGCCCTTTTCCCGAGCGTGGGGAGCTCCCCGTCCGGCTCCTATCGGACCATCAACCATTATTCGACCAGCGGATTCCCCAACCTGCCGGCAGACGAGCCCGCCTACAGCCTTGGCGAATTCTGCGGTGTGCCGCCCAACGGTTCCTGGCGCCTCTACGTGAAAGACTTCTTCGCCGGTTACAGCGGCTCCATCTCCGGCTGGCGGCTCGATTTCACCATGGCCGACTGCACCGACAATGTCTTTCTCATCTCGACCAACGCGGTCGTGGGCGAATCCGCTGGCACGGCCGCCGTGCAGGTGATGCGCACTGGCGGCCGCGAGGGCACCGGCACGGTCCAATATGCCACCTCCAACGGCTCGGCCACGGCGGGCACCGATTACACCGCCGCCTCCGGCACCCTCACCTTCTCGCCGGGCGAGATCACAAAATCGTTCGCCGTGCCCATCCTGAATGACGGTGCGCTGGAATCCCCCGAAACCATCCAGATCACGCTATCCAACGCCGGCGGCAATACGCGGCTCGGATCGGCCACGTCAGGCACGGTCACTATCATCGATGGCGACTCCGACCTCGACGGCATTCCCGACGATTACGAGACGTCGAATGGCCTCAATCCAAACTCCCCGGCAGACGCCGATGACGACCCGGATGGTGATGGGCGCACGAACCTCCAGGAATTTCAGGATGGCACCAATCCGCAATCCCATGCGGACGCCCTCCGCCTGCGCGTGTATGTCGCGGGCGATGATCTGCAAATCCAGGTCGATACGGTCGCCGCAAACCAATACCAGGTTTTCTGGAGCGAGGATCTCCTCACGTGGCATGGCCTCGGCGATCCGGTGACCGCCATCGGCGCATCCATCACCCTCACCGATCCCGGCGCGGCCCTTCTCCCCAAGCGGTTCTATCGGGCACAGAAAGTCGGGCCGTGAGCGCATCGGCCAATTCAAGAAACCGCCACGGCCTGTAGCCGCACGCACGCCACCCCTCGCCCGCGCTCGACCACGCCGCGATCTCCTCCTATTCTCCCCCTATGATCCGCGTCCGCGCCATGGCGCCCCAAGACGTTGAACTCGGGCTCCGCCTCAAGGACCAGGCCCGATGGAACCAGACAGAGGCCGATTGGCGCCGATTCCTGGACCTGGAACCCAAGGGCTGCTTCATCGCCGAATGGGATGGGCGTCCCGTCGCAACGACCACCACATGCCTCCTCGGCACCGTCGGGTGGATCGCGATGGTGCTGGTGGATGAATCCGCGCGCAACCGGGGCATTGGCACGCGTCTCGTGGAACATGCCGTCACCGATCTCTTGACCCGGGGCGCGCGCACGATCCGTCTGGATGCCACCCCCCTGGGAAAGCCGGTGTACGAGCGCCTGGGTTTTGTCGCCGACTACGAATTGGCGCGGATGCAGGGAACCACCCACGCCCCACGGCAAGCCGATCCCGCCATCCTGCGCGTCAAGGGGCCCAACATACCCGCCCTCCTCCGGCTGGATACCGCAACCACTGGCACCCAAAGAGACCGATTGCTGGCGCGCCTGGTGAGCGAGGCACCTGAGCGCACCGGCCTCACCCAAAGGGACCGAAGGGTCACGGGATATGTCATGTGGCGCCCAGGTTCCCACGCCGCGACCCTGGGTCCGGCGATCGCCACCGAACCATCGGACGGTGTCGCACTGCTTGACTGGGCACTCGGCCAATGCGGCGGCCACGCCATATTCGTGGACGTTCCCGTCGGCAATCGCAACGCCATGGATTGGGCACTCTCGCAAGGCCTCGATTTCCAAAGACACTTCTTGCGCATGCACCTCGGTCTTCCAGTTAAAGACCGGCCCGACCAGATCTGGGCCAGTTCTGGCCCGGAAAAAGGATAGGTCCCATGAGACGCTCCTCCCGTACCCTGTCATCGGCCATCGAGGCCATCGGCGATACGCCTCTCGTCGAACTCGCGCGCCTCACCCGTGGCATCGATGGCCGCATCCTGGCAAAACTCGAATATCTCAATCCCGGCCTATCCAAAAAGGACCGCATTGCCCTCCAGATTATCAAAGATGCAGAATCACAGGGCGCCCTCAGGCCCGGCCAGACAGTCGTCGAACTCACCAGCGGCAACACCGGCACCGGCCTCGCCATCGTCTGCGGCATCAGGGGATATCCGTTTGTCGCGGTCATGTCCAAGGGCAACTCGATGGAGCGGGCACGCATGATGGCCGCGCTCGGCGCCGAGGTCGTGCTGGTCGACCAAGCCCCGGGATCGACGCCGGGACAGGTTTCGGGCGATGACCTGGAACGCGTCGAACGCGAAACCGCCAAAATCGTCGCGGCGCGCGGCGCTTTCCGCGCCGATCAATTCCGTCACGAGGGCAATTTCCGTGCCCACTACCTGAACACGGCCCAGGAGATCCTCAGGCAAACGGCCGGAAGATTCGATGCGTTCTGCGACTTCGTGGGCACGGGCGGTTCCTTCGCCGGATGTGCCGCGGCATTCAAGGAGAATGACCCGTCGATACGCTGCTTTCTCGTGGAACCCGCCGGCGCCGCCGCCCTCGCGGGCCAATCCGTCACTCAACCCGGTCATCGCATCCAGGGCGGCGGCTACTCCATGCCCCATCTCCCGCTGCTCCGCCCCGATCTCGTGGACCGCTATTTGACCGTCACAGATGAGGAGGCCCGCGCGGCCGCGCGTCGGCTGGCGAAAGAAGAGGGCCTCTTCGCGGGATTCTCCTCAGGCGCGAACGTCGCCGCCGCTTTGAACCTGCTGCAGGACGAACTGAAGGGGAAGACCATCGTCGTCCTACTCAGTGACTCAGGATTGAAATACTTGAGCACCGACCTCTGGGGGTAGTCTGAGGCTTCGGGATAGCGCCGCTGGGATCGGTTCCGCCACACTCAAACGGCCCGCGGCTATCATGCCCTAGCCGCCCGCTGCCACAGGTCCCGAAAATATTTGCCGCTTTCGCTCAGCGAACCATCTGGCCGCACGAGCCAAAATCCTCGGGCATCGGAAATGCGCTTGATCGGTGGCGTCGGCGGCGGCTGTGCCTTCGGGTTCGGTTCGTTGCAGTACAACTCCCAATGGATAACGTATAGCGCGTTCGCGGCCAGGGCCGCACCCATCAGCTCGTCCCACCGTTCGGCCAAGCGCCCCTGATTCTCATTCTCGGGGATCCCAATCTCGCCGAGGCAGACGGCTCCCTTGCCGAAGAGCGACCCCGTGCGCGCGTGCTCCCTGATCGTCTGGATGCAATTGTAGAGAGTGATCCCATCCCGCATGCCATCGTAGGCGCTGTAGGACACGAGATCCAGTTCGACCCCCGGAAGCACCTTGTCGGTTACAGTCGGCAGCCCCTTGTGGATATCCATGACACGATTGACTTCGGCCGCATGCCCGACGCGACATTTTGCACCGACGCCGAAAGCCATGCGCGCCCGACTGACTCCGGCCTGCCTGGCCTCCAACCACCGGACCATACGCTCGACCCTATTCGGCCAATCGGGTGACGGCGGCACCCATTTCTTGTTGCTCCCGCGCAACAGCCAATCCCCCTCCCAATGCTGCAAGACGATCGTCAGCGGGCGATCCCGGAATTGCCGGTAGAAGAAGGCCGTGACGTCGTGATACTCGGCCGCGACTGCGTCGTAAAACCCATCGGGCTGCTCTTTCTGCCAGCCATCCTCCGATGGCGCGCTCGACTCCAGGAAGATAGTCTCGAATGGCATCGAGAAGACCCGCGAGAAATATTCCGACTTCGCCAAGTCCACCAGTGTCCGGTGCTGGCCCCACCGGCTGTTGAAGGGATAGCCCGTAGCGATCCCCGCCGGATTGAACCAGAACTTCCCGAGCCGCGTGCCCAATTCGATCAGCTTCTCTGCGCCCTCGATGAGAAACGGTTTGTCCGTCAGGTGATACTTGCCGCCGACGTGCGTGGCGCCCACCCGCGAGAGAAATTCCTTGGGCAGTTTCGCCAGGCGGGTCGGCCGCTGCTTTTCCACGAGCCTCGCGGCAGCCGACGCCGACGCTCCGCCCGCGGTGGCACCCATGAGACACCCCGCTCCCACCGCGCCCACCCGGCGGAGAAAATTTCTGCGTCCATGCATCTTCATCACCTCCCCACGTTATCGCCACGCCCCTCCGGATTCAAAGGATCACCGTGCCGGGCCAACCACGCCCCCAAGTCGCCGCGCAACCGTGAGATCAACGCGGCTTGCGCCGGGTCCGCCGAGAGGTCGTGCATCTCCGATGGATCCGCCAGAATGTCGAAGAGTTGCTCTCTGCGAATCTTCGGGTAGCGGATCAGCTTCCATTGGTCCGTTCGGATCATGCGTTGGGCATCGCCAAAATAACCGACAACGAACTGGCGGGGGGACTGGTTCTCCCCACGAAGGATCGGCACCAGGCTATCCGATTGGATTCCCGCCGGTGCCGGCACACCGGCCAAATCGCAAATCGTCGGAAAGAGATCTCGCAGATAGCACTGCGCCGAACTCCGAAAGCCACGGGCCATGCGGGGCCCCCGTATCACAAGGGGCACGCCGATCGAATGCTCGTACATGTTCTGTTTCCCGCGAAGGCCGTGGCTGCCGATCGCCAACCCATTGTCGCTGGTAAAAATAACCACGGTTCGATCCGCCTGGCCCGTGGCGTCCAGCGCATCGAGGATTCGCCCGATCTGCTCATCGAGATATGAGATTTCCGCGTAATACAGCGCCAGTTCCTCGCGGACATCCTGTTCCGTCCGTGGCCATGGCCAGAGCAATTCGTCGCGCCCTCGCAGATTCCCGTGATCGAACGGATGCTCGGGCAGAAAGTTCTTCGGCGCCGGCATGCGCGCGGGATCATACCTGCCCTTGAACCCTGGCGGTGACAGCAGAGGATCGTGCGGTGCCGTGAAATTGACGTGCAGGAAGAACGGCCGGTTGCCCTCCTTCTCGTGGTTCAGAAATCGGATCGCGGCGTCCGCCAATTCGGCACTGATGCCTGGCGTCAGGCCAACCCCCTTCTCGGGCATGGGTTTTCCCGCCGCGTCCCGAAACATCCAACCGCGATAGCCAGTCGCCTCGCGGCCCATTGCGTCCAACTGCTTCTCAGCGGGAATCTTACCCGGGGCGAACATGCCCTCGACGGTGTCGTATCCCCGTTCGGCGGGTGTGCCCGCCGTGTGCCACTTTCCCACGTGACAGGTGCGATAACCGGCCCGCCGAAGCAATTCGGGCAGCACCACCACCCCACCATCCAATCGGCCCCGCGCCTGCACCCCATTTCGGAAAACCGTCATTCCACTGAGGATCTCGGCGCGGCTCGGGTGGCACAGGGGATATGCGCAGATCGCCCTCGTGAATGCAACTCCCCCCGCAACCAGCCGATCCAGCGTCGGCGTTCCGATGATCGGATTGCCCAGCGCGGCGATCGTGTCCGGCCTCTGGTCATCGGCAAGAAGCAACAGAACATTCGGTCTCGGCTGACACGGCAGGGCAACGCACCGCTGATCACCGATCACCATCGACACCGCGATCCCCGCAAACACGGCGATCGTCAAACGGCGTCTCACGGAAATGCTCTGCACGCACCCCTCTCAGCGACCTCCCATGAAACCCAGGGAAGTCAGGAACTCCTCGGTTCGTTTCATGGTCACGTTATAGATTTCGGGATCGTTCATCAGATAGCCGTGTTTGCCGCCCTCATTGACAACAAGTTCACACCGGTTGCCAGCGGCGACCATCGCCTCATGAAAGGCCTTGGCACCCTTGAACGGCGTGACCGTGTCCCCCGTGCCATGGAACACGATCGTCGGCGGCAATCCCGGCCTCACGCGATGCAGCGGCGAGATCTCCTTCCACCGTTCCCCGCACTTTGCGTTGCCATATCCTTCGGCCGAGGTGTCGATCACGGGAAAATACAGCACGAGGGCATCGGCGGCAGATCGCACGCCGGTATCCTCGCCGTCTTCGTCCACCCCATCGAAAAGGGCCGTTCCAGCCGCCACGTGCCCGCCCGCCGAACCGCCGCCCACCGCGATCTTCCCCGGATCAATCCCGAACTCCGCCGCGTGTGACCGGACGTATCGCACCGCCGAGCGCCCATCCTTGACGCACTCAAAGGGGGTCACGCCGCTCCCTTTCTTCATCAGGCGATACTCTATGCTGATGCCCACGAACCCCAGTTTTGCGAAATGCGCGGCAAACGGATAGAACCTGCGCGGTTCACCACCCGTCCATCCGCCGCCGTGGATCGCCACGAAACAAGGTCGCTTATCCGACGGTTTGTGCCCCTCAGGTTCAAAGACATGCAGCTTCAGCACCGCGCCGCCCACGGTCTTGTACGGAATGACCCGCGTGGGTTCGAGTTTTGCGGCAAGCGTCGCGACAATCCCCGAGGTGATTTCGCCCGGCGCCTTTGTCGCAGGCTCCGCCCCCATAGCATGGGAAAACACGAATGTGAACGCCGCCAACAATCCTGCCCTTTTCATGATGTGCGTTCACTTCTACGGCGTCGGCCGAACAGCGTCCATTCAATCTGAATCCGGCCGCGCGGCCGGGCGCCTGATTGAGCGGCGGATTCCCATCGGCGCGGCAAAGCTCTTTTCGGCTGTTCAACGCGGGTTTGTGTCGGAACCCACTTTCGGTCTAGCATTTGCCTCAAATGCCCACCCGATTTCTCTGCCTGACGGCGCTTGCCGTTGTCCCCTCGGTCTTGTCCGCCGCAACGCTCGAACACGTCTTCGACGGCGGCCACATGCCCGGTGAACAGACCATCCCATGGAACTACCATAGCCAACCCGGCACGAAGGTTTCCGTCGACAATGGGGTCCTGCGCGTGGTGGACGACGGGACCGCAAAGGGCCAGCTGCAATCCATTTCGTTCCCGTGGTCCGCCGATCCCGATGGCGAGGCGCGGGTCGACGCCGATGTTAAGGTTCTCCGTTGCAGCGGCCCGGCTGGCGTTGTCCTGCTGGCCGCCAATGGCAAATACGAGGCCGCCATCACGCTCTACCCAGACCACATCGACGCGCCCAGCTTGGGGGCCTCGGCACCCGCGCGCCTCGACGATGCCTTCCACCGCATCACGATGGTGCTGCGCGGATGCGACCTTCGCATCCTTGTCGATGGCAGGACCGTCATCGATCTGGCGGGCAAGTGGAATCGGCCCGCGCACGAGGGCCGCAACGTCATCAGTTTTGGGAGCATCAGCAGCGCTGCCACGGGGGAGGCACTGTGGAGATGCGTCCGGGGCGTCACCACATATCCCGACGTGACACCCTACCCAGGCGCGGAGCACCACGTTGTGTACCGCCAGCCCGGAGTATATGCCTGCTTTCCATCGCTGGCGAAGACCCCGGAGGGCTGGTTCGTCGCCCGTTTCGGGACCAGGGCCCTGCGCAGCCACATCGATCCCACGGGCGGCTCCGCCAGCAGAATCTCGAAGGACGGCGGGCGCACGTGGACAGAACCACCGGGCCCTTTCTTCGCCAGCGCGTCGGACGTGGTCCGTGCCGACGGCAACCTCGCGCTCGCGGGCGCCGTCGGCTGGCGACACGTCCCCGAATCGCGCCGGGTCGAGTTCGAGGCCAAGGGCATCCATGTCCGGCCCAGCATGAAGGGCATGGTCGCCTACGCCAGCGGCGCCCGATTCTGCGTCACGAAGCCTGATGGCAAATCCTCTATAAAGCCCTGGACACCGATCGAAGTCCCTCCCCACCAAGTGATGATGGGGTACAACCAGGCCGCGTGCCTGAACCTCGGCGATGGAGTTCGCCTCGTGTCGATCTATGGCGATACCCCCGATAATCGCCGCGATGCCTATGCCCTGCGCACGACCAACGACGGCGATTCATGGGCCTGCCTCGCCATCGCCCATGGCGAGCCCGACCTCGGCTTCAACGAAACCGCGCTGGGCACCAACGCCACGGGCCATGTCATCGCGCTCATGCGAACGGCGGAGACGCCGCGAGACCGGGGCTTCCTGTATCAATCGGTCTCAACGGATGGTGGCCAGACCTGGTCTGCCCCACGAAACACCGGCATGTGGGGCTACCCCGCGCACATCCTCACGCTGCCAGATGGCCGACTCATCGCCACCTACGGCTATCGCCGCGCCCCCATGGGCATCCGCGCCACGATCAGCCGCGATGGCGGACGGACCTGGGACACCAATGGCACCATGATTCTTCGCGCCGATGCCCACGGCAATGGCAGCGACCTCGGGTATCCGGTAAGTGCGCTCGTCGAAAACGGCACCGTCCTCACCGTCTACTATTTCAACGATGCGGAGAACGTCACCCACATCGCCGCCACCCGGTGGCAACCGCCAGCGCTCAATCCGTGATCCGACCTGCTCGGCGGATTCGACCCTGGCGCAGCCAAATGCGCGAGCGCTTGGCCCTTCGGCAACAGCCGGGTCACAGGCCGTCACGGGCCCGGCTGTACTCGGGATGCTCGGATCACTCCACCTTCCATTCCAGTATCCCGCCGGAGCATTTCTCCCGCAACTGCACCTCAATGCGCAGACCCGTGGTCTCGATCGCCGGAAATCTCGAGGTGTTCCAAGCATCCTTGGTGACCCCATAGTCCCCCGCCCCGTAAACCGGCTCCCACCCGTCCCCCCGCCGGGCCATCAATCGCCACGTGGCGGGAACGCGGCATTGTCCCCGCCCCGTGTCGTCAAACCAATAAACAGACACTGACGACACTTTCGTCGATCTGGCAAAATCATATTGGGCCCACTCTTTGGTTCCGCGGTGATCCCACCACGTGAAACGCGGGATGTCCTGATCACCGGAATTCTTGGGCTCGATCCCATCGTTCATGGCATCCACCGCGTCACCGCTATGACAGTGCGAGGCGCTGGCACCGCTCTTCGCAGCAATCGTTGGCTTGGGCGGGACCTTGGCGGCGGCCGCGGTCCTCGGCAACCACACCGCCATCTCGTTTGGACCCCGATGGCACCACGCATAATACGGAATCAGTGTCACATCGGTGGGACTCGTCGCGATCTCATCCCGTTCATCCCGCCCCACGCGGACGCCGCGCCCCCGAACCACCGTCACGCCCCCGAGCAGGTCCGGCCGATGCTCGCTCTCCAGCCTCGCGCCATCGGGCAACACCAGGTCGAGCGCGCCGCCACCGTTGTCCGCCCCCTCCGCACAATACGTCAACGGCCCCCGCTCCACGGCAACGCGCCCCGCATCGTCCTTGACCGCATCGTGCGCCAACACGCGGCGCACGGGCATCGGCAGGGCAAGTTCAATCCCGTCACCAGCTTTCCAGGCTCTCCGGAAGACCGCGTATCCCTTTTCCATCACGGGCGCCGCGGGTTCCCCATTCACGCGGAATGCCGGTGCCTCCGCACAGTCATCTGCGTACCGATAGAGATCGCTGGGAACCGGCGCGCCCCGCGACCATCCCGGCACCCTCACGTGCACCGCGAATTCGCCCACCGACTCCGGCTCCAGCACCAACCTGACCTGCCCCCTCCAGGGATAGGCCGTCTCCTGCCGCATTCGCACCCGGCGCCCTCCCACCTCCGCGCTCGCCTCTCCACCGATGAAGAGATTCACGTACAGCGAGGAATCCCTCGTCGCATAGGCAAGCCCCCCCAGCGACCCGAGGAAGCGCAGCACGTTCGGCGGGCAGCACGCGCAGCCGAACCAGGGCGAGCGCTCGCTAGAACCGTGGTTGAATCTCTTGCGCCCGTCGGACTCCAGGGGATTCGGGTAAAAGAACCTGTCGCCCGTTAGCGAGATGCCCGAGAGGAAACCGTTGAAGGCAATCCGCTCCAGGACGTCGATGTACTTCGCGTCACCATGCAGCATGAACATCCGATGATTCCATAGGGCATTCGCTATCGCCGCGCAGGTCTCGTTGTAGGCGCTCGCGTTGGGCAACTCATAATCATCGCCGAAGGCCTCCCCCTGGTGGCGCGCGCCAATTCCACCGGTCAGGTACAATTTTCGCCCCACGACATTCTCCCAGATCTTCCCTATGGCATCGATGTAGGCCGATTCGCCCGTGAGCGCGGCGACGTCGGCCATCCCGGCGTAGAGGTACCCCGCGCGGACCGCGTGCCCCACCGCCTCCGACTGTTCCGTCACGGGCGCGTGATCCTGCTGGCCCGGCCCCCTCAGCTTATGCGTGCCTTCCCGTCCACGGATGTCCAAAAAGAATTTCGCCAGATCGAGGTACTCCCGCTTGCCAGTCGCCCGATACAGCTTCGAGAGCCCGATCTCGATCTCCTCGTGGCCGGGCGGTTCCTGCAATCTACCTGGCCCAAACACCGCGAGCAGGAGATCCGCATTTCTCGTAGCCACGTCCAGCAACGTTCGCTTCCCCGTCGCCTGAAAATGCGCCACCGCCGCCTCGTACAGATGGCCCACGTTGTACAGCTCGTGGCTCGCACCCAAGTTCGACCACCTTGCCGGACCCGACATCTTTGGCATCTCGCCGGGGGGCAGGAGCCGCCGCGCCGTATACAGATATCCGTCCCGCTCTTGGGCGGAGTTAATCTCATTGATCACGACGTTCAGGTGGGCATCCAGTTTGGGATCCGGATGCTGGGCCAGCACGTAGCACGCGCCCTCGATCACCTTGTAGACATCGGAATCATCAAACGGGATGCCTTTGAACTCCCCGTCCATCAGCCCACCGGCCTTCGCGAAGTTATCGATCCTCCCAGTCTCCTCGCACTTCAGTAGATCGTACGGGGTGGTCACGACCCTGTTGGTCTCCATCCTCGGCGTCCAAAACGCATCCTTAACCTGCACGTCGATGAACGGCACGGGGCGGAACGGATAGTCACCGCCCCACAAGACCCAGCCGCCATTCCCGAGGCCCACGGCCAATGCCGATACGCGAATCCACAATTCGGTGCTCCGCCTCATATCGCCCCCATTTCATCCTGCAAGAAAACCGCCTCGTATCCTTGCCGCGTCAAAAATTCGATCGCCCGCTCCATGCGCAGCGCGTGATCTGGCAGGTAGTTCTTGTAGAATGGCCAAAAGTACTGCTCGTGCGTCAGCAGGTCGATGATCTCACCCTGCCGAGGATCCGCCGCCAGCGACTCCATTTTGGGAACGATCTCCCCCAGGGGCGTGGAATTCACCACCATATCGATCTTGGAAAAGACGATGCCGCTGGGAAAATCCTTCAGCAGGTCGTGGCGCGATAGCCACTCGGACCGAAACTCGTCAACCCGATAGTTGACCTCCCACCTGTCTCTGTTGCGTCGGAAGTACCCACCGAGCACGCGCGCGCCCCGCTCGTGCAACTTCCTCCATGCCTCTGGTTTGGTCATGCCCCAGTGGATCACGATGGGCGGGCTATAGGTCGCCGGACCGGCGAAGCGATGGATCTCGCCAGCGATCAGGTCGAGGTCCGCCATCAGTTTCTCCACGGGCGCATCCTCGTACGGGCACGCTGGCTCGTTCGCACGGGCATGGAATGCGAGCCTGAGCCAAGTCGCGTTTTCCTCCCACTCCCGGCGATACCTGTCGGGGAACTGCCTCAAGTCCCAGCCATCATCGGTCGTGTAGTAGATGTTCAAGGTAAATCGGGCCCCATGCCGGGCATGAAGATCCCGAAGCATCCCGAGATAAAAACAGTCAAACAGCGACGCGTATTTCTTCTGCGTGATGTCGCGGAGAAAAAAGCTGTTGTCGTCGATCGCGATGCGATACCGCCTGCGCGAGTTCTGCTCCCAGAGCACCCGGATCCGGCACTCCTCTCGGGCATTGCCATCGATCGTCGCCACGATCTCTGTCTCGGGTCCCCTCAAGATCGCAGTCCCGCGAAAGGCCCCTCCCTCATTGTTGGCGGGCCGACCCTGGATCAGCACTTTTGCGCCCATCGGTGCCGTGCCGGTCACCTCGATCTCGAGGCCGTCCGCCACCCGCTTGCCCAGCCTCGCGTGCAACACGGCCCCGTCGATGGGCTCGAGGAACTTTAGGTGCCCGCCCGATTCCGTCTCGTCGCTTTGGGCTGTCACAGGACCCAGCCCGACGGCGACCCCCGCCGACTTTCTGATGAACGTCCGCCGCGTTACGGACAAATCGTTATCGGCGGGTGGATTGCCCATATGACGCATACCTTTGCTATCTGAAACCCCAGGGATATGGCAACAACAGTTTTGTTGCTTCTCCTACGCCAGCGCCGCAACGTCACCTGGAAGAGGGCAATTGAAATCTGCGTTGATCGGTCTGGTCGGGGCGCTTGGGTGTGCCCCCCTCTTGTTCTCGGCACCCGCCGGCGATGCCGCCAGCACCCAGCGGCCCAACGTCGTTTTCATCCTGCTGGACAATTGCGGGCAGGAATGGCTCGGCTGCTACGGCAGCGAGGAGAGATGCACGCCGGAGATCGACCGGCTCGCCCGCGAAGGAGTCCGGTTCGAGCATTGCTACGCCGCCCCGGTTTGCGGTCCCAGCCGGATCATGCTGTTAACCGGAAGGTATCCGTTCCGAACCGGCTTCTCAATGCACCACGATGCGGCGCTCTATGGCGGCGGAGGACTGGACCCGAAAAGGGAGATCATCTGGCCGCGGCTCCTGCGGGATGCCGGCTACGCCACCGGCATCGTCGGCAAATGGCAGATCAACAAGCTCTCAGAAGAGCCCGACGTTCTCCGCCAGCATGGCTTTGATGAGCACGTCGTCTGGCCTGGCGAGATCGATCGCGACAAAGTGCCACCTCCCGAGTACGAGAGATTCCTGGCCGCCGTCCGCGCGGAATCCGCCGAGGAGACCGGGCCCTTCCTCCGCCAGATCGAAAGCCGCTACTGGGATCCCGTCCTGATACGCGATGGTCGCCGCGAACGACACGAGGGCAAATTTGGTCCCGACGTCATGCAGGAGGCCGCACTCGATTTCGTGCGGCGCCACGGCCACCGGCCGTTCCTGCTCTACTACCCGATGGTCCTCACCCACGGCAAGACGTTCACCGAACCTGCCGTTCCAACGCCGCTCAACAGGAGCGCCGATCGCCCACGGCAGGCGATGTACGCCGACATGGTCCGGTACGCAGACCGGCTCATCGGCCAACTCGTGCGGGCGCTCGACTCGCTCGGCATCCGCGAGCGCACCGTCATCTTCGTGGCAACGGACAACGGCACCGAGAGCAGCATGGTGGCGCGCCGCAGTGGCCGCAGCGTGACCGGCGCCCTCTATCAACTCACCGAGGCCGGGAGCGACGTCGGGCTCCTGGTCAACTGCCCCCGAATAATCCCAGGCGGGCGGACGATCCCCCTCTCCGACTTCACCGACATGTATCCCACCGTCTGCGATATCGCCGGAGTGCCGCGGCCGGGCAACCTCGTTCTTGATGGCCTCTCCCACGCCCCGGTGCTGCTCGGGGAACCCGGCGCGAGGCCCCCTCGCGATTGGATACTGAATCAGTACGCCGCCACGCGCGTCGTTCGTGATGTGCGTTTCAAACTCTATTCCACCGGCGAGTTCTTCGACGTCACCACCGACCCCGAAGAGAAGTGCAACCTCGTCGGGAGCGCCGCGCCAGATGCGATTGCCGCGCGCGAGCGACTCACCTCCCTCCTCCGGTCGCTGCCCCCCGATTCACCGCCGCCTTTCAGATTGCGCAGCCAGTCGGCGTTCAAGCTCGGGGCCAAAACGCGCGCCGGTAAGTAGCCGGGGCGCAAGCGGTTTACTTTGTCGGATCGGTCAATGTCCCCGCCACGGAAAGATTGACCTCCGGTTATCTGGGGCATACCAGATTACCCATGAGTATGCTTCACCGTCGCGCCTTCCTCAAAAAACTTGCCGCGGGCACCGCCCTCGGATGGATTGGCGGGCGCTCCTCCGAATTCCTCAATGCCGCCGACTCCGCGGCACCGCTTTTTCACTCCATCGGTGTCTGCACCACCCCGGACAAGGCGGTGGCGGTGAAGGCGGCCGGCGGACAGTACATCGAGCCTTCCGTCACCGGCTTCCTGATACCGGACAAACCCGATTCCGCCTGGGACAAAAACCTCGCAGCGGCGAAGGCTTCGCCATTGCCCGTGGCCGCGTGCAATGGCTTCCTGCCCGGCAATCTCCGCAGCACCGGCGGCACAATACATCACGATGCCATATTGAAATGGGCCGAGATCGCCTTTCGCCGCGCCAAACAAGTGGGCGTCGATCGCATCGTCTTCGGCAGCAGCGGCTCTAGAAAACTCCCCGATGGATTCTCGAAAGACCAGGCCAAAGCCCAGTTCGTCGACTTGCTCCGGCGACTCGCGCCCCTCGCCGGCCAGCATGACGTCGTGATCGTCGTCGAACCATTGCGCCGGGAAGAGGACAACTTCATCAACACGGTCCTGGACGGCGCATGGTTCGTCGAACAGGTGAATCACCCAAACATCCGCCTTCTCGCCGACCTCTACCACCTCCTCTGCAACGGCGAATCGCCAGAGGATCTCCGCAGGGTCGCCCCACTCCTGCGCCATATGCACATTGCCGAGAAGGATGGCCGGACCGCCCCCGGCGTGCATGGCGACGACTTCCGCCCGTTCTTTGCCGCTCTGCGTGGCACCGGCTACGCCGATCGCCTCAGCGTCGAGGGCAAGTGGGAAATGGATCAGCTCCCAAAGGCTTTCGAGACGATTCAAGTTCAGGCTCGAGTTGGCTCGTAGGAGCCCGCCCGACGACGACTTCGCCTAATCCGGGTATTTCACAGCCGGCAGGGTGTGAAATATACAGGCTAACCTCCCCCCACCCAAACGCCTCACTTCTTCTTCCCTTTCCTGGCGGGAATCGGCGCGTGCGCGTCCTTGCCCGCTTTCCAGATGTCGACATCGACGGTGTTCTTCTGCTGGGCGCCTGGGGTGCTCCGCCCATCGGCCACCAGCTTCTCCAACTGCCGGGTCAGCCGCCTAACGATCTCCGGATGATCCGCCTGCGCATTGCTACGCTCCCCGACGTCCGCCGTCATGTCATACAACTGCACCAGGGGCATCTGGCTCGCGTCGTCCTTGCCGGGCCGCGGCGGGCTCCAGCCGCCGGAACCCGGGCACAACTCCAGCTTCCACTTGCCCTCGCGGATCGCAAATGAGCCATTGATCGAATGGTGCACGATTGATTCGCGCTTCGGTCCATCGCCCAAACCGGTCAACTCGCGCAAAAAACTGAAACTGTCTTCGCCGGCACCCTCGGGAAGCTTCGCGCCAAGGATATCCGCGCAGGTCCCCATGAAATCCGTGAGGCACACCAGCTGCCCCGATGTCACGCCCGCCCTGGCTCGCGCGGGCCAGCGCACGATCAGCGGGATGCGATGCCCACCATCGAAAATATCGGCCTTGTGGCCTCGGAATACATAGCTCGGGTTGTGGCCCCTCGCGATCAGCTCGTCAAAATTCGCCGAGGGCGAACATCCGTTATCGCTTGTCATGACCACCACGGTGTCGCGCGCGATCCCGCATCGATCCAGCGCCCCGAGCACGGCACCCACGGCCGCATCTGTCTGCATCACGAAATCCGCATAGGGGCTCAACCCGCTCTTCCCCTGCCATTCCACCGAAGGCACGATCGGCGTGTGCGGCGATGAAAGGGGAAGATACAGGAAGAATGGCTTCCCCGCCTTGGCGTCGGCCGCCCGGTCACCGATGTATTCAACCGCCTTCTTCTGCAACGTCGGCAGCACGTCCACAGCGTCAAACCCTTCCGCGGCCGGACCCTTACGCGTCCGTTTGCCCCCGATGCCCCCCGTCATAGGAAAATCCGCATCCCTCGAGGGGACGGCCGTCACGCGATCGTTTTCGATGAAGGTGTACGGCACCATGTCGAGCGAGGCGCTGATGCCAAAATAGTACTCGAAGCCCACGGTGGTCGGCCCGTTCGCGATCGGTTTGGTAAAATCGACGCTCCAGACCTCGTCCGGTTTCTCGATGCTCAACTCGGACACGTGCTTGCCCTCGACTTTCACCCAATCCATCCCCAGGTGCCATTTCCCAATGCATGCCGTGCGATAACCTTGCCCCTTGAGGAATTCCGCGACGGTCGTGCGTCCGGGCTCGATGAGCCGCGGGCTCAGGCCCCCCAAGACGCCGTTCTGAAGTCTGGACCTCCAGCAGTATCGCCCCGTCACGATGCCGTAGCGTGTCGGCGTGCAGACAGCGGACCCCGAATGCGCGTCGGTGAACAGCACCCCCTCCTTCGCGAGCCGATCCATGTTGGGCGTCGGGATCTTGCCCTCAGGGTTGCACGCATGCACGTCGCCATAGCCCAGATCATCGGCCAAGATAAGTACGAGATTCGGGCGATCCGCCCTCGCCCCGCCAGCGGCACAGACAACCAGAAACCCCATCGCCAGATGTTCAAAGAAATGCACGGTTCTCTCCTTTGTGTGTCGCTATCTTAGCGCGAGATCACATGCCCCGTAAAGCCGCCTCCATCGGGCAGGCCCACAGCGACTCGCGCCCGTGCGACGCCATGGTGCCCGGCAGCAAGGATCCCTCCCAACTCTTCCCAGGGGCGTCACCCCAGGACCAACGGTACCGCCCAGTGAACGACCGCTACCACCAGCACGACCGCCACCGCATCCAGCACCACCCCGTGGCGAACCATCTTGAGAATCGGAACACAGCCCGAGCCGTAAACAATCGCATTCGGGGGCGTCGAAATCGGCAGCATGAACGCCAGGGACGCGGACAGTGTCGCGGCCAGCGCGCAGGGCATGGGGTCGACCCCCGCCGCCTGCGCGACGGCAATCGCGATCGGCACCACCATCGCTGCCGCAGCGGTGTTTGACGTTACCTCGGTCAGCGCGAGTCCAACGACCGCGAAAACCGCCACCAGTCCCAATTCGGTATGCGCGGGCAATGCCGAGGCTATCCCCTCGCCCATCCATTTGGCCAGTCCCGTGGAAAACATCATCTCACCCATCGAAAGCCCGCCTCCGAAAAAGAGGATGGTGCCCCACTCGATCCGCCGCGCCTCGCGCCAGCTCAGGGTGAATTCACCGCGCCGCCAATCCACCGGCAGCACAAAGAGCAAAGCCGCCCCGACGAGCGCCGCCACGCTCTCGGGCACATGCCCACTCAACCAGGCAGCCGCCGGCGAACTTGCTCCCACGGTGGCCGTGATAATCCCCGGCATCAGCCAGAGCACCACCGTCGCACCGAAAGCCAAAAGAACGTTCTTTGCCCCCCGGCTGAGTGGCTCCTTAACTTCGGTCACCACGCCCTGCAGCACCCCGCCCAAGAGGCCACCTTCTGCCGGGCAAGTCCAATTCAAATACACAATCAGGAATCCCGCCAGCGCAAGAGACAACGGCACCCCAAACGCCATCCATTGAAAAAACCCGATCTTCGCGCCAACGCCCTGCTCGATGAGGCCCAGGCCTATGAGATTTGGTGGGGAGCCAACCGGTGTCGCCATTCCCCCGATCGACGCCGCAAATGCCGTCGCCAGCATCAGGCCGATCCCATACCGCAGGTCGGCCACCGCGACAGGCCGCCCCAGTTGCTCCGACCGCCGGCGCGCCATCTCGGAGAGGATCGCCATCGCCACCGGAAACATCATCGCGGTCGCGCTCGTGTTCGAGATCCACATCGAAAGGCCACAGACGATGAGCGCGAAGGCCGCCACGATCCGCCCGGGGGACCGCCCCACCCACGGCAAACGGAGGATGACCATGGCAATCCGGTGATTCAAACCGTGATGCATCATGGCCTGGGCCAACATGAAACTCCCCATGAACAAGAAAAGGATCGGATTACCAAAACCCCGGAATGCCTCCTTCTCGGAACAGACACCGAACACCACGCAAAGCGCCGGCCCCATTAGTGCCGTGACCGCAAGCGGGATCGCCTCGGTTAGCCACAGCCAGATCACCAGACCAAAAACCGAAAGCAGCCGGTGCGCCTCGCCCGACATCCCCTCCACAGGTACAAACCACAACACCCCGAACACCACCGGCGCCAGGACCAGCCCCACCCGCCTCCGCCAACGATCAAACTGATCCTCGACCGCCGAAACGGCACCCTCTGAGTCGCCCATCGCCAGAACTCTACCCTGCCCCCCATTGAATCGCGAGGATTCTCCCCAGGCTAGCCCCAATACTGTTCACATGAGTGGCATGGCCATCTCGGCCATGTGGACGCTGCTGGCGCATCGGCGAGACGCCGATGACACTTTCCCTGCAAGATGAGCAGCATTCAGGCTAATCCCCCGCCTCCCCCACAGACCGAGAGCCCGCACCGCCGCCGACCTTGCCACCCCAAGAAATAATCCGGGCTTTGGCTGCCGCGGCCTCTGCCTCCTGGACGCGGTTCGCGCGGGCAAGTGCGATCGAGAGGCTAACCCAGACCATCTCGTCATTCGGGGACAATTCCGCCGCGCGCGCCGCCGCCCCGACGGCCTCTTCCGTCAGCCCCCGTTTCAGCAAAACCATGCCGAGGGCGTGCCACCCCTCTGCGTACCCCGAGTCTAATTCCACGCTCTTCCGATAGAGACGCTCGGCACCCTCCAGATCGCCGACCGCCAGCGCCGAATCCCCCTCATCCTTGCAACGCTCTTTCGTTTCCATCGTGCCAGAACGATGGCACCGAAAAACCTCCCATCAAACCGTCTCCCAGAAATGCGCAGGGGCTCGTCGGCCAACGACCGACGAACCCCTCGGCTGAAATCACCTTCGCCTATCGGCGCAGATCAGAGATCTGGACCCAGAACACGGCCTTCGGAATTGCGCCGTTTGGTCGTGCTGACAATCGTGTCGTTGCCGGGCTTCTTAGTCACGAACTCCGCGCCACCATCGACGCGAAGCACCACGATCCCCAGCCCTCCATGTATCTTGGGATGGAACTCGTTCACCGTCCAACCCTTCTCGGTCGGCTGAAAGCCCGATACTGTCGGGTTGGCCGCGAGCAAATCATTCGGCTCGGCGGAATCCCGTTGACCCCAGACATATATGTAGCTGTTCTCGCCCTTCTCCAGTGCCTGGGGATACATGTCGGCCTCACCGATGTCGCCATCGGGCTTACTTGCACCAGGGGTCCCCGGAGAAAAGAAGACGCGCTCTTCTTTGAAGATTCCCCGCTGGAACAGCTCGCGATAGGCGATGTTGGCGTTCGCGGGCTCAGTCTTGAGCGGGTTTCCCGAGCCGTCGAGTCCCTTTGGAAAATCGCCGTCGAAGTCGGTGGCGTACGCCTTGCAGCCGATGCCGATCTGCTTGAGGTTGTTGACGTCCTTGATCTTTGCCAGCTGCTTTTGCCCGATGCCGATCGCGGGCAGGGCCAAGGCCGCGAGCCCCGCGATGATGCTCATGACGACCAGCAATTCAATCAGGGTGAATGCCCTGCTTCCCGACGGTTGGATTATCCTCATACGCCTTTTCCTTTCATATATCGCAGAAACCACGCGGTCAACGCCAGCGCAACTGCGCCGATGATGGGCACCCACGTGGACATGCTGCGCACGAAACTTCCCTCTTCTGCCGCGGCGATCCCGCCGCCCTTCGTCGACCTGGCTTCGTCGCGGAGCAGATCGCCGCCAGAGCCGGCCCCACCCATCGCCCCTTTGCCTTTTACCGCCAGACCGCCTCCCCCGCCCGCGGTAGAAGCCTCGCCCACGGACAGAGCCCCGCCTCCCCCCGCGGCTGCTCCTTCCCCCACCGCCAAGCCACCGCCGGCCTGCGCCTGATTCGTCGCAATGCTTTGCAGACCCCCGCCGCCCGAGGCACGGTTCCCGCCCTCGGTGGCAGAAACCCTACCCCCGCCACGCGCCTGGCCGTACGCGTCCGGCGACACGAAACAGATCGCCACCAAGGCAGTCACCGAAAGGCGGAAAATCGGTCTGGAGGGCAGTGGGAAACGCATAATCTTTTCTTCCAGAGCCACGATAGGTTACGGCCTGCCAAAGTCAATACGCGCGCGAGGCCACCTCGAGAATATCGGGCACGCCCATCTCCCTTTCGCCACGGCCCGGCTCACGGCTCCTTGTTCCAAAAGCGCCGCGCCGCCGAATCCCACCCCATCAGGTTGGAGAGGTTCGGCCGCTCGAATCCCGCCGGCTGCACCAGCAGCGACTGGATCGCGTCGGCGAATGCCTTGACAGAACGCGCAGGACAGACGATCCCCGGCACTCCCGACCGGACGAGTTCCTTCGGCCCCCCGGCGTCGGAGACCACGACTCGCAGGCCCGCCGCGCAGGCCTCCACGATGACGTTGCCATAGGTGTCAGTCGTGCTGGGAAACACGAACAGGTCCGAGGACGCATAGGCTTTTCCAAGCTCTGCGCCCGTGAGCACGCCCGTGAAGATCGCGCCGGGCATCCTGAGAGCCAGTTCCTCGCGGTACGGCCCCTCTCCGACGAACGCCCACGTCACCCCCGCCCCACGTTCGGCAAGCACCCGCGCCACGTCGGGCAACATATCCAAGTCTTTTTCCTTTGATATCCGGCCCACGTACAGGAGCACCTTGCCGCGCGCCCCGCGCGCCGACCAAAACGCCGTGTCGCGGTGGCGCCGGTCGAACAGGTCTGTGTCCAATCCCCTCGGAAAGATCTGGAGCTTGGACGCCGATATCCCGCGGTTCACCCAGAGGTCGCGGTAATAGCGGGAATTGGAGTAGATCGTGTCCATCTGGTCGTAAAACCAGTGCATGTAATTCCACGTCAGCGTCTCCATCCCGTGGTCGTCGCTCAGGATCTTCACGTACTGCGGAAAATCGGTATGGTAGATCCCGCTGCTCGGCAGTCCAAACATCTTTGCCGCCGCGAGACCCACGAGGCCCACTGGCCCAGGCGTGCTGATGATCAGTTCGGTGAAACCCTCCCTGTGGATGTAGTCGAGCATCTCCAGGATCGGCGGAAAACTCAGTTTCTGCAGCTTGTACTCGGGCAGCTCGAACTCGCCCACGGGCGCGAAATTCCGTATCGGGATATCTCCCTGGGTCACCTCGGACCGCGATGTCACCACCGTCAGGTCGAACCCCTGGGCGCGCGCCGCCGCCACCATCGTCCGGATCGTGCGGGCCACGCCGTTGACGTCTTCGAGCGTGTCCGTGAGCCATGCCCGCTTCCGGTTCTGGAGCGCGGCAGGCACCTCTGGCAGGAGGGATTCCGAGACCCGCTCCAGCAGCTTGCGGTCCGCATTCAGCGAAAGAAATGCCGCGAAGTACGGCATCACGCTGACCGCCACCGGCACCAGCGCGCTGGCCGACTGCAGGCTCCCGAGAAAATCGCCGGCCGTGACCTGTCGCACCATCTCCTCAAAAAACCGGAACCCGAGATAGTTGCCGATCTCGCAGGCGACGCGGAAAGATCTGCGCTCGACGGTCGGTTCCTCCGCAAGCACCGAGTCGATGCGCCGCTTGAGCGCCGGATGGCTGAAGAAACCGGCCAGGCTCCGGGGAATCGAGGCACCCGGGGTAAGGATGGAGAACAGTTCGCCGGACCATACCGCCTCGCCCACGATCTCCACCTGATCGCCGAACGAAAACTCGGCCGGATTGCGCCCCGCGAGGAACCTCTCCGCCACCTTGCTCAGCATCACTGAGTAGAGCGGCGAGGTCGTCCCGATGTGCTCCTTGATGTAGTGATAGAAAGTGCTGTACACGCCCGAGGCCATGACCTGCGGTGCCCCACCCTCCCCCGCCTGCGCCGCCCGACCCGCCATGACGTGCGAAAGAAACCCCCGAAAGTCCTCGGCCGGTGGCGCCTCGGTATAGGCCCGGGCTATGAAGAGCCCCCCGCGATCCTCGCTCCCGCCAAATAGCGACTTGCGCCATGGCGTCTCGCCGATCGGATCGATCCCGTGCCTGTCGGCCAGCCGGGCCATCGCCTCGGGGGTCAGCGACCGAACGCACAGCCGCAGCACCGCGTCGGCCAGCGGACTCCGCAGTCCGTTGCACGCCTCAAAGACCTCAAATAGCAGCAGCAGCTTCTCGAAATGCTCGATGCTCAACCGCCCGTCCTCGCCGTGGAGCGGATGTGCCACGCCGTGCGCCAGCCCCCGGTCGTGAAGGTATTGCCGCAGCGCGAAGATATCCCGCCGCGCGTCTTCGATCTCCCGGAATTGCCCCTCGTCGAGACCCCAGACCAGGATCATCGCGCGCGCGCCATCCGGGAACATGGTGGTCACCTTGGCGCTGACAAACGCGCCGGGCCTATCCGCGATCGAAAGCGCACCCTGAATCGAATCCCGGTCGGTGATGGTGACGAAATCCATGCCCGAGGCGCGTGCCCTCCGATAGATGTCGTCGGGGGATGTGTAGCTCTCGGGCACGCCGAGCCTGCGCAGGATCCACTCCGGAGGCCTCTTCGAGTACCTCGAGAGCACGTGCAGGTCGCAGCGGGACATCAGGCCTCTGTTTCTCTCGCCGCCAGCGCGCAGGCCTCCGCGTAGGTCGTCGGCCGCCTTCCAGAATCCAGCGCGCGGTGGGCTAGATGAATTATCTGCTCCCGCAAACGGGGAAAGTAAAGATCGTTGGGGTGGAGGCTCAGGCGCGCCACGCGCTGCCGCAGCACCCGAGCCGCTATGGCGCGGTTCCACCGCACTGACGCCACCCGCCGCCAGACCGCCCTTGAGGACCAGCACCATGAGCGCGACGGTTCCCTCCGCCGATCCGCCGTTATCAGGCAAGACACGGTGTTGGTGTACGCGAACCCCTCCTCGAATATCGCCGCCAGCGCATCTCGGCCCATCAGCCACCCAGGCGCAATGAACCCTCGCGCCGAGAGTTGCACCTCGGCCAGCGCGTCACGCCCCCGGCACAACAGCTCCCGCGCCTCATCCCGGCCCAGATCCAGGAACTCCGCCTCGTTTCGAGTGTAAAACCTTGTCCAGAACGCCGTCCTCCATGAGTCCCGCCTCCCGAGCCTCAAGTGATGATAGCCGTGGAGTACGATCTCGTCGCCAAGCGCCGCCCGCCCCCGCAACCACTCGCACAGGGCGGGGTCCGCACCAACCCGCCCACCGGCGTGGAAATCCGGCACCACCAGAAGGCTGAACCTCGAAACCCCGATCGCGCCCAGCGCGTCCACCTGTTCCCGGACGGCCGCAAGAGAACCCGCGTGGACATCGTGCAGGCTCACCACCAGCAGCCTGTCGGACTCACGGGCCTCAGCAGCGTTGCGACGTCCCATGGTTCTCTTTCTCGCGCCATAGATCCCTGCCGTAGAGCCGCGTGTTGGCCCCGATGTCCTTGATCACGGTGAAGAGGAATACCTGGCCCGCATGAAAGCGCCGAAACTTCGTGACCTCGCCCCGATTCACCACCCGGAAACCATACCGCGCGAACATGCGTTCCCCCCGCCGGTCGTCGAATACCACCATCTGCCCGTAGACCTGCTTCTCACCACAGCCCCGTAAGTATTCCAGGAACCGATCTATGAGGTCGCGCGTCTCCCCGACGCCGCGCACGTCTTTGAGCAGGTTGATGTGGAAATGCGGCACGCCTTTCGGCGCCTCTGGCACCTCCCGCCACGAGCGCGTCACCACCCACCAGAGGAAACGGCGCGAGTCCCTCCCGTATGGCCGCGTGAAACAACGCCAAAGGGCGTGGGCCGCCACGCGGACCCCGTGCGCCAGACCAAAGCGCCGGCGTCGGGCGTGGTGCCTCGAACCCATCAGGTAGCCCCGGACCTCGCCGTCCCGTTCCACCACGAAACAGGATTCCGGCTCCCGGTCCGTGTAATATGCCGTCAGGATGTCCGCGAACACCTCGCGATCCTCGAAAATCGGGTCGATCGGTTCACCGAGGAATCCCGTCTCGCAACAGATCCTCCGGGCCGCCTCCCGATCACCCGCCTCGTAAGGGCGCACGCACCAGCGCGCCGCGCCGCCCGTAGCCTTCGTATCCGTGCTCACTGGCCTCTTTCGTCGCACACCTGCCGATACACGGCAAACAATTCCTCAAATACCTTTGGCCACGCGTAGGCCGCGGCAGCCTCCGCAACGAGCGCCCCGACCTCATCCCGCGGCCCCCCGGCCAATGCCCGCACCGCCGCCGCAAGCGCCGCCGGGGAGTTCTCCTCCGCCCACCGCTCGATCCCGCAGAAAGCCAACCGATCCATGTAGCTGCCCCGGATCCCAACCACCGGCAGGCCGCACGCCTGTGCCTCCACCGTCACCAGCCCGAAGGTCTCCAGCACGCCCGGGTGCACGAAGATGTCCGCCGCCCGGTACACGCGCGCGAGTTCCCCCGAATCCTGAAAATTGTCGGTCCAGCCCACCGCGCCGGTCTCTCGGGCCACCGCCTCCACATCCCTCCTCAGCGGCCCCTGCCCCACGACAAGCAGGTGGAAACGGCCCCGCTCTTCAGCGTGCAGCCGCCTGAAAGCATCGAGCAGCGTTCCCACCCCCTTCTCGTGCGCCAAGCGTCCCACGAATAGCAGGCAGATCCTGCCCTCGGGCACGCCCAGCCGCCCTCGCATCCCCAGATCCCGGTCGCCAGGTCGGAAAACGGTCGTATCCACGCCGAGCCGCACCACTACGGTGTTCCCCACGCCCCACGACGCCAGCAGTTCCCGCAGGTGCGGCGACGGCACCAGCGTCCGGCTCAGACGCCCATAGAGCCTCTCGATGTACGCCTTCGCATAATCCTGCACGAAATCGTGAACCAAACCGCCGCAGTACTTCTTCACCGTCCTCAGATAGGCGTCGGGAAAATGGCTGTGGTAGAAACCGACCACCGGAATCTTCAGCGAACAAGCCTCCATCCATGCCGCCCATGCCACGTGATAGGGATCCCCGGCCTCGATCACATCGGGCCGCTCTCGCCGCAGGATCTCCCGCACCGCCCCCACCCGCAACAGCAGCCGGTACCGCGACGTCCGGTCCAGCCGTGGCGAGCGGATCGTGTGTACCTTGCACGGCCCCTCCATCGTGCACTCGTCCCGCAGGCCCGGGATCAACAGCACGTGCTCGTGGTCCCCGCGCGCGCGCACGTAGGCCTGCTTCTCGGCGATGTACCGCCGCACGCCACCGCCGTACGGGGAATAGAACTGCGTCACGTCGCAGATCTTCATCTGTCTGACTCTCTCATCATCGGCAAACTTGCTTCTCGGCCAAGCGGGCGTAGCCTGTGCTGCTCCAAATCGATTCGCGAATCATTTGTCACGCCATGGAAACGCGGCCCCGCGACATCATCTATCTCGACAACAATGCCACGACGCGGGTCGCCCCAGAGGTGTTCGAGGCCATGGTGCCTTTCCTCACCGAGTTCTACGGCAATCCCTCCAGCGTGTACACCTTCGGCGCGCAGGTCGGCCGGGCCATCGACGCCGCGCGAGAGCGCGTCGCGGCGCTCCTCGGATGCGATCCGGCCGAGATCGTCTTCACGGGCTGCGGCACCGAGTCTGACAACGCGGCCATCAATTCCGCCATTCGCACCAGCGGGCGCCAACACATCGTGACCACGCGCGTGGAGCACTCCGCCATCACGAGGCACTGCGCCGCGCTCGAACGATCTGGCCACCCCGTCACTTGGCTCGATGTCGATCCCGGCGGCCTGCTGGATATGTCGGCGGTCGAGCGTGCCATCGGCCCGACGACCGCGATCGTCTCCGCCATGTGGGCCAATAACGAGACCGGCGTGCTCTTCCCCATCGATGAAATCGCCGATATCTGCAGGTCGAAGGGGGTCCTTTTCCACACCGACGCGGTCCAGGCGCTCGGCAAGGCGCCCGTCGACCTCGCGCGCGCCAACGTGGATCTCGCGTCGTTTTCGGGCCACAAGTTTCACGCCCCAAAGGGCGTCGGCATCCTGTTCGTGCGCAAAGGGACGCGCTTCGCCAGCCATATCCTGGGCGGTGGTCAGGAGAAAGGTCGGCGCGGCGGCACCGAGAATACGGCATCCATCGTGGGCCTCGGTCGGGCCGCCGAACTCGCCATGGAAGGGCTGGCCGACCGACGGGCCCGCGTCTGCCGCCTCCGCGATAAACTCGAGGACGCGATCCTCGCGAGCATCCCCGGCACCCGCGTCAACGGCGACCGCCAGCGCCGTCTCCCAAACACCTCGAATATCAGCTTTGCCCATATCGAGGCCGAGTCGCTCCTCCTGGAACTCGACCGCCACGGCATCTGCGCCTCGTCCGGTTCCGCCTGCACGACAGGTTCGCTCGAACCCTCCCACGTCCTGACCGCCATGGGCCTCGACTCCCCCGCCGCGCGCGCCTCGATCCGGTTCTCCCTCTCCGGTTACACCACGGATGCCGAAATCGATCGCACCGCAGAGACCCTCCCGGCTTTGGTCGCAAAACTCCGCGCCGCGTCTCCCCGCCGTTCCCTCAAGCTTAGCCCCAATCGCCCCCCGAGCCTCCAATTCTGAAGCGGCGAGGGGCGTTCGAATCCGCCCCAAGGGGCGTTTCGGACCTTTACTCCAAGATCGGCGCGTGAGATTATGGTTTTTCACGGGAACTCGATATAGTGTCTAAACTGCCATCAGTTCTGAGGGATGTTTTTATCGTCGTCGCGACGTTCTTCTGGGCGTCCGTACCCGGTCATGGCGCCATCCAATTCCCCGGCTCAGGGACAAACTACTCGTACAGTCAGAACTTCGACTCGGCCCTCGGTGCCGAGTGGACCTTGGACGGCTGGCAGACCGTGGGCATCTTCTCTGGCGGTGCCACCCAGGTCACGGCCACCGGAACAGGGAATCTCCTTGTCCAGCCATCCAGCCCCGGCAACTTCACCGACACGGCTTTCGGCGGCGCCACGTTCCCGCTCCCCGCGATCAAGACCCCGGATAGCTTCACCAACCACGGGGCCTCCGGCCTGTGGCTAATCAATCTCGCCCGCTCCTCGGGCAGCGGCACGGGCACCGCGACGCTCTCTTTCACGAACCTCCCCGCCCACACCAGCATTGACATCGATTTCCTGCTCGCGGCCGGCGATTCGATCGACGCTACGGACTACACGAATATCACGCTCCGCGTCGATGGCGCCACTCTCTGGCAATTCCAGTTCTCCGCCAGCGGCAACAACCTCAGCGGACCCGGGATCGTCAAACTCGTCGGCAATGGCAATCTCGACAATTACTACCGCGAGCAATGGGCCAACAATACCGCCGGCCCCACCAACGCCAACGATCGATTCGCGCAATCGTGGATCGGCGACTCGTTCTACAACATGGACGGTTTCAGTAATTTCACCGCCATACCCCACACCTCTGATACCCTGACGATCGAGATCATTCACAATCTCTCCAGCGCATACACCGACGAGTATCTCGCCATCGAGAACCTCGGGGTCACGCTCAATGGCGTCATCCCGGAACCATCGGCGCTCAGTCTTATCGGCCTCGGCGTCGCCAGCTGGGCCGTCGGTCACCTGCGGCGGCGAAGGAACTGATCTCGCCCCGCGTCGTTCAACGGTCTGCCCCACCTAGCCTGCATATTTCACGCTTCCGCGTGAAATATGCAGGCTCAAAGGAAAACCGCGCTCCGACGAACGCGACTTTGAAGGGTCTGGGGCCACCGGTCCGCGAAACACACTCCGCAACCGCGAAAAAACCCAGTCTTTGCCTGACCTTTCCCAATAAATGGCTTTCATGGCGCGGTTTTCCCAGAGCCCGTTGAAAAACCCACACAACAGCCGCGACGGGTGCGCGAGGGACGCCGCTAAGCCTTCATCCCTTCGGTATCGAATGCCAGCCGCGTCTCGTCCTGCATGAGGGCTTCCCATGTCACCCTCTCCCCGGTGTACGCGGCCTTCCGTCCCAGCAGCGTGATCAGGTTGCTTCGCACGCTCGGCACCACCGTCTGGTTCGAATAATCACCGCCCGTGATCGCCTTGTAGAAGGTGGCAATATTCGCAACGATGCCCGTCCGATAGATCTGGCGATTCTCCCCGCCACGGTAGAAGTTCTCGCCCCGGATCAGCACGCCGCCGCCATACTCGGTTTCCAGCACGCCCTTGGTGCCAAACATCCGGTTCCGGATGCCGTCCGGCTTGGTCCCGTGTCCCGTCATCTGGCGAGAACTGAACGTGATCCCGACGTTCTTGGGGTATTGGAACATGCAGACGAAGTGATCCCAGCAATCCCCGACAGGGCGCTGCGATCGCCCGCCAGTGCCGTCCGCCCAGAGCGGCGGTTGGTTGCCCATGATCCAGTTCATCACGTCCAGCGTGTGGATGTTTTGCTCCGTGATGATGTCGCCCGAAAGCACCTTGTCCAAGCCCCACGCCCTGAGCCGATCCTCCGCCGTCGGATTCGGCTTCTGCAGGCCCTCGTACATCCGCTTGAACGGGCACTCCGCATGATACACCGCCTCCCCAAACGCCAGCTCACCGAGCGCGCCATCGTGTACCCGCTTGAGTGCTTCGATGAAGAAATCGTCGGCCCGGGTCTGGAAATCTATAAGGAACACGCGCTTCTTTTCGGTCGCCTTCTGTCCGCTGGCCGCCACCGACTGGCAGCCCGGCACATCCACCGCGATCGGTTTCGCCACGTACACGTGCTTGCCAGCCGCCACGGCGTCCGCCGCCTGCTGCGGGTGAAAATATGGCGGGGTCTCGATGGCCACCGCATCCACGTCACTCTCCAGCAGCCGCTTGTAGCCGTTCAGCCCCGTGTAGAGCCGGTCCGCCGGCACGTTCATCTCCTTGCCCAGCTCGTCAACCCGATCCTGAAAATAGTCGGCTCCGGCAACCACATCGAAACCCCCATGCTGGCCAAACAGCTTCGCGATCAATCGCCCGCGATTACCACAGCCGATCAGGCCGAATTTGACCTTGGGCCCGGACGGTGCCGCCGCCTGCGGCTTCGCCTCCTCGGCCCGAAGCCCCCCCCCGATCGCGGCGACCGCCGCCGAGCCTCCCGCCGCCGCCAAAAATCCCCTTCGATCTGTCAGTCGTGTTTCCATGCCGCAAGCCTCCGTTCCGATGTTGATTAATCATTCCAAACCCTCGCCCGCCAACATTCAAGACCGTTCCACCCAGGCCAATCACAGAAAACCCTGAGGGAGGCAATCCTGCCTGCAGCCATCCGCCCGGGTCCATCGCAGCCGGTGGGATTGCCCGCGCCACCAAGAGCGCCCGCGTCAGGGGCCCCTGATCACCTTTCCTCAGGGGCGGTGATGATGATAGTGTTCCCGCGATGAATCGCCGGCCTTCGTCCCCGGTCTTCGCGCTTGTGTCCACCCTTTGCCTGGCGGTGCCATGGGCCCGCGCGCTCGACGATGGTCAGGCGCGGACGCCCCCCATGGGGTGGAACTCGTGGGGACATTTCCGCTGCGACATCAATGAGGGAATCATCCGCGAAACCACAGACGCCATGGCCACCAACGGCATGAGGGACGCCGGCTACGCGTACATCATCGTGGATGATTGCTGGCAGATCGCGCGCGATGCCGAGGGCGACATCCTTCCGGACCCCGAGAGATTCCCTTCGGGGATCAAGACGCTGGCAGATCACGCCCATGAACGCGGGCTCAAATTCGGCATCTATTCGTGCGCTGGCCACAAGACATGCCAGGGCCGGCCCGGCAGCCGTGGCCACGAATTCCAGGACGCGCGGCAATACGCTCGCTGGGGCATCGACTATCTCAAGTACGACTGGTGCGACGATGGGGGGCAGAATGCTCGGGCCGCCTACACGACGATGCGCGACGCGCTCAAGGCGACCGGGCGATCGATTCTCTTCCACATCTGCGAATGGGGAAAGAATGAGCCGTGGCGCTGGGGCCGCTCCGTCGGCCACCTGTGGCGCACAGCGCCCGACATCCTCGATGCGTGGGATGTGCCCTCCCCCGAGCGCGGCCTCGGCATCGCGCAGATCCTGGACCAACAGGTCGGCCTGGAAAAGGCCGCGGGCCCAGGGCACTGGAACGATCCGGACATGCTCATGGCCGGCAACGGCGCCCTGGGGATAGAACAGTATCGCGCGCAGTTCTCGCTGTGGTGCATCCTCGCGGCCCCCCTCATCGCCGGCTGCGATGTCCGCAAAATCCAGCCAGATGTCCTTGCCCTGCTCACGAACAAGGAGGCCATCGCCATCGATCAGGACCCTCTGGGCAAACAGGGCCGCCGGGCGCGCGACGACGGCGACGCCGAGGTCTGGGCGCGCGACCTGCGGGACGGCTCCATCGCGGTCGCGCTTCTCAACCGCGGCGAATCTGCCACGCGCATCGCCCTGCACTGGGAGGAGATCGCCTTGCCCCCGGATGCGCCCGCGGTTATCCGCGACCTGTGGCGACACCAGGATCTCGGCGAGTTCCGGGCGCGATTCGAGGCCGACGTCCCCCCCCGCGCCACGATCATGGTGCGGATCACTCGTCGCTGACTCGAGAATTCAGATGCCGGGCAGTAGGAGCCTGCTTGCAGGCGACTCCATGCGCGAATCGCGCGCAAGCGCGCTCCTACGTCCCATTTTCACCCCCGGTGGTGCCCCGAATGCCCGCCGTCGGGCGGGCATCATTTCCGACTGGAAACTTCCGAGGTCACTCGCCCCGCGGCCAATTCAAATGCCGGTGGAGGAACTCGAAGGTGCCCTGCCCATTGATGGTGTGCGGGCCATCGAAAAACTCGATGCGCGCCCGGTCGCCGGAGCCGAGGAGATCATAGCGCCGCGAGGTTCGCGCGAACTCATAGGCGACCCACTCATCGGGCGCCACCCCATCGCGTCGCCCGCGTTCCACCATGAAGGGCCTCGGAAAGATCAGCCACGACATCTCCGCGTAGTTGAATGTGTTCCCGAGATCGAACTCGGGCATCTCGTATTCTCCGGTGAAAAGGTAGCTGTACCGATGGCTGGCGGAGCAGTTCTTCCAGATCCATTCGTTGAAGTCACCGGAGCAGATCGAGAGGCAGTACCCTTCCACCAGCGCGGGCACCCGCACTGCGGTCTTCCCACCGTAGCTCAGCCCATAGAATCCGATCCGTGCCGGATCCACGAAGGGCTGTCGGCCCAGCCATTCGAGCAGCCGATCGTGCTGCTGCACGATGAAGGAGAACAGGGATTTCCCGAGGGGGTTCGCCTTCCGCTGTAACACGCGAAACGCGTCGCCGCCAATATACGGGTTCTGTGGCGCGCATGCCACGAAGCCCTTCTCTGCAAGCGCGCAGGCGAAACGGTGATACGCGCGGTGGTCCACGGCCGGATCGGCACAGTCCCGGGGCCGCCCCTCGAGCCCATGCTGGCAGACGACGACCGGCCGCCGCTCGCCCGACGATATTCCCTTCGGAATGAGGAGAATGCCCGACGCAAAAACACCGGGGTGAACACCGATGACATACTCGTAACCGGCGAAGCTCGGCTGGTCCAAAATCAATCGACTCCTCGCCGCCATGGGTGCCGTTGGCGGCGGAAGTCGCCCAATGACCTCCTCGTGAAAATAATCGCGGTACCACCTGCAGCTCGCCGCCCAGGTTGACTGGTCTTTGGCATCGGCCTTCGACCAGAACTCCGCCCGCCGGGACTCTCCTTCGCGCGTCAGGTGCTGCGTGTGCTCAACCAACTGTTCGAATTGACGCTTGAAGCGCGACTCGGAGCCCGCGAGATGAGCGCCGAGGCCGACTTCCGCAGATATCCCGGGTCCGGCCTCGGGTCCCGCCGCGGCCTCGATTCCCATGCCCCGAAGGAACGCACCGATCGTCGCGTCATCGGCCGGGCTTTCGCCGCGCAAAAATGTGAAGGCCGGTGGCGACGTCAGCTGCCCGACCAACTTCACCGCCCGACGGAACTCCCGCTCCACGGCGGTGGGGTCGGGCGTGGTTATGATACCCGGCGCGGCCCCCGACCTCCCCGCGGAAGGGGGCGGGGGCCCGCTTACGTCCGGTTGCGCGCTCGCATCCACGACCAGCGCACGTGGCGCAATGAGCGCCGCGATCTCGGCGTCCCCAAAATCTTTCAGCAGCCCCCACACGTTCCGGTATATGGGTTCCCGCCAGACCGCCTCGCGCGGCCCAAAATATCCGCAAACGGCCGTCGCCGAAATGCGCGTATCGACCGCCGCCGCGTGCATCGCCAAGAGGCCGCCCTCCCCGTAACCGATCACCCCGACCGGACGCCTGGGCGCGCTCGCATCCCGCGCCACAAGCCAGTCCACGGCGCCGAGCACCTTCTGCACCTCAAATCCGATGATGTGGCGCCCCATCTCGAACGCGGCACGATAGATGAGCTCCCGGTGAGGCTGGTTGGTCATGCGGATCGCGGGATTCCCGGAATACGTGTCGCGCCGATCCATCAGCAGCGGCACCACCACCCGACAGCCGGCCTCCGCCAAACGTCTGGCGAACTGCGACACCGCCGGCACCCCCGGTTTCAACCCGGCCACCATCTCCGGACTCCAGTCGCAATCCGGTACCGCAACCACATTGGCCACGGGCGTTCCGATCGGCTCCAGCAGAAGCCCCTCACCGTCCACGCCCTTGAGCGCGGCCCAGCGCACGGCGTATGCGCGATACCCCTTGCCCACCGCCAGCCACGCGGGCCCAGACGGATCCGCGATCACCTCCAGGCGAGCCGCCTCGCGCGAATCCGCCGCCCCAATGATGCGCCTCAGCTTGACCCGGCACGGCTCAACCGAGGCCGCATACCGCTCTCCCGACGAAAAATCCGGCTTGTACCCAGACCCCCGCCCAGCCACCGATTTCTCGATCTCCCTGTCAAGAAATCGTCCGATCCCCTCGACCATCTGCATCGCGAGATCGCCATCAAATTCCAGCGCCTCGGTACCCGCCAACGGCCCCCCGCCCGCCCGCGAAATCCCAACCAACAGCCATAACAAAACGAATCGGCGCATGGATCGCCCTCCGATCTGCCCCGGACTGTGGAACAGCCCGGATTTTCAGTCACGGCCATTCTGGCCTCGGAACTCCTGCCATTCCGGCTCGTTCTCAAATATCCAACGGTAATACTCGGTGCCCTTGAGCCCGCCCGCGGCGGCCTCGTCCACCACGACCGTGCAGCGGGCGTGCAATTGCAGGGCCGAGGCGGTGATCGCGGAAGTGATCGGCCCCTCCACGGCCTGGGCGACGATGTCCGCCTTCCCCGCACCTGTGGCGAGCACGATGCACCGGCCGCTCTCAAGGATCGTGCCAACGCCCATCGTGATGGCGCGCCTTGGCACCCGGGCGGGATCGTCACCGAACATCGGTGCGTTCTGCGCAATCGTCTCGGGCGTCAGCGCCTTGTCCCGCGTGCGCGAGCGGAGGGCGGACAGAGGCTCGTTGAAACCGATGTGGCCGCTGCGTCCGATGCCGAGCAGCTGCAGGTCGATCCCTCCGCAGTCGCGGATCAGGTCCTCGTAGTGTTGGCATTCGGCCCTGAGGTCGGGCGCCAGACCACTCGGCAAATGCGTGTTGCGCAGATCTATATTCACACGCCCGAACAGCCTCTCGTTCATGTAATACCGGTACGAATGCGGGTCATCGGGCGAAAGGCCGATGTACTCGTCAAGGTTGAACGTCCGGCACAGCGAGAAGTCTAGGCCCTCCTCTCGGTGAAGGCGCGACAGATGGTCGTAGACATGCTCCATCGTGCGCCCCGTCGCCAGACCCAGGACCAGCTGCGGGCGCGCCCGCAGTTTGCGCGCGATGAGTTTGGCAACCAGTTCGCTGGCGGCGCCTTCGTTGGGACGTATGATGACTTCCATCTGGGAAGCGATTCTGCGAAGGGTCCGTCGATCCGAGGGGAGGGACAGAATCCTAGGCCGGATATTCCTTGGCGCTTTCTGGGATCGAGAACAAAACCTTGCGCGGGGGCACCTTGTCTTTCAGGAGCGCGATCTCATCCACGCCCGTCTCGAGGGGGATAGACACCTGGCCGCCCTCGGCCGCCGAACGATAGAGGGCCGCCATGATCTCGAAGCCCTGATAGGCATGGGCGAACGCGCACGGATGGACGCGCTTATCGTCGTCGAGCCAATCGGCCATCTGCTGGATATAGGGTGGCATGTCCTCGACATAGTCCATCGCGCCAGGCCCGCTCTGATAGCCATCGCGCCGGGTCACGGCCCGCCAGCCCCCATTCGTGATGACCTCGGCGAAACCCTCCGTTCCCTGCGCGCCCATGCGGCACTTGCGCCACCACAGCTTCTGCTCGGTCTTGCAGTCGACCTCGGGCACGTCAGGCGCGCCCGCGCCGCAGTCGTAGATGCCGCGCACGCCATTCTGGAAGTGGACGACACCCGCCACATAGTCGGGCGAGGTGTGGAGGTCGGCGAGTTTCCCCCGGCCGGCCGCCTGCGCCATGGCCCACGCCGCTGGCGCGTAGTCGTTGAACCAGCAGGTGTAATCGATCAGGTGGCTCAGCATGTGCGCCGCCCAACCCGTTGCCGTTCCATACACGGTGTGCACGCGGCCCAGGGCGCCACTCGCGACGATCTCTTTCACCTTCTTGTAGTGCTCGCCGTAGCGGTGCTGGTGGCTGACGACGGCTTTGGTCCCGGCCCTGTCGATGGCCCGCTTGATCTTCTGCCCCTCGGCGCTGGACATCGCGACCGGCTTCTCGAACGCGATGAGCCTCGCCCCGCTCGCGATGCCCAGTTCGACCAGTGGCAGCCGCAGATTCGGAAGCGTGCAAAAGCAGAACACGTCCGGCTTGGTCGCCTTGGCCAGCGCTGCCGCATCGGTGGCGGTCTGCGGGTTTCCCAGCTTCGGCGCGGCCGCATCCAGCCGCGCCTGATCGATATCGCAGATGCCGACGAGCTCAAAGCGTTTGTTGGCGAAGAAGGTGGTCGCGTGGTGCATGCCACGCTTGCCCATGCCGACGACAACGACCCGGAACTTGGTGCTCATGTTGCTATTTCTGAGCCTTGTCCCACTCGAGGGTCTTGGCGATGACGTAGTCCACTTCCTCCGCCTTGAGCTCGGGGAACATCGGCAGGCTGATGCAGGTCGCCGCGTTGCGCTCGGCGTTTTCGACCGACCCGACGATGCGCGCGCCCTTGCCCCAAGGGTAGCCCGCCTGCTTGTGGATGGCGATCGAGTAATGGGTCTTGGCGTCGATCTCATTCTTGACGAGGAAATCCAGCAGCGCGTCGCGCTGTTCCGGTTTCCGGGTCTCGATGGCGTAGAGGTGGAAGACGTGCCGGTAGCCGGGCCGGGCATAGGGCAGGGTGAAATTCTTGGCGCCCTTGAGGCCCGCCGTGTATCGGCTCGCCCACTTGATCCGAAGGTCGTTCCACTCGTGGATGTGCTTGAGCTTCGCGCTCAGGATGCCGGCGTGCAGATCATCGAGGCGGCTATTGAAACCGTAGCTGTGGACGTTGCGCTTGTTCGAGCCGTGGTTGCGCAGCTGGCGGATGCGCGCGTCCATCTCGGCGTTGTTGGTCACTAGCGCGCCGCTGTCGCCGAAGGTCCCGAGGTTCTTCTGGATGATGAAGCTGGTCGTGGCGGCGTCGCTGAGTTCGCCGATCTTGAAACCGTCGCCGCTCGCGTCGATCGCCTGGGCGTTGTCTTCGATCACGCGCAGCTTGTGCTTGTCCGCGATCTTCTTGATGGCCCGCATGTCGGCGCATTGCCCATACAGGTGCACGGGGATAATGGCCTTGGTCTTGGGCGTTATGGCCGCCTCGATCTTGGCCGGGTCGATGCACTTGGTCTGGGGCTCGCAATCCACGAACACCGCCGTCGCCCCGGCGATCCAGATGGCCTCGGCCGTGGCAAAGAACGTGTTCGGGTGCGTGATGACCTCGTCGCCCGACCCGATGCCGAGGGCCATCAGCGAGAGCCAGATCGCGTCGGTGCCATTGCCGACGCCGACCGCGAACTTTGTCCCGTGAAACTCGGCCAGCTCCTTCTCGAACTGCTTGAGCATCGGGCCTTGAACATACTCGCCGCTCAGAAGGACCCGCTGGATGTTGGCGTCGATCTCCTTCTGGATATTCTGGTATTGGCGCACGTGACCGTAAAAACCGACTTTCATGTTTTGTCTCCGGTTGAGTTTTGGGTTGCTGTCAATTTTAACAGGATGGTTACTTGCTCACAAGATCTTGGTGGTTGATGCCGGGTCCCGCCACGATCAAATGGAACCGCGCCCCAGCCGTTTTCCCAGCCGGGCGCGCACGTCCGATTCGAAGCGCGCAATGAAACCACAGACATATTCGAGGATATCCAGCGACGGGTCCTTGACCAAAGGCGCCAGATCCATCGCGTAGCAAAGCTCCTCCGACTTATCCGTGGCGTGCGACTCGAAAAACGTCGCGTTCGACCGCCGCCGCCCCAGGGTGGCCAGGTCGTAGCGCTTGCCTCCGGCGATCTGGGAATCGAATACGCCATTCAGTGCGCCCGCGAGGTGCCCGTGGCCGCTCACGTCGTGGGTCACTTTCTCGGCGTCAGGCATCCAATCCAAATCGCGCCACACCTCGCAACCAAATACCTTGGCGGGCCGACGATTCGCGGGCATCTCGCGCAGCGCCTGGATCAGGGCCACGGTCACCCCCACGTGGGTGTCGTGTTTGTCGGCCGGATTGTGGGTGTAGACCACGGTCGCCCGCATCTGGCCAAGCAACTGCTTCAGGTCCTCCTTCAATTCCTTGGCCGATGGATCCTTCACCGCCCCGCTGGGATAATCCAGTTGCACCATGGCGCCATACCGGCCGACGACCGCCGCCGCCCGCTGCTCTTTCCGGCGGACCTCGCGCATCTCCTCATCGCTGAAGGCCGCATAGGCGCCCGTCCGGGCACTGCCGGCGCCATTCGTGCACGTGATGCCGCCGAACCAAGACTCCTTGCTGTGAAAGCATTCCGTGATGCCGTGGAAGGCCATGAACTCCAGATCGTCCTGGTGCGCCCCGACGCCGAGGTGCGTGATCCGCGACAGGCCCTCCTTGGCCGGAACCCCGTCCGGAATGAAAACGTCCGCCGTGCTGTTGTGCAGTTTCATGAGCCTATCTCCCGATCTCCGGCAGGCTGGCGGCAGCGACCGCCTGACCCACCCGCCGACTTTTCTCATCGGGCAGGTGGAGCGCAACCCGCGCAACCAGATCCGGAAATTCACCCTCCAGCACTTCCCGGGCCCGACCGAGGATGATGTTTCCCCCCTCGCCCGTCGTCACGCGGCCGAGGATGAGCATGTGCTGGAAATCGTAGAAGTCGGCGTAGTGCGCCACGGTGTAGCCCAGATACACGCCTATCGTCTCATAAATCTTCGTGGCGCTAGGATCACCCTTGGCCATGAGTGCCTGCACTTCTTTCAGGCGCTCCGGCAAGCCTACCGTCGCCGGAAGTTCGATCCCCGCGGCGGGCAGGAGCTTGTTGACCGCCTGCTGCGAGAAATACAGCGCGCCAACGCCGCGGTCGCCCGACCATTCTTCGGAGGGGGCCTCCGGGTTGAAATCGACCGGCGCGAATGCCAGCTCGTTGAGCCAACCCAAGATGTGGCCCTGCCGATCGATGAAACCCGCCGCCTCGCTCGAGCCCATCGCCACCCCAAGCACGCCGTCCTCCTCCAGCGACATCGCCCCAGCCAGCGCGGTCACGTCGCCATCGTTGGCCACCACGAGCGGCACGCCCCACTCCTCGCGCAGGCGCAGGAACATGGTCTTGGCCATCTCGAATTTCTCGGGCGGGACCGATCTCACCAGAGAGGCCACCATGATCTTGTTGCCCACGATCACTCCCGCCGAACTCCCCCCAATGGCATCGACCCTCGGCAGGTGCGCCGCCGCGGCCTTCAGCCCCTTATTGATGTGCCCATAGTGGTACGCCGGGTCCGCCTCGGCCCGAGGGTTCCACGGAAACTCCTCGCTGAAGACGACTTCTCCTTCCCTGACGGCCGCCACCTTGTAGTCGCTCGCGCCGAGGTCAAATCCGATCCGGCAACCGTCCAGATGGCCGCCCACGTCCTGCGCCATCTCGCGCGCGGCCGGCACGTCCCCGGTGGCGCAGGCCACCACCTCGACCGGCCTCTCGTAGACCTTCGACATCAGGTCCGCATCGAACGCCCTCGCCCCGCCCGGCGCGTAGGCCGCGCGAATGTGCGTCCCTATCTCTGCTGGCCCGCCGATGTGGATGCGCCATCCCCCCCGCGCCCAGATCAACGTCTTCACGAGACGCTCGACATAGCGCAGCGTCTCCGGCGACCCCCCGGGCAACACCCGCGCCTCGTGCCGCGAGACCAGTCCGCCCTCGCGCTCGATGCCAATGACGAGTTGCTCGGCTTGCCCCGATGCCTTTGCGCGGGCGGCGTACTCCCGGTTGAATAGCACCGCGGGGAGAAACCCCGGATCCAGTGGCGCGGAAAACCTCATCCCCATATATTCCCGCGACAGGCCTTGACACGCCATCCCCACCGCGGCGAATCTTTTAACATAACCGATGACGATACATAATCGTTTCTTGGCCCCCACGCTGGGCTCGCTCTCGCTAGCGGCCGGGCGTCTGTCGATCCCAAGGGATTACTTCTCCGGGCGGAGGCGGCCCCCGCTGGAAATCCCGGACAATATCCTGCTGTTCCGGCGCGCCTCGGCGACCGAGTTGAAGGACGGGACGCTGCAGCCCCATTTCCATCACCGGTGGGTGCTCATCATCGCGCTGCGCGGCCGCGGCACCGTTCTCGTGGATGGGGCATCCCATCCCCTGACGCCCGGCGCCATGCTTCTGGTGCCCCCGCTCCGCCTGCACCGGTACGAGGGCGTTTCGAGGGGCAGGGTCTGTTGGCTATTCATCACTTTCGAGTTGCCGGCGCAGGACGCCCGGACCGACAAACCGAGCACGGGCCACATGACGCGCGAATCGCGGGCGATCCTCGGGGACGCCCTGCGCATATGGGATTCGCGCGACACGGCGGCGTCGAGTTCCGCGCGTCTCTCCGTGCACGTATCCCTTCTGCTGCTCGCGCTCCGGCGAACCGCGCCCGCGGACAAATCACCCCCACCCGCCGCCACACAGGAACTCCTCATCAGGATCAACGCGTGGCTGGCCTCCCATCTCGTCGCGCCTGCCCGGCTCGGCAGCATGGCGCGCGATCTGGGCATTTCGGAAAGTCACCTCCGGGCCATCTTCCGCGGCCGGTATGGGATCAGCCTGGGGCGATATGCGCGCGAAACCCGATGCAGGCTCGCGGCGCTGCAACTCCAGCAGGGCCAAGGCAGCATCACGGAGGTCGCGGAGGCGTGTGGGTTCGGATCGGTCTACAGTTTTGGTCGCACCTTCAAGAGGATCCTCGGTATCACACCCGGCTCCATGGCAAGGAGAGGCGCCGCCACCAGATAGCGGGCGATCAGCGCCTCGGCCCGAACCTCCAATTGGGCGACGGCACGTGTGCCTCCTTCATGGCCGCCTCGATCCGGGCGACGATTTCGGGATGCCCGGCCGCCACATCATTCTCCTCCCCGACGTCCTTCGAAAGATCATACAGCTCGATCGGCCCACTGAGCCCCGGCTTGCGGACGCCCTTCCAGTCGCCCATCCGAACGGCCTGCGAGCCTCCCTTGCCCTCGTAGAACTCCCAATACAAATATGCGTGCTTTTGCTGTCCCGCCGCATCACCGCGCAACAGCGGGAGGAAACTGATGCTATCCGTGCCCGGCGGACACGCGGCCCCCGCCATCTCGGCGGCCGTGGCCATCACGTCGCCAAAATACCCGACGTGATCCGATATGGTGCCCGGCTTGACGATCCCCGGCCACCACGCCAGCGCCGGCACGCGAATCCCGCCCTCGTAGAGATCGCGCTTTATGCCCCGCAGCGGGCCGTTCGGATCGAAAAACTCGGGGTTCTGTCCCCCCTCCTTGTGCGGACCGTTGTCCGAACAGAACATCACCAGCGTCTTTTCCGCGATCCCCATTTCCTTCAGCAGATCCAGCACGCGTCCGACGTCCCGATCCATGCGCGTGATCATCGCCGCCTGACCTTTCTCGGGGTCTGGCCAGTCTTTTCCCGCATACTCGCCGTAATCGGGCACCTCCTGCCCGTTCTTCAGGGCCCTGGTCGCCTCGTTGTTCGCGTGCGGCATGGTCAGGGCCAGATACAGGAAGAAGGGTCCATCCTTGTTTTCCCTCAGCCATTTCAGTCCCTCCGCCGCGATCAGGTCGTGGCTGTACTCGACCTTATTCGTCGCGTAGCCGGCGCCGGGCGCACCGTAAATCTCCGCCCCCACTGGCACCACGGCATTCTTCAGCCGCACCATCTCCTCGTTGCGCCAGAGAAATGCGGGATAGTAGTTGTGCGCATGGCCCTGATTCAAATACCCAAAGAAATAGTCGAACCCCTTCTTCAGTGGATGGCCGACAGAGCCCAGTTCGCCAAGCCCCCACTTCCCGATCAGGGCCGTCCGGTATCCCGCGCCTTTGAGGACTTCCGCCACGGTGCGGTCCTCCGCGCGCAGCGTCTGGACCTCGAGGTTCTTTGCGCCTGCGTTGCCGCGCACCCACGTGTGCCCCATGTGCTGCCCCGTCATCAGCACCGACCGCGACGGCGCGCACACGGTGTCGCCCGCATAGAACTGCGTGAATCGCAGGCCTTCGGCCGCCATTCGATCCAGCCGCGGCGTCTTGATCAGCTTCTGCCCGTAGCAGCCCAGATCCCCGTAGCCGAGATCATCGGCCAGGATGAACACCAGATTCGGCTTCGATTCCGCCACCGCGCACGACACCGCACACAGGCCTGCCAATGAGAGGATCCGCAACGCCTTCATCGTGCCGCCAGACTGGCCCCGTTCGGCCCCCCATGCAAGCGCACGACGCTCAATGCGCTTTGCGCAAGACCGATTGACCCCCTAGGCTCAGCCATGAGACGCCGCCGCTATTTCCCGATAATCCAAGGAATCATCCTAGTATCCGCGATCACCGCACAGGCCCATGCCGGCGCATCGAAGCCGACCGTCGAGGAACGATCGTTTGGCGCCATGCCAGACGGCACCGCGGTCCGTCAATTCGTCCTGACCAACGGTCGCGGGATCACCGCCAAGGTCATCACCTACGGCGCCATCCTTTCGGAACTGCACGTCCCCGATCGCAAGGGTGCCTCCGCCAACATCGTGCTCGGCTTCGACAGGCTCGACCCGTACCTGGCCCCCAACCCCTGCTTCGGCGCCGTCGTCGGCCGATTTGCCAACCGCATCTCCGGCGCGAGATTTGCCCTCGACGGCAACGAGTACCAGTTGGCAAACAATGCCGGAAAAAACCATATCCACGGTGGCAAACTGGGTTTCCACAAACGCAACTGGGAGGCCCGGGCCCTCCCAGTCAATGGCACCTCGGCCGCCGTGCGCCTCTGGCTCCTGAGCCCTGACGGCGACGAGGGTTATCCGGGCAATCTCCGCGCCGAAGTCACCTACACGCTAACCACGGATAACGAGCTGCGCCTCGATTACACCGCAACCACCGACAAACCGACGGTCATCAACCTGACCAACCACAGCTATTTCAACCTCCATGGATCGGGCGATGTCCTCGCCCACGTCCTAACCATCGCCGCGGACGCCTACACGCCCGCCGACGATGCCAACATACCCACCGGGGCAATCGCCCCAGTCGCGGACACACCCCTCGATTTCCGAATGCCGGCGCCCATCGGCGCGCGCATCGAGGCCCTCCGCGCCACGACCAGCGGCTATGACCAGAACTTCGTCCTCCGATCTGGCGGAGGGATCCTCGCGTTAGCCGCGAGCGCCACCGATCCGAAATCCGGGCGCACGATGGAGGCGTGGACCACCGAACCCGGCGTGCAGCTCTACACCGGCAATGGCCTCAATGGAAAACTCATCGGCCCGGGCGGCGTCGCCTACCCGCTCCACGGCGGCTTCTGCCTCGAAACACAGCACTTCCCCGATTCCCCCAACAAACCCAACTTCCCCACCACCGTCCTGCGCCCCGGCCAGACGTTCAAGAGCACCACCGCGTTCCGATTCTCGAATCTGTAAACCCACGCGCGGACGCCCAGGAAAACCATCGGGCGCCGAGCAGCCCGTTGAAAACCCCCTGATGGCGTGCGTGGCCCGATTCCGCCGGGAGGGCCCGCGGCCTGAGGCTGTCTCAAAACTCAAACGCCCAACACGGACCATCCAAGAATCAATGCCCATCTGATGTAGAGGGGACGTCCGATGGCGTGCGGCGTGCGACAAAGGACGGCGTCTCGCAGAGACGCCCTACAAAATTTGTAGGCCGCCTGTGTCAGGCGGCGCTGTTCAGAGATTTTGAGACACTTTCGCCTCGCGGGCCGCGAATGAGGGGTGCCTTTCGCTACCCGGTGGGACGCGGACGCCGGGGCCGGCGTCCCTCCCACACCCAACGCCGGCTGTTAGGTGGGTTCTTCAACGGGCCGCTGCCTCGAAAATTCCGTTTGCTCGCAAAAAGCGGCCCGTGGACGGTCCGCACCAAAGACCTTCGGCTGAAATCCAGCGGCATCCCGAGACGGTGTCGGAGCCCCATGACAATGCCCCGTTTCGCGCGCAGCGCTGTGGAGTGCGGTGCGTCCTCGCACCGCCTTGCACCGCAAGAGGACCAGGAATTCTCGAGTTACAACACCACTTCGGTCCCCACGCCCGCGTCCGTGAAAATCTCGAGCAGCACGGCGTGATGCACGCGCCCATCGACGAACGAGACCTTTTCAACCCCGGTTCGGATAGCGGCCACCGCGCTATCCACTTTCGGGATCATCCCCTTGCCGATGATGCCCGCCTCCTTGAGTTCCCCAACATCGTCGGTCCGCAGATGGGGGATGACTGTCGTGGGGTCCTGTGGGTCGCGCATGAGGCCGGGCACGTCACTCATGAAAACCAAGCGGCGTGCCCGCAACGCGATCGCGGCCTGCGCCGCCGCTATGTCGGCATTGCAGTTGTACACGGCGCCGTCCTCGCCTCGCGCGGTGGGACTGATCACCGGCGTCACGCCTCGCGCGATGCAGTCGAGCAGGGGCGCGGCGTTGACACCGGTCACCTCCCCCACGAATCCGGGGTCCACTCTCTCTCCGCCCGGCCCCTCCAGCCAAAGCTTGCGGCACGTGAAGATCTCCGTTCCAGAAAAACCCTGGGCCATGCCGCCGAGCGACTTGATCATTCGCACGATCTCCGGGTTGATCTCTTTCGAGAGCACGCGGTCCACGACCCCAACCGCCGCAGCGTCCGTCACCCGCTGCCCCTGCACGAATCGTGCCTCCAGACCCGCCTTCTCCATGGCTCGAGTGATGGCCTTGCCTCCCCCGTGCACCACCACCGGGTTGATCTCGACGGCCTCCAGAAAAACGATGTCGCGCGCCACCCCCTCGCGCACGGACGGGTCTTCCGAATCCATGAAGCTCCCCCCGTACTTCACGACGAACGTCGCGCCGCTGTACCTCTGGATGTAGGGCAGCGCCTCCAGCAAGGTCGCAGCCTTCGCGATGAGATCCTGCATGGCGAAAGACTTGCGCCGGTGGCCCGACGCGGTCAAGGGCGAAGCCCCGCGATCCATTAGCCGCATATGCGGGCTCACAGGAAAACCGCGCGCAGGCGAATGCCCCTGTTGTGGTGTCGAGGGCCATCGGGTCGCGAGACACACCTTGCATCTGCGAAAAGGCCCTGAACCGTCCTTTCCTGCTCCCGGAATCCGTTTTCATCGCGCGGTTTTCACAGAGCCCGGGATTTAACGGCCTGGCGGCTGTGAAATATCCGGGCTAGGCTATGGCATGCGCCTCTGCCTGATCCGCCACGGCGAGGCGGTCGATGAATCCGTCGACCCCGACCGCCCGCTCACCGAACAGGGTCGCCGCCACGTCGCGGATGTCGCATCTCAACTCCAAGCGGCCGGCCTGCATCCCCGCCAGATTCTCCACAGTGGCAAGACCCGGGCCGCGCAGACCGCCGCGATCCTGAACGAATGCCTCCACGCGTCCATCGGCCTCGCGCGCATTGAGGGCCTCAAGCCCAACGATCCACCCGATGCCATCATCGCACGGATCGCGACCTGGAATGACGATACCGCGCTCGTCGGTCACCTGCCCTCGTTGGAGAGGATCGTCCGGAAACTCCTCGGCAGCGGTGCCCAGATCCGCGGATTTCCCGCCGCGGGCGCCGCCGTGTTCGAGCGGGACGCATCCGGACCCTGGCGTCTCGTCGGCCAATTTGACCCCACCGGCTCGAGCGCATAGGCGCACCCCGGCACCGCGCCCACCCCTCAAAACGGAAAGTCCTTCGGCACCGTCTGATCCACTTTTTCTTTCGTGGGGGGCAGCGCCCGCCTGTGCTCGGGATTGCCATCGACGTAGATGGCGCGGTAGGGACGCGTTGGGCAGACATGCTCACAGGCGCCGCAGCCCACGCACCGATCGACATCGATCTCGGGGATGGTCAGGTTGTCCTTGAACGGCACCATGTGCACCGCCTGCGTCGGGCAATGCTCGGCGCAGGAACCGCAGGCGGTGTTCGCCGACTGGACGACGCAATTGTCCCTCGTGAACACCACCCGCCCCACTTGCACCAGCCGCTTCGCATCCTTGGCCAGGGCCAGGATCGCACTGGTCGGGCAAACATCACCGCAGCGATTGCAGTCGTACTCGCAGAAACTGACCCCGAAATCCATGTGCGGCTGCAGGAATCCCGCCAGGCCGTACTCGCGCACCGCAGGCCTGAGGACGTGGCTCGGGCATGCGGTAACGCACAGCCGACAGCCCGTGCAGAGCCGATTGAATCGCGCTATGCCGCCAGATCCGGGAGGCGACACCGGGAAGTGCTTCACCTCTGGAATGCGGCTCGGCTTTGCCGCCGCCGCTTTCAACGCATCGCCCGAAACGCCCTTCTTCTCCGCCGCCCTCGCAGGCGTCGCCACAAATGACGCGCCCCCGGCCACGGCCATTGCGACGCCCAAGAATTCCCTCCGGCCCTGCGCGTCCGGTGCCATGGAACCCTCCGCCGAGCCCACGCGACCGCCCCCCGCCATCCCATAACGGACCCCCGCCTCGGGACAGACCGACAGACAGTTGAAACACGCCACGCACCTCGCGGCATCCACCGCACCCTTCTTCAGGTCGATGCATTCCGCCTTGCACACGGAGATGCAATCCCCGCACTTCACGCACGCGCCCCGGTCGATCCGGACCCGGAACAGTGACCACCGGGACACCAGCCCGAGCAAGGTCCCCACCGGGCATATGAGGTTGCAGTACAGCCGGCCACGGCGCAGCGAGAGAACCAATGGCAGCAGCAGCAGCGCCAGGGAGAAACCCGCCGCCCCAAGGCTGGCACCGCCCATGCTCACGCGATAGATCCGGTAGATGCCGAACGAGCCCAGAAAACCCGCGACCACGTTATTGGCCGCAACGAGCACCGGCCTCGCCAGATCACCCACCAGCCGACCAAACGCGCTGAACGGATCCAGGAACCCAAACAGCCCGGAGTACCCCAGCGACAACAGCACGACCGCGATGGCGAAAACGAGCAGCGCCGCGCGCTGCATCGGGCGCGCATACCGATACCGCCCCGCCCAACCCAGCCACCGCGAGGCGCGGCTAAAAAGGTCCTGCAAGACGCCCAGTGGACAGATGGCCGAACAATAAACTCTACCAAAGACCAGCGTCATCCCCAGCACTGCGAAAAAACCTGCCGCCGCCAAGCCGGGCGCAGCCACCCACCGCAATGCCGACGGCACAAACTGCGGCCACGTCAGCGCCCCGATCAGCGCGGACGACATCCGGTTCGCCAAGTCCAAGAATGCCCAACCCAAACCCCCAAAGAACACCACCGCGAAGGCGATGCGGGCCCGCCTCAGCCACCCCCGCGGAACTCCCGCGCGAACCGTATCCACGCCGACACCCATGCGCAGCCACCCCAAAGAGGGCGCCACTACGACTGAATGCGGTTGATGCGCAAACCGTCCAGCGCGATCGGCCCGAGCCCGGCCTCGTGGGCCATCTTGATGTATCCCACGTCCTCTGGCTTGGTCCCGTACAACTTCGCCGCCGCCACGTCCACCACGAGCGCATTCGGCGCCACCAGCAGCGCCTTCATCGTCACGATGTCATCCTCGGACTTCCCGCGCGGGCCGTTCGCCTTCATCACCCGGTAGGCGTCCACGATGTTGAGGTCCGGCTGCCGCTGGCACGCGTAATCCGCGATGCACTGGTGAAGATCGTTGCCGTGCCAGAACTTCCGGTCCCACACGATGCCCATCAGATTCTTCATCGCGATCGTCAGCGCAGTGGCCTTGTGGCATTTGAGCACCGGCACGTTGATGAATACGTCGCACCCCCGGATCAGTTCGTGCTCCTTCACCGCCGTCAGCTTCTTGCCCTTGGGAACCTCCGCCGCCTGGTAGTACTTCTCGTCGTGCCCGGGCGCCACCTTCGCGCCGCCATCCTTGGCGGCCCTCTCGATCCCGCTCTGCTGGTAGCACTCGCGCCATTCGTTGCAGGTGTTGTCAAACACAACGACTTCCTTCGCGCCCGCCCTCAGGCAATGCTCGACCACCCGCTTCACCAGCCCCGGATGCGTGTTCGCCCCGCGCTCGGGCGTCACCGCCCAGCCGATGTTCGGCTTCACCACCACCTTCTGATTGCGCTGCACAAAAGCCTTCATCCCCCCAAGCGACTCGATGGCCTTGTCGAACATCGCCTCCGGTTCCCCGTCCTTCACCGCCACGAGATCGTACGGGAGCTTCGATGCCTGGGCGCCGCTGCCCAACAGGCGGTCGACCAACGGGGTTGCGAATGCGGCGGCCCCGATGCCGCCGCGGATGAACTGGCGTCGTCTCATCAGGCCAGCTTATGCTCCGGGACCATCCGGTAAAGCCGTTTTTGCGACCGCGGGCCGCGCCGGTCCGACGCGGTCCGCACGCCTCACTTCTTAAGGCTCTCCATGGCCTCCCGCATCACCTCCACGGGAGGCTCGACGCCCGTGTACATCTTGAACTTGTACACGGCCTGCCACAGCAGCATCTGATCGCCGTGGACGACATTGCACCCGGCGCCGGCTGCATCCTGCAACAATCGCGTTTCCCGTGGTGTCGTGACGATATCCATCACGGTCATGCCCGGCCGCAGCAGGGCCTTCGGAACGAGGGACCGCCCCTCCAGCGGGGTGTTGATCATCCCCATCGGCGTGGTGTTGATCACTATCTCCGAACGGCCAACGCTCTCCTCCAGCAGGGACAGATCGCCCCAGGGGCATCCGACGCTGCTTCCCAATGACTCGGCCATCGCGACCTCCTCGACGCGATTGAGGATCGTCAGCTTTCCACCGGCCTCCTTCAGCGAAAACGCCATCGCGCGCGCCGCCCCCCCCGCGCCCACCAGCGTGATGTTCTTCCCCCGGACGTCCGTCTTCTCCTGCAGTGCCTTGAGCGCCCCCTTGCCATCGGTCGTGCCGCCGATCAATCGCCCCCCCTGATTCACGATGACCGCCACCGCCCCCACGTGCTTCGATTCCGCATCCAATTCGTCCAGATAGGGAATGATCGACATCTTGTACGGGATCGTGACCCCCGCGGCCGCGATGCCGAGATGCCGGATGCCGTCCACCGCCTTCTGGAGGTCATCCACGACGAAGGGCACGTAGATGTAGTTGAGCCCCAGCGCCTCCATGGCCGCGTTGTACATCGCGTACATCTTGCTGGTCCGATAAGTCGAACCGAGAAAACCAATCAGTTTCGTCTCTCCGCTAATCTTCACGGTCTCGCTTCTCCAGTTGTTGCATGATCTTCTCGACATTGACCTCCGGCGCCTCGGCCCCGCACTCGACCCGAACGGCCGCCAGCGCCGAATAGACCGGCCTGCGGGCCGCCAGGATCTCCAAGAGGGATCTCTTCGGGTCGTCCGGATAGGGGAAGAATGCCGGGATGCCGCGCGGAACAATCCTCTCGAGGAGGACGTCTTCGGCGACATCCAAGAAGACGATCGTGCCCATCCCCCGCAAGAGGTCGCGGTTCTCCTCCGATAGCGGCAGGCCCCCGCCCGTCGACAGGACGTAGGATCCGGCGTCGGTCGAGCCGGCAAGCGCCCGGAGCGCCGCCGTCTCCGTCTTCCGGAAATAATCCCCGCCGTATGTCTTGAAGATCTCCCGGAAGGGCAATCGCTCCCCCTTCTGCCTGGCATGGAGTTCCTCTATCGCCGCGTCCATGTCAATGAAACGCACCCCCAGCTTGCGCGCCAGCAGTCGGCCCGCCGTCGTCTTGCCACTGGATTTCATCCCGATAAGGATGATCTTCTGTTGCGCGCCCATAAGCGATTTCCGCATGACCAGCTGATCGGCGGCCCAAGCCCGGCAGATCCTTACGGCCCCTCCACAAGCTCGAGATCCGCCCCCGATCGGCGCATCTCCTCGACGTAGGTGCCAAACGACTTCTCGACCATCTGCGCGTCAGAGATCTTCGTTTCGCCGTCGGCGGCGAGCCCTGCCACGGAGAACGCCATGACCATGCGGTGGTCGTAGTACCCGTCGATCTCGGCCCCCCTCAGCCGCCAGGTCCCATCCTGGTGGATCACCATGCCATCCTCCTTCTCGGTCAACTTGGCCCCCATTTTCTTCAGCTCCTTGCACACCGCCGCGATCCGGTCGCATTCTTTCCAACGGGCGGTCAGGGCATTCTTGATGATGGTCTCTCCCCGGGCAAAACATGCCGCGATGGCCATGGTCGGCACCTGGTCGGGCAGCGCGTTCATATCCGCCTCGATACCCCGCAATTCGCTCGTGCGCGCCGTTATCACGTCCTCCCCGATTGAAATATCCGCTCCCATCCTTTGGAGAAGATAGACCATCTGCTTGTCGCCGTAGGGATCGCTCAGGTCCATGCCCCTGACGCTCACCTCGGAGCCGGTCGTGATCATCGCCGCCAAGAGGGGATAGCCCGGCGCCGACCACTCGAACGGGATGCTCGCCTCAAAAGGCCGCGGCGCCGTATTCCCCGGAAAGTGATAGTGCCGATAGGTCCCTCCCACATTCTCGAATGACAGGCCCGCCTTCTGAAACCAGTACAGGAGCAGGTCGATGTAGGCGGTCTCCCCCGGGTTCTCGATGTGCACATCAACCGGTTTCCGAGAAAGCGCCGACGGGATCAGCACGCTGAATACCGGCTGGCACCCCACGCCATCCATGTGGGCCTCGCCCCCGTTCACCCTCCCCTTGAACACGAAAGGCGCCATTCCGTCACCCTTCGTCGAAATCACGGTCACCCCAAGCTCCTCCAGCGGGGCGATGAAGTTCTTCGTTATCTTCCGCAACTTGCGCAGCGATTCGTCCCCCGTCAGGATCGTCCAGCCAGGACACGCCGCCGCCACCCCCGCCACAAATACCAGCATCGTGCCGGAATTGTTGACGTTGATGACATCCTCCGGCGTCTGCAGTTGGCCCGCGACACCCCTCACCCGAAAGACCCCCGCCTCGGGCTCGGTGATCTCCGCCCCATACATGCGCATCGCCCTGACGGCCTCGTGCCAGTCGCTGCTGATCTTGGGCCGCCGGATCACCGAGACCCCGTCCGCCAGCGAGGCGAGTATCAGCGCCCGAAACGAATGCGTCTTGGACGCCGGCATCGATATCTCCCCCCGGATGGGGCCGCTCCGTCGTACCTTCAGGTAAAGCATATGTCTGGTGTCCTGTGCGCTGGAAGATCGAGCAGCATCTCCCGGGCTATTTCAAGATGCAAGTCGCCCCCGGCAATATACCAGCGGGCCGGTTGCAGCCTGTCGGACTTTGGAAAGTCCGACAGATTCCTAGCGGGCGCCCCTGACATGCTCCACCAAACGTTTGAGGCCCTCGTAGTAACTGGCTTCCTTCAGCCCCGTCACCTGCCCGATCCGCACATCATCGAGAATGTTCACCGAACGATTCACCCCGGTCGCGGATATGTCCGACATGTGGATCTCCATAACGGGCTTGTTCAGATCCACCAGCGCCTGCCGGAAACAGTACGCGTACCGGATGAGCGCCCCCGGATTCACGAGCACGCCGTCCGACGCACGCGACGAATCCTTCTGGAGAAAATCGATGATCGCGCCCTCGTGGTTGGACTGAAAGGTCTCGATACCCACGCCCAACTCCTCCCCCATCTGCCGCAACGTGCCATTGATCTGCTCGAGCGTCACCGTCCCGTATTTTTTGGGGTCGCGCTTACCGAGCAGATTCAAGTTGGGGCCGTGTACAATCAAGATCCTGATCATTATTGCTTTTTAGCAATGCGCCCTCGCACGGGCAAGGCGGCGGTTGAACGCCCACATCCCAGGATCTTGCGCTGCCCCGCCCTGCCCATACCCTGTAAATCATGCGATACTGGGTTGCGCTCCCCGTGCTGTCATGCTTGCTGCTGTCGGATCGCGCACCGGCGTCATCGATGATTCCGATGTCCGGCGAGTCCCTCCTGGATCGCGCCATCGGGCTCTGCCGCGGCAGGGTCACGGCTCTGGGGTGCTATCGCGACGATGGCGGCGGGATCTGGACGCGGGCAACCGTGCGTGTCGATAAATCGATGAAAGGTCGCTTCCCCAAGGACATCACCCTGCATTATCGCGGAGGCCGCCTCCCTGACGAGGGGGAGGTCTGCGGTCTGTCGCCAGATCTTGGGATTGGGGAAGAAAGACTTTTCCTTGTCTGGAGAGAGGCCGACAGGCGCCTGACTACAGTCGCCGGCGCAGGCGGCGAACGGCGACTTCGACGGCGACGGCCTTCGCAACATCGACGAATTTCGTGGCGGCTTCGTCCCCACCGATCCGACCAGCCGCTTTGCCATCACGGGATTTTCGCTTTCCAACATCACCTGGCAAACACGACCCTATGAACTCTACGAAATCCATCGATCCACCAACCTAGTCGACTGGATTCGAAACGGCGTGCCGCAGTCTCCCACGGGCTCCACCGGCAGCGCCAACATCGCGAATGATCCCGCCACCAGGGCCGCGTTCTTCCATATCCGCCGCGTGCCTTGATTCTGGCACCCGTCGAAAAAACCACACAACAGCCGCGTTGGGTATGGGGGGGACGCCGGCCCCGCCCGATTCCCTCAGCATATCCTCGGCAACTGCTCCCCGCTGAGCATGTCGAGGATGCGCCGCGAGCCGATGCGGCTGATCAACGTCACCCGGCCCGTTGGCCCGGCCACCACTTTGCCGATCACCGTAGCGCCAGCCCCCTCGGGATGGCCCCGCAGGGCGGCCAGCGCGGCATCGGCGCACTCCGCCGACACGAACGAGACCATCCGGCCCTCGTTGGCCATATGCATCGGATCCATCCCGAGCAATTCGCACGCGCCCCGCACCGGCTCGCTCACCGGCACCGCCGCCTCTTCGACCTCGATGCCGACCCCGGCTGTCTCCGCAATCTCGACGAGCGCGCCGACCAAACCGCCGCGCGTCAGATCGCGCAGGCAGTGCACGCCCGCACCGCACCGCAGCAGGTCCGCCACGACTCCCCCCAGCGCCGCGCAATCACTCTCGATCGAACACCCGAACTCGAGCCCCTCGCGAAGCGCGAGTATCGCCACGCCGTGCCGGCCCAGATCGCCGCTCACGATGATCGCATCGCCGGCCTTCACCCGTGACGGTTCGATCCGGATGCCCGCCGCGACGGCGCCGATGCCCGCCGTGTTGATGTAAATGCCGTCGCCGTGACCGCGGTCCACCACCTTGGTGTCGCCAGTCACTATGCTCACGCCTGCGCCCTCGGCCGCGACCGCCATCGAGCGGACCACCCGCCACAGGTCCTCCATCGGCAATCCCTCTTCAAGAATGAAACCTGCCGACAGCCACAGTGGCCGCGCCCCGCACATCGCGAGGTCGTTCACGGTGCCGCACACCGCCAGCTTACCTATGTCTCCCCCAGGGAAAAACAGCGGTCGCACCACGTAGGAATCCGTCGTGAACGCGAGCCGACCTCCCCCCGAGTCAATAACCGCGCCATCGTGCCCGCGGTCCAAGGGGCTCTTGAACACGGCGCGAAACATCTTGCCGATCAGATCGTGCATCAGACGGCCGCCTCCACCGTGTGCCATCTGCACCGTCGGGTACTCCCGGATCGGGATCGGACACGACATCGAGAAATTCGCTCCCTCAACCATTGTTTCGACCTCCGGCCGGGCCAGCCTCGTGACGCCGGTACTTGTAATATGCCGCGCAGGCACCCTCGCCCGAGACCATGGTCGCGCCCAGCGGTCTTTCGGGCGTGCACCGCGAACCGAACGCCGGGCAATCCACCGGCTTCTTCAGGCCCCGCAAGATCAGCCCGCTGATGCATTCCCCGCTCTCCTCCACCGATACGCCACCCACCCCGAACCTCGCCTCCGCGTCGAATTCCGCATAGGCTTCCGCAAGCCCCAGGCCGCTCCGCGGAATCATCCCGATGCCCCGCCACTTGCGGTCGATGACGCGAAAGACCTCCCCCATGACACGCCGCGCCTCGGCGTTGCCCTCCCGCCGCACCACGCGGGAGTATGGATTCTCCACCTCCGCGCGGCCCTCCTCCAACTGCCGCACACAGAGCAAGACACCCTGCAGCAGATCCAGCGGTTCGAATCCCGTCACCACGATCGGCACCCGGTGCCTCGCCGCGATCGGCTCGTACTCCTCATAGCCCATGACCGCGCACACGTGCCCCGCCGCCAGAAAACCATTCACCCGGTTGCACTCCGACGACAGGATCGCCTCCATCGCCGGCGGCACCAGCACGTGCGCGCTCAACATTGAAAAATTCTTCACCCCCCGCCGCGCCGCCTGATACACCGCCATCCCGTTCGCCGGCGCCGTCGTCTCAAATCCCACCCCAAAAAACACAACCTCCCGCGAGGCGTTCGCCTCCGCGATCCTCAGCGCATCCATCGGCGAGTACACGATCCTCACATCGCCGCCCTCGGATTTCACCCGCAGCAGATCCTTGCCCGAACCCGGCACACGCAGCATGTCCCCAAACGAGCACAGGGTGACGCCGCGTTGCGAGGCAATCCCTATGGCCCGGTCGATGATCTCGATCGGCGTCACGCACACGGGACACCCCGGACCATGCACAAGCGTCAACCCCTCCGGCAATAGCCCATCAATGCCGAAGCGAACGATCGCGTGCGTCTGCCCGCCGCACACCTCCATGATCGTCCACGCCCGCCCCGTGGCCCGACCGATCTCCTCGGCCAATCGTCGCACCCCGTCCGGATCCCGGTACTCATCAATATATCTCATCGCATACCGCCGATTCGAAAACCCGGCCAAGGGGTCGCGGGAGCCTGCTTGCGGGCAATTCGGACCGCGCCCAAGCGCGCTCGTGCGTGCGATCCTCGGTCACCGTGTATCCCTGCCCCCGTCGGGCAGGGGCGGCCCTCGCGGGCATACAGTCCGGTGACTCGCAAAACGGCTGCCATCCGATAACCGTACCAGAGCGCGCAGGCCCGACAAGAGGCGACAGACGGACACGGGTGCGGTCGCCCCGCCACAGCGCGACGCCCTATGGCCTGCCAGTCGCCGCCTCGGCCACATGGAGCTGCGTCCAGGGCCCCCCGCTCACGTTGAAATAGATGCGCCGACCATCCGCACTCCAAACCGGGTGCGGGTGAGAGCGCCGCCATGACCTCGCGCCCCCGGCGTTGTCAAACCGATGGACGATGACATGGCCATGGCCGCGGAGATCGCCCACCACGACGCCCCATTCCTTTTCGGTTCCACCAAAACTCTCCAGGGTCGTGTCCGTCGCGAAAAGTCGTCCATCAGGACTCACGGTGGGATGATCGCCGTGGAACCCGGGGAGTTCGGGAATTCGTCGCACGGCACCGTCGTCGCTGTCGATCAGCAAGTGACCTTTCTCGATGATGGTCCTCGAGTCGGGATGCCATGCGGGATGCCCCCACGACTCGCGCAGGAACCGGAAACGGCCCTCGCCCAGGTCGTAGCAAACCAGCCCGAGGCGAATGCTGGCCTTCGAACTTCGGAAGTCACCGCCCCCCGGCGTGGCCATCTTGAAGAAAACGCGATGCAGATCCGGGCTGATGACCGGGAAAAAGACTGACAGCGGCTTTTCCCCAAATCGCTCCGCCACCCATTGCGGGTAGGCCGACTTGACCGAATCGGCGGCCACGGCCACGCGGATCTCTCCGGTCTCGACGCCCAGGAGTCCGAGGTCGCGGTGGTCCCCCGGATTCCAGTGTGGCCCGTAGATCGGCACGACATCACCGTTGGCCTGACCCCACCCAAGTTGCCAGCCGCGGGCCAGCACGCGCTCCTGAACCCTGGCAACATCCACCGCCACGACGAGCCATTCGCCTCCGCGCAGGTCGTGGAAAACCACTTTGCGTCCGCGCGACGCCCACTGCTGGCACGCGACGCGGTGCGCGTCTTCCGTCGTCACATTGCTGGCAATGACCCGCTCCCGCCCAGTGGCGCGCTCGCGGATGCGGATCTCGCCTGTCTGACCGTCCGGCGCAACGGAGGCGTAAAATAGCACCGCGCGACCATCGGGACTCTCGGGGGCGGCATTGAAATAGGCGTGTATCGCGTGCCGCCCTGCCTCCCCAGAAATCGGTGCGACCCTCACGCCATCACGCCACGGCGCAAGCGGATCGCTCCCGCTTGCCCCCATTGCGACCGCCGGCGCCATCACCGCCAAAAGCGCCAAACCGAGTCGCATCGTCATCCGTGTCCGGCCTCGATCACCACGCAGTCACTAACCCGTATCACCGGCAGATCCGGGACTCACCTCATCGGCCAACTCCATCTCCTGCAAGTACCGGAAAACCTCTTCGGCCTCCGTCTCGTCGATCTTGTTGAGGGCGAAACCCACGTGCACGATCACATAATCGCCCACCCCCGCCTCGGGAACATATGCCAGATTCACATCCTTGAGGATGCCACCGAAGCTGACCTTCCCCATCCGGTTGATGGGATCATCAGCCGCCTCAATGCTCTCTATCCTGCCAGGTATCGCCAGGCACATACCAATCAACTATACGGTCTTGCGGCACCGGCGCAAAGCTGTTCGCGCGAGAATCCGGGCTAGGGCGACTCCAGGCGGAAGAGCACCGTCTCGGCACGCTTCATCTTCACCACGATGGTTCGCCCGTCCATCGCCGCCGCTTCCCCGGAGACGGCATTGAACACCCTGGAGTCCGTGGGGAGGCGGATCCTCTTTTCCCCGTCGCTTGCCGCGTGGAGCCCAACGAATCCACTGTCTGCATACAGCGCATCGTCGGACTCGACCCAAATGTGGACACCTGCAGATCGGGCGATGTTCCGCACCAGGGCGGGCGGGAGCTGCATGGCGCCCGAGTAAATGGACGTCGGGCCATCCAATTTCTTCACGACCAGCCCGGGGCGATCGCTGCCCACGAGCCGCCCGGCGATGCGGGCATCGGGATCGTCGGCATAAAACAGGGGGGAAACGGTGAGCTTCTCGACACCGCACGGACCGGACGGAGCGCCGGCCACACCGACCCCTCGCGCGAGAGGATCGCCGGCATCCAGCACCACGCGCGGCTTTCCACCCGCGTCGTCGGCGGCAATCCGGATGCCCGTCAGCGCCCGCATGTCCTCCACGGACCCGCCATCGCCCCCGAAATAGCCGGACGCATAGATAAAGAGTGCCGTCGCGTTATTGCGCCTGAGCTTGTCCCAGATCGCGCTGCGCCGGACGGCATCAACGCGAAAGGCATTGAGAAAAATGTAGAGTTTGTAATCGGGGAGCCGCAGATCACCGACATCGCCCAAGAGACAGAAATCCCACGGGGCGCCGGACTGCGGCATCGTCACGACTTGGTGGAGGTCCAGGGCGGCATTGGCATCGGTCGGACGCATCCAATAGAAGCTCTCGGGATCCACGAACACCCCGACCTCTGGCGCGAAGGCTTTCCGCGTCTTCAGGCTCGCCTTCATGATCTCGTGCGAACGGCCCAGATCCGCGAGGACGCGCGGGTGGGAGAACCAGCCGCCGGCCATGTCAAACCAGCTGACCGCCGCCCGCTTGGTCAGGACTTCCGAAAACTCGCGCCACAGAACCCCGGTCGTTTCCTCGATGGTCGCAGCCCGGCCGTACCCCGCCCTCGGGTCGGACAGGTGCGTGCGATGGTCGGACTCGTCGAGCCACAGCTTGCCCCGCATCCGCAGGGAATCGGTGGCGGACATGAAGGTGCACGCCTCGCCGGGTTTGCGGTACCAGTAGTTGGGGGGGGACATGAGGAAGTCGATATCGGGCGAATCGAAGACGCGCTGCGCGGCGAGGTGACCGGAGTCCTGCTGGTTGATGCCGTGCGCCGTGAGGTAAGCGTAGTAGGTGCCGACGAGTGCCTTGCCGCAGGTGGCCTCTCGGGCTATCCGCGCGAAGTGGAGGATCGCATCGGCATCCATGTTGCTGATGAACTCGTAGAAATCCACGGCCTGCCTCTCGGTCAGGGGATCGCGAAGGACGCGGGGCCCACCCGGCCGGCGCTTATCCCATTTCGGTAATTCGGCCGCGGCGAGCGCGACTCCCCGGTCGCCCCACGCGGCACGCAGCCGCTCGTCATCTGGATACCGGCGCGCAAGAAACGCGCGAAACGCTCGCAGGGCGGGCGCGCTGTAGTCATCGCGCGACTTCTGCCATGTGCCCCACATCTGCCACTCCGCGGTGTAACCATTGAAGAAGAGGATCCCGATGATCCGGTCGGCATAGGGCGCCTGGCGCAAATAGGCGATGAGCCGCCGGAAGTCCTCGCCCATCTCCTTCTTCCACCGCTCAGACGCAAACGACGGGGGCCACGCGGTGCCATCCTCGAGCCGACAGAGCTCCTCGGGGTGTGCCTTCTGCCACCAGAGTGGCCCGGTGACACCGATGTGCGGGAGGAAATAGGCCTGCGGATCGACGTCGAGTATCGCCGAGAAATAGCGGTCGTACTCACCGTAGTCATATTTGCCTGGTTCGACGTGACCCATGTCGTTCGCATGCGAGGAACCAAACCAATCGCTATAGAGGTGGATCCCCGTCCCGGCGAACTCGCGATGATAGCCGAGGTGCAACCCGCCCGCCGTGCAGAACATCATCCCGGGCAGCGGTTCGCCGTTCAGAAAAATGGCGGGATCGCCCCCGATGGGACGAAGCTCACAGACCGCAGGCCTGATCGCACCAATGCGCCGATTGGTGAGCGCCACCCCGGCGGTGGTTGGCATACCTCCCGCCGGCGTGTCGAGTTCGTAACAGCCGGCTTCGACCGTAAGCGCCGACGGGTACCAATAGGCAGAAGTCGGAAGGTCGGCGGTGAGCGTCAATGCCCCGCCCGAAAAGGGAACCGGCCGCTCGATCAGCCGCATCGTGGTGGTGCCGCGCCGCAGTCGAACGAAAGCCGTGCCGGCCACGAGATCGGCCGGAGCGGTTGTCTCGAACGCCGCGGAGACTCTCACCGTTTCGCCCGCCTCGACGGTCCCGGGAGATTCCAGGCGCTTGATCCTCGCCGTGCCGCGCGGCTCTTCGGTGACCCCTTCCACGAAGACGGGCCCGCGATCCGACCCCGGCATGGCGGGCTCCAATCGCACGTAGTCAATCATGATCCAGCGTCCCGCCTGATTGCCAGGATCGATGCGGAAGGAAGACACGCGCTTGCCGGGCCCTCCCCACTGCCGCGCGCCTTCGCCAGCCGTTGTCTCCCGCCACCGGTTCTTGGTCAGATCCATCCTGTAGGTGGCCCAGCCCTTGCGGATGGGGAACTTCCCGCCCAGGCACCAGCACTTGTCCGGACTCTGGTAATAGACGTCGAGCAGATCTGCCTCGGCCGAGGAGTAGATCCGAACCGTCAGCCATCTGATCTTTTCCGCATCAATCCCCTCCGGCGGCACGCGGACCGAAAAATAGGGATCCCACGCCGACCAGCCAGAAAGTCGCCCGCCGTCCACCGTCCCCGGCTCCAGATTGGTCGTGCCCAGGATCTCACTCGTCTTATCGAAGTCCCACTCGATGGCACTCGCGCAAACAGGCAATGCCGCCCACGCCGCAATTACCGCACGCATCACTAGGACTGAGCGCATGAAGTTGGAATCCTCCTCATCGATCGATGATACGGTCTCCCTCCCGCAGGGCAAAGGTTCAAACGCGGGCAACCCGCCGAGGCGCCCGCCGTCCTCTCAACAGCGCGGCGATCTGCCCCAGCGCAATCCCCCCATCATTCGGCGGCACCCGCTGGTGCCATGCCGGCATGAAGCCCTCTTCTCTCAACCGCAACACCACCATCTCCAACAACACCCGATTCTGAAAACACCCGCCCGTGAGCATCACCCGCGGTTCGCCCGCGGCCCGCGCGACCGCAAGGATGCCCTCCGCGAGCGCACCATGGAAACGGGCCGCGATCGCGCCCGGCGATTCCCCCACCCGAACGCTGGCCACGATCCCCCTCATCATCGGCGCCCAGTCGAGAAAATGCCGCGCCCCGAGCTCACCCACATTGCGCGGCCGCAGCACCATCGGATAGGCTGACCCCCCGTCGATCCCCGCCGCGGCAAACTCCAGCAGCATCGCGGCCTGACCCTCAAATTGACTCACCTGCCTCAATCCGCAAATCGAAGCGACCGCGTCGAACATCCGGCCCGCGCTCGATGCCATCGGCGCATTCAACCCCCGCCGCAACATGTCCCCGAGCACGCCCAATTCTGTATCCGAAAACTCGCCCAAAGGCGCGAGGTCGTCCATGCCGAACGCCGCCTCGCCGAAACACGCGAACAGCGCGCCGAGCGCCGAGCGCCGCGGTTCCCGTACCGCCGACTCGCCCCCCGGCAAACGAAAGGGTTCCAGGGACGCGAAATGCTCGTCGCCATCCTCCCTCACGACAAAAGCCTCCCCACCCCACACCGTCCCGTCCTCGCCATAGCCCGTGCCATCCCACGCCACACCCAGGTAGGGCAGAAGAATCTCGTTCTCTGCCGCGCATGCAAACACATGTGCCAAGTGA
>JAKQKQ010000256.1 GCA_029560585.1 Verrucomicrobiota bacterium | reverse complement strand
GAGCGCGGCGGAAGCGCCGGAGGCAAGACCGGAGCAGAGGAACGAACAGGTGAGAATGACGACTCGAGTTTTCATGATGCGATCCTCGATCCCACATCCGGCGACAGCGCGACCGATGATTTTAATGGCTCTTCCGGGATTCCTGTCGGATTCTGAGCGGCCTCGAATGGTAGCGCGGCAGGTTCCTCATGCACGACCGGGGTCGGGGTCGGCGTCGGGGTCGCGGTCGATGGCCTGGGTCCGATACCCAGGGCTTTGCTCGCCGACTGCATATCCGTGTCGGCCAAGCTGGGTCAGCATCGCCACGATGCGGTCCAAGCGCTGCCTGCCTTCGGCACTGGCCTGCGGCGAGATCGCCCCACAGGCCTCCAGAGCATCCTGTGCGCCGCCGCATTGCGGAGCCGAGCCCCGGCGATGTCGAAGTACCGGTGCCGGTCCCCACCGGTGGCCTTGCCGTTGCCCTCTGCGATGTTCAGAGGAATGGCTTGGGAGGCTCGCAGGAGCTGGTCCTTTGCGTTGCGATGGCCTTGCAGCTCTTCGCACAGACGATAGGCCCAAGCCACGTACTCGATGGCAACACGGTACACGTCCAGCTGTTCATGCCCGAAACTCATGGGTGCTCCTTCGACCCCGACCCCGACCCCGACGCCGACCCCGATGGGCGTTCAATCAGGTGCCGGCTCACCAGGCAAGGCCCGATCAAATCCCACGGAATTGCCGGAAGAGCCGATTTCAAGAATAGTAGCATAGGGCGACGTCGCCCGGGAACAGGAAAGGAAGAAGCCTCTTTGTCTTCCCGAGAGTGCCCGCTCGGAGGGGCGCGTTGCGCGGGGCAGGCTCACTCCCGCAGTCGCACGAGCAGGGCGCGGAGCGCCAACGCCGTGTCGGGATGCGCGGCGATCACGTTGCGCCGTTGCCCGAGGTCGTCGCGCAGGTTGTAGAGCGCGGCCGGCGCGGGATCGGGCGCGTACCCGTTCTCGGCCTCGTACCAGTCGGGCACCCGTGAAC
>JAKQKQ010000233.1 GCA_029560585.1 Verrucomicrobiota bacterium | reverse complement strand
GTCGGCGCGTGCCTCCGCCGCCTTGAGTGCCAACTCCTGCAACTCCGCTCGGGCTTCGTCGCGGGCTTGTTGTGTCTCTGCGTCGCCGGGCAAACCCCAGGAGCGCAGAAATGGCCGCGCGGCTTCGCGCGGCTTCCAGCCGCGCCTGCCAATTGGCCTCGCGCTTCCGGACCGCCTCTTCCGCCTGCTGCCGTGCCGCTGCGGCCAGCACCGGATCGGCGGCAATCGCCTTGGCGAGCGCGGCAGCCTCCTCGTGTTGCTTTCGGGCTGCGGCCTGCTCCGGCGTGTCGGGGATGGCCGTGTCGTCAAAGACGAAAATGCCCGGCGCGATTTCGACGGCCTGAAGTTCCGGGTGCGGATTGAACGGCCACGGCGGACTCCACTCAAAATCCTTGGCCGAATAGTACGTGCCGGGGACAGGTGGTTTGTCTGCTTGTTGAGCGAAGCTCGTGCTGGCGAGAGCCAGCGCGACGACTGCTGTTGCGATTCTTCTCGCTGTTCTGTCCTTGGTTTTCATTTGGTGGTCTTCGATTTGTTGTGCGTGTTCGACTCGCCCGCGACGTCACGGGCTAACGACAGAACTGAGCGACAGCCGCCCCGCCGTGATAACGCCAGCGACCTCCGTGAACCAAAGCGCCCCGCCGAAGCCCGCGACTCTCGAACTGCGAAGCGGGGCGGTTGTTAGATGTCATGTTGGGTTGAGACGTGCCACCACTCAGTGGCACGCTGCGTCGGCCACGAAAACCAAACGCATCCATGAAAACATACCTGCTCAAACCCAACATGACGTTCCGCACCGTAGACCGCCCCGCCGCCTCCGGCAAGCCCCAAGCCCCGGCTCCCGCCCCGACCACCCCATCCCCAGTGCGCCCGGCCCATCAGCCCTTGCCTGCCCCCGTGCTCGATCCCAACAAGCCCACGCTCAAGCTGGGCTTGGACGTGCATCTGGAGTTCATCATGGCTGTGGGGCAGAAGGGCCACGGTAGTCCGCAGGCCCCGCGCAAATTCTCCCGCGCTGAATTGGTCGCCCAGGTGCAGCGCTGGGTCGCCGAGGGCCTCCAGGTCTTTTGCGTCCAGGAATCCTGCGGCTTCGGCTTCACCCTGCACCGCCAACTCGTCGCCGCCGGCGCCCAGTCCTTCCTCATCACCCCCATCGCCCTGAACGGAAGACGCAAGACCGATAAGCTTGACGCTCGCGCCCTCTGCCTGCGCTTCTCCCGCTGGCTGGACGGCAACCGCGAGGAATTGGCCCCCATTCGCATCCCCAGCGAGGCCGAGCAGCGCCGCCGCGAGACCACCCGCCGCCGCCAGTTCCTCGTCCGCCAGCGCCGCCAACTGGCCAACCGCGGTCACGGCCAGGCCGCCGAATACGCCCACCTCAAGCTGCCACACCGCTGGTGGGGAGCGCGGCACTGGCCCCAACTCGCCACCCTCGATCCGTGGCTGGTGGGCGTGCTGGACAAACTGCGCGAGCTCATCCTCGCCATCGAAACCCAGCTCACCGAACTGGAGCACGAACTCACTGCTCGCAGGCAACCCCAGCCTCGCCCCAAGGGCCTGGGCAACCTCACCCTGGCCACCCTCGAGGGCGAGGTGTGTGACTGGCACCGCTTCGCCAATCGCAAACAGATCGGCAGCTACACCGGCTGCTGTCCGGGCGAACACAGTTCCGGCGGCCAGCGTCGGCTGGGCAGCATTGACCGCCTGGGCAACGGCCGCGTACGTGCCCTGCTGGTCGAAGCGGTGTGGCGCTTCCTGCTTTGGCAACCGGGCTGGAAAGCCGCGCAACGGCTCCAAGGGAAACTCGTCTCCGGCGCGGCGTTGAAGAAGAAAACCGTGGTGGCCTTGGCCCGGCAACTGGCCATTGACCTGTGGCGCTGGCGCACCGGCCGGGCCACCTTGGACGACCTCGGCTGGATCGCGGCCTAACTCCTGACTCCTCACCCTGGCCTTGGCCCTTTCCCCCGACCTGAGCGTGAGACCCTTTGCGACCGGGCGCGTCCTGTCCGTGACTGGAGCTGGGACGCCGTGTGTGCCCCCGTCTGTTAGATGGGACGGACGCCCCGGTCGCCGCCGTCCCTCTCGAATGACATATTGGGCGTTGAACCCTGTTTCAACTGCTCGGATAGGAGCTGGTGCGGGACACTTCCCGGCACTCGTTCAAGCGGCGACCCCGGTCGAAAAACCTCGCGCGACGCTCTTGCGGAAGCACCCCTCCCTTGCGGAGGAGAGAGGAAACGCTGATAAGATGAAACGGTGAGGAAGACTCTGGGCGCAGCGGAACGATCACGACGTTCGTTGGCCCTACCGCTTTGCGCGCGACTCCGGACTGCTGACGCAGCTCCTCCGCGCGACGAACGCCTCACTGAAGAAAACCTGGCGGAAAAATCACGCCCCTCTTGACAACCCTCATAGGCGCTCCAGTGA
>JAKQKQ010000224.1 GCA_029560585.1 Verrucomicrobiota bacterium | reverse complement strand
CTGGGCGGCGGCACGGGGGGCGGGGGCCTGGGGCTGGCGGCCTCGACGGTGAAGTTCTTCGGGATCACGGACCGCGGCGAGCGGATCGCCTTCCTGATCGACATCTCGCTCTCGATGGTCGAGGACGACAAGGGCGGGGAGGCCGGTTTCGAGAAACTCAAGAACGAGATCGCGGACATGATCTCTGGCCTCAACCCGGGCACGTTTTTCAACCTGATCCTTTTCGGGGACAAGGTCGACCTTTTCGAGCAGCAGATGATCTTGGCCAGCGACGAGAATAAGAAGAAGGCGCGCGAGTTTCTCCAGCCGTACCTCAAGGGCATCGCGGAGAGCCAGGAGCGCAGCGGGAACATCCTCAAGAACTACGAGCCGAGCATCGAGGGCATCAAGTCCGACGAGGAACACCCGGGAAGGACGCGGATGGACCTGGCGGTCACCGCCGGTTTCGAGCAGGCCGCCGATGTCCTGTTCCTGATCAGCGACGGTCGCCCGGATGTGGTGCGACAACTCGAGGGCAAGGAACTGGAACGATACCTGGAGCGGAGGAAGAAGTGGGAGGAGGAGAATGATCCCGCGGAATTCCGCGCGAAGTTCCAGAAGGAATGGGACGCGATGAATGCCGCCCGGGCCAAGAAAGGTCTGCCGCCCAAGGTCAAAGAACTGTTGCCCGGCGGTCCACGTCCGCCGATCTGGACCGACAAGGAGATTCTCGAGCACATGGCGAAAGTCGGCAACTTCGCCTACAAGGAGAAGGGGAAGCGGTTGCCCCGCGTGAACTGCGTCGCCTACGATTGCACGACGCCGGAAGAAGAGAACTTCATGAAGATGCTCACGAAGGAATTCCGCGGGAAGTTCAAGCGCGCGAAGGCGCTGATGACGGCCATCGAGGAGTGAGGCCCCGGGGGGTTTGCGATGAGAATCAAGGAAGCCGGAGAGGTCAAGGCCGGTCGATTGCCGCGGCGGGGCCGCGGCGCATTCTTCGGGGTGATCGCGGCCAGTGCGGGGATCCACGCGGGCGCGATCCTGCTCTTTGGATCGTGGGTCGTGTACCGGCACTTTTTCCAGAACGAGGCGAAGTTCGTGGTGCCTCCGGAGCTGACCAAGACGATCGAGCCGCGGAACCTGAAGTACAAGGTCCAGATCCAGGAGCAGCAGCGCCGGGGCGGGCGCCCTCGGGTCGCGCAGCGGCTGAGCGCGCGGCGGGTGTCGGAGTTCTCGCTGCCCGACGTGGATGCCGAGATGACCACGGTCAAGGAGCGGCTCCGCACCGACATGAGGGGTTTCGGCGGCGCGGGCGTGGGGGCCGGTCTCGGGGGCGGGGTGGGCGGCGGGGGCCTGGGGCTGTCGGCCTCGACAGTGAAGTTTTTCGGGATCACGGACCGCGGCGAGCGGATCGCCTTCCTGATCGACATCTCGCTCTCGATGGTCGAGGACGACAAGGGCGGGGAGGCCGGGTTCCAGCAGCTCAAGAGCGAGATCGCCGACATGATCTCCGGGCTGAATCCGGGCACCTTCTTTAACCTCATCCTGTTCGGGAATCAGGTGGACCTGTTCGAGCAGCAGATGGTGCTGGCCAGCGACGACAACAAGAAGAAGGCGCGCGAGTTCCTTGAGCCGTATCTCGTGGGCATCGCGGAGAGCCAGGAGCGCAGCGGGAACATCCTCAAGAACTACGAGCCCTCGCTGGAGGGTCTGGCGGCGGTGGGCGGTGCCACGCGCATGGACGAGGGCATCACGGCGGGATTCGAGCAGAACGCCGACGTCTTTTTCATCATCAGCGACGGGCGCCCCCACGTCTACAAGCAGCTGGAGGGCGACGACCTGAAGCGGCTCCAGGAGCGCCAGGCGAAGTGGGATGAAGAGCACGATGCGGAGGCCGAGAGGGCCGCGCGGGATAGGGCGTGGGCGGGGATGAACGCCGCCCGGGCCAAGAAAGGTCTGCCACCCAAGGTGGTGGAACTGAGGGGCGGGACCCGGCCGACCCCGCCCATCTGGACGGACAAGGAGATCGTGGCCCACATGGAGAAGGTCGGCAAACTGGCGTACAAGGAAAAGGGCCGGCGCATGCCGCGCATCAACTGCGTCGCCTTTGTGTGCCATCCTGTCGAGGAAGCATTCATGCAGATGCTGACGGGGGAGTTCCGCGGCAAGTTCAAGCGGGCCAAGGCGCGGATCAAGGCGATCGAGGAGTGAGGGGCCACTGCTCCTCGATCGTGTGGGCGACATCCTGCATCGACCACAGGCGCGCGTAGCGGCCGCCCAGGCGCAGGAGTTCATCGTGCCGGCCGCGCTCGGCGATCCGGCCCTTTTCTAGGACGATGATCTCGTTCGCGCGCAGGACGGTGGAAAGGCGGTGGGCGATGACGAGGCAGGTTCGGGATGCGGTGAGCCGGTCGATGGCCGCCTGGATGAGGCGTTCGGTGGCGGTATCGACGCTCGCGGTGGCCTCGTCGAGGACGAGTATGGGGGGATCCTTGAGCAGCGCGCGGGCAATGGTGATGCGCTGCTTCTCCCCGACGCTGAGCTTGACGCCGCGCTCCCCCACCAGAGTCTCGAGGCCGGCCGGCAGCGCGCGGACGAAGGGCGATGCGTTGGCCGAATCTAGGGCCTCCCAGAGATCCTCCTCGGGGGCAGTGGGCTGGCCGAACAGGAGGTTTTCACGGACGGTGCCGTTGAAAAGGAGGGGCTCCTGGGTGACGAAGCCGATTTGGCTGCGAAGGTCCACGAGCGGGATGCGTCGGGTGTCGATACCGTCGAGCAGGATCTCGCCTGTCTGGTGCGGGTAGAACCGCAACAAGAGGCCGGCCACGGTGCTCTTGCCCGCGCCCGTGGGGCCAACCAGTGCGACGGTCTGGCCGGGTTCGATGGCGAGGTCGATGCCGTGGAGGACGGGCAGGTCGGGACGATACTCGAAACCGACGCCGCGAAATTCGATTCGCCCGGTGGCGCGGCCCGGGAGCCTGGCCGCGGGGCCGGGCAGAGCGATCTCGGGTTCGGGCGCCTCGTCCAAGATCTCGAAGACGCGGCGGGCCGCCGCCCGACCCGCCTGTAGTAACTGGTTGAGGCCGTGCAGGCGGGAGATGGGCTCGTACAAGTATCCAGCGAGCAGCATGAAGGCGACCAGTTGGCCGGTCGTCAGCTGGGAGGCGATGGCCATGCGCCCGCCGGCAAAGAGGACGAGGACGATGCCGGCGGCGGCGATGAACGACATCGATGGCGAGTAGAGGGCCCAGGCGCGCATGATGCGGAGGGAGGATTCGCGGACCCGCTCGCATCGTTCGCGAAAGCGGTGTCGCTCGGCCTCCTGCCGGACAAACGCCTTGATGAGACGGATGCCCTGGAGGTTATCCAGCAGCAGGGAGTTGAGGGCGGAGACGGCGCGGCGCTGCGCGGCATAGCGGCGATGCGCCGTGGTTGTATATGCCAAGACGCCGACCGCGATGAAGGGGACGGGAGCTAGGGCCCAGGCCGCGAGGGCGGCATTCATCCTGAAGAGGAGAATCGCGGCGACGGCGATCTGTAGCGCCGCGACGACGCCCTGCTCGATGCCGTCGATCAGGACGCGCTCGACGCTGGTGACATCTTCGCCGATGCGCGTCATGAGGTCGCCGGAGGCGCGGTTGTCGAAGAATCCCGACGGCAATCGTTGGATGGAGGCGTAGAGGTCATCCCTGAGATCGAAGATGACGCGCTGCTCGAAGGTGTTGTTCAGAAGGATGCGCGCGGCGTTGAATAGGTCCCGTCCAAAGAAGGCTCCGGCGAGGGCGAGGCAGGCCCACGGGAGGGCGTCGGCGCGCGCGCCGGCGATCACGTCGTCGATCACGAATTGGGTGAGGCGCGGGTAGAGGAGCCCTAGGAGGGTGGAGGCGATCGCGCAGGCGAGTGTGCCTGCCGCGAAAAGGGGGTAGCGGCGAAGATAGGCGAAGACGCGAAGGATCAGGCGCACGGTTTCATCTCCACCGCTTCACCACGTCCAAGTCTCGAGGATTCCCGGCCCGATTTCCCAGCGGTTATTCCGGCGCTGCCACGGCACGGCGATGGCTTCGCGACGGCGCTCGCGCGTCACGTGGCGGACGATCTCGATCTGCGCGGTGCCGGCCGCCTGCTCCCAGCGCAGCAATCGGCCGACCGAGTAGCGGGCGGCATCGGTGCTGTCATGCTCCGCGGCAATTCGGATCGCGGCCGCGATGCCGCCGGCCTCGCGCTCGATCGCCGCGCGCAAATCCGCCCCGATATATCGGGAGGCGTCCCAGTACTTTCGGTCGTTGGCCAGGCGGCAGCACTTTTCCGCGGTCTTGATGAGGCGCTGTTGCTCGGTCAGGTGGCCGGACCACATCCATAGGGCGATGGCTATCAGGGCCAGTGTGCCCGAGGCGATCACGAGGCGGGTTGGCGTATTCACGCGAAAGGGTATTTAGCCCGATTCTCCGGTGACGCGAACCACATCCTTTGAGCCTGCATGTTTCACGCAGAAGCGTGAGACATGCAGGCTAGGGTGAATTCCTCGTGCCGGCGAGTGCGGGGACGGGCGCGGACGGGGGCTGGGTTATTCGAATCGAATTGGAGAGAGCGTTCGCCCTCGCGGACCAGGAAGGTGAACAGGATTGGCCCGAATACCGGTCCATCAAAGGTACGATTCGATGCGGTGTTCGGTTGAATCCGGGCACCGCTGGCGTGCCAATTGGAACTGGGGTCACCCTTGAATGGCGCTAAGTTAAGGGACATTTGAGATCGTGGCATGGGCATCCTGCCCATGGCCAGCCCCAAGGCCAAGGTGGCCGTGCCACTGACGCGACAAACTTAACTTAGCGCCATTTGGGTCACCCTCGGTCTCTTACCCCTTGGATGAGAGCGCCATAAGGACCTTTCGCTCGGGGCGATCCTGTGCCGTCTCCTTCGAAGGTGAGTTCTCGATGTTCTTTGCCACGGCATCCAGCTGCGTTGCCGAGGTGCGGGCCGTGGCGTGAGCCGACGATTTTGTCGGTTTTGTGCTCCAGGTGACATCGGTATACATCGGAAACGTGGCGGCCATGCGGCGAACCGTATCTGGCCCCGCGACAAACACATCGACCACTATCGCGTTGGCCTTGCGAGGGTTACCGCCGGCGGCCCGCCGAGCGGCGGTCCGTGCCCGCACGCCTGATCCCGAATCCACGGCCCGGTAGGTACCCAAGCCCGGTATGGTCACCTGACTCCCATACGGGATGATGGCGGGATCGACCGCAACGTGTTTCCCCGGTTCCAGACGCACCCCTGTGGAGGCAATGGGACCACCGGAACCCCGGTCGCTGCAATAGAATGTGATTCGCGCCAAGGCGCTGCCGTTGCCGCGGGACGATGCCCCCATCGCGGGGTTGCCACCCATGGCCAGCAGCGCGAGGCCCACCACCAGTATCCATTCGACTTTTCTCATGTGGAAAGGCCTCGTATTAAATGTGTTTCAATAGAGGTCAAGGTCATAGCGCCGCCAGGACCGTCCCTAGGATTGAACGTTTCAGCGCTATAACAGGTTTTAATCCAAGCAGATGTGTCAGAATAACGATTGTTGATCAGCAAATGCGTGGCGTCTCAAACAGCGATGCCTTCAATGTGTTAAGGAGAGGACGAGGGCAGCCGGAGTATTTTTTGATAAAGCGAATTTTCTTTGTAGGGGTAGATGGGGAGTAGGGAGGGGTTTTGAGTTTTCGGGGGATTTGATCTGGGGGAGTTGGACAAGGAGGGAAAGGGCGCTACAGGAGGGTGCTGCTAGGAGCAGCGGAGCTTGATGCGTATGGCGGTTCAGGAAAGCGAGGCGGCGGCGAAGGTGGCGTATTCTCGGAACCATCCTTTCATGGCGCCGGTGCTGCGGAACGTGAATTTGAACGGGCCGGGGTCAGCGAAAGAGACGCGGCACCTTGAGTTGCTGTTGGAGGGGTCGGGCATCCGGTACGAGTGCGGGGATTCGCTGGGGGTATTCCCGACCAACGATTCGGAGCTGGTGGATTTGGCGCTGGAGGCCCTGAAATCCAGTGGTGAGGAGTTGGTGGTGGACCCGCAATGGGGGACGCTGCCGCTGCGCGCGGCGCTCTTGCGGCGGTACGAGCTGAACAACGTGCCGCCGAATCTGGTGAGGGCGGTGGCGGAGCGTTCTGGCGACACGAAACTCGCGGCGTTGGCGGAGCCTGGCAATCAGCAGGCGCTCGAGGCATATGCGGATGGGCGGGACAGCATCGATCTCATTTTGGAACATCCGGCGATGCGTTTTTCGGCGCAGGAATTCTTGGGGTGCCTGCGCCGGATGCGGCCGAGGCTGTACTCGATCGCGTCCGGTCCCACCGCCAACCCGGGCCGGGCGCACCTGACGGTGGCGGTGGTGCGCTATGAGCACCGGGGGCGATCGCGGTTGGGTGTGGCATCGACCTATCTGGCCGAGCGGATTGGGGAGGGGGGATACGCGCCCGTGTTCCTGCACCGATCGAAGTTCCGGATGCCGGAGGACGGGATGGCCCCGATGATCATGGTGGGCCCAGGCACGGGTGTGGCGCCATTCCGGGCATTTCTCCAGGAACGGGAGGCGCTCGGCCACGGTGGCGACAACTGGCTCTTTTTCGGGGATCAGCGCGGTGCGACGGATTTCCTATATGGCGGGGAGTTCGAGGCGATGCGGCAGCGCGGGGTACTGAAGCGGCTGAGCTTGGCGTGGTCGCGGGAAGGGTCCCGGAAGGTGTATGTGCAGCACCTCATGCTGGAGGCGGGTGCCGAGATATGGGCCTGGCTTGAGCGCGGTGCCCACTTCTATGTCTGTGGCGATGCCGAGCGGATGGCCGCCGAGGTGGATGAGGCACTGCGCGAGATCGTGCGGGTGCATGGCGGCCGTGATGCGGCGGGCGCGGCCGAATATCTGGAGGCGATGAAGAAAGCGCGCCGATACCAGCGGGACGTCTACTGATAACGGCCCTGGATTATTCTGAGCGACCCAGCTCGATTGTGATAACATCCTGATCATCAGATAGTTAGTATTCGCCATCGGCTCGATATGCGTTTGAGCCGGGCAATCCGGCGTCCTTTCTTTCCACACAGCGTGCGCCGAGGCCGGGCGACGGCACGCCTTTCCGATTGACGGGACAGGATCGTCGCCGAGAGTTTCCCCGAAACAGGAGGCTGAGATGAGAGAGAGTTTCACCCGGCGTGCGGCGTTGAAGACAATCGCTGGATCCGCGGCCGCCATTGCGGTATTTCGCGAGCATCTGGAGGCCGCTGCGCCGGAATTGAAGGGCAACGTCCGACACTCGGTGTGCAAGTGGTGCTACAAGAACATCAGCCTCGAGGACATGTGCAAGGCGGGCAAGGCCATGGGGCTGGAGGCTATCGACCTGCTCGAGATCAAGGATTTCCCCGTGCTCAAGGCTCACGGGCTGGTGTGCGCGATGGTGTCGGGAGTGCCGGGCGGCATCCCGAAGGGGCTCAACCGGCCCGAGAACCATGACGCGATCGTGCAATTCATGGAGCAGGCGATCCCCGAGGCGGCGAAGGCGGGGGCGCCGAACGTGATCTGTTTTTCTGGCAACCGGGAGGGGATGGCCGACGAGCAAGGTCTGGAGAATTGCGCCAAGGGGCTGAAGCGGATCATGCCGATCGCCGAGCAGCACAAGGTGACGGTCGCGATGGAGTTGCTCAACAGCAAGGTCAACCACAAGGACTACATGTGCGACCGGAGCGCATGGGGGGTCGATCTGTGCAAGCGCGTTGGCTCGGAGCGTTTCAAGTTGCTCTACGACATCTATCACATGCAGATCATGGAGGGCGACCTGATCGCGACGATCAAGGCGAACCACCAGTATTTCTGCCACTACCACACCGGCGGGGTCCCCGGCCGCGCCGAGATCGACGAGACGCAGGAGATCTATTATCCGGCGGTGATGCGGGCGATCGTGGCCACGGGCTTCAAGGGTTTCGTTGCGCAGGAGTTTATCCCGAAACGGCCCGATGCCCTCGGATCGCTGAAACAGGGCGTGCAGATCTGCGACGTGTGAGGCGGGCGCCAACCCCGTGGACCCGGACCATGCGCGGCATCGGCGCCATCGCCCTCGGCCTGCGATGCCACGGCGCGGGCGGGCACGCGGGCCGGGTGAAACTTCGGAACATCAGGATCAGGAGGTTGCCATGAGTGTCGGTTCACGGGCGTGTCGCGTTTTTACTTTCTTGGCCTTGGCCGCATGGGCCCAGTCGGCGTCGTCGGCCCCGCAGGCGGCCGGGCCGATCGCGGCCGCGCTCCAGAGATTCGTCGATGACGGGACCGTGGCGGGCGCCGTGGGGTTGGTTGCGGACCGGGACGGCGTGCGGTGGCTCGACGCGGTCGGCAAGTCGAACCTCGCCTCCGGCCGTGCGATGGCAAAGGATGACATCTTTTGGATCGCCTCGATGACCAAGCCCATGACGGGTGCTGCGGTGGCCATGCTGGAGGAGGAGGGAAGACTTTCCGCCTCGGATCCCGTGGAGAAGTACCTTCCGGAATTTCGGGGCATGTGGGTCATCGCCTCGCAATCGAAGGAGGAGATGGTGCTCCGGCGGGCGGCGCGACCGATCACGATCCACGACCTTCTGACGCACAGCTCGGGGCTCAACGATCTGGAGCCACCCCGCCACGATTGTTCGCTGGCCGAGCTGGTGATGGCGTATTCCCAGAAGCCACTTCTATTCGAGCCGGGCAGCCAGTGGAAGTACTGCAACACCGGCATCAACACCCTCGGCCGCATCGTCGAGGTGGTCTCGGGCAAGGCCTATGCCGCATTCATGCGCGAACGGCTATTTGAGCCGTTGGACATGGGGGACACCACCTTCTGGCCGTCGGGGGAACAATTGGGGCGGCTGGCAAAATCCTACAAGCAGAAGGAGGGCGGCGGGCTCGAGGAAACCGGCATACGGCATCTCAAGGGCGACCTCTCCGACCAGACGCGCACCGCTTTCCCCATGGGGGGACTGTTCTCCACCGCGCGTGACGTGTCCCGTTTCTATCGCATGCTGCTCAATGGCGGCGCACTGGAGGGACGGCGCGTACTCAAGGCCGAGACCGTTGCACGGATGACGAGCACGCAGAGCGGCGACCTGAAGACGGGGTTCGTTGATGGGATGAGCTATGGTTATGCGTGCGGAGTCGTCCGGGAACCCCAGGGCGTCACGGCGATGCTCTCCCCGGGGACATTCGGCCACGGTGGCGCGCACGGGACCCAGAGCTGGGCCGATCCCAAGAGGGGCATCGCCTACATCCTGATGATCCAGCGAGCGGGCCTCCCGAATGCCGACGGATCGGACATGCGGCGCGCCTTCCAGGAGGCCGCCGCAAAGGCATTCCCGTGACTCCGCGGCCGGTGCGCGGGGGCAGGGCTAGCCAGAGTGCCTGCGCGCCAGATCATTCAGGGTGAAATTTTCCCGGACGGGGCCGTTTTGGACTGCGGTGGCAGAGCGAAGCGATGACACCGCTTTTGCCCCCGGCGGAGCCGAAGCCGATGGCCTCGGTTCGCGCTTCGCGCGCTGCCAAAGCGGTGGCGCAGTCCGGCGGTTGCCGGACTCTGCCACCGCAGTCCAAAACCCTCCCGGCCCGGATCCTGGGTCGGGGCACGAGCCGCGCCCGCGAACAGCGCCCGAAGTTTCTGGCTAGGATTCATGCCCTTTGCGGCGTGCGCCACGGGAT
>JAKQKQ010000223.1 GCA_029560585.1 Verrucomicrobiota bacterium | reverse complement strand
GCCGAGGCCGAGCTCATGTTGCGGGTATTGACGCCGGAGGGCGCGGCGCTGCTTGCCAACATCGAGGCAGTCCCATGCAGGGCGGGTGCAAGGCCGTCGGCCTATGCCAGCGATGCGGAGTGGTGGTGGGCCGTCGTGGAGCAGCACTCACGGGTACATGTCCGTCGTGTCGAGTTGATCGCCCGCCCATGAATGCGACCTGCCCCAAACGGAGACGCGGCCTCCGATCCGGTTATGTGCTGCTGGTGGTTGTGGGGGCGCTGACGTTTATCGTGCTGCTCGTGGTGAGTCTGGCGGCGTTGGTGCGCGTGGAGTCTCAGATGGCCTGGGCGGCGCAGCAGCAGGCGATCGCCCGGCACCACGCCCGCTTCGCTTTGGATATGGCGGTTGGCCAACTGCAGACGCATGCGGGGCCGGACCGGCGCGTCTCCGCCACCGCCGAAGGCATGGGCGCTTCCGCTGACCGTCGCTACACGGGAATATGGGACACGGAGTCGGTGACGGAGGTCTCGCCGCGGGTTTGGCTCGTGAGTGGTGGCGGTGCACCTGGGGCACCTCGTGAGCGCGGGCGTCTGGTTGAGTTGGTGGGACGGACGACTGCCGGAGAGGCGCGCGCTGTGGAAGTCGAGAAGCTGCCGATTCCCGTCCCGGGAGGTGGGGGCACTCCGGCGGGACATTTTGCCTACTGGGTGGGGGATGAAGGCGTGCGTGCGACCGTGCGCCAGGCTCCGAAGCCGCCTCCGGAAACTTGGCTGGTTCTTGAAGCGAAACCGGAAGGCTTCGAGCCGCGCGCACCGGAGAATGCCGCCGGGCTTTCCCGTGTGCTCGTGCCTGGCCAACTCGGCTGGCTGCGGCGAGCCGATGGCACTGCGGTGGGGACTGAAGCGGTGCGAGCCCATTTCGACTCGTGGACGGTGCAGTCCATGGCGGTGTTGGCCAACACCGCGACGGGCGGGCTGCGGCAAGACCTTTCGCAGCAGCCTCAACTTTTGGGAGACGCCTTTGCTCTTTGGGCTGACCCGGCCGGCACGATGGAGCCGGCGGATGGAGGTGTCCGGCGCTGCCATCGCATGTCGGGCCCCGTCGAAGATTCGGGGTGGTCTCATGGGGTTCACCCCGTACTCAGTCACTGTCTGCTGTCGTTTAACGTGCGGACCGAGCCCCCCAGTTCAGGTGCGGACGATGGCTCGCGCGCTCTGGCGGCCGTGCAGGTTCGCGCCCGATGGTCGGTTTCTCTCTGGAACCCGTACACCTCGGCGCTGGCACCGGAGAATCTTCGGTTGGAGGTCGATGGGCTGGGGGAGACACTCGACCTCATTGACGAGAGCACGGGGACGATTCCGTTGAGTTTTTCCATCGCGGAGGCGCTTGGTTCGCCGCTGACCATCGAGCTGCCGTGGGCTGCCGGGACTGCGGGCGTGCGGTGGTTGCCCGGCCGCGTCCACGGCTGGGTCTCCCAGGAAAACAAGGCCCCGTCATCGACGCGCTACGCCAGCCTTTTCAACACGCGGGATCTCGGCGACGCCAGACAGGGCGTGTGGCGTCGCGTGAGTGGCACGCTGATAGATGGCGACGACGTGTGCCGTCTGCGCTGTGCGCGCCCGCAGACATTGAGGCTGCGTCTGTATGCGGATAGACCGGACGGCGCGGTGTTGCTGGCGAGTTTCGAATCCCCGGAGTTTTCCGCGTTTTCGACCGATCCCAGGCCACTCTTCCAAAAGGAGTACCAGTTCAGCTACGTTTTCCGGCTTCGGGAATCGATCGACGGCGGATGGCTCGATACGGCAGAGCGCGATCCACGGAGGGCTTTTCTTGGGGCGCCTGCGTTTGTCTGTGTGCCCAACGGTCCTGAGCCATCCCTTTACGCGGGCTACTCGACGGTATCGGCGCCCGATCGTCTGCTTGATCGCGTCCATGGCGCGACCGGATGCTCCTACAACGAGGACGTGCCGGTGTTCGAATTACCGCGCGCTTCGCTGCTCTCGATCGGACAATTGCAGCATCTGGGCGGCGCCGGCTTGCGCCCCTTTTCGGTGGGCAACTCGTGGGGCGGCGAGGCGGTAAACGGCGTTTTC
>JAKQKQ010000222.1 GCA_029560585.1 Verrucomicrobiota bacterium | reverse complement strand
GCCGAGGCCGAGCTCATGTTGCGGGTATTGACGCCGGAGGGCGCGGCGCTGCTTGCCAACATCGAGGCAGTCCCATGCAGGGCGGGTGCAAGGCCGTCGGCCTATGCCAGCGATGCGGAGTGGTGGTGGGCCGTCGTGGAGGAGCACTCACGGGTACATGTCCGTCGTGTCGAGTTGATCGCCCGGCCATGAGCACCACTCGTTTCTCAAGGGAAAACGGTTTCCGTTCCGGCTATGTGCTGCTGGTGGTCGTGGGTGCGTTGACGTTTATCGTGCTGCTCGTGGTGAGTCTGGCGGCGCTGGCGCGCGTGGAGTCGCAGATGGCTTGGGCGGCGCAGCAGCAGGCGATCGCCCGCCACCATGCACGGCTGGCTCTGGATCTGGCGCTCGGGCAACTTCAGATGTACGCAGGGCCGGACCGGCGTGTCTCGGCCACCGCCGAGGGCACAGGGGCGTCCGTTGACCGCCGCTACACGGGTATTTGGGATACGGAGTCGGCGTCGGAGGTTTCACCGCTGGTCTGGTTGGTGAGTGGCGGCGGAGCTCCTGGGGAACCTCGGGATCGGGGGCGTTTGGTGGAGTTGGTGGGGCGGGGAACTTCGGCCGAGGCGCGGGCCGTCGAAGTGGAAAAACAACCGATTCTCCGCCCGGGCCCCGAGGCAGGTCTGGCCGGACATTTCGCCTATTGGGTGGGCGACGAAGGCGTGCGTGCGACGGTTGGCCAGCCTCCGAAGACGCCTCCGGAAACGTGGCTGGCACTTGAGGCAAAACCGGAGGAGTGGGAGCCGCGTGCACCCGAGAATGCCGCCGGGCTCTCCCGCGTGCTCGTGCCGGGGCAGCTCGGCTGGTTGCGGCGTCCCGATGGCAACGAGGTCGGGCCCGACTCGGTGCGGGCTCATTTTGACGCGTGGACGGTGCGATCGATGGCGGTGTTGGCCGACACTGCGGCAGGCGGGCTGCGGCAGGATCTTTCGCAGCGGCCTGAGCTGTTGGGCAAGGCCTTTGCGGGTTGGTCTGATTATGCTGGCACGATGGAGCCCGCGGTTGGGGGCATCCGGCGCTCTTATCGTATGTCGGCGCCCACGGAGGACTCGGGTTGGTCGCATGGGATACACCCTGTGCTCAGCCACTGTCTGCTGTCGTTTAACGTTCGGACCGAGCCACCCAGTCTGGGTGCGGACGATGGTTCCCGCGCCCTCGCCGCGGTGCAGGTCCGCGCGCGATGGTCTGTTTCCCTCTGGAATCCGTACTCCTCCGCGTTGGCTCCCGAGAAACTCCGGCTGGAGGTGGATGGGCTCGGGGAGAGCATCGCGCTCATTGACGAGAGCACCGGGACGACTCCGTTGGTCTTTTCGCTGGAGGATGCACTTGGCTCGCCGCTGACTATCGAGCTCCCGTGGGCGGCGGAGACTGCGGGCGTCCGGTGGCTGCCCGGGCGCGTTCATGGCTGGGTCTCCGAGGAGAACAAGGCTCCGTCCTCGATCAAGTATGCCAGTCTCTTCAACACCCGGGATCTTGGCGACGCCAGGCAGGGCGTGTGGCGGCGGGTGAGCGACGCGAAGATCGATGGCGACGATGTTTGCCGGCTGCGTTGTGGGCGACCGCAGACATTGCGGCTGCGCCTGTATGCGGACAGGCCAGACGGCGCGGTGCTGTTGGCGACTTTCGAATCGCCGGAGTTTTCCGCGTTTTCGACCGATCCCAGGCCGCTCTTCCAAAAGGAGTATCAATTCAGCTACGTTTTCCGGCTGAGAGAGTCGATCGACGGCGGTTGGCTGGACACACCGGAGCGCGATCCACGAAGTGCGTTTCTGGGCGCGCTGGCGTTTGTCTGTGTGCCAAACGGCCCGGACCCTTCCCTGTACGCGGGCTACTCGACGGTATCGGCCCCGGATCGTTTACTCGATCGTGTCCACGGTGCGACTGGGTGCTCGTACAACGAGGACGTGCCGGTGTTCGAATTACCGCGCGCTTCGCTGCTCTCGATCGGACAATTGCAGCATCTGGGCGGCGCCGGCTTGCGCCCCTTTTCGGTGGGCAACTCGTGGGGCGGCGAGGCGGTAAACGGCGTTTTC
>JAKQKQ010000203.1 GCA_029560585.1 Verrucomicrobiota bacterium | reverse complement strand
GAAATTCCGGGCTCTGGGAAAACCGCGCCATGAAAGCCATTTATTGGGAAAGGTCAGGCAAAAACTGGGGTTTCTCGCGGTTGCGGAGTGTGTTTCGCGGACCGGTGGCCCCAGACCCTTCAAAGTCGCGTTCTTCGGAGCGCGGTTTTCCTTTGAGCCTGCATATTTCACGCGGAAGCGTGAAATATGCAGGCTAGCGGGCGATGGCGATCGCGCGCAAGCGCGCTCCTACGTCGACCTGCGGCGGTTTAAGATCGAGATGCAAAGCCACGGAGGTAGTACCGATACTATGGCCATCACGCTAAGGATGCCATGTCTGAGATGGTCGGGCATAATGTCGGTGGTTTCGCCGCAGGCAGGATTGCCTGCGCCACCGCGAGCGAGGGCTGGACCACGTGTTATTTCCCCATCCGCAGCGGTTGGCCGGCTTTCGCGTCGATGAGGCTGCCATCTCGGATGACGAACACACCATTGACGAGAACGTGGTCGAAACCCATGGCGTATTGGTGTGGGCGCTCGAAGGTCGCGGCGTCGGCGACCTTGTCCGGGTTGAAGACAACGATGTCGGCCCATGCGCCGGGTTTGAGGAGGCCGCGGTCCGCGAGCCGATAGGTTTGTGCGGGCAACGAGGTCATGCGGCGGATGGCCTCCTCGAGGGTGAGCAGTTTCAGTTCGCGGACGTAGCGGCCCAGGACGCGGGCGTTGTTGCCATAGCTGCGAGGGTGCGGGAGATCCTCGCCGAGGCGGCAGGGCGCCCCGTCGCTGGCGATCATGGTGAGCGGATGGCGGAGGAACGTCTGCACGTCGGGTTCATTCATCCCGTGATAGATGGCGCTGCCCCCGCCGCGGCGCTCGATGTCAAAGATCAGTTCCACCTGGTCGTCGATGGCGTCCGAACCCCGCACGAGCTTGGCGGCCTCGGGAATCGTCTTTCCATTGAGCGATGGGTCCGCCTTGAATTTAGAGATCACGGCGTAGCCGTAATCCTCACGGCCGAGGCGCTCGCGCGTCGCCCTCATCTCATCTTTGATTGCCGCCTTCTTTGCGGGGTCCTCGATCCGGGCGATGAAGTTCGTGCGGCTCCCCTCGCGGGCGCTGTCGGGGATGAGCTGGGCGATGCCGGTGCTCGAGGCCGTGTACAAGTACATGTCGTGCGTGATGGACAGGCTCTCTGAGCGGGCCTTGTCGAGCAGCGCCAGGACCTCGCCGGCCTTGCCCCAGGCGCTCGGTCCGGTGACCTTGATGTGAGAGACCTCGGCGCGGACGCTCGCATCGCGCGCGACACGGATGAGTTCCTCCAGCGCGGAGAAGATCTTGATCGTCTCGGCGCGCATGTGGCTGGCGTAGATCCCGCCGTGCGCCGCGACCACCTTCGCCAGTTCAATGATCTCCTCCGGTTTCGCGAAACTGCCGGGGGGATAGATGAGGCCGGTGCTCAGGCCGACGGCGCCATCCGCCATCGCCTTTCCGACCAGCGCCTTCATCTCGGCCAGTTCCTCCGCCGTGGGCGCGCGTTGCAGATTGCCGCCCATGGCCTTCTGGCGGACGGCATTGTGCCCGATGAGCGTGGCCACGTTCAGGGCGACCTTCTCCCCCTCGAGGCCGGCGAGGAATTTTTCGACGTCGGTGCGCGAGCCACCGCAGTTGCCGGTGACGATCGTGGTCACGCCCATGCGCAGGAAATTCTCCGCCATCGGCAGTTCGAGGATCTTCTCCGAATGGGTGTGCACATCGATGAAACCCGGCGCGACGACCCGGCCCGAGGCGTCGATCTGCGCCGCCGCGGTGCCGGCGACCTGGCCCATGGCGACAACGCGCCCCTCCTTGATCGCGATGCTACCCGCGGTCAGCGGTGCCCCCGTGCCATCGGCGATCCGCGCGTTCGTGATCAGGAGGTCATAGTCGGCCGCTGCCGTTGGGGACGCGCCAAGTCCGGCGACGAGGGGCAACACGATCAGTGCGACGATTTCCAGAGGTCTCATTCTTCTTCCTGTCTGGCGGCCTCGGCAAATGCCACCACGTTTTCCCACGGCGTCTCGGGCTGGATGCGGTTCGACGGGCACAGGATGCAGCGGCGGTCGTCGCCCATCTCCCGCTTCAGGCGGCGCACCTCGGCCCGGACCTCCTCGGGTTTGCCAAACGGGAGGATCCGCTGGGCGCTGACGGTGGCGCAGCACGCGATGCGGGAACCGAACTCGCGTTTGATGCGCGTGGCATCCAGGCATTCCGGCTGGAGCGGGTGGAGCACGTGGAAGCCGAGGTCGATCACGTCCGGGACGATGGCGGCGATGTTCCCGCAGCTGTGGAGGAAGAAGTATGTCCCCGGGCTGATGGCGCGCACGGCATCGAGCACCTCCGCCCAGCGCGGCTTGATGAACCGCCGCCACAGGTCCGGCGCGATCTGCATGGCCTGCTGCGAGCCCGCATCGTCATAGAAACAGAGCACGTCGATGCCCGCCGCCGAGGCGCAGGCGAGCGCCTTGGTATAATCGGTGACCCGCCGGGTGATGGCTTCCGCCAGGGCCGGCTCATCCAGCAGGTCCATCATGAAGGCCTCCATGCCGCGCAGCCACCAAGACCACTCGTAGATGCTCCCGGCATATCCAAAGACCGGATACCCGCGCCCGTGGAAATCGGCGATCTGAGGAAACGACGGCGATTCCTCGATGATCGGGATCGGGTAGCGCTCCACGTCGCGGATGTTTTCCACGTGGGCCAGCGGGCAGTGCATGCGCTCGTAGGTGCCCTCGAGTCCTTCCGCCTCATGGCCGATGCCCCATTCGTCGAACCGCACACTCGCCGACGCGGGCAGCGAGCGATGCGCAGCGCGGGGATCCTCGCCCCCGAAGCGCGCCTTCAGCGAAAACGTCCTAAAATCATAATCGAAGAACTCCGCGGGATCGCGCGCGCCGGTTTCCTCCTCGAAGCGGCGTTGTATCGGATCGGTGAATCCGGGCACGCCCCCCACGTCCAGGGTGAACGGGATCCATGGGGGCGATCCGCCCTTCAGGAGCAATTCGAGATTCTCTCGCTTGTTCATGGCGGTCTCTCTGCCGTTCGGGGCGCGGGCGTTTCGTCTCCTTGCGGCAGCACATCGCAACCCAATCCCGATCCCTTGTCAAACCCGTCCGGGCGCCTCGCTCAAAGGTTGTGGGAATTCCGTGGTAGGAGCATCCCCGCAGGCGATTCAAGTCGCGCGCAAGCGCGCTCCTACGTCGCGTTTGACTCCCGAGGGGCAGACATCCTTTCGGCCCGCGCACGGGAGAAGCCGCCGGGGAGCGACGCCGGCCCGAGGCTGTGTGAAAACAAGAGCGTTCCATGGGCCTGGACCCTTCGAGGGACGTGTCGACTTGGGCAACTGAGCTTCTTGGCGGCGCGTTCTGTGTCCGAATGTCGTCTGGCACGGGCGGCGCATGGCGTTCGCCTTGACTTGCGGCGTCTCACGGAGACGCCGCACAGGATCTTGGGCACGCCATGCGGGCATCCTGGGGAGGGCCCGCGGCCTCGCGGGCCGGGTGGGCCCAGGTGTCGCGCCGCTGGTGAATCGCGGACACCGGGGCCGGCGTCCCTCCCGGCTGATGCGGGCGGCAAGTGCTGTGCGGCGTCCCACCGGGCAACGAACGGCACATCGATGGATGCGCCAGTTCTTGGAGTGCGCCGCCGGCGGAGCCGGGGCGTCGGGGGCCAAGCCGAGGCGTCGCTTCGCGCCGTTCCAAAGCGGTGGCGTTGCCACCGCGCTCCAAAGGAAGGACCGCACCACGAGTCTTGCCTGCACCTTATCCTGCGTCAGGCGGCCTGCTGTGAACTCTGGGCGCGACTTTTGAGACAGCCTCAGGCCGCGGACCCTCCCGGCGGTTACTGGAGCCCGATCGAGGGAGATGGGGCTTCATTCCAACGGCGGACCGGGCGGCTCGATCTTGAGACGCCGGCAAACTTCGGCCACGGCTCTCCAGATGTACCGGTTGTTTTCGGGCGAACGCTGCCGGGCCTCGGGCCAGTCCAACGGGTCGAGGCCCGCCTCGCGCGAGGCGATGTCATCCTCCCGATCGAGTTCCTCGAGCAACGCCCTGATGAAGGCCACGCCATGCAGGAGGTCATCCTCGATGATGGGTTTCGGATCGCCCAAGTAACGCATGGCCTTCAAAGAATCGGGCAGGGCCAGCGCGCCTTTGGGATCGGCGGCCTGCGCGAGGGCATTCCAGAAACCATCGGCGGCGTAACTGAGCACGAAGAGCTTATCCACTCCGGCCCGGGTCGCGGGCTTCGATTCCGCGCGGCCGACGCCCGCGCGGAAGGCGGATTCCGACCATCTTGCCGTGCCCTCCGTGTACCAGGCGTTCTTGAACAGCGTGTAGCCGTTCTGGAACTCGTGGAACAGTTCGTGCGCGGGCGTGAGGTTGCGGGCGCCGATGTTCTTGTCGATATCGATGCTGAGGACCTCGATGCCCTCTGGCGGGTCGGTGGGCCGATGAAAGTTGACGATGGCATCACCCGCAGTTCCCCGATTCTTCATACCGCGAACGTGAACATCGAAATACTTGACCCTGCCGCGATACCTCGGGCTGTCGAAAGGATGCCGCAGGCCCATGACCTCGACGTACATGCGTCGGGCCGCAAACAACTGGAGCGCGAGGTTTTGGATTTTGTCTGGCACGCCATCGCCATCGGTGTCCGCGCGATCTTCGCGCGGGATCGCGTCCGGGCCCTCAAGCGCGTAGTAGATGCGAAACTCTTCCCGCGTGAGGCAGCGATCCAGCGTCACGCGGGATTTCTGCCACTCGGGCCGTTGGATTTCCGCCGCGGCACCGCCCCACGGGATGAGGGCGGCGCAGGCCAGCCAGCGGATAGGGCCGAGAACTCTCAACGCGCCATCGTGGCTCGCGGCCCATCGCGCCGTCAACGACCTTGTTCGGCGCAGGGAGGCGCGCCTTCCTTGAAAGAAAGATCGCCCGCAAGCGGGCTCCTACGAGAGCCGCGAGGCCGATCCCAACCGATATCTGTCACGGTCGCTCGCGGTGCTCGGCATGATCCTCGGGCCATGACCAGTGAGCCAGGTCGTCGCTCCACGCGATGCCGATGCTGGCGTGGTTATCGAAACCGCCGCGGGGATCTTCCTCGGGAAAGGCGGAGCCGTGAAAGAACATGAGCCATTTGGCGACGCCGGGGATGGTGCGGGCATCGAGGACGAAGCCGGCGGTGATGCGCCCCGCGGCCCACGGCCAATGCGACTGGCCCAGCGTGAGCAGCCCGCAGTCGCGCCACTGGTGGAGGTCGGCGCTGCGCTTGATGCCAATGCCGTTGCGGGGCGAGTGAAACATGGTGTATTCGTCGCCGTCGCGGACCACGCACACGTTCTCCCCAGCCTCGGCCGATCCCGCGAAAACCCATTCCCGGAGGTCGCGCGACCACGACCAGCTCACGCCCTTCTGCTTGTAGAAGCACCACCACTTGCCGGAATCGGCGGCGTCTTGGTGCAGGAAGGGATCGATCATCCGTCCCATGGACTCGAACGGCACATCGGGACCCTTGACGCGAAGCAGCTCGGGCGCGCCCCACGCCTCAAGGTCGGGGCTGCGCATGATCCAAAGCCTCGACGTTGCGTCTCCGTATTTCTCGCCCTTGGGGCGCGGATAGGTCTGCAGGCACATGACCCACTCGCCGCCGAAGCGGACAACATTCCCCGGGCTCGAGTAGTTGAGTCGGCGGTCGGCGGGCGTGAGCAGGCGGGGCTCGCTCCACGAAACGAGATCGCGCGATCGGCTGCTGGCCAGGTGCAGGAACGGGACGCCGTCGTCGCCCGCCCGAACCAGGGTGAAAAAGAGGTGGAAGGTTCCTTCGTGATATATCGCGGCGGGATCGCGATACGCCGTGCGGGCATCGCCGCGAAACAGCACGGGCGATGCGAGGGCCGCCAGCATGGTCGCGCTCGAACCTGCGGAGGGAGCAGGCACGAGTGGCGCCCAGACGAAGAGCATCGCGACGGAGATGGGGCGCATAAACTTCAACGATATTTGCGCGCCGATGCGCCGAGGTCAAACGACGAGGCGATTCGATTGACACTGATTTCTCCATCGGCGAAATGGGATTGGCCGCAGCCGGTGGCGCGGGAGGGACGCCGGCCCGCGAGGAGAGCGTGTCTCAAAACTTGGTCGGGATGCGGCGGACGGATGCGCCCGTTTCGTTTCCTGCCCCCCTGAGTTCCTGATTGGAGCGCCGAACTGACGAAGGAATCTGGTGTTTCGCGTTTTTTATCGGGAACTCAGGAAGCCGGGAAGGATGAGGCAGATGGCGTCTCGCAGAGACGCCCTACAAATCTGTAGGCCGCCTGTGTCAGGCGGCGCGTTTCTAAAGGTCTTGAGACAGCCTCAGGACGCGGGCCCTCCCAGGGATGCTCGCGTGGCGCGTCCGTCCTTCGACAGGCTCCGGGCGAACCCCCATTCTCCGTGAGTCCTTGACCCATAAAAAAAGCGGGCCCGGTTTCCCGGGCCCGCCAATCTTGCGCAAGCGCCATTGGCGCATGACGCGGTCTGGATCAGTAGTCCATGCCGCCCATGCCGCCCATGTCGCCGCCGGGCGCGCCGCCCTTGGCCTTCTTCTCGTCCTCGGGCTTCTCGCTGACGAGCGCCTCGGTGGTGAGCAGGAGGCCGGCGATGGACGCCGCGTTCTGCAGGGCGATGCGGGTGACCTTGGTGGGATCGACCACGCCCGCCTTGAGCAGGTCCTCGTACTTGTTGCTCGCGACGTTATAGCCCTCGTTGGCCGAGCCGGACTTCACGCGCTCGACCACGATGGAACCCTCGACGCCCGCATTATCGGCGAGCGCGCGGAGCGGCTGCTCCACGGCGCGGCGCACGATCGCGACGCCGATGGCCTCGTCGCCATCGAGTTTGAGGGAGTCGAGCTGCTTCTGGGAGCGGATGAGGGCGACGCCGCCGCCGGCGACGATGCCCTCCTCGATGGCCGCGCGGGTCGCGTGCAGGGCGTCCTCGACGCGGGCCTTCTTCTCCTTCATCTCGGTCTCGGTGGCCGCGCCAACATTGATGACGGCGACGCCGCCGGCCAGCTTCGCGAGGCGCTCCTGGAGCTTCTCGCGGTCGTAGTCGGAGGTGGTCTCGTCGATCTGCTTGCGGATCTGCTCGATCCGGCCCTTGATCGTGGAGGCCTTGCCGCTGCCCTCGATGATGGTGGTGTTCTCCTTATCGACGGTCACGCGCTTGGCCTGGCCGAGGTCCTCGAGCTGGACGTTCTCGAGCTTGATGCCGAGGTCCTCGGTGATGCACTTGCCACCGGTCAGGATCGAGATGTCCTCGAGCATGGCCTTGCGGCGGTCGCCGAAGCCGGGGGCCTTGACGGCGCAGACCTGGATGGTGCCGCGCAGCTTGTTGACCACGAGGGTCGCGAGGGCCTCGCCCTCGACGTCCTCGGCGATCACCAGCAGCGGGCGGCCGACCTTGGCGGTCTTCTCAAGCAGCGGGAGCAAGTCCTTCAGGCTCGAGACCTTCTTCTCGTAGATGAGGATGTAGCAGTTCTCCAGAACCGCCTCGAGTTCCTCGGCGTTGGTGACGAAGTAGGGGGAGATGTAGCCCTTGTCGAACTGCATGCCCTCGACCACGTCCAGCGTCGTCTCGATGGTCTTGGCTTCCTCGACGGTGACGGTGCCATCCTTGCCGACCTTCTCGATCGCGTCGGCGATGATGTCGCCGATGGTCGAGTCCCAGTTGGCGGAGACGGTGGCCACCTGCTTGATCTGGTCCTTGTCCTGGACCTTCTTGCTGATCTTCGCGAGGCCCTCGACGATGGCGTCGGAGGCCTTGAGGATGCCGCGCTGGAGGCTGATGGGGTTGGCCCCGGCCGTCACGTTGCGCAGGCCCTCGCGATAGATCGCGGCGGCGAGCACGGTGGCGGTGGTGGTGCCATCGCCCGCGACGTCGCTGGTCTTGCTGGCGACCTCACGGACGAGCTGGGCGCCCATGTTCTCGTAGGCGCACTCCAGTTCGATCTCCTTGGCGACGGTGACGCCGTCCTTGGTGATGACCGGCGAGCCGAATTTCTTGTCGAGCACGACATTGCGGCCCTTGGGCCCCAGGGTGGCGGTGACCGCCCGGGCGAGTTTCTCGATTCCGCGGAGCAGCGACTGGCGCGCCGCCTCGTCAAATTGCATCTGTTTAGCTGGCATGATGAATCACTCCTTTCGTATTGGGTTGGGTCAGCCGATGACGCCGAGGATGTCTTCCTCGCGCATGATCAGGTAGTCCTGGTCGTCGAGCTTGACCTCGGTGCCGCCGTATTTGCTGTGGAGCACGCGGTCGCCGACCTTGACCACGAAGGGGATCTTCTCCCCCTTGTCGTTGAGTTTGCCGGTGCCGACGGCCACGATTTCGCCCTCGGAAGGTTTTTCCTTCGCGGTGTCCGGGATGATGATGCCGCCCTTTTTCACTTCCTCTTCCTTGACGGGCTTGACCAGCACCCGGTCCCCGAGGGGCCGTATTTTTGCTGCTTTTGCTGCCATGTTGTTGCCTCCTTTAGTGGTTGCGTTTTTCTTAGATCCGCCTTGCTTTGCGACCGGCCTCAGGCCCCGGCCCCTTGGGCCTGGTCCGTCGGTTTCGAGCGCGCGCTCGGCATGTTCTGAAATGGGTTCAGCTCTTATCGTCGACGACCTCCGCATCGATGACGTCGCCGTCGCCACCTTTCTTGGGGCCGGTTTCGCCGCCGGTCGCGCCCGTGGCCTGGGCGGTGGCGGTCTGATCGGCGGCGTGCTTGTACAAATCGGCGGACATGGCCTGGAGCTCCTGATTGAGCTCGTCGGAGGCCGTCTTCATGGCGTCGGTGTCCTCGCCCTTCAGCGTCTCGCGGACGCGGTCGATGCGGGCCTGGATCTTGGATTTCGTGTCGGCGGGCACCTTGTCGCCCAAGTCCTTGAGAAGTTTCTCGGCGCCGTACGCGGCGTTGTCGGCGTTGTTTCGGTTCTCGGCGGCCTCTTTCGTGCGCCGGTCGTCCTCGGCGTGGGCCTCGGCATCGCGGCGCATCTTTTCGACCTCGTCTTTGGAGAGGCCCGAGGAGCCGGAGATCGAGATCTTCTGCTCGCGGCCGGTGCCCTTGTCCTTGGCGGACACGTGGAGGATGCCGTTGGCGTCGATGTCGAAGGTGACCTCGATCTGTGGGACGCCGCGGGGGGCGGGCGGGATGCCCTCGAGGCGGAAGAGGCCGAGCTGCTTGTTGTCGTGGGACATGGGGCGCTCGCCCTGAAGGACGACGATCTCGACGCCGGGCTGGCTGTCGGCGGCGGTCGAGAAGATCTGGGATTTCCGCGTGGGGATCGTGGTATTTCGCGGGATCATCGGGGTGGCGACGCCGCCGAGGGTCTCGATGGCCAGCGTGAGCGGGGTGACGTCGAGCAGGAGGACATCTTTGACCTCGCCCTTGAGGACGCCGCCCTGGATGGCGGCACCGACGGCGACGACCTCGTCGGGGTTGACGCCCTTGTGGGGTTCTTTTCCGATGAGGTTGCGCGCGGTATCGACGACCTTGGGCATGCGGGTCATGCCGCCCACGAGGACGAGCTCGTCGATCTGGGCCTCGTTGAGCTTGGCATCCTTGAGACACGAGCGCACGGGGCCGATGGTGCGCTCGAAGAGGCGGTCGGTGAGCTGCTCGAGTTTGGCGCGGGTGATCTTGCGCTGCAGGTGCTTCGGGCCGGACTGGTCGGCGGTGATGAACGGAAGATTGATCTCGTATTCCTGCGCCGAAGAGAGGGCGATCTTGGCCTTCTCGGCCTCCTCTTTGAGGCGCTGCATGGCGTCGGCCTGCTTGCGGAGGTCGATGCCGCTGTCGGCCTTGAATTCCGCCAGCAGCCAGTCGATGACGGTGTTATCCCAATCGTCGCCGCCGAGGTGGGTATCGCCATTGGTGGCCTTGACCTCGAAGACGCCATCGCCGATCTCCAGCACGGAGATGTCGAAGGTGCCGCCGCCCAGGTCATAGACAGCGATCTTCTCGTCCTTCTTCTTGTCCAGGCCGTACGCGAGGGAGGCCGCGGTGGGCTCGTTGATGATGCGGAGCACCTCGAGGCCGGCAATGGTGCCGGCGTCCTTGGTGGCGTTCCGCTGGGAGTCGTTGAAATATGCGGGCACGGTGATGATGGCCTGCTTGATGGGCTCGCCGAGCTTGGCCTCGGCATCGGCCTTGAGTTTGCCGAGGATCATCGCGGAGATCTCGGGCGGGCTGAAGCGCTTGGGCTCGCCATTGATCATGACCTCGATGTGGGCGTCGCCATTCGAGGCCTGGACGACCTTGTACGGGATGCGCTTGGCCTCCTCGGGGATCTCGGCGTACTTGCGACCCATGAACCGCTTTACGGAAAAGATCGTGTTGGCGGGATTCGTGATCGCCTGACGCTTGGCGGCCTGGCCGACCAAGCGCTCGCCGGTCTTGCTGAATGCCACAACGGACGGCGTCGTCCTCCCACCCTCAGAATTCTCCAGAACGGTGGGCTCCCCGCCCTCCATCACGGCCATGCACGAATTCGTCGTGCCCAAATCAATGCCCAATACTTTCGCCATGCCTCTTCTTGGCAAGATCCGTGCCTTTGTTGGAAAGTATCGTAATATGCTTATTATAAGCGTATTGCGATGGCCGCATGGCGTTCGGCGGCACCCCCGAGGCGCCAATTTGGCACGTCGGATCGAGCAAATGACCCACATTGGCACGCAGCCCAGATATCTCTGGCTATTCTGGCCACCTAACGGGACTCTCGCTGTCCAACGGGACCGGCGCCAGTCTCAGGCAATCTGGAACTCAGTAAGGCAGGGAGAATCGGCCGGGGCGACTTTGTCCACGGCTGGGAGGGACGCCGGCCCCGGCGTCCGGGTGTGACGGGCCCGCAACACCGGCGGCAGGCATTCGGGGCACCACCGGGGCAGAAAATGGGACGTAGGAGCGCGCTTGCGCGCGATTCGCGCATGGGATCGCCTGCAAGCAGGCTCCCACTGCCCGGCATCTGAATTTTCGAGTCAGATCCCATCCGGCGGCACCGCTTTTGCCTCTGGCGGAGCCGAATCCGATGGTCCCGGCTCTCGCTTCGCGCGCTGCCAAAGCGGTGGCGCCGTCCGGCGGTTGCCGGACTCTGCCACCGCATTCCAAAACCCTCCCGGCCCTGATCCTGGTTCTGGGCACGAGCCGGGCCCGCGAACGGCGCCCGAAGTCTCGGGTCACGCCGTGGGGATAGCGCGGCAGGCTGAAGCCTGTACTCCAACCATATCGGGGCGCGCCTCAAGGACGAGCCGTCACTCGCGCATTCAGCGTATTTCGAGGTCCCTATTTTCGGATCAGCTTTTCTCCGGGACCTTGAAGCCCTCGCGGTAGGTATCCATGAGGATGGCGTTCGCCTGCTCGGCGAGGGGCCCGGTGAAGCGCTCCTTGTCGGGGTCCATGGTGAGCCATGGGCCGAGGTTTGCGAGTTGCGCGGAAATATCGACGCCGTTGACCTGTAGGTGCTCAGTCATGCGGCCGGCCGTTTCGACCGCCGATGGGTATTTGGCGAGCGCATCGACGATGGCCTCGGGCCGCGCGGGCTGCCCCAGCCTATAACTGATGTTCGCCATGTGGCAGAGGGCGCTGGAGAGATGTCCCTCGATGAAGGGGCAGTTCAAGTCCGCCTTCTTCCGGCTGCGCACGGCGGCGATGAAGTTGGCCTGGTGGCCGCCGCCCATGTCGCCTTCGAAGGTCTTCATCTTCTTGCCATCCTTGTCGTAGGCGGTGCCGCGGATGAGGTACCCGCCCTCGCAGTGGACGACGATCCCCACGCCCGATGCCGCGGCGCGGTACCGGGGACCGGTCTTGGAATCCCGATAGAGTGGCAACCCGCGAACCTCGAAGATCAGCGGGGCCGGCTCATAGCCGAAGAGAGTGATCTGGGTGTTCGGCGTCTGGCCGTCATCGATATAGCCGAAGCGCCCGCCGACGCTGATGACGCTCGGGGCGATCTTGCCCTGCCCGAGGAACCAGCGGCAGAGATCCATCTCGTGGATGCCCTGGTTGCCGATGTCGCCGTTGCCCGTGTGCCAGAACCAGTGCCAGTCGTAGTGAAGGTTCTCGCGCATGAGCGGTTCCTTCTCGCGCGGGCCCGACCAAAGATCGTAATCCACCGTCGCGGGCGGTTGCTGCGGGCCAGTGACCTTGCCGATGCTCGGCCGGTTCTTGTAGCACAGGCCCCGGATGTACAGGATCTTGCCGAGGTTCCCGGCCTTGATCCAAGCGAGCGACTCGCGCACGCCGGGGTCCGAGCGCGACTGCGTCCCCGCCTGCACGATCCGGTCGGATTTCGCGACGATGTCCGCCGCGCGCCTCCCCTCCCAGACGTTGTGCGAAACGGGCTTCTCGCAGTACACGTCCTTGCCCGCCTGCACGCCCCAGATCGTCATCAGTGAATGCCAGTGGTTCGGCGTCGCGATCACCACCGCATCGATCGACTTGTCCTCAAGAAGCTTCCGGTAATCGGTGTACGTCTTGACCGTCTCGCCCCGCTCCGTGAACTTCGCCACCTCGCGCTCAAGAAAAGCGGTATCGACATCGCATAGCGCCGCGACCTCCACGCCTTCCAGCTTGCGGAATGCCTCGATGTGCGCCGTGCCCTTGCCGCCATTCTTCGTCTTGGCGCCCAAACCCACGATCGCTATCCGCACCCGTTCGTTCGCCCCCTGCGCCTGTGACCACACCCTCGGCGCCAGCGCCACCGCCCCCGCGTAGCCAATCGACCTCCCGATGAACCGCCTCCTGCTCAATGAATGCTTCATGTGACGCTACCTCCTGCCGCGCCTCGGCCGGGCACCGCGCCCAGCACCGACGCAGCGTGTTTAGTGATTAAACTAAATCCCGTTGGGCTGCGGTCAATATCGGTTTTTTCAAGGGGCTTGGATGCGTGGTCCTCCGGATGCCCGCAGGAGCCCGCTTGCGGGCGATGCGCGCCGGTCCCGTAGGTCCGATCGCCCGCGAGGAATCGCCCGCAAGCGGGCTCCTACGGGCCGATGCTCCAGTCAGCCGCGAATTCGTACCATCGGCCTTCGTCCATGGAGGCGTTGCTGCCCTCGATGACCGAGGCGAAGAGTCGGCGGCCCTGCATGAAGAAGTTGCAGGGGACATCGGGCGCGACGATTCGGCACAGGCGCAGGGAACTGTCGCCGGGGCCGAGGAACTCGATGGCGTTCGGGGCGGGGTTGCCGCGGGTCTGTCCGGAGCGTTCGCGGGAGGGTGCGAGCGGGCCCACGAACGAAGCGGCCCCGTCGTCGCGCAGGAATCGGACCTTCTCGGCCTCGGGGATCTCGACCCACATGGCGAGGAAGGCCCTCTTGTCGCGGAAGGGTTTTTCGGTGCGGAATGCCCATTTCTGCTGGAGCCTGGGTGTCGCATCAAACCGGTATTCGGTGCGAAACCACACGGGCGGCCGTTTCCGCGCGAAGCGATTGGAGCCGCGGATCTGTCCCTCGAACGCGAGGTTGAGCGCACCTTTCTCGGGGATGATGCGGATCGCGCTTTCAACCTCGTTCGCTGCATTCATCCGACTCGCGTGCTCGGTGCGGAAATATTCCTGATCGCCATAGAGGTCCCAGTCGCGCGTGAGAGTCTTGCCATTCGCGCGGAGCCAGCGGATGACGCCGCCCTGGCGACCCAGGACGATCTCATAGTGTTTGTTGGCGATGATGTAATCGGGGCCGACGACGCGGAGCGTGACGCCGCCGAAGTCGCTGGGTTCCGTGGGATCGGGAGGTGGCGGAGGTTGCGCCGCGGCGGTGACCTCCCACGCGCCATTGCCGAGTCCGACGAGCGCGAGCTGCCGTTTCCCCTCATGGCGTTCGACGAGGCGGAGGTCTGGGCCTGTGGCGGACTTGGGCCGAAGTAACGTCCATCCCCTATTCCTGCGGAGCACGCTCACGGTGGCGCGCGTTGGATGCAGCGGCTGCATGTCGTTGCGCCAGATATCGGGGGTGCCCTGCGGCCGGCGATAGATGCTGCCGGATTCGGCGAGATCCTTGTCGGGCCGAAGCGGCACGAAGTTGTCGCGGAGGCGGCCCTCGGCGGTATCGACGAACCACTCCTCGGCACCATCGAAGACCACGGCATCCCCCTGACGCGCCGCGGGCTCGGGTACCCCGGCGGCGGTTGGTTCTGTGGGTTCGGGCGGCGGTGGCGGCAGGACCGTGTAGCCGAGTGGGCGCAACTCCGCCTCGCCCGAACCGCCGGGCCATGTGATCTTCGCGCGGACGGGCTCGCGATTGAAGTTGATGGCGGCGACGGATTGCCGTTCCCCCATCGTGCGGAGGCACGTGAAGACACCGGGCGTGTCGCATTTCACGTCGCGGTAGTTGGCGGTACCGCGCGCCAGTTCGGGTCGCGCGAGGCGGATCTCGTTGATGCGCCGGAGCGCCGGAGCGTGGCCCTTTTCCATCTCCTGATAGATCATGGGCACGCCATCGATCCACGCGGCGAGGGCGTAGAAGGCGTGCATCCCTTCGACGCCGTACCAGAGCTGGGAACGCAGCGAGTCGTGGCTCTCGATGTGGCGAAGCCATAGCGCGCCGGGCGATGAAACCTGCCGCTGGTCCTCGAGGTTCTCGCTGAGCGCGGAGGCGAATTCAGCCGCGGTCATCTTGGACCAGCCGTGGAGCGTCTCGTAACACAGTCGGAAGTCGTACATGAGATCGCAGAATGGCAGGTGGCGGGCGCTCTGCGTCTCCGCGAGGATGGCGCCGTCCGTCGGCTTGATGCCCTTCACGGTGGAGCGGATCCTCTCCAGCATGCGCAGCCCGCCCCAGAGTCCCGCCAGGCTCGCGCGGGAATAGGCGATGCCGGGATCCCAGTTGGGCTCCTTGCTACCCATGCATGCGTCCACGCGGTAGCCCTCGATGCCGTACTCTCGGACGTAGTGCGTGGCGACCCCTGCGATGTAATCCTGCCAGTCTTTTCGGGCGAAGTCGTTGAGCCAGTAATTGAGCGTGGAGCCATCCTCGCGGCGGAGCATGAACTCGGGGTGGGCCTTGTTGTGGACGGCCTCGGGCGATCCGCCGTGCGGGACAAGATCCTGGATGACCTTGAGGCCGACGCCGTGCAGCCGCGAGACCAGTTCGCGGTACTGTGCGGCGTCCCCCAGGCCGTCCATGAACCTATAGTAATCCAACGGCCAGTAGGGGCTGCGGTATTCGACCGGCAGGACCCACGCGGCGGTGACCCCGAGCCTGCCCAGCGATGGCACCAGCCGCTGCGTCGCCGCCTCAAATCCGCCAAGATCCTTCCAGCCGCTGCCGATGGTCCCCCCGGGATGAAATGCGTACAAAACTGCTCCATTAACCCAATCGGCCCGATCCTTCGGCAACGCGATCCCATTATCCGCGAGCCATCGTGGCATCAGGCCCAGCGCGACGCGGTGGTCGCCGCGGGCCACGAGCATCGAGACCGCGCCCAGCTCTTGCGGTTGGCCGGGGCGCAGATGGCCAACTGCGTTAACTGATTGGCCGACGTTGATGGTGTCCCCTCCCCGTCCGACGTATGTCGAGGGCATGTCATCCGTGCATGAGAGCCAGAGCAGCGAAAGGCCTGGACGCAGCACGGTAACCAGCGGGGCCGTCGCCCCGGCGCTCGTCGCTCGGGAACCAGATTCCATCGCATCAAAGGACTTCTTCGCCTCGGGCCAGCGCTCGGGGAGCCACGCGTAGCCGCCGGGTTCCGCCTTGAGCCCGAAGGTCTGAAATGTCGCGCCACGGAGCTTCAGCGGTTCCTTGCCCGAGTATGTCAGGCGCGCCGACCGATCGAGCCGCGGCGGATCGGCATGGATTCGATACGTCTCCACGATCTCAAAATCCCCGTAGCGCGCCACGGCCTCCGCGGAATCCTTGCCCAATCGGAAGTCACCCAACTGCCTCGCCAGCCTCATGTCGTACAGCCAGACGACTTTGTTCGTCGGGCCGATGCCAAAGGTGAAGGGCGGCGCCGAAGTCGGCAGCGTGATGATCGGTTCACGCCCAAAGAGGATTTTCACAGGTTGACCCGTGGCCGCATCAAATTCCACGCACAGTTCTCCCGCGGAAATCTCGCGCCCGCCGACCAAGGCTCGACCCGCATCAAATGGGCAAGCAACGAAAAGGAGCGCGAAGGGAAGCAATGCCGATTTCACACCGCGCATGTTATCGCGGCGTCGAACGCGAGGGAAGGCGGCTTAATGGCAACCCTGGTCGCACGCAGCGAGCGGCTCTGCCGGGAGGGCCCGCGGCCTCGCGGGCCGCACGTGCCATGTCCCTCTCGACACCGGTGGAGTGCGGACGCCGGGGCAAGGCTGTATCAAAACCCTTGGAAACGCGCCGCCTGACACAGGCGGCCTACAAATTTGTAGAGCGTCTCTGCGAGACGCCAAACGCCGAATCCCGACCAAGTCTTGAGACAGGCTCGCCCCGGCGTCCGCGATTCACCGGCCGCACGACACCTGGGCCAACCCGGCCCGCGAGGCCGCGGGCCCTCCCCAGGATGCTCGCATGCCGCATCCCCATCGAAAGGCCATGAGCCACGGGACAATAACGTTTTGAGACAGACTCGGGCCCGGGGGCAGCGTGCCCCTCTCCTTGCGGGAATCGCCTAGATCGTGGATGCTGTGGCGGTGGCGATGGAGGCGAGGCGAATTGGCTGACGGGGCTACAGACGGGTCGGGCGCGGCGTTGGGCCGGCTGGTGGCATTTGCCAGGCGGCATTGGCGGATGGCCGTTCTGCAGCTCGCGCTGGCGCTGGCGGGCACGGCCCTGATCCTCGTGTTCCCCGGAATCGTGCAGTGGTTCGTGGACGACATCATCCCGAAGGGCAGACGCGACGAGGTGTGGGTGGCTGGCGGCCTTGCGCTCGCGGCGTTTTTCGCGCGGGAGGTGCTGTTCTTTTTTCGGACGCTGGTGAATACGGAGTTCGAGCAGCGCATGACGCACGACCTGCGCTCGGCCCTGCATAGCAAGATCCAGCACCTGCCCCTCGCGTGGTTCGACCGCCAGGCGACCGGCGACATCCTGACGCGGATGGCCGACGACGTCCCCGCGACGCAGCGCGTGATCCTCGAGGGAATCGAGCAGGGGGCAACGGCGGTATTCCAGATACTGATCGTGGCGGTGGTGATGTTTGCGGCGGACGCGCGGCTGGCGGCGATCGTGATGCTGCCGACGCCGCTGATCGCGGCCGGGGGCTGGATGTACGCCCGTTGGATATCGCCGCGGGCCGTGCGGGCGCGCGAGGCCGCCAGCGGGCTGAATTCGCTGCTGCACGACACGGTCGCCGGCATCCGCCAGATCAAGAGTTTCACGCATGAGGACGAGCAGCAGCGGGAATTCGCGGCCGGGAGCGACCGGCTGCGCGCGATGCAAAAGCGCCTGATGGTCGCATGGGCCGTGTACGCTCCCGCGATGACATTCCTCGGGAACGCGGGACTGGTGCTGCTGCTGGTCGTGGGCTCGCTCTGGTGCCTCGGCGGCCACATGACCCCCGGCGCGCTGATGAAATTCATCCTGCTGGTGGGCTTCCTCTACGAGCCCATCGCGCGGCTGCATGGCGTCAACCAGACGCTGCAGAATGGCCTCGCATCGGCCAGGCGGGTGTTCGCGATCCTGGACCATGAGCGCGAGGAGGATCTCGATGCGGGCGAGCGACTGGAGGCGGCCGCGGTGCGCGGCGAGATCGAATTCCGGGGCGTGGGATTCTCGTATGAGGGGCGCACGCCGGCGGTCGATGGCGTGGACCTGCGGGTGGCACCGCGACAGACCGCGGCCGTCGTCGGTGCGACGGGCGCAGGCAAGAGCACCCTCTTCCAACTGCTGACAAGGTTCTATGAGCCGACATCCGGCGAGATCCTGCTGGATGGGCGACCGATCCGGTCCTTCTCCAAGGCGAGCCTGAGGGATGCGATTGGCTACGTCACGCAGGACACCTTTCTTTTTGCCACCACGGTCCGCGAGAACCTCTTGCCGGGCAAACCGGGCGCGACAGACGAGGAACTGTGGGGGGCGCTGCGGCTGGCGTGCGCGGAGGAGTTCGTGCGCGCGTTGCCCGGGGGGGTGGACGAGGCGGTGGGCGAGCGCGGCGGAAGGCTCAGCGGCGGCGAGCGGCAGCGGATCGCCATGGCCAGGGCATTCCTGAAGGGCGCGCCGATCCTGTTGCTCGATGAGGCCACGTCCTCGGTGGACGCGAAATCCGAGAGCCTCATCCAGCGCGCGATCGAGGCGCTTCGAAAAGACCGCACCTGCCTGATCATCGCGCATCGGCTTTCCACCGTCATCGGCGCCGGTGTAATCTATGTCATGCGCGAAGGCAGAATCGTCGCGCGCGGGACGCACGCGGAATTGCTGCGGGATTGCCCATATTATTCGGAACTGGCGCAGCTTGCGCTGAGGGGTGCACATGAGACGGCGTGAGTTTCTCAAATGGTCATTCGTGGCCGCGGGCGCTGGGCGGATGGCTGGCCCCTCGTTCGGCGCCGCTCCCGGCACCCCCGGAGACATCATCGGGGACATCGCTCGAGAGACGGTTTTCCGCGGCCGCGATGGCGGGGTGACCTGGTTCAGCACGCGGGCGTGCGCCGTGCCCTCGTCCGGCGGGACGCGCGTACTGATGCTCATGGCGCAGATCACCGGCAGCGACTACTTCGGGCCGGTGCACGAGACCGAGACCGCCGACGGCGGCAAGACCTGGAGCGAGCCGAGGCCCGTGCCCGGCCTGGGCAGGCGCCCTGCGGACAACGGCACCGAGGAGGGAAGCTGCGACTTCGTCCCCGAATACCATGCGCCGACAAAGACCGTGCTCGCGATGGGCCACAACGTCTTCTATCGGGGCGGAAAATTCTTCCGCGATCAGCCCCCGCGGCAGGCCGTCTATGCCGTGCGCGATGCGGCGGGACAGTGGTCGGGGCCGAGGCGGTTTCGGTGGGACGACCCGCGCGGCGGATACATCTACACGAGCAATTGCGCGCAGCGTGTGACGATGCCGGACGGGGATGTGATCGTGCCCCTGTCGTTCGGCCCCAATGAAAAGGCCCGGTCCGTCGCAACGGTGCGGTGCTCCTTCGACGGCAGGGAACTGGCGGTCAGGGCCATGGGAACCGTCCTAAACAATCCCGTCGGCCGCGGCCTGCTGGAGCCATCGGTGGCGCGGGTCGGGGGCCGATTTTTCATGACGCTGCGCGCGGAGGACGAGCGCGGCTACGTGAGCGCGAGCGACGACGGCCTCACCTGGGCACCGCAGATCGCTTGGGCGTGGGACGACGGCGAACCGATTACGATGTCCACCACGCAGCAGCGATGGCTGACGCATTCGGAGCAATTGTACCTCGTGTACACCCGAAAGACTGAGGAGAACCAGAAGGTGATGCGATGGCGTTCGCCGCTCTTCGTCTCCCTCGTTGATCGGGAGCGACTGCGCCTCATCCGCGCGACCGAGCGGGTGGTGCTGCCGCTCGTGGGCGATCCCATCAATGACCCTCAGGGGGTGGCGCATCTCGGGAATTTCCACGTGGAACCCATCTCGCCCGACGAATCGTGGGTGACGGTCGGCGAGGTGATCCCGAAGACCTGGCGCGGCGACGTGCTCCTGGCCCGGATCCGGTGGGCGCGGCCAAACCGGATGGCCGAATGAAGTCCGAATCGAGATCGCATCAAGCGGGCGCGCGCCCGCGCGGGATTTGAATCACCCGCAGGCGGACTACTGCCATGTAACACGTGATTCTGCCACCTTCAGGCGAGATTTGACTTGGCGACGTCACGAAGGTCCACTTGAACGGCGTGGCGCTGCCGTTGTGCCGCCGGATATATCGCATGAGCCTGCGAGCCAGCTGGGAGGGACGCCGGCCCGAGCCTGTCTCAAAAGTCGGGCCAGAGTTCGCAGCAGACCGCCTGGCGTAGGATAAAGTGCAGGCAAGGCTCGTGGCGGGATCCTTCCTTCGGAGTGCGGTGGCGACGCCACCGCTTTGGCACGTCGCGCAGTGACGGACCGGCTCCGCCGGTCGCGGAAAGCGGCGGCGTTGCCGCCGCACTCCAAAAACTGGCACATCCATCGAAGTGCCACGCTCCCTGGGACGATCGGGTATTGAGACAGATTCAGGCGCGCAAGGGGGAAGTTTCAGGTCAGTAGCACCTCGCCTCAAAGAGCGCGGCCGGGGTGTGCGTGGAGGGATGGCGCGGCAGGATGTCGATGCGGCCCGTGCGCGCGGGAGGATCGAGGACGATAGTGCGGCGCGTCTGGTGGTTGCCCGCCAGGGCGGCGAGGACTCTGCCCGCGTCATCGCGAATCTCGAGATCCTGGATGCAGAAGGGCATCGTGCGCTCGGGGTGATTCCAGAGGACCGATTCCATCGGGTGGTCGAGGTCGGTGTCGAACGCGAGTTCGATGCGGTGGATCGCCCTGGGCTCGTCCCATCGGATACTCAAGCACGGGCGGGGATCGGCGGGATCGGCGACCCATGCATTCGGCTGGCGGATGGGGCGGGCGATGCCATTGCTGATGTTCGGGGGGCCGAAGCACGCGATCGGCGGATCGATGGCCATGGCGCAGTTCTTGCCCGTGGGACGGCGCTGCGGGAGCCAGAACTCGAATGATTCGATGCCGATGCCGGGGGGCGGCTCCTGCCGCGGGGACTTGGCGACGGCGCGGTTGAATCGCTGGAACAGGGACAAGATCCCGGTCACGCGCTGGTCGCTGAGGTGAATGGATACGGCGGGATTGTCCATCAGGCAGATGAACGCATACCTCGGCGTCTCGATCATCGCGTCGAACGCGAGGGAAATCCGCTGGCCCGTACCGGCGGGCAGCGGGACCTCGAGCGTGGCGAGGGTGACGTCGGGCGTGTGGTTGTCGGGCTTGCTGCTGATCCGGAGTTCGGCCCGCACAGTGGTGGCCTCGGCGACATCGGCGGTGAACTCAAATCGGGGCACGGGACCCGCCGGGACCGGAAGCATCATGGCCGACGCATTCTCGAGCCGCAGGGTTTCGCCGTTGGGCGCAAGGCTGGCGAGCCGCAATTCGCCCGATGCGGTGACGGTCGCCTGACGCACGAGATCGTCGGGATCCTCGAGGGCGATGCCGGGGATGAAGTGCCCGGCGCGGAGCAGCTCGCGCTGGAGTTCGGACACGCGAGCGGGATCGAGCAGATCGGCGGGGAGGACGTGGTGTCGGCGGCAGAGTGCGGCGGCCATGCCGACGGCCTGGCCATTGTGGGCGCAGGTGGCCATGACGCGGGTCGAGCCAAACGCGACGTGCGATGCGCTGATGAGGCGCCCCGAGAGGAAAAGGTTCGTGACATTCCGGCTGAAAAGGCACCGGTACGGGATCGGGTAGACGCCCTTGGCATGCCACTGCGTGCAGCCGGGCTTCTCGCTATACACGCCATCCACCGGATGGAGGTCGATGGCCCATCCGCCGTAGGAGACGGCATCGGGCTGGGCGCGCTGCCCGACGATGTCCTGCTGGCGGAGGATGTATTCGCCCTCGAACCGGCGACTCTCGCGCTTGCCAGGGATGGCGCCCATCCATTCGAGGGTGAGGTTCTCGGCCTCGGGGAACATGCCGGAATTCTTGATGTGGTTCCAGACCCCGTAGGCGACCTTCCAGAGTTCCCATTTGATGGTCTCGGTGTCATGGACGGTATCCAGGCTCCCTCCCCACTCCAGCCACCAGAGGTGCGGGCCCGAATCCCGGGGCTTGAAGTCGCGCCAGCGGGGGATCTTCGTGATGTCCGTGAGCGCAAAGGCGGGCGGCTGGAACCTCACGGGCTTGCCGGCGTCCTTCGAGTAGAAATAGAGCGAGTGCCCGAGCAGGTCGTGCGTGGCGTGCTCTGGCGCAAAACCCTCGCCGAATTCGTCGTGCCCCTCGGCCCCGACGCGGAACGCCGCCCCCGCGAGGTATCCCAGGATGCCGTCACCCGACGCGTCGCAAAACAGGGGGGCCTGCAATTCGTAGAGGGTGGAGTTCTGCGCGCAGAAGGCGCGGATGAGGCGGATCGTCGCCGCGCCAGACTTCTCTGCGGCGAAGACGGCGGTGTTGAGCAGCAGGGTGATGTTGGGCTCGGCGACCACCTTCTCCAGCAGCAGGGCATCGAGGAGCGTCGCGTTTCCCTCGGGATTGCGGGCCGTATTTTCGACGAGGATCTCGTCGATGACTCCGCCCTCGCGGGCCCATCGGTTGTTGTTCCCCATGTGGGAGGTGGCGCCGAGGATCCAGAGCCGGATCTCGCTGGAGGCATTGCCGCCCAGCACGGGGCGATCCTGCACCAGGGCAACGCGGATCCCGGCCCGCGCCGCGGTGATCGCGCAGCAGGTGCCCGCGAGCCCGCCGCCGACCACGGCCAGGTCCGCCGCGACGCGCGCCGTTTTCAACTCGCGGCTGTAGATGGGACCGGCGGTGATCATGCGTGGCCTATGCGGCTGGTTGGTTGTCGGCGCGATGAGGGCGGTGTGCCCCGCCGAAGAATAGCATCAGCAGCGCGATCGGATGCAGGATGGACATGAGGATAAACCATTGTGCGTAACCCTTGCCCGCCACCGCGTCAAGCACCCAACCGAACACTGCCTGAACGGACTGGTCGAGGAAACCCGCCGGCTTGGTCGCGGGGCCCGACACCATCGTGGCCACGAGCGTGTTCATCAGCATGCCGCCGATCGTGCTGCCGGCCGCGACGACGCCAAACACCGTCCCGAGGGAGTGCCGCGGGATCAGGTCGATGACGAGCGAGCCGAGGTTGATGAGCCACGCGAGGGACGCGATCACCACGATGGACGTGATGGCCATGGCGGCGGCGGTGGAATCGGCGGCGGGGATCAGTGACGAGAGCGGCATGAGGCACGCGCACCCGACCATGACCCACATGCGGCTGGCGGGCGGATCGATGCCCCGCCGGACCAAGCGCCCCGACAGCCAACCGCCGAGCAGGCTGCCGACGCCGGCGGCCGCGTAGACCACCCACGTGATCGTCAGCGCCTGCTGCGAAAGCCCGCGCTCGGCATTCAGGTACTTCGGGAACCAGAACTGGTAGAAATACCATGCGGGATCGGTGAGTAGCCGCCCCAGCAGGAGCAGCCAGACCACGCGACTGCCGAAAATGCGGCCCCACGTCCATGGCGCGCCCTCGTCCGCATCGCGGGTCAACGCCTCGGCCTCGCTGATGAGCCGGCGCTCGTCATCGCCCAAATAAGGGCTCTGGCGAGGGAGCCGATAGAGCCAGAGCCACGGCAATAGCCACGCGAGCCCGGCCGCACCCGTGAGAACAAACGCGATCCGCCAGCCCGCGCCCGCGCCCAGCACCGACTGGACCAGCGGGAATTTCTCCGCGTAGGGGAACGACGCGAGCGGGATGACGACGTATGGCGCCACCGTCGCCCCGGCGGTCGCCCCCATCGTGTAGATGCCGATGGCCAAGGCGCGTTCCCGGGCGGGCAGCCATTCCGAAACCGCCCTCGATGCGGCGGGCCAGACACCCGCCTCCCCAAGTCCCAGGAGGAAGCGATACGCCCCGAGCGAGCGGATGCCATGCGCCGCAGCCGTGAGCATGTTCGCCACCGACCACCACGCGACAAACAGCACCATCGAGCCGCGCGTCCCAATCCGATCGGCCAGCTTCCCCGAGACGAGATAGGAGAGCGTGTACGCGACCAGGAAGATGTTGACGATGTTGGCGTAATCGCGGTCGTCCATCCCGAGGTCCGCCTGGATCGTCGGCGCGAGCGCCGAGAGCGTCTGGCGATCCACATAGTTCAGGACCGCCGCCAAGAAAAGCAGCACCACGATCCACCACCGAAGCCCCGCTATCTTCATGCGATTTTGGGTTTAAGCCTATGCGGCTCGCGGTCATCGTGCAAAGCCGCGATCCATCGGAGCAACCCCGCTCCGCGGCCAACGCGGCCCGCGAGGCCGCGGCCCTCCCCCCGCTATTCGGGATCGGGCGCCATCTTCGGTGCCGATGGGTTTCCAGCGAGCCGCTATGAGGCCCTTTGCGTCAGCAGGTCCAGATAGGCGCCCTCGATGAGTTGCGATGGGCCTATTCCAAGGCGGGCCATGAGATCGCGCGCCTCGTGAACCCCCGCCTCAGCCGGCTCATTCTCATCCAACACCACCTCAAGCTCCATGAAGTCACCAAGTCCCTCCACCCGATCGAGGTGGACGCGTGTCCGGCCAACAAGGAATAGGGTGCGGCGCTTGACGACTCGCCCGACGACGCCGCAGGCAAGGCCCAGGGTCTCACGGAGCGCCGCCGGGCAGGACGTGGCCGTCCTCACGTAGAAGGACTCCTTGGGCCCCTGTTGGTTCGCGCGACGATAGAAGATGAGTTCTCCTTCCGTTTCAGAAAACGCGCGGAGCTTCAATCGTCCCGAATCGCAACGGAAGAAGGTGTCATCCTGGGCGATTTCGATCGGACCCTTGTCCGCGATCGCGGCAACCCGCGGCAACAGGCCCGCGATGCTCTCGATGCGCGCCTTTATCTCAATGTTTCGTGCCATGGGCGACTATCCGATCAGCGTTCCCGCTTTGGACTTTATCAGGTTTATTTGACCGCCAATCAACGCACGACGCTGTTGCGTCTGCAAGTTCTCTCGCGCAGAGCCCGCTCACCCCTGTGGGAGGTATTACGCGGGATCCAAATGGGATGCAGGGGCGCTCTCGCACGCGATTCGCGCATGGGATCGCCTCGTAGGAGCGCGCTTGCGCGCGATTCGAATCGCCTGCAAGCAGGCTCCTACGATTCGGTGTCTGGATTTTCGAGTCAGATCCCATCCTGCGGCTGCCGGACCACCGGGAGCGGAAAATTCGTAGCGAAGCCGATCGCCAGAGGCGATTCTACGACATTCCGGCTTCGGCGTTCGCTCGGCCGTTAGGGGCGGGACGCCCGTGCCACAGGACCGTGGCATGGGCATCTTGCCCATGGCCCCCGCCGAAGGGCGCAAGCCCTTCGCTACCCTTTCGTTAGGCCGTATTTTCGAGTCAGATTGAGGGGATACGAAGCGATTTTGGAACGCTCAATAGAGCACTCCTAACGCCTTGAGACTTGCCTTGCCCAGTTCTGCGCGTCTGCCCGCATCGGACGGTTCCCGGATATCCAAGTTCAGCGCAAAGGCATAGATGCGGCCGTCTTTTTCCACCCATCCGACCCACCAGCCGACGCCTTGGTCGGGAGCGTTCTGCCAGCCCGTTTTCCCATATAATCTCCAGCTGGGTCCCCGCTCCAACAAGACGATTTCCCGAACGCTTCTTTGCAACCCTGGGGGAAACGGGAGCGCACCTTGCGCCAGTTTGGCAAGGAATCGGGTTTGCTCGACCGCGCTGATCATGAGGGGGCCGCTCAGCCAGAAGCTGTTCACGGTTGTGCCGATCTCGTTGTTGCCATAATCGATGCGCGCCACGTTCTCCCGCATGCGCTCAAGACCGATGCGCCGGGCGAGCTCCTGATAGATCGGGACGTTGGATAATGCGATGGCCTCTCTCAATCCCATGTCCTTCGCCCACGCCTTGACGAACGGCGCCGGGGGTCCCCGGTAGGGCAAGACGTCATCGACGCTCCCAACGGCGCCGACCGTAAGTCCTATCAGCGTATTTGGGATCTTGAAGGTGGACGCGGGGATAAATCTTTTTTCCGCGCGCGCCCTATTGTGGACGATATACGCATCCGCGGTCACATCATATAAAACGAAAGTTCCATCCACCCCCGCGCGCCTGAAGAGTTCCCCTGTCTGGGAATTCTCTTTCCAGTCGGCGGCCCTGGCTTGGGCCGTCAACAGAATGGTCGCGGCCACAAGGGAGCACCTCATTGATCTTATCCCCCAACGTTGAGAGTCACGGGCGGCCAAGAACCTGACCACCATCCGAAAAACGTCACCGAATGGCCCCTTCATCCTCTTGTTCCTCCCGCCCTGTTACACTTCCCAACGTGGGTGCTGACCGACGCCGCCCTCACCGACCACCCGTGGCACGGCAGTGCGGTCGGATGCCTAGTTCGATTTCCTTTTCCTCTCACGAAGCCTCGGTGGCACGCAATTCCATTCCGAAGGAGTCAAACGATTCGCAATCAAGGAACCATCAAAGGCGAAATCGTCTGCGATTTCGGCGAAGCACTCCCGCACCTCGGTGGGCGGGCACTCGCAAATCAGCGCCGCACCCGGCGCACCGGGGCGGCGCTAGCCAGAGTGGTCCACGCGCCGGATTATTCATGATGAAACTTCTGGGGGCGGGGCCGTTTTGGACTGCGGTGCAGAGCGGAGCGACGGCACCGCTTTTGCCTCCGGCGGAGCCGAAGCCGATGGTCCCGGCTCGCGCTTCGCGCGCTGCCAAAGCGGTGGCGCCGTCCGGCGGTTGCTGGACTCTGCCACCGCAGTCCAAAACCCTCCTGACCCGGATCCTGGCTCGCGGCACGAGCCGCGCCCGCGAACGGCGCCCGAAGTTTCTGGCTAGCGTTGCCACCGGCGCGATCTATTTCTTGACGCCGAGGAGGTGCTGGTCGAACCAGTCGGCGAGCGCGGGCAGATCCTCTTCGATCTTGGGCCAGCCGTGGGCGACACCGGGTTTGGCGATGAGCCTGGCGTCCACACCAACCTCCTTCGCGCGTTTCACGAAAGTCTCGGCCTGCTGGATGGGGACGAGTTTGTCGGCGTCGCCGTGGACGATGAGCGTCGGCGGCATCTTGGGAGTTATAAAATAGATAGGAGAGATCTCCCGGCCATACTTCTGGCGTTCCTCGGGGGTATCGGCGCGGGGCCCGAAGGCGGGTTTGAATTTCTCGAGGATGCCGACGCCGACGGCGTCCTCGCCGGGCTTGCCATAGTTGAGGAAGTCGGTCGGGGGGAAGAAGCAGGCCACGGCCTGGACGGCGCTGCTCTCGCGGTCGATGGGATCGGGCGCCTTCTCGGGGCCGGGGCGACCCATCGTGCCCATCGAAATGGAGAGGTGGCCGCCGGCGCTGGCGCCGGTGATGCCCAGCTTGTTCGGGTCCACCCCGAACTGGGCGGCGTTGTGGCGAATGAACCGCACGGCCCGGTGCATGTCCTCGTAGATCTCCGGGATGATGAATTTCGGCTGCGATCCGTGGACCACCGCGAAGACCGTATAGCCCCTGTCGAGATAGGTCTGGTAGCGGGCCACCTTGATGGCGCTGTGGTTGGAGAACCAGCCGCCGCTGACGACGTAGATGATGCCCGCGCCATTGGGTTTCTCCGGGCGAAAGACGTCGAGGGTCAGGGCGACGCCGAACTTGTGGCCGTAGACGACATCCACGACGTGGGCGCCGTTCGTCGGGGTCTGCGCGCCGCTGGGCGACAGGGTGCAGGCGGCCAGGATCAACGAGGCGAAGAGTGCGGTGTGTTTCATAGGGAGTGTCATCAAGGGATCTCGCGTCTCTCGGCGAACTGGATGCGGACGGGCCCGATGAGGCCGGAGGGCATCAGGGGGTCTTCGGAGGCGAAGCCCTGGAAAGCCTTGAACGTGCGCTTGCCAGCCTGCAGGCCGACGTTCGTCTTCGTGGTGCGCTTCTCGGGCGGCAACGCGGCATCGCCGATCAGGCGGTTGACCCACGTGTTGAGGACGGTGATCTCCAGCTCGTTGCGGCCCGCCTTGGCCGCGCCGGTTAGCCCGAGGCTCCACGGGGCGGTCCAGACAACCCCGAGGTCTTTGCCGTTGAGGCGGACCCGCGCGATGACATTGACCTCCCCGAGTTCGAGGCGGAGTGATTGGCTGGCCTGCGCCTCGGTCAATTCAAACGTTTTGTGGTAGGTGGCCGCCCCGGAAAAATACCTGATGTCGGCATCGGCGCTCTTGTTCCAAGGGACCAGTTCATCAAACGCGACGGTCTTCGGGCCGAAGTTCACGTTCCACGGTCCGGCCAACGCCAATTCCGCCGGTGGGGACGGCGGCGCGGATTCGCGCGGTTCGCCGGGAGCGCGGAACACCACGAAAACGGAGCCAGTCTCCGGCAGCGCGAGGGCGACCGTTGTCCGACCATCCCGGGTGGCGCGCCATGCGGCGGCGGCGCTCAATCGTCCCGTGACAGGATCCCACAGCTCCGGCTGCCGACCAGTCACCCGGAAGGTGCAGTCGGCGGTGCCCTTGCCCGACACGAAGTAGATGTCCGTCTTGCCCTCCTGCCTATGCGCGTATTCGAATGGCCCCTCGTAATCGGGCAGGATCTTCCCGGCGCCCATCGCTTCCTCGGCGCTCGATGGTTTCGCCCAGAGCGCATCGGCGAGGCGCCGCACATCGGCGTCGTCGGAAGGGCGGGCGGGGAGGCCGGTTGCGCCCTGCGGCTTGCGGCTCCCCAGCACCACGGCGATCCCCTCGTTTCGCAGCTTGGAGATCCGTTCCAGCGTCGCGGGTGGAACCGTCTCGTCGTCGAGATCCACGATCAGCATCCGGTAACTGGTGCCCTCCGGTAGCATGAGCCTGCCGCCATTCGCCGTGAGCCGATCCAGCAGCACTTCGGTCGAGACCAGATCGTAATTGATGCCCGGCGGCAACCCCAGGGTGGCTTTCTCGCTCCAGCGCGCACCGCGGCCCCAGTGCTGATACGGCTTGTCGCCGATGTACACGGCGGCGTCGTTGACGGGCAGCCCCTGCCGCAACATGAACTGGCAGCGGGCAAGATAATCGAGAAACGCGCGCGCCTGCGGGAACCACGTGACGTTTGGGTTGATGTGCGTGCCGGCGAAATATTCGATGCCGGGTTTGCCGAATTCGTCCGGCGAGGCGGTGAACGTGTGCCAAATGAGGTGGTTGACGCCGTCGCAGAACGCCGAGTCGGCAAACGGTTTCAGCGCGGCCGGGTAGGCGGACCAGTGCTGGATCATGTGCGTGAACGCCTCGCTCGCGGCCAGTTGTCTGCCGTAGATGTGCGCGGCCATCGCCTGCGGGCGATTCATGTCCCTGCGGCTTTTGATCGGCGCGCCGGTGAACCAGAACTCGCCCTGCGGCATGTCATTGCGACCGAGGAACGCGAGCTGGTCCGCATCGGCGAAAGATGCGAGTTTTCGGTTCCATGGCCCGCCGGACTCCGAATGCCACTTCAGGCCCGCCTGCGCGCACAGCGCCCGCATCTTGCCGTAGAAGTTGTCGCGGAAACAATCGCCCAGCGTCCTGTAGTAGTCGCCCAGGAAGCGCCCCGAATCCGCGTGATTCTTCACGGTGAAGCCCGCCAGCGCCGGGAGCCACGGCCGCAGCAAATAGCCCCGGCGCTTTTCATATTCCCCCTCGAATCCGCGCGTCCACGTCGGTATCGCCCCCTCCCAACTGACGCTGTAAAAATGCGTCAGCGTCTTGCCCGCCAGCGGGCCGGCGTCCTCCAGGAGTGCCCTGCCCATCCGATCGAAGTGGCGCCCGACCGCGTCCGGGTCGAGGATGTCCACGTCTTGGGCGGTGACCATCTGCCCGTGGTGGGCGGGGTCGCCATCCAGGGTCATGTAGCCGAACCGCAGCAGCGTCCAGCGCCCCTCCGGCACATCGATCGCAAGCTTGCCGCGCTCGTCCACCTTCGCGGTGAGATCCACGACCTCGGTCACGGGGGGCTGGGATCCGAGCTTCGGCGCCACATCCTGCCACTCATCGGAGAGCTTCGCCGCCGCATCGTCATGCCGCACCCCGATCACGGCCACGTCCCAAAACCGCTTGCCCTCCGGTTTTGTCAGCTCCGCAGCAAACTTCGGGCCCCGCAGTTCGGTGGCCCTCCAAACGAGCTTCTTTGGCACGTCATCGCCGACGTCCCAGGGTCCCTTCAGCGCGCCCGCGCAACTGCTGAGATTGACGCTGACCTCCAGCCCCAGGCGATTCGCCTCGGCGAGCGAGAACTTCAGCAGTCGCCGCCACTCGGCACCCATGAAGTCCATCTTGGCCGGTGGCGCCGGCACGTGGCTGGTGTCGTCATGGTAACCGCGCGCGTCGAACATCAGCAGCCCGCCGAAACCGGCCGCCCTCATCGCCTCGAGATCGCGCGTGATCGTGCGCTCGTCCACGTTGCCATTGAGCCACCACCAGTATGCCCAAGGCTTCGACGCATCGGGGGGCGCAATGAATCCCGCGGCAAGGGGGTCTCCCCCGCCCTGGCCTTCGGCGGCGGGCGCCGACCGGCAGGGTTGGAGCGCCGCGAGAGAAAGCGCGGCGAGGAGAATGACGGCGGGGGTCGCAAAGCGGGCATGCGAATGGGGCGCGGGCGTGCTCATGGCACCCCAAGGGTAAAGGCCCGTCGGCGGCCTGAGAAGCATTATGCCGCGCGCGCGCGGAGGGGTGCGTGACGCCAAAGTTGCGTGTGTCGCAGGCCTTCGACGCGCCCGCCTGCCGTGCCGAAGGCAATCTTGCCCGCGACGGCGGTCCTGCGCCGGTGGCGTGCTGGCCACGGGACTTCCTGAAACCGCTCAGTCCCGGAAGTTCTCGAAGTTGAGGCCGACGGGGAGATCCTCTTTGCGGAGGAATGCGATGACGGTCTGGAGGTCGTCTTTCTTCTTGCCGGTGACGCGGACCTTGCCCTCCATGATCTGGGCCTGGACCTTGAGATCGAGGTCCTTGATGCGCGCGACGATGTCCTTGGCGACGGGGGTATCGAGGCCCTGTTTCAGCTTGATGACCTGCCTGGCGCGGCCCACCGAGGAGATCTCGGCGGGCTGCGGGTCGATGTTCTTCAGGCTGACGCTGCGGCCGGCGAGCTTGGCGGTGAGGATGTCGTAGACGGCCCGGAGCTTGAACTCGTCCTGCGCGGAGATGACGAGCTGGTCTTTCTCCTCGACGATCTCCCACGCGACGTTGCGGAAATCGAAGCGGCTGCCGAGTTCGCGGCGGGCCTGGTTGATGGCGTTTCGGACCTCGGCGAGGTCGACTCCGGCGGCGGCATCAAAGGACGGCATGGGTTTCTCCGGGGGGCGGTTAGGTGATGGCCTCCATGAGGTGGCGGAGGTGATCGGCGGACATCTTGACGGCGGAGGATGCGGCACCGCCCTCGTACTCGACGATCATGGGCCAGTGGCGGTGGAGCGCGAGGGGTATGATGGCGGCGAAATCGACGTCGCCCTGGCCGATGGGGACGAGGGCGCCATCGCGGTGGCGTATCTCCTTGAGGTGAAGGGCGCGCACGCGGGTCGCGTTCTCCCGAAGGAAATCGGCCGGGTCGGCCCCGGCCGTCTCGACCCAGCCCACGTCGATCTCGAAACCGACGCGATCCGCATCGGTGCCCCCGAACAGGACGTCCATGCCCGTGCGCCCGTCATCAAACTCGTGGAATTCGTATCCGTGGTTGTGGTACAGGAGCTCGAGGCCGCGGTCCGCGAGCCGTTGGCCCAGGCGGCCAAGCAGCTCGGCGGCACGAACGAAGCCGTCGAGAACGCGGTATTCCGGCGGAAGCGTGGGCACGACAATGCGGCGGTTGCCGATCGCCGCATGGAAGTCGGCCTCTTCATCGAACCGCGCGGTCAGCGCATCGAGGGGAACATGGGCGCCGACGACGGCTAGCCCGGTCTCTTCGAGGATGGATTTCCATTCCCTCGCGGGCATGCCGTAGGAGCCGGCGAGTTCGATCGCCTGATAACCGAGGGCCCGGATGCGCCGCAGTTTGCCCCCCGGATTGGCCGTGTCTTCTTCGCGGAGGCTATGGAGCTGGAGAGCCAGCGGAGTGCGCACCCGGCCAGTCTGCGCGAGCCCGGCGCCGTCCTCAAGCGCGTTTGTGATCGGGCGCGGCCGATCTGGAGCAACGGTGTTCTTCTGATGAGAACGCCGACGCCGATTCCTCGAGGGCTCTTCCTCTGTGATCGTCCACGGGTGCGTGGCTCCAAGATCACCAGACCCGCGACCCAGCTGGCGTCTCAGTATCAGTTGGGAGAGGCGCCGTCCCCGGCGTCCGCGATTCACCAGCCGCGCAACGCCCGGGCCAACCCGGCCCGCGAGGCCGCGGGCACTCCCCAGGGATGCTCGCATGGCGCATCCATCGAAAGATTCATCAAGATGCCGTGGCTTTGGCGAAGCGTTTTGGTGAGGTGCTGTCCCCTATGGCCGGGCGCCGCTTTCCCAGGGCCGGATGAACGGCCAAAGCGGCGCATTCGTGCGCCGCACAAGCTGGCGCGGGCTCCCGGGTCAGGGCATGCCTCGGCGGGCGAAAATCTGCTATTCGCCGCCCTCGATCTCTCGCTCGACGGCGGCCCAGTCGCCCCGGAAGGTGATGCCGCGATCATCGATGTAATAGCGGGCGGTGGGTTTGCCCATGACGATGTGATCGTGGGGAAGGCCGTGGCGCTCGAGCCAGAGCCGCGTCTCCTCGAGGCGATTGAAGTGGCGACCGGTGAAAAGCACGATGAGGTATCCTTTCGCCTTGAGTCGCCGCAGCGCATCGACGGCCCCGGGGATTGGCTCGCAGTCGGCATACTTCAAATCGGCGCGGGGCACGGCCAGCACGCCGTCGATATCGACGCAGATTGTCTTTCCCTCTTGGCCGATCTTGGCGTTCGGATCGCTCATGACGTCAGGCACCGTTCGCCTTGGCCCCCCGCCGCCGCAAGAGCACCTCGGCCAGCAGGAAATCCTCCTCGTGATCGACGTTGACCGAGTCCAGCTCGTCCATGAGGAGGCCGAGGATCTTGCGACCGGTCATGGAATGGAGATCCATGATGACCTCGCGCCGGACGATATCGACCGACCCGTTCTGGATGAACGCGGGAGGCAGGAGTTGCCGCGGCTGGTTGAACTGCTCATCCGCGAGCGTGAGGTGCGGCATGAACGGCCGCAGTTCCGCGCCCTCGAAGCGCCACATCTTGTGCGGGTGTTGGCCCGCGATGGTGACGCTGCGCACCGAATCGGCATCCGAGCCGAGCAGCAGGTCGATGCCGGCGTCGATGTGCTCCGCGCGGCGCAGGGGGGCGGTGGGCCGAAGGTGGGCGATGATCGCCGGGCGGTATCCCTCGCGTTCCTCAAGAAAGCGCAGGGCGTGCTGAAAAACGGGCAGGTCGGTGACGTGGTCCCCGGCCAGTTCGGCGGGGCGCAGGAAGGGCACCTCGGCCCCGCCCTCTCGCGCGACCGCCGCGATGGCCTCGTCGTCGGTCGAGACGATGACGCGCGTGATGTGGCGCGAGCGCCTGGCCTCCCGGATGCTGTGGTGGATCATCGGGACACCATCGAGCGGCCGGATATTCTTTCCGGGAACCTTCTTCGAGCCGCCACGGGCGGGGATGATCGCCAGCACTTCCATCGCGCCCCCGGCGGAAACGCCGGGGTGGGGAGTCTTGGGCCGGCGGGCCAGAGTTTCAAGCGGGGTTTTTGGGTTACGCGGATCGCGCGGTTGCCCGGCTGACGCGGCCCACGAGGACCCCGGCCCGAGTCTGTCACAAAACGTTATTGTCCCGTGGCCCATGTCCTTTCGATGGGTGCGCCATGCGAGCATCCTGGGGAGGGCCCACGGCCTGAGCGTGTCTCAAAACCTCTGAACCGCGCCGCCTGGCACAGGCGGCCTACAAATTTTGTAGGGCATCTCTGTGAGGTGCCGTGCATTGTCGCGCGCCGGACACCATTGGAGGTCCCCTCTGTCATCAGATGGGCATTGATTGTTGGATGTTCCGTGTTGGGCGTTTGAGTTTTGAGACAGCCTCGCCTCGCGGGCCGGGTTGGCCCGGGCGTTGCGCGGCTGGTGAATCGCGGACGCCGGGGACGGCGTCCCTCCCAACTGATACTGAAACGCCAGCGTGAAGGTGACGGCCTGGCGTTTTGCGACAGGTGCGCCCCGCAGGGCTGCCCACAGGCCACGCCCTGACGGCGCTTGCCCCACGGCCAATCCGCGCGCACATTCGTGCCGGATACGATGGCCTCTCCCCGCGACGAACCGACCTCACACCGCGCCGGCCCGCTGGGCCTGCTCTGGTTTGGGATCCCGCTGTTTATCTTCGCGGGACTGTGGCTCCAGCGCCCCGAGGTGGTGGGCACCGAACTGCGATCCATCGATTGGCGCTTCAGGGTGCGGGGACAGGCGGGCGATCCTCCGGGGGTGGTCGTCATTGCCATCGACGACGCCTCCATGCAGTTGGGTCAGCTCTTTGACGAATCTGTCTTCCAGACGAATCGTGGCCTGCGCCTGATGCGTTCGCAATACCCCTGGCCGCGCGAAGTCCACGGGATCCTGATCGATCGCCTGCTCCGCGGCGGCGCAAGGGCCGTGGCGCTCGACCTCCTCTTTCTTAATGCCAGTTCTTACGGCGAAGAGGACGATGCCGCCTTCGAGTCCGTCCTAGCCCGGTACACGGGCCGTGTCGTCATCGGTGCCAACCTGGTGATTAATAGCGCCCAGGGCGATGCGGGTGCCGCCACCCAGGTCTTCTTCCCGCTCGAGAGGTTCATCCGCAAGACGCTCCACGGCCTGGTGAATTACTTTCCTGATCTGGATGGCGTGATCCGCCGGGTCGATTACGAGATTTCGCCGGAGGCGATCGAGCAGCCGTTAATCCCCGAGGAACAGCGGTCCTACCGGCCCAGCTTTCCCCTCCAGATTCTGCGCGCGGCCATTGGCGCCGACCGCGCGGACACCTTCCGCAAGGGTCGGCCGCTCATCCCCTATCTTGGGTTCGGGGAGGGGAGGGACTGCGGGGTGGTGTCGGTCTACCCCTATCATTTTATCATCGAGGACAAGAGCTGGTCGCAAATGTTTCGAAACGGCGAACTCCTGCGCGACAAGATCGTGCTGGTGGGGCCGACGGCACCACATTTTCAGGACAAGCACCTCACGCCTTTCGGCGAGATGAAGGGCGTGGAAATCCACGCGCAGGTGGTGGCCGCGGCGCTCCAGGGTCTGCGGCTCGCCGAGTTGCCCCCCCTGAGCTGGCTGCCGCTGCTGCTCGCCTGCAGCGCCGTCGCCTACACCGTGCCCCGCATGCCCCACAACGCGCTGCTGCGCTTCGCCGCGCTGGTCGCCGTGATGGCCGCCTACGCCGCCATCGCGCAGTGGCTCTTCTCATCATTCTCGCTGGTGATCCTGCTGGCCACGCCGCTCGCGGCGATGGGGCTCGTCGGCATCGGCAGCCAGGCCCAGGATTTCTGGCTCGAGCAGCGCGAGCGGGTCCGCCTGCGCCGCACGTTCGAAACCCACGTCTCCAAGAACATCGCCGACGCCCTGCTGTCGGATCGCCACCGCCTCCAGAGCATGCTCGGCGGCGTGCGGAGGCCCGTCACCATCCTGTTTTCCGACGTGCGCGACTTCACATCCATCTCGGAGAACGCCCGCCCCGAAGAATTGGTCGCCCAGCTCAACGAGTACCTGAGCGGCATGGTGGACTGCATCCTCCACGAGGGTGGCACGCTCCACAAATTCATTGGCGACGCCGTGATGGCCGTCTGGGGCGACACCGTCTCCGGCGGGCGAGAGGAGGATGCGCAACGCGCGGTTCGCGCGGCCCTCGCCATGTTCCGGCGGCTCGCCGAGATGGACGAGAAATGGGCCGCCGAGGGACGCATCCCCATGCGAATGGGCATCGGCATCAACCACGGGGAGGTCGTCGTCGGCAACATCGGCTCCACCAGGCGCATGGAATTCACCGTCATCGGCGACCCCGTTAACCTCGCCTCCCGCCTCGAGGGCGCCACCAAGGAGTTCAGGGCCGACATCCTCATTGGCGAGGACGTTCAGCCGCTGGTCCGCTCCGCATTTCTCCTCCGTCCGGTGGGCCGCATCCAGGTCAAGGGCCGCAGCAAGCCCGTCAACGTATACGAGGTGATCGGCGCCGTCGGCGATCCATCGCCAAGGATCACGGCCGAAGCGATCGGCACCTTCGCCGCGGCGATGACCGCTTTCTACAATCGCCGCTTCCCGGGCGCCATCGCGCTGTTCGAGAATTTCCTGTCCCACTACCCGCACGACTATCTGGGCCGCAGCTACATCGACGAGGCGCGCCGTTTTTTGGATTCGCCGCCGCCGGCAAACTGGGACGGCACCTACGTCATGCGGTCGAAGTAGGGCGCGTCTGGCGGGGCCGTTTTGGACTGCGGTGACAAAGCGAAGCGACGTCACCGCTTTAGCCTCGGCCGGGGCCAACGCCGATGGCCCCGGCCCGCGCTTCGCGCCCTGCCAAAGCGGTGGCGCCGTCCGGCGGTTGCCGGACTCTGCCACCGCAGTCCAAAATCTTCCCGGCCCAGATCTTGGGTCGGGGCATGATCCGCGCACCGTCCAGCGACGCTCGCCCGCTGGCATCAGATGTTGCCGCAGGCCGGAACATCGGACGGGAGTGCCCGCCCTGGGTCCGCGAATGCCGCCTGAAGTTTCTGGCTAGTGCCGGAAGTGGCGCATGCCGGTGAAGACCATGGCGACATTGCGCTCGTCACACGCGGCGATGACCTCGTTATCGCGGACGCTGCCGCCGGGCTGGATGATGGCGGTGGCACCGGCCTCGGCTGCGGCGATGGGGCCGTCGGGGAAGGGGAAGAAGGCGTCGGAGGCAACCACGCTGCCCGTGACGGAAAGGCCCGCCTCGCCGGCCTTCCAGATGGCGATTTTGGAGGAATCGACGCGGGACATCTGCCCCGCCCCGATCCCGAGGGTGCGGTCGGCTGCGGCGTAAACGATCGCGTTGCTCTTGACGTGCTTGACGACTCGCCAGGCGAGCCACAGGGCCTCGAGTTCCAGATCGGTCGGCCGGCGCTTGGTCACCGGGCGCCATTTTTCCATGGCCGTGATGGCGGAGTCGCGTTCCTGTGCGAGGACGCCGCCGGTGACAGATCGGAACTGGAGTCCCGCCGGTGCGGGCGCGGCGTGGGCGTACTTGAGCAGGCGGAGGTTCTTTTTGGCGCGGAGGCGGTCGAGGGCGGCGGGCTCGAAATCGGGCGCGATGATGACCTCGCTGAAGATCTCGGCGATGGCTTCGGCGCAATCACCATCCAGGGGCCGGTTGACGGCGATGATGCCGCCGAACGGCGCCTGGCGGTCGGTGGCGAATGCCTTGTCCCATGCGTCGCGCAGCCTCGGGGCGCAGCCCACACCGCAGGGGTTGGTGTGTTTCAGAATGGCCACGGTCGGGGCCTCGAACTCGAGGATGAGGTCATGGGCGGCGGTCAGATCGAGAATGTTGTTGTACGAAAGCTCCTTCCCGTGGAGTTGCTCGAAGCGGTCCGCGAATGGGCCATAGAGCGCCGCCTTCTGATGGGGGTTCTCGCCGTAGCGCAGGGTCTGGGCCTTTCGGAGGGGCAGGGCGAACGTGTCGGGCAGCGGATCGGGATCGGCCGTGGCGGCGGCGAGATAATTGGCGATCAGGGAATCGTAGTACCCGGTCGTGCGGAAGACCTTGGCGGCGAGGCGGCGTCGAAGCTCCGGGGTGGTCTCCCCGCTCTCCTGGAGTTGCCGGAGCACTTCGGCGTAATCGGACGGGTCACAGACAACAGTCACGCTGGCGTGATTTTTGGCGGCACTGCGCAGCATCGATGGGCCACCGATGTCGATGTTCTCGATGCAATCCTCGAAGGTGGCACCCGCCCGACGGGACACGGATTCGAAGGGGTAGAGGTTGACCGCGACCAGATCGATGGGCCCGATGCCGTGCTCGGCGGCCTGGCGCTCGTGCTCGGGGTTGCCGCGGAGGTACAGGAGTCCGCCATGGACCTTGGGGTGGAGGGTCTTGACGCGCCCGTCCATCATCTCGGGGAATCCGGTGTAATCGGAGATCTCGGCGACGGGGATGCCGCGCTCGCGCATCATCTTGGCGGTGCCGCCCGTCGAAATGATCTCGACCCCGAGCCCCGCAAGGCCCGAGGCGAACGCCTCCAGCCCGGCCTTGTCCGAAAGCGAGATCAGCGCGCGTTTGACTTTCATGCGCCACGGCATAGACGGCACTGGAAAACCCTCAATGAAAATCGCGACCTACTGCGGCGGGATCGCCGCCACCAACGCCTACTACCTCCCAGAAGCCCGCGCCCTGGTCGACGCCCCCGAGGGGGCGCTCGCATGGATCCGCGAGAACGGTTGGGCCGTGGATCTGCTGCTCGTCACCCACGGCCATTTCGATCACATCTGGGACGCCGCCGCCATCAAGGCCGAGACCGGATGCCGCGTGGCCTACCACCCCGATGACCGGCCCCTCCTCATGGATCCGGGAAGGCAGGCTCGCATGTTCGGCCTGGATCTCGACGCCCCCGGACTGGAGGCCGATATCGCGCTCCAGGATGGTGGCGCGCTCGAGGCCGCCCCCTTCTCGTTCAGGACACTCCACATCCCCGGCCATTGCGCCGGCAGCATCTGTTTCTATTGCGAGTCCGAAAGACTCGTCTTCGGCGGCGACGTGCTGTTCGCGGGCGGGATCGGGCGCACCGACTTGCCCGGCGGCTCGACTGAAATGCTGCTCGATGGCATCCGCACGAAACTCCTCACCCTGCCGGACGAGACGTGGTTATATCCCGGTCATGGACCGCCGACCCGAATCGGCCGGGAGCGGCGATCCAATCCCTTCTTGATCGAGTGAGATGGTGCGACGGTTTTCGTGGTCGCCCGATCGCGGTGATCGCAGCCATCGCCTGCAAGCAGGCTCCCACGGTCCGGCGAGCCAGATTGCGGGAACCGGCCAAGGACCTTCAAGCGCACTCGTCGGGCTTCCGGGGCGCCTCTTCCTCCCCCTGGTCCTCCTCGGCCGGAATTCCGTATTCCTGATTGAACCACCTGCCGAGGTCCACGAGCTTGCAGCGCTCGCAGCAGAAAGGGAAATAGCGCCCGTCGTACTCGGCCGGTCTGCCGCAGGTGGGGCACTTGAACTCGCGGGGGCCCCTGCCGTTGGTTTTCATCGGTCGGCCGCGCCGTGGCGCGAACTCATCGCCTGAAAGGCAGGAGCCGCTTCAGGGCATCGGCCGGCTTCTGTTCCTGCTGGGGTTCCGTGGTCTGCGGCGTGCCGCTGTCGCCCTTGGTCTTTTGCTTCTGGCCTCCCCCGATCAGTTTCTGGAGAAACCCGCCGACCATCGAGCCGGCCGCCGATGGCGCGACCGACACCTTCGGATTGTCCGTGGTGCCCTTGACCACGAACGGGACCTCGGTGAAACCGTCGGCCGACTGCGCGCCGCCGGCGCGCGCGAGCAACGGGGCGAGGTTGAGCGTCTCGGATTTCGCGGCGAGGGTGCCCTTCAGATCGAGTTGCCCGTCGAAACCGACCGAACCGGTGGCCACGACCTGCAACCGCTCGCGGGGTTCGGTTCTCAGATCAGAGAAAATGATTTGTTCGCCGCGGACCTCGAACTGGCCGCGCACGGCCGCAAATTCGGAATTAGACAATTCGGGGACCATCAGGATCGCCCCGAGGGTCTTCATGATGCTGTTGCCCACGAGCTTGGCGGGCTGGATCGCGAAATTCCCCATCGCGTGCAGCGCCTCGGGCCGCGAGGCCTCGCCGGAGACCTCCACGTGCAACGAGATCTTGCCAGAGATCGTGGAGGGATCCGCGCCAAAGGCCGCGACGGCCGAGGATGCATCGACACCGCCGGCATCCACCGTCGCCTGATAGGCGCGCCCGCCCGTGGCGTCAAACGTGACCATGCCCGAGCCGCTGCCTCCGTAGCAGGTGAAACTCAGCTTGGGCAGGGAGAGTTTATCCGCCTCGAAGGCGAAAGGCGTGGACAGGCCCGTGAGAGCAAAATCTTTAACGGGCATCGCCCTGCCGACCTCGGCGTCCCCCTTGGCGGACACCCCGGCGCCGGACTGTCCCACCTTGGCCTTCACCTTGAGGCCCTCGGCCAACCAGAGCCGCCTGCCGTCCTTGCCGATGCCCTCAATTCGCCCGTCGCGAATCTGAAACATGTCGATGGTCCACTCCTGCGCGGGACCGGCCGACGCGCGGGCCTCGCCCTCCTTCTTAGGCGATTTCTCGGTCTTGGCGCCCTTGCCCCCACCGCCGGAGGGCAGCCGGTAATTGCCCGCCGCATCCTGCATCAGGCGCACATCGGGTGTGTCGATGCCCAGTCGTTCGAATCGCAGGCGCCCGTGAATGAGATCAGTTGGCGAGAGACCTAGCTCAATGTTGCGACAGGTCACCAGGGGAGCCGCGCCCTTGGCGTCGGGGTTCGCCACCGACAGCTTCCGCAGCGCCACCCGGGTGAACGGCACGAAGCCAAGGCCCTCGAAATCTACGGGCGCACCCACGGCATCCGTGAGCGTTGACTTAATGGACGCATCAAGGTTGCCAGATTTCAGCCACGTGTTGATGCCGAACCAGGCACCAGCCACGGCAATGGCGAGAAGAACGAGCAAGACCACCAGGATCGTGAGGCAACGCCCGGATCGTGAGCGATGGAGTGTCAAGGTGTTCATAGTATGTGCTACGTCTATGCCCATCGGCCCACTTTGCAAAGCGCCGTCTGAGCGTTGTGGACTCCGAAAACCGATGCCATGTTGTTCCCCCGGCCATGGACGATTCATTCATCCCATATCGATTTCGGCCAGTTAGGCCGAACGCACCCCCGGAGCCCCGAAATCCGCCGACCGCAGACTCCCGCTGCCCCGTTTGCGGAGGAGAACTCGTCCAAGAAAAATGCAAGGTCATCTGCCGCAGCGCGATATGCATCTACCGGATCGTCTTCAACTGCTCGGAGTTTTAGCCAGAAACTTCGGGCGCTGATCGCGGGCACGGCTCGTGCCCCGACCCAGGATCCGGGCCGAGAGAGTTTTGGACTGCGGTGGTGCCCCGGCCGCGCGGGGCAAGAGATCCAAGTCGAGAACTCTGGCGCCCATTCAATTTGGAGGCCGACTCTGTGGGATGGGATATCCGGGGGCCTACGCGCCCGCAGGCTCTCGCTCGGCGCTCTGCTAAGGAGAGGATACCGAACGCGCCCCCCAAAAAAGAAGCCGGGCCGCATAAATTGGGAGGGGGTGCGGCCCGGCTTTAATGGGCGACCAGCTTTGCGCGGTCGCCCGTCTTGGGGGGGTGATCTTTCTATAGTCTACAAATCAGTAATTCCCTTTCAAAATCGTCTCTTCCAGCATCAGTCAAAGAGCCTAAGGAACCGGGCTTCATCGTGCAAGGTCTTTTCTCGCCGCCGATCCCTCTTTACCTCTACCATTTCCTGCCACCTGTTCTGGAAAAGTCAAGACCCACCCAAACGCTGCCGGAGGGCCTTGAGTTCGTCGGCCATGGCCTTGGGCAGGCGATCACCGAATTTCGCGTAGTTTTCGGCCACGTCATCCGCCTCTTTCTTCCAGCCTTCCACGTCCACGGAGAGCAATTCGGCAAGCTCCGGCCGGCTAACCTTCAGGCCATTGGTGTCCAGCGCATCGGGGGTCGGCAACCAGCCGATGGGCGTCTTGACGGCCTTGCCCGTGCCGTCGATGCGCTCGCAAATCCACTTGAGCACGCGGCTGTTCTCGCCAAATCCGGGCCAGAGCCATTTGCCGTCCGCGCTCTTCCTGAACCAGTTCGCAAAGAACACCTTAGGGAGCTTGGAGCGGTCCGTGCGCTGCGCGAACGACAGCCAGTGGGCGAAGTAATCGCCCATGTGATAACCGCAGAATGGCAGCATGGCCATGGGGTCCCGCCGGACGCCCGCCGCCAAACCGATCGCCGCGGCGGTCGTCTCTGAGCCCGCGGCCGAACCCATGAATACACCGTGCTCCCAGCTGAAGCCCTCGTACACCAGCGGGATGGTCGAAGCCCGTCGTCCGCCAAAGATGAACGCCGAGATGGGCACGCCCCTGGGATTCTCCCAGTCTGGATCGATCACCGGGCACTGCGAGGCGGGTGCGGTGAATCGGGAATTCGGATGCGCGCCCTTCCGGCCGCAATCGGGTGTCCATTCCTGGCCCTGCCAGTCAATGCCCTTGGCCGGGGCGGGCCTGCCCATGTCTTCCCACCAGATATCGTTCTCTGGCGTGAGCACGACGTTGGTGAAGATGCTATTCCGGGCGGCGGTCGCCAGGGCATTCGGATTCGTCTTTTCCGAGGTGCCGGGCGCCACGCCGAAGAAGCCAGTTTCCGGATTCATGGCATAGAGCCGGCCATCCCGGCCGATGCGAAGCCACGCGATGTCGTCGCCCAGGCAAGTCAGCTTCCAGCCGGGCAGCGTCGGCTGCATCATGGCGAGATTGGTCTTGCCGCAGGCGCTCGGGAATGCCGCGCACATGTAGTGCTTCTTTCCCTCCGGCGACGTGAGGCAAAGGATGAGCATGTGCTCCGCCATCCAGCCTTCCGCGCGCGCCGCGATCGAGGCGATGCGCAGCGCCAGGCACTTCTTGCCGAGCAGGGCGTTGCCGCCGTAGCCCGAGCCGTACGACCAGATCGAGCGATCCGAGGGAAAATGCACGATGTGCTTGCGGGGCACTTCCGGCTCGCACGGCCAGGGAACGTCCGCCTGGCCAGGCTTGAGCGGCGCACCGACCGAGTGCACGCACGGGATGAACTCGCCGGTCCCGTCCAGCTTGTCGAGCACCGCCTGGCCCATGCGCGTCATGATCCGCATGTTCGCGACCACGTACGGCGAATCGGTGATCTCGATGCCCACCTTCGCGATGGGCGAGTCCATCGGCCCCATGCAGAACGGGATCACGTACATGGTGCGGCCGGCCATGCATCCTTTGAAAAGCTCGCGCAGCTCGGCCCGCATCTGGGCGGGATCGGCCCAGTTGTTCGTCGGGCCGGCGTCGGCCTTGCTCTCCGAGCAGATGAAGGTGCGATCCTCCACGCGGGCCACGTCGCTGGGGTGCGAGCGGGCCAGATAAGAATTGGGGCGCAGCTTCTCGTTCAGTTTGATGAACGTGCCGTGCTTGACCATGAGATCGCACAACTCATCGTACTCCTTCTGCGAGCCGTCGCACCAGTGAACGGCGTTGGGCTGGGTGAGTTTAGCGATCTCCTCGACCCAGCGGATGAGCTTCTCGCATTTAGTGTGTCCGGGTTTGGTGTCCATGGGCCTCCTGCCTTGGTTGGGCCCCGAGCGTTGTCTCGTGGCGCCGTCATACGAGTAGGGACGGCCTGCGGGGTGTCCAGCGAATTATTCCCGGCGCTGATGCGCTCTGGCACCTTGCGCCGACCTCGTGGCAACCTGGCGGCGGGCGCGACCCGAAGTTGCGAACCTTCGCACCTGCCCCTTGGCCGAGGTTGGGGGGGTTGCAGGGGGTGCCTGCGGGAGTAGGGTTGGCCTCATGGCCACCAAGAAGTATTCCCATCCTGAAACGGTCGTCGATGCCGACTGGCTCCAGGAGCACCTTGATGACCCCACCATCCGCATCATCGAGAGCAACGAGGACGTGCTCCTCTACGACACCGGCCACATCCCGGGAGCCGTGCACATTGACTGGCGCAGGGATCTCCAGGATCCGGTGATCCGCGATTATATCGGACCGAGGTCATTTGCCGAGTTGTGCGAGTACACCGGCATCGGCCCGGAGACCACGTGCGTCTTCTACGGCGACAAGGCCAACTGGTGGGCCTGTTACGCCCTGTGGACTTTCCGCCTTTTCGGCCACGAGCGCGTCAAGGTGCTCAACGGCGGGCGGGACAAGTGGATCAAGGACCACCGCCCCATGACGCGCCAAAAACCCCATTATCCGCACGCGAGGTACCCGATTCCAGAGCGCCGGGACGAGCTGATCCGGGCGTTCTACGATGACGCGCTCGCCTTCAGCCAGGCCGGGAAGCCACTGGTCGACGTGCGCTCGCCCGGCGAATTCCGGGGCGAGATCACGCACATGCCCGAATACCCGCAGGAGGGCGTGCTGCGCGGCGGCCACATCCCCGGCGCCCACGGGATCCCCTGGACAACCGCCGCAAACGACGACGGCACGTTCAAGTCGGCCGAGGAGTTGCACAAGATCTACACCCGGGAACTTGGCCTCAAACCCAATGACGAGATCATCGTCTACTGCCGCATCGGGGAACGATCCAGCCACACGTGGTTCGTGCTGACCTACCTGCTCGGATTCAAGAAGGTGCGCAATTACGACGGCTCATGGACCGAGTGGGGCAACCGTGTGCGCGCGCCCATCGAGCGATGCCCCTGACGCAATCTCGGCCGCGCGCCCATGCACTATCCCGTCAAACGCGCCGAAGCCGCCCTCGATGGTGCCCCCTAACAGCCCGTTGAAAAACGTCTCCGGTCGGCCATGACGCCATGCCTGGCCCGATCCCTCCGGGAGGGCCCGCGGCCTGAGCGTGTCTCAAAACCTTTGAACCGAACCGCCTGGCACAGGCGGCCTACAAATTTTGTGGGGCATCTCTGTGAGATGCCGTGCAATGTCGCGCGCCGCACACCATTGGAAGTCCCCCCTATCATCTGATGGGCATTGATTGTTGGGTGTCCCGTGTTGGGCGTTTGAGTTGTGAGACAGGCTCGCCTCGCGGGCCGCGCATCCCAGGTGCGCTTCGATCCCAGGGTTTTCCTTGTGTCCATCGTCCTACGGATCTTATGATCGATCCTGTCTGGCGCTCATTATGATTGAAAACCTCATCCTGGGGATGGTTACGCTTGGCCGACGATGCCTGGCGGCAGCGGCGGTCCTGGCGCTCGCGACGAGCCCGGGCATCGCCCAGTTGACCACCAACGACTGGCAGCCCACCGGATCGACGGCCTCAGGATACTGGACGAACGCCTCGAACTGGAGTTCCGGTATCCCAAATTCGGCGACTGACGTGGCAAGGTTCGCCACCGATTACACCGCGAACTTCACCGTCACCCAGGACGTCAGCCAGACGGTCAATGGGATCATCTACAATGACCCCGGCGCGGGCGACACGTCGGTCCTCGCCCTCCGGCCGATCGGTTCGGCGACGCTTGGCTTCGCGGGGACGAGCCCCTTCATCGACAACAGCTGTGATTTGTTCACCGCCCAGTTGCAGATCTACACCCCGATCGACTTTGGTGCGGCAGGCCTGACGAAGACCGGGGTGGGCAACGTCCGAACGTACGGCACCGTGGCTGGCAGTGGCACGATCACCGTATCCGCCGGGGCGCTCGAGATGAGCGGCAACAACACCAATTTTTCCGGGGCGATCGTCGCCAACGGCGCTACCCTCATTGAATTGCGCGGCGGAACAGCAAACACCCTGGGAACAACGAACGTTGGCACGACGCTCAACGACACGTCGAGGCTGCGCCTGCGCGACCTTTCCTCGGCGGGCATCACCACCTGGGAACCCATTACCGTCAACAGCTTCAACACGGTGGGCTCAATCAACGCGATCGCGGCACCGAATGTGAATCTTGCGGGCGCGGTCACCTTGAACACCAACGGCGTTTTCTCCGTGACGCCGTGGAACAGCGTCTCCCAGCCGGGGAGCAAAATGGACTTCATCATCACCGGCGCGATATCCGACGATGGCAACGGGCGCGGGGCACATTTCCTGTTCGATGCCAGCAGCCCGAACGCGACGGGCACCGTCAGCCGCACCAGCGAGATCGTGGTCGGTGGCGCCAACAGCTACGGGGGCTACACGCACATCACCGCGAATCGCGCCCCCGATGGGGCCGGGCCATTCAGCGGCAACCTTCGCCTGACCAACGGCAACGACCGGTTGCCCACAGGCACGACGGTCGTCCTCGGTGGCGCCCTGAACGGCGTGGGAGTCAGCAGCGCCAGTGGCCGTCTCGTCCTCGCGGGCAATAACCAAGAACTCGCCGGCCTGACCACGTTGGGAACGGGCACGGAGAACCGCGTGGTGGGCGGCAGGACCACCCTCTCCACCCTGACGCTGAGTGTCGGCGCTGGCACCAACAACCTCTTCGGCGGTTACATCGGCGGGCCGGGCGCCAACGAGAACAATCTCGCGCTGATCTCGAAGGGCCCCGGCATACTGGACCTCGCCGGCGCGAACACCTACACCGGCACCACGACGGTCACCAACGGGACCCTGCGCGTGAACGGCTCCCACATCGGCGGCGGTGCCTACGCGATCCAAGGCGGTGGCACCCTCGGCGGCACCGGCCTCATCGCCGCCGCCATCCAGGTCTTGGGCGGCGGCATCGTGGCGCCGGGCAACTCGATCGGTACGCTGACCACCAGCAACAGCTTCGATCTGGACGGGACCCTGCAGATCGAGCTGGCCAACGCCGCGGGCCCCGGCGCCGGCCTTAGCGACCTCCTGGATGTCAACGGCTTCTTCGACATCACCAACGGCACCCTCCAGTTCGTCTATTCCGAAACCCTCACCAACGGCACCTACGTCTTCGCCGAATACGACTCGCTCTCCGGGGAACCCTTCCTCGATGTGCAGAATCTGCCGTTCGGCTACACGATCGACTACGCCTTCGAGGGCAATCACATCGCGCTCGTGATACCCGAGCCATCTGCCCTCGCACTATTGGCGCTGGGCCTCGGCCTGATCCTCGGCGTCGCACATCGCCGTGGGCGCCGCCGATCCGGACGCCTGACCGGGGAATAGCCCACCGCAACGCCTCGCCAGACGGCGCGGCCGACTGGGTTCTCTATTCTCGAGCACCTCCGGGG
>JAKQKQ010000146.1 GCA_029560585.1 Verrucomicrobiota bacterium | reverse complement strand
GCCCCCCGATGCCTTCTCGATGGCCTGCTTGAGTTCATTGACCACCTGGATCAGTTGCCCGATGCCGTTGGAATCACCGCCGCTTGCGCCCTCGGCGCCCCTGCCGGCCGCCGCATCGGCCACGGCCTGCCCGTGCGAGCCGCTCTCCCAAGCCCCGGAATCGAACGCCTTTGCCCCGGCAACGTTCTTGTGGGAGTCCATGTAGTCGCGGACGCCCTCGCCCATGATGTTCGGCGCCTCTTCCGCGCCCTTGCGAAATGCGTTGATCCGCGCATCGGCCCTGCGCGCGGCGCGATCCTCGCCACGCACCTTCTTCTTGGCATCGCCCGCGCTCATCCCATCGCGCATGTATTCCTCGATGCGCTCGTTCTTGGATTTGCCCTGGCCCGCACCGGTTGCCTCGGTCAGGTTATTGCGCGCTGCCAGTAGGGCGACGTAGGCCTCCGCCTCCCGCTTGCTCCCCCGGGCGAAATCGTACTCCTTTTCGGCCGCGGCCAAGCGCAGCCGCGCCTCCTCGACCGCGTGCTCTTTGCCGTCGGACTTGAGTTTCAGGATCGCAGCCTCCAGCGCCAGCTCCCGCTGCTTCGCGGCCTCGGCCATCTTGTCCTCGCGGAGTTTGTCGAGTTTTTCCTTCTCGCGCTTGTCCTCCTCCGCATCGCGCTTCTTCTGTTCGCCGATCTTGCGCCCCAGGTCCTCGATGTCCTTCATCAGGCCCTGCTCCTCGGTGCGGAGTTTCAGGGACTGGGCCTGGTCGGAGTTGCCGCGCGCGATCCGGTTGCGGAGCTCGGCCAGCCTCCCGATCAAGTTTTGAAGGTTCTGCTCGTCGGTACGATTGGCCGCATCGCGCGCCTCCTTCGCCTTCCAGTAGGCTTCCGTGAGCCGGTCGATCTCTTTGCGCTGCTTCTCCGCGCTTTCGCCTCCGCCATCGCTCACCGCGCCCTTGGCCCGGTCGATCATCCCCTTGGGCCGATAGTTCGCCCCCTCGGTCATGAACCCGGCGTCCTCGGGATTAGATCCCATCCATTTGGCCATCTCCTCGCCGTGGATCTTCTTGTAGAGCGCGCCCTCGGCCGCCCGTCGCTGCTTCTTTCCCAGCCCCTCCGGGATGATGCCGGAGTCCTTCTCGGCAGCAAATCGTTGCCGAGCGGCCGCCCCGACTTCCTCGCTCGCCTTGAGACTCGCCGTGAATTTCTTCCAGCCGGCGTAGGTGGACCAGACCCAATCCTGGAAGCGGGACTTCATGTTTTGGAGCATGAGGTTCCACTGGTCGGCAACGACACCCATGCCCATCAGCGCCGCATCGGATGCCGGCTTGATCGACTCGAAGAGCTCGCGCAGTTCCTCCGGGCTGCGCTGGAGCAGGTTCACCAGTTCTGTTCCTCCCCGGGACAGCAGTTCCTGCACTGCGAGAAATCCTCGTCCGCTGGCCTCCGCCCGCTGGTAGCCTTGCGCGAGCGCGACGATCATGTCCGGCAGGGCCATACGGGAAAGCTCCCGGCCACTGAGCCCCATGGCCTCGAGCGCCTCGGCCTGCTCGTTGCCACCCTCCGCCGCCTTGCCCAGATTCACGCGAAGTTTGACGGCCGCCTTGACGACGCCCTCCATGTCCGAGCCCATCAGGCTCGCAGCGCCACCGACCCGAACGAGATCCGATGGCATTTCGCGCAGGGTCTCGGCCAGATCGCTGACCTTGTCGGCCTCGGAGAACGCGCCCCGCACCGCGTTGCCGATGCCGTAGAGCGCCGCCGCGATCCCGCCCCCGACCGCCGCGCCAGAGAAGACCTTCGAGAATTCAGATCCGAGCTTCTTGTTGAAGTCGCGCGCCTCCTTCCGCATCCGGGCAAGGCCCCGGTTGAAGTCGGAATCATCAAGGCGCGATCTGGTGTTCAGATCAGCCACGGCGCTTCCTCCTCACGATCTTCGCCCCGTCCGGGAGCGCCCCGCGTTTTGTCCCGGAGATGCCGCGGGCCTCGAGTGATGCTATCTGCTCTTCTTCGGCCTCGGTCACCCACCGGCAACCGTATTCTCCCTCATTGATCGTGGCCGCGTAGTGCAGGAGCTGCCCATATCGCAGGAACCACGCCCACTCCGGATCTTTACCGAACGCCCGGGCCACCGAGGTGATCATCCCAAGGTGGAACGGCGTCGTGCAGGGCTTGCCCTCCTTCGCGCGCTCCTTGAGTTCTGGGACCACGACGCAATCCTCGCGGTAGTTCGCCCAGGCCAGGCGGGCCCGATGAACGGATCTCGCGGAAAGTGCCATTCGCCGGATCGCGGCGGTATCCAGCTTGTCCGGCTTGCGCCAATCGATCGCCCACAACTCTTGAAATGACCCGCACGCGCATACTTTCGTGGCCTGTACAAGGTCTGGGAGCGTTGCGGCCGAGGGCCTCCAGGGAAGAGGATTATCGATCGACCGAAGGGCGACCGCGTGCGCGGCACAAAAGGGTTTTAGGTCCCTGCCAAAGATCCGGTGACCGTCACACGGCAGCAGGAACGCCGCCGCCAGCCGACCCGCCACGAGGGATTTCAGGGCCATGGTCCATCGTCAGGTGATCTTCTTGAAGGCGACCAACGTGCAGGTGGCCTCCTCAAAATCGCGCACCTTGTCGCCGATCTTCTTGTTTTTGACGATGTACTTGATCCCGTCCACCGTCACCGTGCCCAGTGCGTCGAACTTCGCCTCATCGGTCAGCAGACCCTGGACGTCGTAGTTGCGCTTCCAACGGTCGGGCTTCTGGATTCCGAGGGCCGCGGTCTCGCCGTCACGATCAACTGCCTCGGCCTCCGCCTCGGGCTCCTTCGCGCGATCTACGGAATTGACCTCGATGCCGATGTCATCCGACATCGCCTTGAGGGCCGCCTTGAGGCCCATTTGCACCGCCAGGGAACCATGCTTATCGAACGCGTCCGCCATGACTCTCGGGGCGTGTCAACGCCTGCGAGAACCGCTTGCCTTCTTCTCCGGTCTGTAGCCGGCCAGCTCCTTGCGCATCCCCTCGACGTGGGCGCGAGCGGCACCCTGGATGGCGCGATTGAGGATGGCGATGAGCGCCGGATCGTAGTCCGAGCCCTTCCCCACCCAATCGAAGAACTTGAGATCCTTTCGCACGTCCATCTTGAACCGCCCCCGGCCGCCGCCGTGCTTCGCCATGTAGCCCGCGAAGGCGATGAGGAGTTTCCTCAGTGCCGGTATCAGGGCGCTCTTGAGTTTCCCGACGTGGCCCTCGAGTTCTTTGACGTGCGCCTCGACGGCTTCCGGGTTCATCACCAGGCGCAACGGCGGTGGCGGCTTGTGGCTCGTCCACCGACCCCGCTTCTGGCCGCGCAAGGCCCGGCCCATGTCG
>JAKQKQ010000113.1 GCA_029560585.1 Verrucomicrobiota bacterium | reverse complement strand
CATGGCGGCGTAGACTTGGCGGAAGTCGGTGTGGTGACGGGGGGCGTCGTTGTCGAGGTCGCGGAGGTCGGGGTGGTTGCCGATGAGGCCGCCCTTGAGGGCGCCGCCGGCGAGGAATACGGGGGCGGCGGCGCCGTGGTTGGTGCCGTGGCGGCCATTTTCGGTGACGGTGCGGCCGAATTCGGAGACGGTCATGAGGGCGACGCGGTCGGCGAGGGCGTCGCGGCGGAGGTCGTCGGTGAAGGCCGCGATGGCGCCGGAGAGCTGGCTCAGGAGGGAGGCGTGGTGGTCTCTTTGGAAGGCGTGGTTATCGAAGCCGCCGAAACCGTCGCCGCCGAGGTCGGTATAGAAGAGGCGGAAGCCGGCGTCGGCCCGGACGAGGGTGGCGATATCGCGCAGGTGGGCGCCGAGTTTGGAATTTGGATAAGTGGTGTTTGGGGCATGCGAGGTGGTCTCGATCCTGCGGGCGACCTGATGCGCGGTCGCGGTGCTGGCGCGAACGAGATCCAGCATTGGGTTGGGATCGTTGGCGGCGGTCCCGGTGATGAGGCGGATGGCCTCTGCGTGTTCGGCGGCGTGCGATGCGGGAGTGATCGCGGCATCGCGGAGGGAGCGGATGGCTGGGATGATGGTGCGCTCGGAGGTCAGGCCGAACGGTTTAGAGATTGTGGAGACCATGGCGGCGGGGGCCAAGCGGGGATCTCGGTCGGAGGCTTCGTCGGCATATCGGCCGATCCAGCCCGTGGGGCAATGGGTGTCGCCGGGGCGCGCGGTCTGCCAGTCGCGCTCGGCATCGGGGTGCTGGCGGCTGGATTTCGGGTAACCCACGCCCTGGACAACGCTGAAGAGGCCCTCGTCGAAAAGGCGGCGGCATTCCTTCATCTCGGGGTGGAAGCCGACGCGGTCATCGATGCGGTGCACCTGGGAAGCGGTGAGGCGGAGAGTGGTGCGGAGGCGCGCGTAGGTGTCGTCGGCGTAGGGGACAACGCAATTGAGTCCGTCGTTGCCGCCGGAGAGCTGGATGACGACGAGGGCGGTTCGGTCATCGCCGGGGTGTCGCGACCCGGCGGCCAGGGCCGTTCGGCAGATGAGTGACGGCACGAGCGGCGCGAGCGAAACGAGCGTCGAGGCCTGAAGGGTGGCCCTCAAGAATTGGCGTCTTGTCTGTGTCATGGCGCGATTCCGGTCGTTGGTTCAGGCCATCTGGTATTCGGGCAGCGAGGCGATGCCGAAAGCGATGGCGGCGGGGTCGTCGGGTGGCCCGGCGGCCTGGGTTGCCTGCGGGATGTTGTCTTGGAGGAGGAGTTCGAGGAGGCGCTGCGCCGGTGCCACGGGGCTGGCATCGCCGTATTTTGCCATGATGGGCCCGGGGGCGAGCCTGGTTTCGATCTCGCCGGGGCCGAGGAATAGCGCGCGGGCCAGGTTGATTCGGCCCGCCATCGTTTGGCGGTTGATCCAGCGGGTGCCTCCGGCCCAGCCCTTGATCGTGGGCGGGTGATAGAGGTCTTGGCCGAGCTCCGCGAGAGCATGCCCGAGCTGGATTGTCGGCACAGTTTTTTCGAAAGCGCGGCATAGGCCGACGGCGAACTCGACGGGACTCTTGATCCGCCGGCGGTAGGCGGCGCGGGAGAAGAAGAGATTCGATCGGAGCATGGAGGCGACGAGTTGTCCGATGTTCCGATTTGATGCGAAGGCGCTGGCGAGTGGGTCGATGACCGCGTCGGATGGGTCGGCGTCCTCGGCGATGATGTGGCGGTACAGGGCGCGCGTGATCCGGCGGGCCGTGGCGGGGTGTGCTGCGGCGATGCGGGCGAAGTCGCGATCGGACCATGCGCCTGTCTGGCCGAGGATGGTCTTGGTGCCGTCATCGTGCTCGCGCGGGACTTCGCGGAGTTGTCCGCCGCGCACGAAGAGTCCGGTGAATGCGCGCGCGGTATCGCGGGCATCGGCCTCGGTGAAGGCGCCATCGCCGACCGTGAATCGGGCGAGGAGTTGTCGGCCGAGGTGCTCGTTGGCCTTGGCCTTGAAGTTCTCGGCTCCCTCGGCCGTGAGCAGCGTGGCGGGATCGCGCGTGGCCGCGGCGAGCATCGCATCGAAGCTGCCGAATGCGTTGGCGCGCAGCATTCGCACGTGGTCGAGCGCGGCGCGGGGTTGGCCGATGCGCGCGGCGCTGATGGCGAACCAGCCATGCCAGAAGAGCGTCATGCGCTCGAGGAGGGGATGCGGTGACTCGATCATGCGGCGGAGCCACCATCCGCGCAGCTCATCGATGGGTCGAGCGTTGGGACCTTGGACCTCGTAGTCATCAATCTGGCGATTGAATGCGCCCGCGCCGCTCTCGCCGTGAAAAATGCGGTCGATGGTTTTGGCTGGGCCGTCGGCGAGGGCGCGCCGGAGGTCCCCAAGACTGGGGCCGGCGCCGGCGCGCCGGAGCAGGTGTCCGGCGCGGATGGTGTCCCACGGGGCTTGCACGCTGGGGCGGTAGGGGGCCCATGCGAAATCCGGCGATAGCTCAGAGTCTGGGGGAGTCGATTGCATGCCCGATCATTCGTTGGCGGCGACGCCGGCCTGGGATGTCGTTGCCGCGGTGGCGCCATTGGGGGGGTGCAACGTCAGGTTCAGTTCTGCGATCATCTTTCCGTCAGGGGCGCCCATGCGCAGGGTGGCGGCGCCGAGGGCGCGGGCGATGGCGGGGATGGCGGCCACGCCTTTTTCCGCCTGCTCGCGGGTCTGGCCCTTTTTGACCATGTTATCGCGGATCATGGACTCGCTGTTGGCCTCCACAAGGGACGCCAGGCGTGAACCATTGATCTCAACGATGCTATTGATGCCCGCGATGGCTTTAGGGGAGGGTTTCCCGAGCGCGTCGATGAGGTCGTTGGCAAGCCCGTCCGTGGTGCTGAAGATGAGGTAATCGTCGTGGTGGACGATCGCGGGGCGGAAGTTGAAGCGCGTGTCGAGATTGCTTTTGTCTTTCTCCTCGGCGTGGGAGAAGGCCGCGCAGGAGTAGCGCACCCCAGAGTGGTCGAGACGGTCGATGATCATGCCCGGCTGCGCCTTCTGACCTCGCGAAAAGTTCACCAGCCCGAGCATTTTCTGCCACGCCTCCTCCGCGATGATGCCGAAGCGCTTGGGATCGCGCATGCGGAAGACGAGGGCGATCGCGGGGATCTGGATCGAAGGCGTGCCGATGGCGGGGTCATAGGCTTGTTCCGCGACGACGAGGCGGACGTGGGGGTCGACGGCGCCCATGACGTCCTCGGCGATGTCGCGGCCCGAGAAGAAGATGCCCATCATGTTTTCGAAGAAGATCAACTGGGAGGTTCGCTCGGGAAAAAGCGCGTCCTTGTTGGCATAGAAGTGTCTCAGGTCGCGATAGAGGCTGGCGTTCGCGACTTGGCGCGGCACCACCAGATTGGGCAGGGCACCATCGCTGTCGGCGGCTGGCCAGGCGAAGGCTTTGGGGCCGGTGCGCACAGGTTTGCCCGTGCCACTGAGGCGGAGGCTGACGTTGCCATCGGGGCAGTCCAATTCCAGCGCGGTCCATGCGTCGCCCTGGAAGGCGTCGGCGTACGCCGCGAGGAGGAGCACGGCCATGGGGTTGTCCTGCAAGCGCTGCGGGCCATGGGGCAACGGGAGGTTATTCATCACGGCCGGGGAGACATAGAGGGCGGCGGCGGCGTCCCGGCCCATCGATTTCTTCGCGGACAGGAACTCGGCTCGTTTTGCGAGAGATCCGGCGCCTTTGCCGGCGCGCAGATCCAGCACGGCCCGGATTGCGGGAAGCTTGTTCGAGAGGACCACGTGGCCGTCCACAACCGCGTGATATGTGTTGCCGCCGTTGAGCGTCCACACCGGCACCCCTTCGTATGGTGTTTGGCTCACTTTCCCGGGGTTCTGGCGGGCTCCCCGTCCGGCGACTGCGACGAGTTCATCATGCAGTTTCTGGACGAAGTCGGCGTCGTCGCCCTTGACGATGGCGACGAACGTCTTTTCGGAACCCGCCGCCACGGTGACGCCACCTTTGACGAGGCGGCGCACCAGCGTCTGCCAGTCGGCGCCGAACTTGCGCTCAAAATGCTGGCGGAACATCCACGTGCCGATGGCCTGCCGCCACTTGGCTGGGCCGGAGAGTTGGGGCGCCAGGTTCAGGCGGCCCGAAAGGGCGGGGTCGAGAAGCAAGTTGAGAATCTCATCGGTCTGCCCGATTTCGAGGACTGCGACCGCAGCGTCGGGGATCCACTCTTCGGGGAAGTGGACTGGGGCCTGTCGCGCCGTGGCGTGGGCGGTCGCGACGTGTCGGGTGCCATGAGGGTTGTGATGATCGCGGATGGCCTTTAGCACCCCGAATGTCACTGGAATGCCTACGATAACGGCGAGTGCGATAATGATCTTGCGCATCTTCTTGTCTCCTGCGGGGCGCTTGAGTGGCGGTGGTTTGTCCATGGTTTGTGGGCGAAGGGCTGACATGTGCCTCTGAGTATGTAAGACGCCTGGGCGGGCGAAAAGTTGCAGGGGATTGCCGACCTCCCGTTGAATTCGGGCGCATTCGCCGGGAGGTCCCGCGGCCTCGCGGGCCGAAAGTGGCGCCCGGACGCCGAGGTGAGCCTGTCTCAAGACCGGTCGTCGCGTGACCTGACAGTACGAAAGGGAGCGTCCTTGGACCGTTTGCTTCGCTCGCGCTCAGGACGGACGGAGGGAAGGGACAGCGGTGCTGACCTCTGGCATGTTACATTTCAGGTGGCCAGCGAGCGATCGCGGGCGTGTAATGGTTGGCATGCGGGCGGCAGGTGCGGCGATTCTGGCGGCGGGAGTCCTTCTATCGGTGGCTTGGCCGGTGGGGGCGGCGGTCTCGACGAATCTGGTGATGAACGGCTCTTTTGAGGAGGACTCGGGTGGCGATGGCGTTCCGGATGGGTGGTCGGCGTCGGGCTCGTCAGAGGTCGAGCAAAAGTTCGGGAGCGACGCTGGGTCGGGCGGCGGCCGATGCGCGAAACTGGCATGCACGCGATTTGGGAAGCAGTCGCCTTCGACGCACGCGATGATCTGTCAGGTTGGGAAAGTGGGCCTGGTGCGGGGCACGTGGTACAGGCTGACGTTTCGGGCGCGGGGGGAGGGCATCAAAGGCGGCACGGTGAGCGTGGGGATCAGTCGGACCAGGCCGTGGGGTCAGGTGGCACTCGGCGACACATTTTTCGTGGGGTCAGAGTGGGATCGGTTTGAATTCCTTTTCCGGGCCAAGGAGGATCTTCAGCCGGACGTCAGCCGGCTCCAGTTCTATTACTACAGCACCGGGGCGCTATGGCTGGATGATGTGGAATTGGTGGAGACGGACGAGCGCCCGCGCTGGTTGCCCGAAATTCCCTCGGAAAGCAGAGGCAATCTGATCCCGAATAGTTCGTTCGAGTGCGGTGGGGCCAACTGGGGGAGCGTGAGCGTGGCGTCGGGGTCGTGGGGACAGCATGCGTTTCGGTTGGAGGGGGACGTGGTGGGGGGCAGGGCACCTCACGGAGAGCGATGCCTGCAGATTTCGCTGGGTGCCGGGACATCGCCGGTGATGTATTTTGACTACTTCGATCCGGTGGAGCGGCCGTTGCGCCAGGCGCTGGCCGCCAACGTGGGATGGTTCCGTGCGAAGAGGGGGGAGCGCTTCACTTTCTCAGTTTGGCTGAAGGCCGATGCCCCGGGCACCGTCGCCAGGATGGCGGCCATTTATCCCGAGGGGCGATTGCGGCGGCACGATGTGGCTGTGGGCACGGAGTGGCAGAGGCACGAGTTTTCCTTCGATGCGGAGGGCGAATCATTTTTCGTGGCCGCGGGCCTTGACCTGGATGCTTCGAAACGCGATGCGGCGATACTCTGGGTGGACGCGGTGCAGCTGGAGCGGGGGGGCAAGTCAACCGCCTATTCGCCGCGGCGGACGGTCGAGACCTTTGTTTCGTCGCCGGTGATCGGCAACATCCACACGCGACCCGAGGCGGGATTGGCGCTGGACGTCCGCGCGTACAACGATGGCGAGGGGGCGGCGCGAGTGCGCGGCAAGATCTCGGTGACAGACTTCGCGGACGCTCTGGCGGGCGAGCGGGAGTTGGATTTTGCCGTGCCGGCCAAGGGCGGGGCGTTCGTGAGGGTTGGCGGCGTGGCTTCGGGGAAGCGGGGATTCTTCCGGGCGTCCTGGGTGGGCGATGGTGGCACGAACGCTTTGCGCTGTGCCGTGATCGAATCCTGCGCGGGAATCGATTCGCCGATAGGGATGAACCATGCCTATCCCTGGGACTGGATGCTGCAGCTGGCGCATCTCGGGGGGATCTCCTGGTGGCGCGACTGGTCGGTGAAATGGGGAACGGTCGAGCCAGAGCCCGAGAGATGGGACTTCTCCCAGAGCGACCCGCAAATCGATCGGATCGTGAGGAATGGTGGTCGGGCGCTGGTGCTGCTGCCCTTTCCCTCGGCTCCGTGGGCCAGCCGATATTCCCCGCGAGAGAAAGACCCGCCTGCCGAATCCCAGCAGGGCAAGCGGCTGCGGGTGGCGGAGGCCGCCAAGGATACCTCGGGTTTCGGACGATATGCGGCGGCGGCGGCCGACCATTACAGGGATCGGACCCGCACGTTTCACATCTTGAACGAGCCGCTGTTCACGGATTATGCGCTGCCGATGTCGCGCGGATACAAGCTGGATGATTATCTGGATCATCTGGGCATGGCGGCGCTGGCGATCCGTGGCGTCGATCGCGGGCTCCAGGTCGCCGGGGGCATCGCCCAGGGGCCGGGGGCCGCGCTCGTGCAGGAATTCGTGGCGCGGGGCGGATTGGGGATCGTCGATGTTGTGGATCTGCACATGTATCCGCCCCCGGTGCCGGCCGAGTCGCACGAGGAGGATTTTGCGGCGCTGGAGAGGCTGATGGGCGAGCATGGGGGGGCAAAGCCGATCTGGATCACCGAGTTCGGGTGCTATGCCGACGATGATCCGGCCTGCGTGCCGCTGGTGGTGGGCGATGCGACCATGAACCGGTGCCGGTGGCGCAGCGAGGCGCTGGCGAGCGAGCAACTCGTGAAGTTCGTGGCCGTGAGCTTTGCACATGGCGTTCGGAAGATCTTCCTGCATGCCGGGGTGTGCGGGCCGCTGAACGGTTCGGACAGCGCGAGCATATTTTTTGAGTATGGGGGCGCGCCCCGGAAGATGTACCCCGCGGTTGCGGCGCTCACCGCGTTTCTCGGGTCACCGGAGTCTTGCACGAAAACCGTTTCGGAGGGCGGCCTTCACGGCTACGCATTCAAGGCACGGGCTGGGGCCGTCGCAATAGCGTGGGCTGACAAACCCCGGCCGATCGGTTTGCCGGACGGCGTCGATGCGTTCGACATCATGGGCAATCACGTTGTGGGACGAGAGGTGTCGGTTGGACGCACCCCCCTGTACGTCGTGCACAAGGGGGGAGACGTCGGCGCGGTGGTGCGAGCGCTCTCAGCTGCGCGCTGATCGGGCGAAGGCGGTGGACGTCAGGGGGGAGGATCGAGGCGAAGCCGCATTTCGGTACGCCATGCGGGCATCCTGGGGAGGGCCCGCGGCCTCGCGGGCCGGGTTGGCCCAGATGTCGCGCGGCTGGTGAATCGCGGACGCCGGGGCCGGCGTCCCTCCCGGCGGATATTGTCGACACGCGTGGGCATTGAGGACCGGCTGTGGCCTCTGCCTGATTTGAATCAGGCCATGTCCGCCGCCAGATAGACTGGGCGGAACGAGATGGGGCGGGCCTTCGGGGCCGGGTCGAGGCAGTTGGCCGTAAACTGGTCGAGGGGGGTGTCGGTGCGCTCCGGGAACATGGCGCGGAGGACCAGCCCGAGGGAATAGATGTCGGAGGCGGGGGTCGGCAGGTGTCCGGCGAAGAGTTCTGGGGCGAGGTAGCTCGGGGTACCCGCGGGTTTGCGCCACCAGCGGGGGACTTCGTCGAAGGTACAGGCGAGATCGAAGTCCGTGAGCTTCAGCTTGCCGCCATAGCTGAGGAGGATGTTTTCGAGTTTGAGATCGAGGAAGAGGATCCGGTTCGCGTGGAGATATTCCAGGGCGGAGGCGAGCTGCGCGGCGGCGGAGAATCGCCACTGGCGCCAGGAGTCATCGTGGCCGCGAATCCAATGGAACAGGTTCTTGCCTTCGACAAACTCGAGCACTGCGAACGGGCGGCACTGGAAGCTCCCGCGGGCGAGGCAATGGACGATGTTGGGGTGATCGAGGCCGCACATCAGATTCAGGCCGTGGGAGAACTGGTATCGCGCCCTGGGATGCAGGACCCTGCTTTTGCGGAGGATGCGAAAGACGACGGGCCGATCGTCGGGGGAGATGGCGAAATAGACTCTGGAGAACCCGCCGGCGTGGATGACTTCGTGGAGGACACAGCCCGCGACACGGGTGCCGGTGAGTGACATCGAGAGTAATCTATATTGTCGGAACGGCGTTGCCAAGGGGTGATGATATTCGCATGGTGTTGTACAAATGCGCGACGGGCGGCCCTCTTGGCATTGGTGGTGGCTTGCGCTGGCGGTGCCGGTGCTGGTGGGGCCGGGGGCATTCTGGCTGGTCCGCGCCATCTCGGGGGGGGTGGGGGGGCCAGCATGGATGGAGGAGGCGACGTTCGCGCGGGTTTTTCAGAGGCTCCTGATGGTGGGTGCGGTCGGGGTGGGGATTCCGTGGTTCTTTCGGTGGGGCGTTCGGGACCGGGCGGCGCTTGGACTGGGGGGCGAGGGGGCATGGCGCCTGTTTGGACTGGGGCTGTTTTTTGGGGTGGTGATCGCATTGGTCCAATTGACGCTGCATCTGGTCACGGGTGCGCGCGATTGGGAACCGAGTATCGGTTGGGGCGACGCTGCGGCGGTGGTGATGGCTGGCTTGGGCGCGGCATTTTTTGAAGAGGTGCTATTTCGTGGGGCGCTGCTGGGGGTTCTGCTGCGGGTGATGGGTTGGGTGCCCGCGGTGATGCTGCAGGCGGCGGTGTATGCGACGGTGCATTTTCTGAAACCGCCGGGATTTGGGGAGGGATACGGGGTACACGTGGGCTCCGGCCTCACGCTGCTGGCTGCGGTGCCCGGCCATATTCTTGGCGGGTCGGCGCGGTGGTTGGTGTTGCTTCTTCTCGGGTGCGCGCTCGGCGTGGTGGCCGCCTGGCGGCGGAACATCTGGTGGTGTGCGGGATTCCATGCGGCCATCGCGGCCGGCGCACTGGCGCTGCCCAAACTGACAGATTACGAGGGCGGGGCGTGGCGGATGGTGTGTGCGAAAGACCCTTCTTCTGGATTTGACGGGGCGGTGTTGTTGGGCGTGGTGCTGTGCGCCATGGTCCTGCGCCCCGCGCGACGGGGGCCGGCGTGAGGCCATGCTTTGACGCCGCGATATTGGGGCTGACGCGACTGGGCTCACCCCTGCTGGATCTGTTTTTTCCGGTTCCGGAACTAAGGGGGGAACGGTGCCTCTTGGAGGAACCCTTTTGCGAGAGGTGCGGGCATCCGTACTGGGGTGAGATCGATGGGCCGTTCCGGTGTACCAACTGCGGTGGCAGGGTCTGCCACTACGCGAAGGCGCGGGCCCAATACCTGAATCGAGGGGCGGTGCGGGAGGCGGTGCACGCATTCAAGTACGCGGGGGAATATTGGCTCAGGAGAATGCTGGGGGAGTGGATCGTGGAGGGATTTGAGCGACACTATGCGGATATGGCGTTCGACATGATTGTTCCGGTGCCACTGCACCCGTCGCGGTTTCGCTGGCGCGGTTTCAACCAGGCGGAGGAGCTGGCGAAGGTCCTTTCGTCCCGGATGGGGGTTCCGCTGGTTCGCGGTTTGCGTCGGCTGCGGGATACTGGGGTGCAGGCGGCGATGGGTCGCCGGGAGAGGTGGACGAATGTCCGCGGCGCTTTTGGCTTGGCAGGGTCGGGGGCGTATCGAGATACTCGCGTGCTTCTTGTGGACGATGTTTTTACAACCGGCAGCACCGTAAACGAATGTGCCCGCCAACTGAGGCGGGCCGGGGCCCTGTCCGTCCACGTGATTGCCGTTGCCCGCGGATGAAAAAGTCAGGCGAGAAGCGCGTGTTCAAGCGGCGGCCGGTGACCTCGGGGTCGCGGCGCGGTGGCCGCAAAGTCGAGATCCCCGAGGGCCTCTGGACCAAGTGTGAATCGCCCGCGTGCGGGCAGGTGATCTTCAACCAGCAACTGGAGGAGAATCTCCGGGTGTGCCCGGCGTGCGGCCACCATTTCGCGCTCGGGGCGCGGGCGCGCGTCGCGGCGCTGGTGGACGAGGGTTCGTTTGACGAGTGCGACCGCGCGCTGCGCGCGGTGGACAGCCTGGGGTTTCCAAACTACGGGGCGCGGCTGGGGGTGGAGCACGGTTCGCGGGAGACGCCCGAGGCGGTGATCTGCGGCACGGCAGAGATCGGTGGCCACGCCGTGTCCTTGGCCGTAATGGATTTCACTTTTCTCGGCGGGAGCATGGGTTCGGCGGTCGGCGAAAAGATCGCGCGGGCGGTGGAGCGGGCGGAGTCCGGGCGGCGGGCGCTGGTGATCGTGTCGGCGTCGGGTGGCGCGCGGATGCACGAGGGATGTTTCAGCCTCATGCAGATGGCGAAGATCAGCGGCGCGCTGCAGCGGCTTGCCGCGGCGCGACAGCCATTCATTTCGGTGCTGACGAATCCGACCACAGGCGGAGTGACGGCGAGCTTTGCGACGCTCGGGGACCTGATAATCGCGGAACCGGGCGCCATGATCGGGTTCGCCGGGCCCCGGGTGATCCGGGAGACGACGCACCAGGAATTGCCCGAGGGGTTTCAAACGGCGGAGTTTCTCTTGGAGAGGGGGCTGGTCGACCGGATCGTTCCGCGACGGGAACTGCGGGGCAGCATCGGGACTTTCTTGGGATACTTGGCGCGGGGCGGTTGAGCGGATCATAGCGGGGAGCGATGGATACGGCGGCGCGCTACCGGCGGCTGGTGGAAGGGCTGTACGGCCTCCGCAGATTCGGCGTGCGGCTTGGCCTGGACAACATCCGCGAACTGTGCCGGCGGATCGGGGAACCGCAGCGCGCATTTCGGTCGGTGCATATCGCGGGCACCAATGGGAAGGGGTCCGTCGCGGCGATGGTGGAAGCGATGTTGCGCGGGTCGGGGAAACGGGTTGGGCTTTTCACGTCGCCGCATCTGGTGTCGTTCACGGAGAGGATTCAGGTGGATCGCGTGCCGGTGAGCGAGCGCGAGGTCTTGGACATGTATGACGCCATGCGGCCACACCTTGAGGAGATGGCGTCCGTCGGCCCGCGCGGGCAGGTGACGTTCTTTGAGGTGACGACGGCGTTGGCGCTGATGGCATTTCGCTCGGCCGGTGTGGACTGGGCCGTGATGGAAACGGGGATGGGGGGTCGGCTGGATGCGACGAACCTGTTGGCGCCCGCGCTGTGCGTGATCACGGGCATCGACCTCGATCACATGGAGTATCTGGGACACACGCTGGAGGCGATTGCGCGCGAGAAGGCGGGCATCCTGAAGGCCGGGGTACCCGCGCTCGGGTTGCGGCAGCGACCGGAGGTGGAGCGCGTCTTGGTGGAGGTGGCGGCAGAGAAAGGGGCGCCATTGGAATTCGTTGACCCGTCGGGCCTGAAGGCGGTTTCTGCGAACTTGGAGGGACAAGTGTTCTGGCGGGACGGGCGGGAATGGCGCTTGCGATTGTTGGGGGAGCACCAGCTGGCTAATGCGGCGTTGGCGTTGGCGGTGGCTGAGACACTGGCGGCCCAGGGAGTGCCGATCGATGATGCCGTGGCGGGTCGGGCCTTGGCGGGGGTGGACTGGCCGGGACGTTTTCAGGTCATGGGGACTGACCCGCTCGTCGTATTGGATGGGGCGCACAATCCCGCGGGTGCGGCGGCCCTGGCGCGGTGTTTCGCGAGGCATGGGGGAGGCGGTCCGTGCAATCTGATTTTCTCTGCGCTTTCGGACAAGGCGGTGGGCGAGATGATTGGATTTCTGGCACCTTTGGCCGGGTGGGCGGCCGTCGTGCCGGTGGCCAGTTCCCGCAGCATTTGTCCCGGGGAGGTGCTCGGGTTGTTTCGGGCGGCGAATCCGACATGCGAGGCGCGGACCTTTCCGGATTTCCGCGCGGCATGGCGCGCGCGACCGGAAGGGCGACCAACGCTGGTGGCGGGGTCACTCTTTCTGGTGGGGGAGGCGCTTTCGGTGTTGCGAGATCCAGGATCGGACCTCACGCCTACGGAGGGCACCGGGGGGGAGGAGAAATGTCCGCAGTCGCGAGCGTGAGAGAACGGAGGGATGGCTCGCTCACGCTTGCGGCTTTGGGCTTGGGCTTCTTGCGAGGCAAATGCGGCGTGGCGAAGTCAGGGCGGTGGGCCTAAGTTGGTGGGGGACTGAGAATCATGATGCTGCGAGCGCGCGACAAGGCCGATCTGTACGAGCAATTGGCGGGTCTGCTCGAGGCCGGGGTGCCGATTTCCCGGGCCGTGGGAATGCTGCGGGACCGCATGGCGCGGGGAGCGGCCAGATCCGCGATAGGACATTGCTCGGCCCGGATGTCGAAAGGTGAGACGCTGAGCGCCGCGATGTTGGCGGAGCCGAGAGCGTGGGAAGCTTTCGAGTCATCAGTGGTCGCGGCGGGAGAGGAAGCGGGACGTTTGGTTCCCTTGGCGCGCGAACTGGGTCGGTATTGGCGGAAGATGGACGAGACCCGGCGGCGCATTTTGGCCGGATTGGTTTATCCACTGCTCATCCTACACGTGGCGATTCTCGCGGGCAGCGTTCCCGCGGCGGTGGCGGGCGGCATGGGGGCCTACACGCGGGTGGTGGTCGTATCGCTGGGGGTTTTGTATGCGATGCTATGGTTTCTTTGGGAATTGGGAAACTCGGCGGCGGGGATGTTGTTGTGCAGCCACCTGCCGGTCGTTGGCACTGCGCGATCATCGCTTCGTGGCCTGAGGTTTGCGCTGTGCCTGCGATTGCAGGTGGAGGCAGGAATCCCGATTCTGACGGCGCTGCCGCGCGCGGCGCGCGCGGCCGGGGGCGTGTCGCTCGGAAGCAGGGCGGACGCGGCGGTGTCGCGGCTGCGCACCGGGGAACCCGTGGCCGAGGTCCTGCCAACCCTTTTTGCCGAGGACCAGCGGCTGACATCGCTCTTGGCAACGGGGGTGGAATCTGGACGAATTGTTGGGGTGCTGCGCGCGATCGAGGAGGATGCGGCCGCGCGCTGGGGGGAGTCGATGGCGCTGTTGCAGGTCTGGTTGCCGAGGATGGTCTATTTTGCGGCGATGGCGTTCGCCGTGTGGCAGGTCGCACGGCTGGCGGCGGGCGTCTACGGTGCCTATGGCGAGGCCGCGTCGCTCGAATGGTGATCAGGCGATGCCTCGTGTTCCGCATGTATCGCAACTAATTACGCGCGAGGCGCCTTCGGTCCTCCGTTCGCCCGGAACAGGGAAGCATTGTGCGCGGTGTTGCTTTAGCCTGCATATTTCACGCTTCTGCGTGAAATATGCAGGCTCAAAGGAAAACCGCGCTCCGAAGAACGCGACTTTGAAGGGTCTGGGGCCACCGGTCCGCGAAACACACTCCGCAACCGCGAAAAAACCCAGTCTTTGCCTGACCTTTCCCAATAAATGGCTTTCATGGCGCGGTTTTCCCAGAGC
>JAKQKQ010000098.1 GCA_029560585.1 Verrucomicrobiota bacterium | reverse complement strand
ACTCCGGTCGGCCTTCGCTACGCTCCGGCCTCCCTGCGTCCCGCACCCCCAGCCGGCACAAGAAGACAACGGACAACAAACAAAGAAAGGGGACATTCTCTCGTGAGTTAACAGGGGGACATTTCTAAAGAGTTTTGACAGTCGGGGGACGGAATCCAGGACAGGCGCCGCATGCGGCCGAGACCATGAGGGTCTACGACTCCGTCCCGGGACGGATGGCCGAAGGCCCATGGCTTCGGCTATGCGGCTACCCTCGGCATTCTCTCTGGGCGGCGGCCCCCCGCGGGCAAGGTGACTCGGAAAGTCAGACACCGAATCGTAGGAGCCTGCTTGCAGGCGACTCAGTGCGTGAATCGCGCGCAAGCGCGCTCCTGCGTCCCATTTTCTTTCCCGGTGGTCCGGCAGCCGCCGGGTGGGATCTAGTCTGGATCGAGGACGGCGGCGCACAGGCGGAGGGTGCCAGCGTTGGAGGCGATCAGCAATTCGGCGCGGCCTTCGGCACCGATGGCTATCGGCAGGACCCTCTCAATTGGCAAAATTCCAGGCTGTTTCGTGGGGTCTAGCGTGATCGTGACCGTGGGGTTTCCATTGATGGCGACCGTGGCAGTCGAGGGATCGGTTCCCGTGGGAGGCAGGAAGGCGAGGCGGAGGCGGTAGTTTCCTGGGAGAAGTCTGGGTGCGGGTCCGAGGTTCTTTTGGGCGAGGGCCATCAAGGGCTGGAGCGTCAGTTTGGTGGGGCGCGTGATTTCGATGCCCGTCCGGCAGATCTCCGCCGGGACAGATGCGTCGGTGGCGGGTGTCGGCGCGCTGGTCTCTGGAAGCTGGAAGGTTGTCGCTCCGGTCTCCTCTTTACCAAGGCACTGCCACACCCGGCGGCCGGTGTCGAAATGGAACGTGAATCGACCCGCGGCTTGGGCGAGGGGGTCGTGTTGGGTGGGGGCGAAGTTGACGCGCACGGGCTCGATGCCGAGGGCCTGGCGATGGCCGATGATGTGCGTGAGCCAGCGTAGGTTGAGTGCGACCACGAGGCCCTGTTCCCCGCGCGTGATCCCGCCCCTGGCGCTGAATTCGGCGAAGTGCTGGACAACGGGCTCGGGATGGCATCGGGACATGAGGGCTCTGGCTTCGGCCGTGTCGCTTTTGGCCAATGCATCACGAGATGTCTGGTAAAGGTCATGGGCTTCGTGGAAAGCCGCAATGAAACTCTCGAGGCGGCGGAAGTACGCCAAACGATCTCGCTGATCCCGCGTCATGGATTTGGACTCGAGTCCGTCCAGGAGCGCCGTCCGTTCCGTGCAGCCGCGAAAGACGCCGCCAATATCGGGGAGGCGGCGATCGATGACCCAGTCGCTGGTTTCGCGCGCGAAACGCGGTGCGGTCGTGATCCAGCTATCGAGGTATTGCCCGCCGAGCGACTCGGAGTCGGGGCCGAAGAGGCGGCTGGCCATCTGCGCGCAGGTGGAGGCGAGGGGCTCATCGCACGTCGAGGACCAAGTCTGACGAGAGAGGCTCTCGAAATAGAGGTCCAGTGGGCGCGTGGTCCAGTGGATGATGCCGAAGCCGGATGCCTTCGCGTCGGCGAGCCGGGATTGGAAGGCGTCGAAAGGCGTGTAGGGTCGGCCGAGATAGTGGCCATCATCGTGGTGGGCCCAAGTCACCGGGATGATCGATCGATGGGCGCCGGCATCGCGGATGATCGCGCGAGACGCGGTGTCGCGAAGCTGAGATTCCTCGTGGAGGACCTGATAGTCGAGAGGGATGAGCGGGACACCGGGGGGCATGAAACGGTCGGCGGCGGGAACGAAATCGAAACGCCAGCTGCCCGTGGCGAGGCGGACGTCGCGATGGCCTCTCTCATCGAGCGCGCGGCGGAACGCGCGGACGATCTTGGCGATGGCGAATTGGTTGTGGGACCATTTCAGGTCTTGGGCCTGCGGCGTCTTGGCGATCTCGTCCTCATACTCGCGCTGCCAGGCGGGAGGCATCTCACCGCGCTTCAGTTCGGTCCATGGCGTGCCGCCCGCCCGGAACCAGGCGACGAGGCAATCTATTTGTGGGTAGTTGTCCATCAGGGCATCGACTTGGGCTTTCCAGTAGGCATAACCCTCGGAGACGTCGGGGTTCGGAAGCCATGTTGTCCTCTTGGGCTGCTTCGGATCTTTCGTGGCGGGGAAGGCGATGGGGAAGCGTGCGGCTTCCGGAAGGGATTCCACGAGTTCGGGCGGATTTGCAGTGGGCGTGTCAACGTCGACAGCGAAGTAGACATCCATGCCGCGATTCTCCGCCGAAGCGAAGGCATCGCGCATCAGTGCCCGGACCGCGGAGATGCGCTGGTCATCGGGGACGAGACCGGCATTGGGACCGAAAACGGCGGCGTCGAAGACTTCACCGCCCCAGAGGCGGCGGACGTCGTTGACGTGTGGGGTAGACCAGTCGCGACCTTTGATGGTGGTGGAGAGGAAGCCGACGGGCTTCTCTTTCCCTTGGAATGTGAAAGCGGCCATGGGGTTGTTGCCGTAGGCGTGGACCATGATTGAATTGAAACCGCCGAGTTGCGCCCCGCGGATCCACGCGCGCCACTGGGGGCCATTCCAGGTCGAACAGCCGCTGAGGAAATTGTGCCAATTGAAAACAATCCGTTCTCTGAATAGGGGCCGGTCGGAGAGGTCCCAGCCGTCGGTGGGCAGGGCACCCCGGCGCGGGGCGGGCAGGGCATCCCCGGAAATGAAGAAGCCGCACCCCAGCTTCTTGAGCAATGCGGCGGCGCCGAAGGCGGTGCCGCGGGCGTCGGCTCCGGCGACAACGCCCACACGGCGGGGGCCATCGGCGGTCACGAAAACCGCGAAGCTTTCGGGATCCTCGAGCCGACCGGAGGCCCACCCCCTGATTCGGGGATCGGAATCTGCCGAGCCGACGGCTATGTAGTTGCCGGTCGCGGGAGGCATATTCGCGAAGGACCATGTCTCATCCGGGAAGATCTTTTTCAGGGTTGCGCCCAATTCCTGCGCGGCCAGGACAACAGGGGGAGGGGCATCGGGGGCTGTGACAATCGACGCGGCGCGTGAATCTCCCGGCGGAAGGACGGCTGTAATAGCGAGGGTGGCGAGGGGGAGGGTTCGATGTTTCATGTGGGTTCTCGTAATCTTCACTGTCCCAACTCGCGCCATGCGTCTCGGAACCAGCGTATGGCGTCCCATGGCGTTCGTGTGGATGTGTTGCAGCTGGCGGATAGGATGAAACGGTGGCGGTAGGGGCGGAGGCGATCGAAAAGGTCGGCCAGATACTCGCGGGCCTGTTCGTAGGAATGGAATGCCTCGGTCTCCGCGGCGCTGATGCCTCCGGTGATGATGAGCCGGTCACCCGAGAGTCGCATCGCCTCGTCGATAGCGATATCACCGAGCGGTGGATAGGCAACGCCCTCGAGACCATCGACCCCGAGCGATGCGATCAGGGAGAGAATGGCCCGCTGGTGGCCGCAGGCATGGATAAAGAACACGGCTCCCTTCTCTTGGCAGATCCGTGAGGCGCTCTCATAGAAAGAAGCGGAGTAGCGCTCGATATACGCGGGCGGGTGGAAGGCGGCGTCGAGGTTGTCCATCGACATGACTGCTTCGACGCCGGCGTCCAGCATCCCCCGGAGCAATTCCAGCTGTGCCCGCTCGTGGGCGACCATCCACTCGGCACATCGCTGGGGGTGGTCTTCGAGAAGATAGACCGAGTCTGCGGCGCCAGCGGCGAGATGGAGCATCTTCAGCGGGCTGAAGAGCTCGCCCGCAACCAGGACGCCGTCGGGGCCGATCCGCTGCCGCCAGAGGCGCCACCGATCGGCATCGAAGCGCCACCGTCGCCCGAGGACGATTTTCTCGAAGGCATCGAGGTTTGGTTTGTCCCCGCCCAGGAGATGTTTCTCTTGGACGAGGGTCGAATCCGGGTAGATGTATCTCAGGCGCTCCGCCATCGTTCCAGAGGGCGTGCGGTAGGTTTTTTCGGTGATGGTGTCTTGGCCGTCCTGGCGTCGCCGGGTCTCGACCTCCACGCCGAACCATGTCTCGCGGCAGAGGCCGCCAAACCAATACTCGGTTGGATCGCAGTAGACATTGCGGCTGAACACATCGAGGCCGAGATGGCGGATGAGATCCAGCTGGGATTCGCAGCCACGCAGTTCCGCGTCCAGCAGGGCATGGTTCTGGTGATGCGTAAACCACTGCCAGTAGTTGGGAGCGTAGACGAAGCGCCCCGGGTCCTGGCGGCGGAGGACGCGGAGGACGGCATCGCGTTTTCCGATGGTTTTCAAATCACGGGCCCGTGGGTCTGGTGATGATTTCCTTGGCGGGAGGTCATCTGTGACCTCCGGGTTGAAGCGCCAGGGTAGTCTTAGTGGCCGAGTAGAGTTCTTTGCCCCACTCGTCGCGAATGCTGAACGAGAGGTGTGCGGGCGAGTCGGGCTGCGGCGGCAGCGCCTCCACCAGAAGGTAACCCCCCGTGGGTTTCGCATCGCTGTAGAGTTGTCTGACGAGCGATTGGGGATCCGTCGATTTTGGGTCCCCGGGATTGCGGCCGAGCCGGGAATTCTCGGTGTTCAGCGCGCCGCACGCGAACTCCTCATAACCGCTAGGGTGGATTGAGTGGTAATGCCAGTGGCGGTCTCCGGTGATGATATAGAGGCCGGTTATCTGGTTGGTGACCAGCCAGGCGAAGAACTCTTCGCCCTCCCGCCGGAATCCATTTGGACTGACGTGATTATCTCGTTTGTAGGCATCGTCTGGTCCGACCATGGGGGTGGGCGAGACCAGGATTTTGAACGGCGCGTCGCTAGCCAGAAGGGTGCGCTTCAGCCACGCTGCCTGTTCGGCGCCCCAGATCGTCTTTTCGGGGCCATCGGGTGAGCTGTTGGGGCTGCGATAGTCGCGTCCCTCGACCATCCAGAGCTGCAGCAGTTTCCCGCAACGGATGGTGCGATAGGTGGCGTTGGTGGAATCGATGAATGGCACCACGGGCATCTGCTCGCGAAAAGTGCGCACCCCCAGCGCGTGCGACGGCGCGTTCTCACCCGAAGGATCTGAGTCGTTGTAGCGATAATCATGATCATCCTTCATCCAGTAGGTGGATACCTCGCCGACCAGCGCGGCGACGCGTGGTAGGGCGAATTGCTCGTGCCATTTGCGGCGCATCTCGGCCAGGGTCTTTGCGGGCGTCTTGGCGGGGTGATCGTAATAGACGTTGTCGCCTGCGCCGATGAAGAAATCGGGCTGCAGCCTGCGGATGCTCTCCATGGCCGGGTAGCCCAATTCCCGATCTTTCGCATCGGCGCGGGCTTTCCGGCCATCGCCCTTGGGGCCGTTGAAGAAGAAGGCATAGTTCATGCAATTTCCCACGGCGAATCGGACGGCGGTGGTCTGATCGGTTTGCGGCAGGGTCTTGAAATGGTGAACGGGACCCGTTTGCGTGAGGGAACGATCCACCCCAACGATCAGGCGATAATGATAGGTGCGGCCGGGCTGGAGGCCATAGATCTGTTGTCGCAGGATGCAATCCGCTTCTTGTTTGGCCTCGATCCAGTCCGTCTCGCCTGCCTGTGCGAAATCGGGGGTCAGGGCATATTGGAATTTTCCCCAACCGTGCACACCGGGGACATCGCCCTCGGTGGGGCCGGGCGCGGCGCTGAGTCGCGATTGCAGTATGGCTGTGGTTTGTGTGACCTCTCCGGCCATTCCACCCTGCGCGTGATAGATGCCCGCGGCGCTGGCCACAGGTTGGGAGCGGCCAGATTCGTCTGCGGGGATGGTCGCGTCGCAGGGAGTGGCGAGAAGGATTAGGGCGGCAAGCTGGCGCACCATGACTCTCGTGGCGCCCCCCGATCGGGCTTCCTGTCGATCTGCGGAAGGTCCGCCGGGATGGATTTGTGGTGCCTTCATTTCTCCAATAGGGCGATTTCGAGGCGTGGGCAGAGCGAATGCATGAGGGCGAGCGCCATGGGATAGGCGGCGGCCGCGAAGGCGAAGAGGGTCCAGTAAGAGCCTGTCGTTTGCAGGATCCAGCCGGCGGCCTGGGAGAACGCCATGGAGGACAGTGAGCCAGCCATGACACCGAGGGCGACAGCGGAGGCGACGGCGCGCTTCGGGAAGAGGTCGGCAACCACCGCGAAGAGGTTGGCTGCCCAGCCCTGATGGGCTGCGGCAGCCAGACCTACGAGGCTGGTTGTGGTCCAGAGGTCACGAGCGCCCGGCGCGAGGCACACCGGCAGAACGCAGCACGCGCAGGCCAACATGGCCAATTTTCGGGAGAGGTTCGTGGAAAAGCCGCGGTGGAGCAGTGCGGAAGAAAGCCAGCCGCCCCCGATACTCCCGACACAAGTCATGGTATAGATAACGATGAGTGGTGGCCCCAGGGCGGCGAGTTCAAGGCCGTGCCGCGAGCAAAGAAATTTTGGAATCCAATAGAGATAGAACCACCAGACCGGGGCCGTGAGACCGAATGCGGCGATGCATGCCCACGTCTGCCGGTGTGCGAGGAGACGCCGCCATTGAATGCGGTCAGTGGGGTCGAGAGGTGTGGCGCCGACGGTTGCCATGGGCTGGGCGGTGTGCCCGGGCGTTTCGTATATCCCCCACCATAGCGCCAGCCACCCGAAGCCGATGGCGCCGAGCGCCAAGAAAGCGGTGCGCCAGCCCCATGAGGACGTCAGCCACGGGACGATGGCGGGGGCCAAGATGGCGCCAACGTTCGCGCCGGAGTTGAATATGCCGTTGGCGAGAGCGCGCTCGCGGACGGGAAACCATTCGGCGACCGCCTTGACTGCGGCGGGGAAGTTGCCCGCCTCGCCAAGGCCGAGGGCGAAGCGTGCCGCGCCGAAGCCGACGATGCTGGAGGCGAGTGCGTGCGCCATGGCCGCCAGGCTCCAGAGGGCGACGGAGATGGCGTAACCCAGACGGGTGCCAACAGTGTCCAGAAGGCGGCCGAAACCCAGGAGGCCGATAGCGTAGGCCGCCTGGAAAGCCGTGACGATGTGCCCATATTCGATCTCGTTCCAGCCGATCTCGCGCTCGAGAAGGGGCGCGAGGATGCCGAGGATCTGACGGTCCATGTAGTTGATCGTGGTGGCGGCGAAGAGCAGCGCGCACACCACCCAGCGCTTCTGGACCGAGGCCGGGGACCCCGGGGAAACCGCATTAGACGAAATCATCCCCCGACATCATGCACATTAGCGGCTTGCGCCATAGAGCATAATCACGCAGAAAAAGGGCCATTGTGCGCAAGAGGCATTCGGCCTTGGATCGGCGGGTGGCACTGGCGTTCCCGGTGGGGAACCCGGTATTGGAGCGAGTGGTGGGGGGCGTGCTGGACTATGCCCGTGCGCGAGGCGGGTGGGTGATGAGCCGGGCCCCGGAGCGGTTGGATCTTTCCGTCGAGTGGCTGAGGCATTGGGATGGGGATGGTGCGCTGGTGGTTCTGGCGAATCGGCGACAGGCGGCGCTGGCGCGTCGGCTGGGTGTGGCCGTGGTGAATCTTGGCGGGTATTTGCGCGATCCTGGTGTGCCGACCGTGGCGGCCGACGATCTGGCGATCGGGCGGATGGTCGCGGGTCATCTGTTGGAGCGGCGATTTGCGAGGTTCGGGTATTTTGGGCCTCGCGGCGTGTGGTATATCGCGCGCCGGTTGGAAGGATTTCGTGGGCGGATTCGGGAATACGGCGCACGGGTGGATGTGCTTTGGGCGGCGGGGCCATTCGAGGCGGTGCGAGGGTGGATAGACGAGCGGGAGCAGCTGGTGAAGTGGCTGAGGCGGATGAGGCCTCCGGTTGGCATCATGGCTGGCAACGACCAGCGCGCGATGATGGTCTTGGAAGCCTGCGCCCGCGTGGGGCTGCGAGCGCCAGAAGACGTGGCGGTCGTCGGGGTGGACAACGATCTTGTCGCGTGCGAGTTCAGCCGCCCGACGCTGTCGAGCGTGGACCGTGACGACCGGGCCCATGGCAGGGCGGCGGCAGAGGTGCTCGATCAATTGATGCGGGGGCAACGGCCTGGGCCAGCGCCCATCCTTGTGAAACCGGGGGGCGTGGTGACCAGGGCATCGAGCGATGTGCTTGCGATCGAGGATCCCGATATCGCGGAGGTGGTGGTGCGGGCAAGGCGCCACTTGGGCGAGAGATTTGGCGTGGAAAGGCTGGTGGCCTGGACGGGTTTCTCGCGGCGGACGCTGGAGACAAGGTTCCGACGCTGCCTCGGATGGGCGCCGTACGAGTTCCTCAGCCGGATGCGTGTTGAACGGGCCAAGGTGCTGCTCCTGTCGCCCGACAGAAGAACGCTTTCACGCGTGGCCGTGGAATGTGGGTTTGGTGAATTGAGGCGGCTGCGCCACGTGTTCAAGCGGATGGTGGGCGTGGGGCCAGGGGAATTCCGCCGGCGGGCGTCTCGGGGAATGACGATGTGACTAGCCTGCATGTTTCACGCTCCCGCGTGAAACATGCAGGCTCAAAGGAAAACCGCGCTCTGAAAAATGCGATTTTGGAGGGTTTTGGGGCCATCGATCCGCGAAACACATTCTGCACCCACGAAAGATCCCAGTCATTGCCTGACCTTTCCGAATATATGGCTTCCATGGCGGGGTTTTCGCAGAGCCCGGATATTTCACAGCCGAAAGGCTGTGAAATGTCCGGGCTAGGGGCCCGCTTGCGCGCCGGTCCTCCAGCGCGTTTGAGGGGAAGCTATTCTCGAGCCGGGTGTAGGCGGGAGGTCACTTGGGGTGTCCTTCGCCAAACACGAGGGCGGAATACGTGAGGAGCCTGGTGTCGGGGCGTCGCCAGGCATCGGGGGGCGCGCCCTGCTTCAGACAGAGGTGCTTCAGGAATTCTTCGGGATTGGGCAAATCCTCCCAGACTTGGGGGAGGAAGGTGGAAGATCGCCCGCCGATGATCAGGATGACACCGTCGATACCGGGGCGCAAACGGGTGGGGTACTCCTCCGGGGGCGCGTCGAGTGGGACGGGATCGGTGAGTATCGAGACCGAGTACTGGAGGTCGGACAGTTCGGTGTCCGTGACTGGCGGGAAGCGCGGGTCCTCGAAGGCGGCCTTCGCGGCAAATTCGCGGACGCCATCGCAGACGGGGAACTCGGGGCCGAGCGAACCGATGCAGCCGCGGAGCTGTCCCCGTTTTTTGATCGTGACGAAGACCCCGTGTTTTTCGCTGAGCTGGGGGTGCTCTTTTAGCAGGGTCGCGTCGAAATCGGGCGGGGGTCCGGAGCGGGCGCGGATCTCGACGACACGTCGGGCGTAGTCAGTGAGAGCCCGCCCTGTGGCGGGGTCGATGGCCAAGGGTTCGGTGAACGCGATCGCGGCGTAGCCGACGACGCGGGATTTGTCGCCGGAGGCATCCGAGGAGTTCTGATAGCTGAGAAAGTGGGGCTGCCAGCGGTGTTTCTTGGCGAGTTCGAGCACCGTTGAGACAGAGCCGGGGCCACAGCACGAGCCGGGGGGCAGGGCTTGGGGGGCGACGGCCATCATCGTCTGGATCGTGGTGCCGTCGGTCTGGCGGGCTGACGTATCGTCCATGTAGTGGGACAAGTCGGTGCTGGCGATAAAAATGCTGTCTTTGGGTGCGGCGGCGTCTAGGGCCGCAGCAAGTTGAGTCTTGCGGGACGCGTCCATGGAACCGAGCACCAATGGTAAGATCGCATAGTCCGGCCGTTCAGGCCAGCCTTTGATGGCCTGCAGGAAGGGGAGTTGCACCTCAACCACATGGCTCTGGTGGGCGGCGGGCTCATTGACGAACAATTCCGGGTGCTTGCGACGGAGTTCGATCGCGAGGGGAGAGATGGGGACTCGTGCGCCGGGTATCGCCATTGCGCTGGCAACGGGAATGGATGCGCCGGAATGGTTTGCGCCGGCGGTGTGGTTGTCCGCGAGGATGAAGGCCGTATGAAAGGCGGGGTCGATCTCACGGTACGCGTGGGCGGCGACCGCCGCAGAGAACACGTACCCCGCATGGGGGACGATAATCGCGCGGACCCGCGCCAAGCCGCGTTTTGGGGAGGCCGACATGAAGCGGGCGACCTCGGCCTTCAGTTTGTCCGGGTCGTCGGGATAGAACTGACCGGCGACCACGGTGGGCAGCACGGGGCCCTCTGGGGTGGGGGGTGGCGCCGGGGGCGCGGGGCGGTGAATCAGCAACGCCAGGCCGATTCCGAGGATCAGCAGCAATCCGGCACTGATCCAGAGGGCTGGCTGGCCCCGGTGCGGGGTGTTGGGTGTTGGGTCGAGCCTAGCCTCACTCATATCGGGAATTCCGTTTTCGTTCTAAGACCAGACCCCGGCGATCTCGTGGCCACAGGCGCACTTGCCAGCGGCGAGGCCTTTGAGTTGCACTTGGTATCCTTCGCGCACGATGACTTCGCGACCGCAGGAGGGGCAGAGGGTGTTCTGGCCTTTGCGGCCGGGCACGTTACCGATGTACACGTGGTGCAGGCCCGCGGACTTCGCGATATCATGGGCCTGCTCCAAGATGCGCACGGGCGTGGGGGGCAATGCCTGGAGGCGGTACGCGGGATGGAATCGTGAAATGTGCAGCGGCACGTCCGGCCCGAGGCTCTTGTGGATCCATTCGCACATCTTTGTGAGGTCATCCACGTCATCGGAATAGCCCGGCACAATCAGGCGCGTGAGTTCCACCCACACGCCCTCCTCGCGCATGATCTCCAGAGTGCGGAGGATCGGCGCGAGCCGGGCGCGATTCAGGCGACGATACGTGCTGTCGCTGAAGGATTTCAGGTCGACATTGGCGGCGTCGGTGACCTTGCAGAGGGCACGGAGCGGTTCCTCCCGGATATAGCCCGCGGTGACGAGGACATTCCTGATGCCCTTTTCTTTTGCGAGGGCCGAGCAGTCGCGCGTGTACTCGTAAAATATGATGGGCTCCGAGTAGGTGTAGGCTATCGCGGGTATGGCCTTTTCCGCGGCGGCCCCGACGAGCTGCTGTGGGGAGACGGGGGTCGAAGGGATATCCTCTGGACGCGCCTGCGAGATCTCCCAGTTCTGGCAATTCAGGCAGCGGAGGTTGCAGCCGGCCGTGGCCAAAGAGAGGACGGCGCGTCCGGGCAGGAAATGATACAGGGGTTTTTTCTCGAGGGGGTCGATGTGGAGGGAGCACGGGTTTCCATATACGAGGGTTAGGAGCTTGTGGTCCTTGACCGCGCGCACGCGACAGAATCCCCGATCATCCTCTCGCAGGACGCACTGGTGAGGGCAGAGGCGGCAGGTGATAGTACCGAGGTGTTCATCGTACCACTCGGCCTCACGGCCATAGGGCCAGTCGGGCTTCGGCGGATCATTTGTGAAACCCATGCTCATAGCTTTTGGCCCGTCTCCGGTCAGCAGGCGACTGGCCGCGGAGGCAGCGAGCGCCAACCCGCATCCACCCATGGCGCAGCGCTTAACGAATTCGCGCCGCCGGGTCCTGGCTTCGGGGCTATCGCTCCCCGCGGAGCCGCTCTCGGTCATTCAACCACCTTTCGCACCTAATGAAAAGTTCGCTCACGCCGCCGATTGGGCAAATGCCGCTGCAGAATGCCCGGCGCCAGATCCAGCCGAGCAGGACGATCGCGGCCGCCGCAACGAGCACGCCGGCGCTGAACGTGAAGCCATTCTTGAAGAAGAACTGGAACCATGGGCCGGCGCCCTCGACGGCGATTTCGGCATCGGCGCGCACGCGGAACCAGGCCCAGGCGCATAGTCCGGCGATCACGAGGGGCACGGCGAGGAGCCAGCGCGGGGCGCGGCGCCCACCGCCCTGACAGTGCAACAGGCTGCCGACGGGGCAAGTGTGCTGGCACCAGTGGCGCGCCCGGAGATTCATCAGCAGCGCGCCGGGCACGAGGTACGGCCGGAAGTAGCCAAAGACGCACTGCCTTGGGCACACGTGGCAGAAGACGTAGGGGACCTTGAAGAAGCACCGGAACATCGGATAGAACGCCACTAATCCGAGGCCCAGGAACTGGACCCACCGGAACACCCTTGGGTGACCCAGCACAGCGAGGGCGCGGGGCACGCGCGGGAATTGCCACGGAGGCATGCCCATGGCATCGAGATATGCGACCGCGAGCAGCGCCAGGGCGAAGCCATGGTACAGGCGCGAGCCGGCGATGGCTCCTACTGCCGATGATGTCTCATCGCCCACGATGAGCACGCCCGTGAGCGCGAGCGCGCACAGCATCAGCCCGAAGGCCCACCGGGGCGAATCCGGGGCGGTCGCCTGCGAGGGGGACCGGAGCCGCCGCACGCCCAGGCACGTCGCGGTGCACAACTTGAGCGCGCCGATGAGGTAGCAGGTTGCGGCGAGCCCGAGCGAAGGGATCATGATCAGTGCGACGGCGGTCGCCCCGAGGGCGCCGCCGAGCAGGTCGAGGCCATAGAGGCGTCCGGTGGCCGTTGCGGCGTTCGAGCGCGACGGGGACATGATGGCGGAGGCCGCCGGCTGGAACTGCGCGCCGACCAAAAATCCCACCAGTCCATTGAATAGGGCGAATGGCGCGGCGGCCACCCAACCGGGGGCGGATGCCGGCAGGTGAGAGTGGACAAATCCCAGTAGGGGCGGCGCGAGCAACGCCGCGCAGGCCAGGGCGGAGTCAGTGGACAGGAGATTTGTCAGTGGTCGCCCGGTGGCGCGGCAGCCCCGGAGGCCCCCGAGCGCGGCGCCAGCGAGGAATGCCGACAATATCGCGCTGACGTGGAGATAGAGGGATCCCCGAGATATCTGGAAAGTGAGCAGGGTGACCACTTCGATGCCCATCCCGGCAAGGCCAGAGGCGCCAATCGCGGCGGATACGGCCCGCTCCTGCGAGAACCAGACCAGGGCCACCACCGCACAAGACAGCAGGGCCGCGCCAACGGCCAGCAGCCATTGGCCGCCGCCCATCGCGATCCATTTCGAAGCCGTTGCCGCAAAGGCCGCGGGAAGGAAGTCGCGGTTGGGAGGCGCGGGCGATCCCATGGTTCTGGCAAGCGCGTCGATGCGATCGGGCGAGAGTCGTTCGGAGAACCAGGCGGGGTTGACGTAGATCGCATGGATCCCGGCGTCGATGAGGGCCCGGTCGACCCTGGACTCGAGCGGGGCATCGGAGTCGGCGATGCGCACGCGGGCGCCTGGAATGGCCGCGACGTTAGGAAAGACCGAGCGCAGCGCGGACGCCACGGATGCCAGGGCCCCCACGTCCCATCGCGTGGACAGATTCTCCGCGGCGCCGAGGCCGATCGCCAGGACGCCGCCGCGGCGCAGCGCGCGGTGCGCCTCGCGGAAGAACTCGACGGTGAAAAAGCGGTTGGCGCCCAAGGAGAGCGGATCGGGCAATGCGGAAACGATGGCATCGAACGAGTCTTGATGGCATGCCACGAAGGCCCGGGGGTCACCCGCGATCAATCGAACCCGCCCGTCGCGCGCAGCTGGATCGATGGCGGCGATGAGATCGAGCACTGCGGGGTCGGGCTCGATCAGAGTGATGGTGGTCGCCGGATGTTTCGCGGCCTCGCGGACGACGCCGAGCAGGCCGCCGGAAAGCAGCAGCACGTCATGAGCATTCGGCCGATGGCCGAGCGCGCAGTGGACAATCTCTTCGGCCCGCGCGATATCGTCCATGGAACCTGCGGGAAGGCCGTTTTGGTGGACCGTCAGCTGGGATCCGTATCGGGTGGCTGCGAGGTGGCCATAGGGGGTGTCCCGCTGCCAGAGCAGTTCCTGTCCGGGGAAGAGCCACCGGGCCGAGCGCAGATCGGCTCTCGATGCCATGAGGGTGACGGCGGAGGCGAGCGCCACGGCCGCCAGGAGCCACGAGGCACGTCGGCGCGTGGGGGGGTCGAGCATGACGAGCGCGGCCCCGATGCCGGCGATGCAGATGACGACGGACGCCGCCTCAAAGGTGCCCAGCAGAATGACCATCGTCACGCTTGCGGCACCGCCGATCGCGGCCCCGGCACTGTCGAGCAAGTAGGAGCGGCCGGGGGCGGTGTCGTTGCCCGCCTCGCGGATCAGGTGCGCGCAGAGGGGGACCAGGAAACCATTGATGGCGCACGGCAGCAGCAGCACGACGCTGCTCCAGAAGATGGCGTCAGAAACGCCCGGGGCGAGTCCTGGGGGCACGTGCGACCGCAGAAGCCGGATGACGGCGAGCTGCACGGGCAGCAGGGCACCGGCGCACAGCACGAGGGTCGCGACCCAGAGGCGCGGTGTCGGCAACCTGGAGGCGAAGCGCCCCAAGAACGAGCCAGCGCCCGTGAGGAGCAACCAACCGGCCAGAATCGTGCCAATGACGAGTTCGTTGCCACCGAAGACGTTGAGGAATTCGCGGAGCAAGAGCACTTGCGAGGCCAGTGCGCTGGCACCGGCACAGGCAAGGCCCGCCTCCAGTCCCACGATCCGCCTCTGAAACACGACCGACACCTCCGATCGAAATTCGTGCGCCGGTGCGCCCGATAAGGGATATTAATCCTGGGTTAGTGGGAGATCAATCAGCGGGTTTGGAGCCATGGGGATTCGAACCCCAGACCTCCTCAATGCCATTGAGGCGCTCTACCAACTGAGCTATGACCCCTCGGGATCTCATGGCGGGAATCGTGCCCTCCGGCAGATTCGCCACGTCCGGGAACATAAGCACTTGCACGGAGGGCAGTCAATGATTAATAAGCCCTGATGCGCCGTTGGGTATTGGTCCTGGCCTTGCTTTTCGCGGGGTGTACTCCCGAGGCGAAGCTTAAACCGGCCGATAATGATTTTGAGACACCGGTCTTTTTGCGGGCCAAGGAGAAGTTTGAGTTGCGCGATTACGAGGGCGCAATCGTGCTCTACGAGGAGGTCGTCCGGGCGAATCCAAACATGGCCAAGGCGCATCTGGAGCTGGGCCTGATCTACGACGACAAGCTCGGGGACTACGTTTCGGCGATCTACCACTACAGGCGGTTTCTCAAGCTGCGCCCGGACAGCGACAAGGCCCGGATTGTGAAGCAGTGGATCACGCGGGCGGAACTGGCTTTTGCGGCCCAGCAGCCGAATTCCCCGCTGCAGAATGCCGACGAGCTGGCGAGGTTGCAGAAGGATAACATCAATCTGAAGGCGCAGATCGAGGAGGCACATCGGGTGCAGCGCGAGATGCAGGCGCAGCTCAAGGCCGCCCTGGCGCAGCCCATCGCGCCCGCAATGCGGCCGGGGGCGCCCGTCGCCGTGGAGGAGCGGCCCCAGGCGCAACCCGTGGCGCGTCCTGCGCCGCCCCAGGTGGTGCAGCAGCCACAGCCGCCTGCTCCCGCGGTTCCCGCGCCGAGGCCGCAGGCCGAAAAGGCGGTCCCCGTGGCGGTTCCAGTTGCGCCGCCGACACCCGCGCCGACCGCGCAGGCGCCCCAGGAGCCCACCGTGCGGATGCACGTGGTGCAGGAGGGGGAGACGCTCTGGCGGATCGCCTCGCGGTATTACCCCGGCAACGTGCAGCGGGGGGTCGAGAAGATCCAGGAGGCCAATAAGGGGACGGTGGCCGACGTGACGAAGTTGCGCGTGGGCCAGCAACTGCGGGTGCCGTGAGGCGCGGGGTTCGCAGCGGGACTTGCGCGGTCGCCTCGGATGGGGGAGTATAACGGATATGAGCCGGAAGCCATCGGACAGTGAAGGGGAGGACAGTTTTGGATTGGAGTTGCGCGCGCCGCACGAGGAGATCACCGAACAGGTGAAACGTGCGGAGCAGCAGCTCGTGGATCTGCAGCGCAGGGCCGAGATGCTCGAGGCGCAGAAGCGGGAGTTGGAAGACCTGGCGCAACGGCAGCAGGAGGTTCGGCAGGGCCGGCGGGAGATGCAGGAGAAGCTCCGGCGCGCGATCGTGGTCCTCGAGAGGGAGGAGGAGGGTGCCCGAAGAGAGGTCCAGCAGTTGGAGCAGACGCGTTCGGTGTTCGGGGATGCGCTCGAGGCGGTGGAGTCGATCAATGTGGATAATCCGGAAGGGGAGGATGTGTCGGCGGTCTTGGCGGAGGACCTGAGCCGGATCGATCACGCGAGGACGATATACAACCAGCACCGGTCGCGGTTATCCGTGCTTCAGGGGGAGGAGGCGTCGCGTGGCAGGCCCGTCGAGGAATCCGAGGCGATGGCGGAGGAAATCTATGCCGAGGGCGGGGGAGGGGCCGGGTTCGGGACGCAGTTGGCGAGGGGCTTCGCCTACAATCTGCCCCTGCTGCTACTCGGACTCATGTGGCTGGCGGTCTGGCTGATTAAGAGGTGAGATGGCTTGGTGCCGTCCGAAGAACGTGCTCCAGCGCCGCTTGCAGGATCTGGAGGCGGAGCGACAATCGACGGCCGCCGAGATCGACAAGATCCGAACATGGGTGGGTGACGCGCGCGAGGGGCACGTGGAACTGGCACCGGCGCCTCGCAAGGCGAGGCCGATGCTGGGCGTGGAAAAGCGGAGGGCGCGGGCCAGATTTGTCATATGGATGATCGTGCTCCTGATCGTGCTGGTCGCCGCGTGGCGCTTCTTCTTGGCGCGCTGACGCTGTTTCCCGCGCTGCTGTGCGCGCAGTCCGCGCCGCGCCGACCGACGGCCGCGCCGCCGCTGGACACGATGACTTCCACCGACGAGCGGCTCGCCGTGAGTTCACCGATGCCGATGCTGAGCCGCACGCTGATGTCACTGCTGACGGGAATGGTGGGCAGTTTTGACAGCCTGTTTCCGCGGGAGCGTGCGGAAAAGGGCCAGCTGCATCTGGTCGTGCGGCGGGGCGAGTCGGGATCGACGATCTCGGAGTACAGCCGGGAGGTGAAGCTTGGTCGGAAGGGTCTCGCATTTGTCCTGTACACGTCGGCGCCGCCGCCGATCGAACCGTCCGAGCTGATCCTGGCGGTCGCGGAGTTGTTGCTGTACGACTATTGCACCAGCGGGATCGATCCGGCGAAGCTGCGGGGCGATCTGCCCAGGATCCCATTCTGGATTGTCGATGGCGTGGCACAGGTGCTGACGCCAGCGGAGTACAGGGATGATCTGAGGGCGGTCGTGTACGCGATGCAGAAACGCGGGCGCGTGCCGAGCATCGAGTCCATACAGGCGGCGACCGGACCGAGCGAGTCTGGGCTGGAACGCATCTATCAACGCGCTTTCAACTATTGGCTCATCCAGGAATTGATGCGCTCACAGGACTACCGCAAGGCGCTGCTTTCCTGGTTGGGGGAATTCTGGTGCATGGAGGAGGAGCGGCCGGTGCTCTGGCCGGACCCGCGGACTGTGCAGGAATGGTGGGTCGAGACCGTGAAGCGCTGCACGGCTGTGCCAAAGGAGTCAAGTTGGGACCTTGCCAAGACGAAGGCGCTGTTGGACGATGCGCTGCCGACCGAGCTGAACGACAGCGAGGGCAAACGGCGGCAGTTTGGATTCGATGAGGCGTATAAGGCCCGACGGGACGCCCTATTTTTTCTGGAGATGCGCCGCAAGGAGGAGCTTTTAACGACGCTGGTGCAGCGGGGGGACATCCTGTTCCGCCCCGTACCATTGGCGTATCTGGGGGCGGTGCACGCGCTGCTCGACCGGTTGCCCGACGACGAATTCAAGCGGCGCGAGCGCCTCGCGGCGGCGGAGCGGTCGCATCAGGACACCGTGCGAAACGAGGTGGCCGATTACCTCAACTGGTTTGCGGTGACCCGGATGAACGCAGATCCCCAGCGGGATTTCGCGCGGTTCTTCGCCACGTGGAGGCGCCTGGAGCGTGTGGACGTTCGGCCCGAGGATCCTGTTTCGGTATCGAGGCTGCGGGTGCAGTCGGGATCGGGGAAATAGGGTCGGGAAAAGGGCTGCGTCCGCGATCCACCCGCATACGTTGAACTTGGCCTCGTGGCCACTGCGGCCCGCGAGGCGAGCGTGTCTCAAAACCTCTGAGCCGAGCCGCCTGGCACAGGCGGCCTACAAATTTTGTAGGGCATCTCTGTGAGATGCCGTGCATTGTCGCGCGCCGCACACCATTGGAAGTCCCCTCTATCATCAGA
>JAKQKQ010000096.1 GCA_029560585.1 Verrucomicrobiota bacterium | reverse complement strand
CCAGAGTCGTCCACGCGCCGGATTATTCAGGGTGAATCTTCCGAGGGCGGGGCCGTTTAGTGCGGTGCCAGAGCGAAGCGGCGACACCGCTTTTGCCTCCGGCGGAGCCGAAGCCGATGGCCCCGGCTCGCGCTTCGCGCGCTGCCAAAGCGGTGGCGCCGTCCGGCGGTTGCCGGACTCTGCCACCGCAGTCCAAAAGCCTCCGGGCCCGGATCCTGGGTCGGGGCACGAGCCGCGCCCGCGAACAGCGCCCGAAGTTTCAGGTCAGAGTCCCGCGATCTTGAAAAAATTGAGGAGCAGGCGCTTGCCATCTTGGACGCTGTCATCGTAGACCTCGGGGTGCGACTGGGTGCCATAGAGCGCTTTGTCACGGTGCTTGATGATCTGGATGTGGCACTCGTCGGTCTCGGCCATGTTGATGAATTCCTGGGGTAGCCTGCTGCATTGAAAGGCATGCATCTCGTGAATGACCAGGGATTCTCCGAATCCATCGAGCAGCGGGTCGCGGGCCGTGATCTTGATCTTGGTGGGACCCCACTCCTTGAAAACACCGGGGTTATAGGTGGGGTTCGGGTCTTTCTCGCCGGGGCGAAGTCTTCGGAGCGGGGTGCCCTCGCCGCCGTAGGCGTAGTAAATCTGGTGGAAACCACCGCAGAATCCGATCATGGGGATTCTAGTGTCGCGGATGAGGGCGTAGAGTTCCTCCCTTGACTCGTCGTGCCTGGGTTTTTTCCAGGCCCTGAGGACGATGGCCTTTACGTGTGGCCGAGAGGCGAAGGTGTCGCGCTTGAGCTGAGTATAATGGAAGAGGAAGCAATTGGCGCCCGAGAGCGCGGTGATCCGGGCGACGAGGCGACGGACCTTCCAGAGGCCGCCGGGCTTCTTGATGTCTTCGCGGATATCGGGGGCATCCTCGGTTTCGATCAGCGCAACGCAATCGGCCCGGTTACTGTCCAGACTTGGAAATGTGTCGAAGAGGCCCTCGAGGCCAACGATGCTCAGAGGTGCGTTCGTGGCCGCAAGGCGCAGAGTCTGGGCGGGAGAGGAACTGGCACAAGCTGGCTCCGGCTGTGCGCTTATCCGTGGGGCGGCGGAGATCCCAACGGTCGCGAGTAGAGTGCAGGCGTGGCGGAACCAGCGATGCAGACGGGCCATGGAGGTTAGCATACCCGCCATTGGCCGTGCGCTGGAACGAAAAATGCGCCGGGGGCGCAACGGCAGGGCTTCGGTCGAGCGAACCAAAAGCCCTGGCAACGGCCCCTCTCAGAAACCCGCGAGCTGCTCGGCGACCTTGCCCTCGACCGTCTTCATCATCGTCCTGTCCAGTTCGGCATTGTAGATGATGAGCATGTTGCCGTAGAGCTTCGCGCGGAGTTTTCCATCTTCGGTGACATAGTCGTAGCCAAAGACGGATGGCTCGGCGGTGTCGGTGTCGAGGACCTCACGCCATTTTGACGCACCCTTGTTCAGTTCGAGCAGGCCGTTGATCTGGAATTCATTCAGGCGCTCGTGGTTGAGGCGGTAGCATTCCATCACCGAGGCGTCCTTGAGGAACATGACGTGGATGTCCCAGCCATCGGGGTACGTTTCGCGCTGATGGGCTTTGTCGGCAGGCAGTTTTTCGATGTCCTGCGGCGTGACCTTTTCGTCCAGGACCTTCTTGAAGTAGAATGCATGCTGGCACTCGGGAGGGAACACCTCGGCGAGTGCGAGGTGACGATAGGGAACGGTCTTGTCCGTGAGTTTGCCCTCGACGCGATCGTTGCCATAAGTGATCGCCGTTTTCTTCTCCATGAGCCGCCGCTCGATATCCGTCCTGCGCTCGCCGATGCGGGCGTGGGATGCCTGTGGGGTTGCAAGCGCGAGCGTGGCCGCGAGCATGATGATGTGTCGGGGGGTCATTTTCTCTCCTTGCCAGTACCGTTACCGTTCTTCAATCGCGTGACTTGGATCGGGCCGTTCGAGAGGCCCTCGGGAACATAGATGCGCTCGTGGTATGCGTTGACGGCGACCACGATTTCACCGTCGCCCCAGAGCCGGAATTCACCCCGCGGCCCGGGTGTGGCGACATCGAGGACCCGCAGCTGAAGCTCGAAATCGAGATCATCGAAGTTCTTGAGGTAGAACAGGTTCCAGGATTCCTCCGGCGTTAGTTGGGAGGCTGTCTTAAGGGGGATTTGTTCCGCCTTGGTCTCGGCTTTGACGACGTACTCGCAGAGATCGCTAAGCCAGAGCTGGTCGACGGCCGCCTGGGCGATCTTTCGCGCCTGGGCCACATCGACGCCGCCAGATTCTCTCACCAGACCGAAAAAGTTGATTTCCTGGATGCTGCCGAGGTAGCCGACACCAAGGATTTTCTCCTGTTCCATCATATCGGCGCGCAGGAGGTCGTTGATGCCACGCAGATCCCTGCGGATGAGGGCGGGGTCCATGGTGAAGAACCTTTGCGTGTACTTGGACACCAGCGGCCCGCTGGGCGCAATCTTGAGCATGCCAACCTGGGCGACCTGCATATCGCGGGTCAGGGGCTTGGGCATGGCGGCCTTCATCTCGGCGAGGGCTTTCTGCAACGCGATGGCATTAGCCGGGGCGATGACGGTCTTTGCGACATCCAGTGATGGTTTGGATCGCAGGCTTGCGAAAAGTTTTGCCCCATCCTCAAGGTATTTCTTTGTTTCTGGCGGGAGGGGGCGGACGAGATAGACCAGGGCGTTGGTGACTCCGTTGCCGAGGACGCGCCCTTCGATGGGCGGGGCGAGGGTCAGGGGTTCGGGAATACGGTGCTCCTTCTTTTGAAGGATGCGGGCCAATCGGGATTCGCGGTCACTGGATCGGGCGCGGATCCAGTTCGAGGTGCGAACGCTGGCGAAGTTGGGCTTCAGTGGGGTGGAGAAAGCGGCGAACGCGACCGGGGCGAAGGGCAGCGCGAGCGTGGCGAGCAGGGCCGCCGCAGTTTGCCTGCGGATGGCAAGTGACCATCTTGGGGTGCCGTGCAGCACGATCGGGTTAGTTTGCGCAGCCGTAGGGGATTGCAAGATTTTTCCGGGCACAAGAACTGGTGCCAGAAGGCCCTGCTACGATGTTTCCAAACGTGCGGAAGCAGGTTAGGTTCGGCCGATGAAACTCACACTGGCGCACTCGCCCGATGCCGATGACGCGTTCATGTTCTACGCCCTGGCGGAGGGGCTGATTGAGACGCGCGGGTATGAATTTGAGCACATCCTGCAGGACATCCAGACGCTCAACGAGCGGGCGCTGCTCGGGGAGTTGGACATCACGGCGGTGTCCATTCATGCCTACGCCTATCTGGGCGAACGCTACGCGCTGCTCTCCAGCGGCGCGAGCATGGGCGACAACTATGGTCCGATGGTCGTCGGTCAAAAGCGCTACGGCAGGGATGAATTGAAAGGGGTGAAAATCGCGGTGCCGGGCGAACTGACGAGCGCGTTCCTGGCGCTCCAGCTATATATCGGGGGAAGAGGGGGAGACGCATTTGACTATGCGGTGGTTCCCTTCGACGAGATCTTCGCGTACCTGCGTGCGGGCAAGGCGGAGGCCGGGCTCCTCATCCACGAGGGACAACTGACCTACGGGGGGGAGGGTTTGCAGCTCAGCGTGGATCTCGGAAAATGGTGGTACGAGGAGACCGGGGGCCTTCCGCTGCCTCTGGGTGGCAACGCGATCCGGCGGGATCTGGGCGATGACGTGATCCGTGAGGTTTCGGGCATTTTGCGGGAGAGCATACGGTACGGATTGGAGCACCGGGCCGAAGGGCTCGCGCATGCCAAGAAGCTGGGCAGGGGCCTGGAGGGCGACGATCTCGGGACGTTCGTGGGGATGTACGTGAACGCAATGACGCTGGACTATGGAGAGCGGGGGCGGCAGGCAGTCCGCGAGTTCCTGTCTCGCGGGGCGCGCGCGGGCCTGGTGCCGGCCGTGCGGCATCTGGAATTCGTGTAGCCGGCATGGTTCACGCGTCCGCGTGGAAAATCCGGGCCGTCTGGGTTTTCGTCTCGATCTGTCCGGGGACCGCGCTAGGGTTCGTTGCCATGCGATCTGGACGTAGAGTTTTTGCCTGGTGCATGGGGCTGGTATTGGTCTTGGGACTATGGGGTTGTGCCTCGATGGATGCGGGGGACAGCGGCGGGTTTGACAAGATCGTGGACGGGGATGCGCCGATGTACGAGAATGGCCCATATCAGGGTGGTCCGCCCACGCGGCAGATTTCCAGCGGGACGCGGGTGAAGGTTTTGTCGCAGGCGGGCGGGTACGTGTATGTGGAGACCGTGAATGGCTCGCGCGGTTACATCCCGATGTCGGCGGTGCGTGAGCAGGGGGGACTGTGAGCAGTCCCGATCCCGGGGCGCTCCTCGCGGCGGCGGTGGAGGCGGCCCGGGCCGCGGGCGCAAGGCAGCGGGAGGCGGTCGGGGGAAGGCTGGCGGTCACGGAGTTTCACGATCATGACGTGAAACTCGAACTGGACTCCGAGTGCCAGAGGCTCATCACCGGGATGCTGGGCGAGCGTTTTCCGGAAATGAGCGTTCTTGGGGAAGAGGAGGGTGGAGCACCCCACGGCGCGACCGAGTGGCAGTGGATCGTGGATCCTGTGGACGGGACGGTGAATCTGTACTACGGCATCCCGCACTTTTGCGTGGCCATCGCGCTGCAGCATCGGCTACGGACGGTGCTCGCCGTGACCTACGACCCGATCCGGGACGAGCTATTCACAGCGCAAGAGGGTTCGGTGACCCGGCTGAATGGGCGGGAGGTGGCCGTCAGTCGTAGGACGCAGCTCAAGGACGCGCTGGTTGCAACGGGTTTCGCGAAAGCGAAGGAAATGGTGGAGGCCGGGGTCGAGCGCGTGAGGTATTTTGGCCTGAATGCGCGCAAGGTCCGGATGAATGGTTGCGCGGCGCTCGATCTGGCGTACGTGGCGTGCGGGCGACTCGACGCGTATCTGGAGGAGGGCACGCGGCTGTGGGATTTGGCCGGCGGGGTGTTGCTGGTCCAATGCGCCGGCGGTCGCGTCAAGCTGGTTGAGCGGGTGTCGCCGCCCCTGTCGTACAAGATCGTTGCATCGAGCGGGCGTTTCGAGGTGCCAGAGATATTTGGGAGCGCGTAGGGTGAAATCGTCGAGTGCAGTGTCTCACTGGGTGGTGACACATTTACCGGGAGGGCCCGCGGCGGCGCGGGTCAGGTCTTGGTGCGGCGGACGTAGCGCGTGATCCGGAAATCGGGATTGTCTTCGATGATCTCGGCGGGTTCGAACTGATCTTCAAAAGGCGGCAGGAAACGGTCTCCCTCGACAGTCCGTTTGACCGCGGTGAGGAAGAGTTCGGAGCATCGCGGCAGGAGCAGGCTGTAAATTTCGGCGCCGCCGCAGATGAAGATTTTTTCGCCGGTGGCCGCGGGGTCGATTTCGGCGGGCGAACTGACGGTGGTGGCGCCGGGAATATCTGGGGCGGAGCGCGAGAGGACGATGGTCTGACGCCCGGGCAAGGGGCGGCCGATGGATTCAAAAGTCTTTCGCCCCATCACCAGGGTGTGACCCATGGTGAGGCGTTTGAACCACCGGAAATCTTCCGGCAGGCGCCACGGGATGGTGCCATGGCTCCCGATGACTCGGTTTTCGGACATAGCCGCGACGGCGATCCACGGCCTCATACCGCGATGGGGGCCTTGATCGGCGGGTGCGGGTCATAGCCGGTGATCTGGAAATCCTCGAAGTGAAAGTCATCGATCCTGGTGATCGCCGGGTTGAGTCGCATGGTCGGGAGGGGCCGGGGCGGGCGGGAGAGTTGTAGGCGCGCCTGTTCCAGATGGTTGGCATACAGGTGGAGATCGCCGAAGGTGTGCACGAACTCGCCGGGGCGCAGGCCGCAGACCTGTGAGACCATCAGGGTCAGGATGGCGTAGGAGGCTATGTTAAATGGGACGCCGAGAAAGACGTCCGCGCTGCGCTGGTAGAGCTGGCAGCTCAGGGTGGCATCGCAGATATAAAACTGGAACATGCAGTGGCAAGGGGGCAGGGCCATCTGGCCTATTTCGGCAGGATTCCAGGCGGTCACGATGTGGCGACGGCTTCCGGGGTCCGTGCGGATGCCGTCGATGATCTTGGCGATCTGGTCGATGCTCTCGCCACGGGGCCCGCGCCAGTCGCGCCACTGTGCGCCGTAAACGCGACCGAGATCGCCATTCGCGTCGGCCCATTCGTCCCAGATGGTAACGCCGTTGTCGTGAAGGTAGCGAATATTGGTTTGGCCCTTCAGGAACCAGAGCAACTCGTGGATGATGGATCGAAGGTGGAGTTTTTTTGTGGTGAGGAGGGGAAAGGAATCGGCGAGGGGATAACGGGCCTGTGCCCCGAAGACCGAGTACGTGCCGGTGCCGGTCCGGTCGGGCCTAAATCGCCCCGTTTCGAGGGTCAGCCGTAGCAGGTCGAGGTATTGGACCATTGCGTGGAACTTTTAGCAGGCTGGCGAGGTTTGGGAAGTCCGGCGGGTGAGGTGCGTCGGGGGTGTCCCGCGTCTCTTGTCCGTCACGGCGTTCGGGTCCCCTCCGGTTCGGCCGCGGGCTGGCCCGGCGTGGTGTCGATCGTCTCAAGGCGGATGCGGGCTGGATCGGCGACGCCGAGGCCGAGTTTTTCGGCTGACTGGACGTGGCCGAGGATGGGGGCCAACTCGGGCAGGCGCCGCGTGGCGCGGAGTTTTTCCACGAGCGCGGCGGCGGTTGCGTCAATGGCGACGGGGTCGCGCGAGATGTAGAGCGTCGCCTGCTCATGGCAGTAATTGACGTTGAGGGATGGGCCGCCGGCGTATTGGGCGAGAAGGCCATCCATGATGTGGAGGACCGTTTTCTCACGGATGGGTGGCTCCGCAAAGATCTCGGCGAGGGCGGGGTCGCCCCACATCGGCTCATACTCGAAGCGCCGGTTGTTGTCGACGCTATCGAGGGCGAGGCTGGCGATGCATCCGTAGAGGCCGGTGGATTCGCTGTTGGCCATCACGGGCACGTTGATGATCTTGTTGGCCATCCGGGTGACGACCTTGGCGAAGTACGACTTGCTGCTGGACTGGCGTGGCGCTTTGGAGGTCTTGGGATCGATGGGTTCGTCGCGCTCGGCACGGCGGACGAGCTCGTCGATATCTGGGCGGGATCCGACGAACTCGAGATCGCCCCAGATCAGCTCACCGACATTTTCGTTGAAATAGAAGTGGTCTTGGTCGAAGCCGCTGCCGGGCACGATCCCCAGAAGGCGCACGCCCGGGGGCGCGAGATGGGGCGAGTAGGCCGAGGCGGCCATCTCATCCGAGTTGCGGCCCCAGATGATGATCTGGCGCGGGGGAATCCCAGCCTTGATCAGGGCCGCGACCAGGGCATCGACCAGCGCGCGGTGCGTGGCGAGCGGGGGTCTTCCGCGTGTGCTGATATGCACGGCCACCGTATCCGCCGGGGACACGAGTGTGGCGAGGGCTTCGGCCGCGGTGCGGCGCCCAAACAGGCGACAGAGACCGGTCTCCAGCATGGGCGCGACTGCCGCGTCGTTGACGTGGAATCCGCTTACCGCATCCGCGCGGGTGACCGCGACCACCCGCGCGCGATCGGCACCGTGGGCCGGGATGGCGACGGCGCCGGCGAGGATGCATGCGATGACAGGAAGCACGCATCCTGTTTATGGGATGGGGGAGAGGGCGCAAGGTTCGAGAGTGGGCCGCGAACTCGGGCTTGCGGATCGGGGGAGGGCGGAGAGGCTTAGCGGATGGAGGCGGAATTTGTTCTCTTCGGGCGCGCGCATGTGTCGGTGCTGGTTGCGATGGTCGTGACCGGCGCAACCCTCGTTTGGATCGGGCGGGGCGACCGATCGGCGAAGTGGCGTCGCTCGATCCGCTGGGGATTGGCGGGAATCCTGTTCGTCAGCAAGTTGATTGGCCTTGCGTTGTCGTCAGCGAGTTTCGGTCTATCGATGGAGGCGAGCCTTCCGATGCACCTGTGCGATTGGGCCTGGGCATGCGCGGTCATGGCGCTGTTGACCGGCTGGAGGACGCCGTATGAGCTGGCGTATTTCTGGGGTCTGGCGGGGACTGTCCAGGCCATCCTGACACCCGATCTGCCCTACGGGTTTCCACATCCATTCTTTTTCACATTTTTCATATCGCATTGTGGGCTGGTGGTGGCCGTGGCTTTCCTGACTCTTGGCCAGGGGATGCGCCCGGGGCGGGGGTCGATCTGGCGTGCGTTCGGGTGGCTCCAGGTCTACGTGGTTGCGGCGGCGGGGGTGAACGTGCTGTTTGGGGCAAACTACGGCTATCTCTGCCGGAAGCCGCTGGGGGCATCGCTCTTGGATCACATGGGGCCGTGGCCATGGTACATCGCTGCGGCAGAGGTGCTCGCGCTGCTCTTTTTCTGCCTGCTCTACATGCCATTCGGGCTGGGTCGAGGGCGTGTCCGGCCTTGAATAGCGGGCCGTTCGCCGCAAAATGCCGCAATGGGCCGAGCGAATTCATGCGGGTGTCTGACGGTGGGCCGACGGTTTTTTAGGATGGCGGCGCCGGCGATGCTGCTTCTGGCGATCGAGGCGCAGGATTTTGCGCAAGCGGTGCGACCGCCCGAATCGGAAGACATCGTGGTGATCGGAGACGAATTGGCGGCAGGCTACGGGCTCTCCCCGCACGAGATGTTTCCGGCCATTCTCCTCCGCGAAATCAAGCGTGAGAACCTCAGGTATCAGGTGCGCTCGGCGTCGGCCCCGGGCGACACGGCGGAGGTGGGCGCGCGCAGGGTGCCCGTGGTGTTGCAGGTGCCGCGGCTCAAATGGGTCATCCTGGCGCTCGGGCGCAACGATGCGGAGAAGAAGGAAGCACTCGATGTCACCCGGACGGGGTTATCGTCGACGATTGAGGCGTTTCTGGAGAAGGGTGTGAACGTGCTGTTCTGCGGCTTCAGGCAGGCGCCTACCGATGATCTCGCATACGCCGCCGGATTTAGTTCGCTGTTTCCAGAACTCGCGCGGGCCTATCGGCTGCCTTTCGTCACGAATCTGCTGGCGGGTGTGGATGGCGTGGCCGCGATGAATCTCAATGACGGCAAACACCCGAACAAGGAAGGGCAGAAGCAGATCGCGCGAAACATTCTCGACGTGCTGATGCCCATCTTGCGCGCGGCGCAGACGAACGCCGCGCCGGAGAAGGGAGCGCAGCCCCGAAGGGATATCCCGGAGGGTGCGGTGGCACCGCCCGTTCAATTCTGACGCCTTTTCCCCGCCGCAGACAATGGGGCTGGCCTACTGTGGTGGGGGCGCGACGGGTTCTGCGCGCCGGATCTCAACTTGACCGGGTGGCGCGGGTGCCGTGGATTCCTCAGGGGCCTGGGGCGGTTTCGACGCGGATTGAGGAGGGGGCTGGGGCGCGGGGGGAACCGGCTGCGGGGCGGGGGCGGGCTGTTCGTCGGTTGGCGCGACGGGCATGGCCCTGGGGGCTTCGGCGGGAGCCGCACCGGGCGCAGCGGGTGTCGGCGGGATCGGTTGGGTTGGTTGCTCGTTAGTCGGCACAACGGGGATGGCCCTGGGCGCCTGGACGGTTCCCGTGCGCCGTCCCCACCAGGGTGAGCGACGAGCCGACCGAGTGGGCAATGACTTGGCACCGTTCTCGACTGGCGCTGCGGCCGGAGCCGCTGATTCCATCGGGGTGGATTCCGGTGGCGGGTTCTCACCGGCGGGCAGCGCGCGGCGCGAGGAGGTGTCCTCCGTTGCAACGACTGGGGTGGGCGCAACCGGCTCGGGCGCGGGCAACGTGAGCTGCCAACAGAGATTGCCGAAAAGGCTGCATCGCCAATACTGGCGGAGGGCCTCTATGCGGTCATCCGCATCGATGCCGTGCCGCAGGCCATCGCCCCTTTCATGCACCAGTCGCAGCGCGGCCGGATCGACACCAAGTTTTTCGAGGAAGGCGATGCCGCGGCGGGCGCCGGCCTCAGCGGATTGGATCATCCGCTCCAGAAGAGCGTCGCTGCGGAGCAGCCAGCGCGCTGAGTCCGCATCAAACACGCCGTCCATGACGAGGTACTTCGCGCGAAGGGCGTCAATTTCGCAGAGGGTGTTGATCCACGAAAGGCAGTCCGCGCTCGGGCTGATGTCCCTTTCGGGTGGCGGGGTTGCGCGCGCCTTACCAGGATCCTCCTGGTAGCCGAATCCCGGGGTGAAGCCGAGCCGACCGCTTGCGCTCTCGCGATTCATGACCTGTCGCTGGGTCCACTCTTGGCGGGCCTCCCACCAGAGTTTTGTGTCCCGCAGCAGTCGGGCCGAGGAAGCGAGGCGGTCGTCGAAGATAAAGGTCTCCTTGAAACGGTCCGCGTTGTCCTTAAGGCCGCGGAAAAGGACCTCGCCCGCGGCGAGACAGGTCGGGATCATTGCAGTGGCCCAGAACTGCGGCTGGCCTGGTGCAGGGTGGCCGGTTTTTTGGGTCAGGGCGGTGGCCATCGACGGGTAGAAATCGGCTTCTTGGTCTTGGAGCAAGAGTCGGGTCTCATGGATGGCGGTGACCAGCCTCGCGCGGGCGACGGCGCGGTCGCCCTCGGTGGCGTCAGAGTTGGGGGCGAACGCCTGCCGGGCGAGGACCTGTGCGCCCTCCACGCGTGCCTGGAGGCGTCCGAGCCAGTCGAGCTGTTCGGCTACGATGAGCGCGGGCAGCAGTTCGTCGCGGTCGAAGACGGGCCGCATTCCCATGCGATCCGCTATCGCCTTCCTGAGCAATTGCGCCTGCTCGTTCAGGGCGGCCGCGTCAAAGTTCTGGCCGGCCGCCTCCCAGCCGGAGATGGCGGCGAGTTTGGCGCGGGCCTCGAGCAGGACCTCTCGTGCAAAATAAGGCTGGCCTGCGCGGTAGGCAGAAATGCCGGCCTCGTGGAGTTGAATGGCCTGCTCCAGCAGGCGGGCCTCGACGGCGTCGAGCTTGCTCAACTGCACGCGGCGTCTCCACATGTTGAGTTCGCTTTCGAGCGTGACCTGCACGCGCTGGCAGCGCTGGCTCAAGAAGTTGAAAAGGGCGGGATCGTGCCTGATGGGGCCGGCCGGTTCGGGGGCCGGGGGCAGCGTCTTGCCAAGCACGACGGTGACGGCCTCCTCGAAGGAGTCGACCAGGGAGCACTCGAGCCCGAGTTTTGCGGCCTGAGCCTCGACCGAAGTCCACGAGTTTGTGCCCGAGAGGTAGACGCGCTGCACGGAGGGGACCACGACCCGTTTGATTCCGGCCTTGGCGGCGGCGCGGAGGCGGCGGTCGAGGCCGGTCACGGCCCCGACCGTGTTGTCTGGATTGATCGTGCCGATTGCGGCGGTGTCTTGGGGAAAGAGCGTGTGCGATGCGACGGCGATCAGACCGATTCCGAGGGCGAGGTTGTTGTCGGGTCCGTCCAGCGCGGGGGGTTCCCGGATCGCCCAGTAGGCGTTTCGCCATGGTTGTTGCCACGCGATGGCGCTCGCGAGCGACGGGAGCCAGAGGTAGTTGCGCATCGTCTCAGAGGCAGCGGGTGTGGCGGCGTCCAGGAATTGGAATGAGAGCGAATTGGTGGTGGAGGCGGCATCCTCGGGCGCGGCCATCCACTGGAGGATGGCGGCCGCGACGTGGCCGTCCGGGGCCTTATCGGCCAGGAGCAGGGGGATGCTCTGTGACGCGGCTTCGTCGATGCGGGTGAGGCGTTCGGGCGCGTCCGCCGCGAGCGCGCCGGCGGTGCAAAGCGCAGCCAGCGTGGCCGATGCACCACGCGACAGTGTCCAGACTGGCTTCGGGCAACGCATGGAATCTTTGCGTTCAGGGCAAGTTCTTTAGTTTGGAGAAACGGTGCGATTTGTCCAACCTGTATCGAAAGTTGAAAATCTTTCCGCAATCCAGATTGAAATACGGGCCGGGTCCGGTATAAAGCCCGCCCGATGCATGGGCTTCAGCAGCTGGTCGAGGCGGGAAAGTTGTCCGCCGATGCCGCCGAGAAACTGAGACTTCTTGGGGTGTCGTCGTTTTGCACCCACAAGAGTTGGGGGTTTGGGCAAGTTCGCTCCTGGGAACTGGTCATGGAGCAGATGATCATAGACTTCCAGGGCAAGTCGGGACACGCCATGCAGTTCCATTATGCGGCGCAGTCGCTCACGCCGCTGTCCGCGGAGCATATCTTGGCGCGGAAGGCGACGGACATCGAAGGGGTGCGCCGCGAGGCGGGCGACGATCCGGTGGCCCTGATGCGTTGCGTGGTGACGAGCCTTGGCCGTTCGGCGACGGCGGCGAACATCGAATCGACGCTTTGCCCGGATGTCATCCCCGCCGGTGAATGGAAGAAGTGGTGGGAGGGGGCCCGGCGCGGGATGAGGCAGGATGGCCACTTCGTGATACCGACTTCCAAGAATACCCCGATCGAGATGCGCGATGCACCGCCGCCGAAGAAGGGCATCGATCCGGGGGAGTTCGATAGTGTCAAGGGAGCCAAGGCGCAGGCGGCGTGGATATCGTCGGCGCTGAAACACGGTGGCCAGATCGCCGCGAAACGGGCGGCGTACGCCAAGATCGTGACGCGGGCAGAGGAGACCCTGCGCAAGACGAAGCATTCGCTGAATGTCGATTTTGCGCAGCTGGCCCTCGTTCGCGATGAGATCGCCGCGCTCGTGGGCGTTGAGCCGGGGGAGGATGTCCGGACGCGGCGGTTGCTGGAGTCCATCCCGGATTTGGGAACGGTTGTGGACTCGCTGCCGGCACCATCACAGGCCCGGGTTCTTTCGGAGTTGACGGAGGGCGATCCGGGGCGGACGGGCGAGCTGGTATCGGTCTTCCTGCGCGTCGCATCGGCGCGCCTGGTTGGGGTGATCAGAGACTTTTTCGCGCAGCGGGGGAATCCGGATGGTTTTCGTGATGCCTTTCAGAAGGGCCTTCGCGAACAGAGCCTTTCTGCGGAAGCGTTGCTATGGCTGCTGAAGAATAGGGACGACGAGGGGCTCAAGGGTCTCGTGGGTCCCCGCATCTTCAGCACACTGCTGGCGGCGATCGAGCGCGATTCGACCGGCGGGCGGCGGGCGACGCGTTTGCACGATGTGGTCGTGGGCGACCAGAATCTGCTGACGGACCTGCTCAAGGGGGCGGACTCGGCCGCGGTGCGCGACATCGGTCGGGCGATCTTGCTGGCGACAGTTTTCAGCGACATGGACCGGCGGTCCCTTCTTGGCCGACTGGTGAAAGCCTTCCCCGAGATGGCGAAGCTGGTGCGGGAGGGGATGGATAGGGCGAGGTCGTCGGAGGGCCGGGGGCACGCGGGCAAGGGCCCCGAGGGCCGCCTGATCGTCTCGTGGCAGAGCCTCGAGCAGCGCAAGCGCGATCTTGACGAATTGATCAACAAGAAAATCCCCGCGAACACGAAAGACATCGCGGTGGCCCGGTCGTACGGGGATCTGAGCGAGAACGCCGAATTCAAATTTGCCAAGGAGCAGCAGAGGGTGCTGAGCCGGCAGCGCGCCGAGCTCGAGCGCGAGTTGCTGCGGGCCACGGGAACCGATTTCAAGGGCACCGACACGTCGCGCGCGGGCATCGGCACCGTGGTGACGGTGTGCGACGAGGGGCGGCGGCAGAAGTTCGCGATCCTCGGGGCCTGGGACACGGATCCCAGCAAGGGCATCGTCTCGTATCTGACCCCGGTGGCGCGGGCGCTCAACCAGAAGGCGGTTGGCGAGCGGGCGGCGATCCCGGGCGATGCGCCGGGCAGCATCCGGGAGGTCGTGATCGAGTCCATCGAGGCATACAATCCTTAAACAGAGAAACAGAGGAGCAGCAGATGAGCGAAATTGTCAGCATACGGGCCCGCGAAGTGATCGACTCGCGGGGCAATCCCACGGTGGAGGTCGATGTGGAACTTGCGGGAGGGGCGATTGGTCGTGCCGCGGTGCCATCGGGCGCGAGCACGGGCGAGCACGAGGCCTGGGAATTGCGCGACAAGGAGGACAAGGCCCGCTACTTGGGCAAGGGGGTGCTGAAGGCGGTCGGGAACGTGAACGGTGAGATCGCCGACAAACTCATCGGGGCCGATGCGCTCGACCAGGTCGCGGTGGACCGCGCGATGATCGAACTGGACGGCACAAAGAACAAGAGTCGCCTGGGGGCCAATGCGATCCTCGGCGTCTCGCTGGCGACGGCGAAGGCGGCGGCGGACTGCGTGGGCCTGCCGCTGTTCAAGTACCTGGGCGGGCCGAACGCGAAGGTGCTGCCGGTCCCGTTGGCCAACGTGATGAACGGCGGGGCGCACTCGGATGCCCCCATCGACTTCCAGGAATTCATGATCGTGCCCAGGGGCGCGCCGACGTTCGCAGAAGGGCTGCGCATGGGCGCCCAGGTGTTCCACCAGCTCAAGAAGGTGCTGCACGACAAGGGGCTGAGCACCGCGGTGGGCGACGAGGGCGGCTTCGCGCCGAACCTCAGCTCGACCGAGGAGGCGCTCGAGGTCATCGCGAAGGCGATCGAGGCGGCCGGTTACAAGATTGGCGATGACGTGGCCTTTGCGCTGGACGTGGCCTCCAGCGAATTCTTCGACGCCAAGAAGAACAAGTACGTCTTCAAGAAGTCCGACAAGCGCGAGCTGAGCGGCGACGAGATCATCGCGTTCTACCAGAAGCTGCAGAAGAAGTTCCCGATCATCAGCATCGAGGACGGATGCGCGGAGAACGATTGGAAGAACTGGAAGAAGCTGACCGACGCCATGGGCAAGGACACCCAGCTCGTGGGCGACGATTTGTTCGTGACGAACGTCGAGTTCCTGCGCCGCGGCATCAAAGAGGGCGTGGGCAATTCGATCCTGGTCAAGGTCAATCAGATCGGGACGCTGACCGAGACCCTGGACGCCATCGAATTGGCCAAGCGCCACAAATACACCGCCGTCATCAGCCATCGGTCGGGCGAAACCGAGGATTCAACAATCGCGGACATCGCCGTGGCGACCAACGCGGGACAGATCAAAACCGGCTCGTTCTCGCGCTCGGACCGCATGGCGAAATACAACCAACTGCTCCGCATCGAGGAGCAGTTGGGCGATAGCGCCATCTACGGGTGGAAGGACTGATCCAGAAACCCGGGCAACGGGATTAGGAGTTATAGAAAAGGCGTCGCCCGCGTGGGCGGCGCCTTTTCCGTTTTTGCGGTAGTGGGCAGCATCGAATGCGCGCGGGGGCGCGCTAGCCAGAGTCGTCCACGCGCCGGATTATTCAGGGTGAAAGTTCTGGGGGCGGGGCCGTTTTGGACTGCGGTGGCAGAGCGAAGCGGCGACACCGCTTTTGCCTCCGGCGGAGCCGAAGCCGATGGCCCCGGCTCGCGCTTCGCGCGCTGCCAAAGCGGTGGCGCCGTCCGGCGGTTGCCGGAC
>JAKQKQ010000042.1 GCA_029560585.1 Verrucomicrobiota bacterium | reverse complement strand
GCCGAGTTCGAAGACGAGGAAGACGAGGGCGGGGATCAGCAGGAACTGGAAGGGCAGGCGCACGGCTTCGGGCATGATCCAGAGCGCGGCGAGCGAGGCGATGAGGGCGACGAACAGCAGCAGCGCCTTGAGGCGAAGGGCGGGCGCCAGGAGATCGCGCCAGCCGCCGCTGATCAGTATCTTGAAGACGGGAAGAAAGACGACATAGCTCAGCGCATCCGACAGGAACCACGCGCCGAGATCCTGCGCGCGGAAGCGGCTGGGGTCGACCAGCGTGCCCAACCCGATGATGCAGGTGGAGAGGGCGGGCGCCATGATCCCGCAGCTGAGCAGGAAGCGGACGACGGACGAGCGATCCTCGAATTCGAGCGTGGCGTCCTGCAGGCGCATCAGGCTGGCGCAGGCGAGCGGGCCGCCGATGTTGGCGAGGAGGTAGATCGCTTCGGTTGCGGGCTTGTCGCCGACGAGGATGGAACGGGTGATGTGAGCGGCGATGGCGAAGGCGAGGATGACGACCCAGTCGCGCGAAGGCGCGGTGATGAGCGCCCAGGCGAGAATGGCGCTGGCGATCCAGATCGGCGTGACGGGAGCGCCGAAGCGGGCGAGCGAGATCGCCGCCTCCATCGCGGCGATGAACAGCAGCGCGTAGATCAGCGCGCGGACAATCGGCCCGATTTCTGGCTTTGCTACGCCCATTGCTTCAGTCCCCTCGGGACCAGTGTCACGCGGGGCGGGGCCGATTGGCAATGACTGTGACGGACCCATCCCGCCCTTTCCAAGCCGATGCCCGGCATGACGCCGGGGCCGGTCGCGGAGAAGGCGGACAGGCATTCCCGCTTTAGCGCAAATTCCGGCGCGTTGCGAGAATGCCCTCCGGGTTGGAGAATCCAGGCGCCTATGCTCGCGACGACCGGGCAGAAGACGCTGGCGCCGCTATGGGCTCGCCGGGCTTCGGGGTTGAGTTTTCCCGTCTGCGGACGGCATCGCGCCCGTCTTCCGGACTCCGCAAGCCGGAGGGCGGCGCGGCGGGGCGTCAAAAACCCCTGTAAGTCGCAGTAACTTGCGCTTCAGGTTCGCCCATGTAAAAGGCCCCCCTGCGCTGGTGAGGTGGCCGAGTGGTCTATGGCGCACGCTTGGAAAGCGTGTGTACGGGAAACCGTACCGTGGGTTCGAATCCCACCTTCACCGCCAGAATTCCCGGGACGGGATTACGTCACCCCGGGACGATCCACCTATCTCCGGTACAAAGCCCGTCTGGTTAGCAATAGCCCGGCCCTGAGCGTCCGGCATCGCCCGAGACGTTCGGGCAGCTCGATGCGCCCCCGGCGGGAGCGGGAACTGATCGGTGATAGGTCGGCCCCATCCATGGCGTGATAGGGGGACATCCATCGTCAGCCACTGCATGGGCGCTGGCGCCTGAGAGTGCGCTTGCTCCCGCTCGGATGCCTTCCACGGGAGCGCGATATGCGCGGGATTCCACGGCCAGTCGTTATCATAGCGGTCGCAGGCGTACTGCTGACGCTGGCTGGCTTTTCACTCCTGCCTGTATGGATGCGGTAACAAATCGACGGCGCGCGCGTTTCCCCCGGCTGCAAGGGGCAACTGTGCGATGCCAGACAAGGTACCCGAACCGCCGAAACTGTTTGATGGCTGGATGATCGCAGCGATCGGGGGCGTTTGCATCCTTATGGCCTATGCGGCCGTGATGATCGCCGGGGCGATCTGACGACCGGTGGCGATCCGCTCGGGGGCGGGATTGGGGCGGCCGGGTTGGCCGACGCCACCCCGCGGGGCAGGGGCGCTCCCAAGGGTGTCGGTGATAGGACATTTCGATCATGGTGAATCCTGGCCGCGTGGTCCGGCGCTTGCGAAGCGGAGCTGGTGAGCTTTCCGGCCCGTAACGAGGCCGGCGCATCAACCATGATTGTCGAGGAAACTCAGGCGCTCCTCACATGCCATGGCGTCCGGTTGAGAGCTGCACGCCATGCATGCCCAAGGGACGCCTGAATGGCATGGCGGTTGCATTTACCGGGCGAACTGGTGCGAAAAAAAATCGCCAACTGCAGGCCCGCTCATGACAACCAAGCCGCCGTCGCGCGCTCCGCGTGAGACCAGCACCGGCTCCCTGTTCACGGACGCCTCGTGGCGTGCGGC
>JAKQKQ010000019.1 GCA_029560585.1 Verrucomicrobiota bacterium | reverse complement strand
AGGAAGACGGTGTTCCCGACCGCGACGACACCGCCCGCCTGCACGTTGAGCGTGCCGTTACCTTCCCGGGCCAGGCTCATCATCCCGACGGATGCATCGAGCCGCGATCCGGCCCCCGATACGTTGATCGTGCCCACACTGCCCAGGCCACGGCCAATGCTGATGGCGGGAAAACCGGGCAGGGGCCCCGCCGCGCTGCTGTCCAGGGTGGCATTGAACTGGCCGCCCCCCGTGATATTGACGGTACCGGTGGAGGGCCGAAGCCCGTCCGCCTGCCCGACAAACAGCATGGGTGCACTCACCACGCCGCCGCTCACATTGAGGGTTCCGGTCGTGCCGATTGAGTTGCCCACCACCACGCTATTGTCCAGGGGACGGAAGACCGGCGCCCCGATCGTGCCGGGAAGGTAGTTCAGATTGAGCGTGGCGCCGACGCCAACCTCGAGCGTGCCCACCGGATTACCCGCAAACGGTGCATGGCCGGTAAGTTGCGGGTCGGTACTGCGTACACCGATGCCGACGAAATCGTAGGTCTCGGTACCACTCACGGACGCCGCCCCCACGCCATCCACCCCCACATAGAGGGAGTTGAATTCATTGACCACCGTCGGCAGCGCAAGGGCGCCCGTGGCGGGAAGGGCGATGGCCGCGGCCAGCACAATGCTGGCCATCCGCGGCATCAGGCGGGGGACTCGGGAAGGCAGGCTCATCATGTTCGGCACTCCTGAAAGTTCGTCAATCGGGGTCGGAACCGTGAGGGAGAAAATGCCCGGCCTCCGGTCCCTTCAGTCAGATGAAGTTGCAGAAAAGCCAGAGCATGAAGAGTGCCTAATTCATCAAAATTATTTGTTTCCCCATAAACACATTATTGGCATTGATGCTCCACCCGGCACCCAATCCAATGACATATGCGCCGATCCGGGCAAAGTCACAAAGTGTAAATAAAACCGACACAGCGCCGGGTCTGCAGCAACCGGCAGAGGCCGCACACGGGCAATCCGCCTCAGCCCGGTGCTGCCTGCTTGCTCTTGAAATACCCATCCAGCCGGGCGATCCATCCGGCCTTCTCGGCATCGGTGGCGAAGCTGGCCTCGAAGCTGTTGCGGGCCAGGCGGTACCAGGTGGGCGTGTCGAAGTGGAAGGCCTCCTGGACGGCGCGGAGGTTGGCGTTGAGGTAGC
>JAKQKQ010000018.1 GCA_029560585.1 Verrucomicrobiota bacterium | reverse complement strand
CTTCCTGAAGTTCACCTCGCTCGCCCAGCGCCATATCACTTTGACCCGCGCATGCCCCAGCGGTTCATTCGGATCGACCGTTTTTCAACGGGCTGTTAAGGTGCGTATTCCTCCCGCGGCCACTTTGCCCCCACCCGTTTGATCTCCGGGGGCAATGCCCATCCCTTATCGACGTGGTGGTACTGAACCAGAGACGCGTGGGCTCTGCTCGCCACTGCGGCAAGATCTTCGCGCGAGAGATCCAGCAACCCCGACGAAAGCACCCAATCCGCCCACTCTGCCGCACTCGACGCCGAGAACGGCGATCCCAGTTCGCGCCCCAGGGCCCTATACGCTGGGCCGTCGATCTCCAGATTGATGAGGAAATGCTCCAGGGCGAAGAACGCCCCCCGGCCGCAGGCCATGGCATGCAGATCCGCCAGATGTTCGCCCGCACGACCCGCATCGGTCGCGATCTCTCGCACCTTGTGGTCGATCTCATGGTTCAGCACCATGTCGCAGTACGCGCGAACCGCTCGCGCGTCCGAAACGCCCTCGACCTCGTGCCTCCGCACCACCCGCTGCGCCGCCTCACACACCCTTGGGAAATGGGCCCCGTCCCTCCGATGAGGATTCCAAGATCTCAAGGGGACAAATGGCCGCCGCCCACGCAACGTCATCACCATCCCGCGCGCCTGCTCCTCGAGATCTTGAAGGAAAAGAATGACCGTGCGGGGCAGGGATTGCGGCATCGAGGCCGACCCAAGGGCGGCGCTCCACATCCCGACGTCCCTGCGCTCGCCGTAACTCTTGAGCCATGCCCGCTCGGCAAAGATCGCTCGCAATGTCCCCACGCGCGGATGATACACCCACGCGATGTGCCGGATATCGATGAAGATGTTCTCCCCCGGTCCCTCCCCCGCGAAGCTCCAGAGCCCCGACTGCGCCCCGCGGATCTCCCTGATCCTCCGCGCCCTCGCCGCCACCCCCCACCATCGATCGAACCCGCGAATCAGGGGGATTCTCGACGGCCATTCCAAACGGACATCGGTCTGGGCCCGAATGGCGCCGCCGATCCCCGCCACGCTCGTCGCCCCGCCCCCTGAGAAGGATTGCGCCACCCCAACAGACTGAGCCTCTTCGATCATTCCCAGCACTCCCTCGACCAGGCCAATGTCCTTGGTCGCTGGAACCACCATGCCCAAGCGAAGCCCACGCATGCACTTCGGAGATCACAGGCCGCCTGACCGAAGGGTCAGGGGCTAATCAGCACCTGGCTGCTAAGCGGAAATCACTAGGGCTCGTCGTCATGTCTGCAACGCACCAATGCGAAACAAAATCTTAACACTCGAACATCTCGACTTGAGCTCCATCCATCGCCAAATTTGCGCATGCCATACTTCTCACCTTCGCGAGTTTTCGAAGCGGCCGCCCGACGGTTGAACACCACGACTACCGCAATGTCAGAGAGCCTTGCCTCGACAGGGATGGCCAAGGCGGCACGGGCAGTTGCAGCACCCGATTTTTCGAAAACTCCGACAGCAGCGTACGACATCTTCCTATCGCACAGTTCCCTCGATGCCCGCCTAATCTACGGGATCTTCCTCACACTGACGGACCGTGGATACAGTGTTTACCTTGACCGCATTTGCGATCCACAACTCGACCGTTCGCGCGTCAGTCAGGGGACCGCTCGGACCTTGCGATATCGAATGGCGCAATCCCGTTCACTGTTCGTTTGCACCACAGACAACACCCCAAAGTCCCAATGGGTCCCATGGGAACTAGGTTTCTCTGATGGCTGGAAGGACGGCAAAGCCGCTGTTCTTCCCATCACCGATGCGTCGAGTTTCCAAGGGCAGGAGTATTTTGACATCTATCCTGAGGTCAAGGACGCAGGAATGTCCCACGAAAAACCCAGCGACCTCGAAATCTGGGATCACGGAAAATACGTCGGGCCTTGGGGTTCTTGGATTTCACAAGGTCGAACGTGGTAGGCTGCTGTCGATCTGTCGCAACGTCATCGACCAGCGAGATCTCCCTTCGTACATTCCCCTCAGCACCGAAACTCGACCACCTTCGCGACCTTCTCGACCACCTTACCCACGTGCGGCCGGGTCTCCAGATGGTGCGGATGCCAGGCGAGGACGATATCGCGCCGCAACTCCGACAACGACTTCAGCGGCATGACCCAGGTGCTCTCGACCGCGAAGGAGAGCCGGGCGAGATCTGGCAGGATCGCGGCCACCTCACCGGTCCCCAGGGCCTGCGCCGCCTGCGGGAACGATTCCGTGAAGAGCCGCACGTTCATCCGCCACCCGCGGCTGGCGACTAACTCCTCCAGCCGACGCTGGAAAAGCGTGTTCCTCCCCTGCGTCGCCAGCGGCAGCTCCTGGAGCAGCTGCTCTTCGGTCGCCTTCTGCCGCCGGGGCCACAGCCGATCCGGCACGAAAAGGCTATACCCAAATGATCCGACCTTTGTCCCCGTCAGCGGTGGCCGCACCAGATCTGAACGCAGCAGGCCGAGATCGATGACGTGGTCCTGAAGCGCCTGGCATGTGTCCAAGTTCCGCCGATCATGCAGATGAACGACGCATCCCCCGAGGGCCTCGCGCAACTTCTTCAGCCGCGGCAGCACCACCCAATGGAGCAGGCTATCGCCGGCGCCCAGCGTCACCTCGCCGGGCTGCCCCACGCAGTGGCGCCCGAATTCCTCCAGCGAGCGCAGGTGCCCCCGCGCCAGCCGTGCCAACTCCCGCCCCTCCGCCGTGAGCCGCACGGTCTTACCCGCTTTCCGTTTGAGCTCGACGTGGAAAAACTGCTCCAGCTGCTTCAGCTGGCGGCTGATCTGGCTCTGGCGCGACTCGTCATCCGGCGCCGCCGCCGCGATGCTGCCCGCCTCGTCCACTTCCACCAGCGACCGTAGCCGCTCCAGCGACAGCCCCTTCTCGCCAAACAACCGGACGAATTTCACGCCACATCCGTTATCGGGGCGGACGCCTCTCGAAAAGAAGAAATGCAGGAGTCAGTCGTTTCACGCTTCGCGCGCCAGCCGGACAACTCATCTCTCTCGCTTCTTCATTGCAAGACATCCAGCTTTGAGGCGGCGAACGTCGCCCCAGCCACAAGCTCGTTGAAAATAGCTCGTCGAACGATTCCCTCAGACCGATGCGCCTTGCGAACCTCTGGCAATTGCTGGATAAGCCGGCGATAGACCTTCTCGGCGTCACCCGGACGACTCCCACGCAGATTATCGAACAGTTCCGCGATGAGTCGGCGTGGGCTACCCCGGTGAATGATCGTGGGCCCCTCCGGCAAATCGCTCAGGGTCTTGGCCATCCTGCCTTCAAGCGCCTCCATAACGATGTATCCGTGGTCCCTGTGCTTGAGTCGGCAAATGGCAACTGCGAGACCCAATTCAAACGGCATGTTGAAGCGCGCCGGCGTTCCCACACGGCTCAAGTCGTGAATGGAAAGACGACACTCCTCGAGTAGGCCCAAAATCCGCGCAAGACGACCCTCCCCTTGCTCGGGAATCTCAAGGGCGCACCGCGGCTTCAACCCCGCAGCCACGACGGCCGCAATGAGCGCGACGAAGAGCCTTTCATAGCCTCTGTCGTACGGAACATTGAGAAAAACAGAATCCCCGCCGGCCTCTCGTCCCGCCATGCTTCCCCCGACACCCACTAATCCGCCGCAGTCGATGCCAACTTCCGACGGATCGTCTTCTTTGCAAAGGACCGCTCAAGCAAAGCATGGATACGATAGTGCCGCACATCCCCAAGGTTCAGCGCCCTTCGGATCTCGGCGCCGCTCTTGGCCCGCCGCAGCTTCAGCCTTCTCCCTGAGAAGGTCTGGATGCCAGCACGCTTTGTCTTGTCCCTGACCATGATCAAACTTTGCCATCGGCAGCAACACACCGCAAGAAATCTGTCGACCGAACGCGATCCCAGCTGCGGCCAAGAGAAAGAGACCGTCTTCCCTACCCTCTACTACCCTCGATCCGGTACCCCAGTGCGAGGATCGCCTTGAGCGTCCCGAGCGCCGCCTGACGGTCGTACTCCTTTTCCGAATCGGGAAGATCCGCATACGGCACCAGGCAGGGATGCTGCTTGGCCCCGTCGTCCCGCTTCGGGCCATACGTCCACCCCTGCGACATCCGCTGCCGCGCCCAAACGTCGTGCGCGTGCTCCGCCAGCTTCTCCGTCAGCGCCAGCAGCTCCTTCGGCAGTTCGATGCCGCCCGTCCCGATCGGCTTCGGCTCGTAATCCATGCTCACTTCTCGCACCAACCCAGACGATGTCACCTGCAATTCTGGAAGGCTGCCCGACCGGCCACGGCGCCAGTGGGCAACCGAATCGTCCGACAGCCCTCTCCCTACCGCACCATTCCGCATCACGCCCTCTCGCGCCCCTCGTGCGGATCGCGGGCGAGCGCGAATTGCATTCCTCCCACCGCGGTGGCCATGCTAGAAACCGTCCCAAATGAGCGATGAGTCGCCGGAGCAACCCGGCACCCCGTCATTCCCGTCATCCGACCCCTCGCCCTTGGCGCCATCCGGCGAACCTCTGTCCCCCGAGTCAAACCACCTCGCGCGACGAGAAATCCGCATCTTCATCTCCTCGACATTCCGCGATATGCGCGAGGAGCGCGAATTGCTCGTCAAGCACGTGTTCCCCGAACTGCGCAGGATTTGCGAGGAACGCTTCGTCTCGTTCACCGAGGTCGACCTGCGATGGGGCATCACCCGCGAGGAGCAGGCCGAGGGGAAAGTCCTTCCGCTCTGCTTGGAGGAGATCAATGCTTGCCGCCCCTATTTCATTGGCATCCTCGGCGAACGCTATGGCTGGATTCCCGCCACAGTGCCCGCCGAGGTTCTCGCCAAGGAGCGATGGATACAGGAACACGTTCAGGAACGGACATCGGTCACGGAGCTTGAGATTCTGTACGGGGTCCTCCGCAACCCGGGCATGTCCGGTCACGCGTTCTTCTACTTCCGAGACCCGGCCTACATCGCCACCCTCTCAACCGAGGATCGGCAAGAGATGGTCGAGCGCGACATCCCGGAGGATGTCCGCGCGTTTGGACCCGAAGGCGCCGCCCGACGCACGCGCGAGCGCATCGCAAAACTCGCGGCGCTCAAGAAGACCATCCGCGCCAGCGGAGTGCCGCTGGTCGATCCGTACCGCGATCCGCCCGAACTCGCCCGCATCGTCCACAGGCAATTCTTGGACCTGATCAACGAGCTGTACCCGGGGGAGAAAGTCCCCGGCGCACTCGAACAAGAGGCCAACGCCCACCGCGCGTACGCGCGAAGGAAACTCCTGGCATTTGTCGAACGCCCAATCCACCTGTGCGCGCTGGACGCTTTCGCGGCCTCGGATAACGGGAAGCGCGGGCTCGTCGTCATTGGCGAGTCCGGCTGTGGCAAGACCGCACTTCTGGCCGCGTGGGCATCCCGATATCGCGAAGCCTACCCCGATCACTTCCTTTTGGAGCACTACTTTGGGGCGACCGCCGAGAGCGCATCGATCCCGCACTTCTTGTATCGCCTGCTGGGCGAGATCAGGCGCCTTGCGGGCATCCGAGACGAGATCCCAGCAAAGCCCGACAAGATGGCCGAAGTCCTGCCCCTCTGGCTGGGGCAGGCGTCCGGACGGGTCCCCCGAATCGTTCTTGTCCTCGATGCGCTCAACCAGATCGCTGGCGACCCTTCCGAGCGAAACCTATCCTGGTTCCCTCACCCGCTGCCACCCCATGTCCGGGTCGTCGCTTCGTGCCTGCCGGGACCCGCTCTCGATGCCTTGCGCGAACGTGAGTGGCCATTGCACTCGCTCCCCCTGGCCGAGGCGGACGAACGCCGGCGCATGATCGACTCTTTCCTGAACATCTATCGCAAGAAGCTCAGTCCGGCTCTCCGGGACCAGATTGCCGATGCCCCCGGCTGCGCGAACCCTCTCTTTCTCCGGACCGTCCTCGACGAATTGCGCCAGTTCGGTGATTTCGATCGTCTCCCGGAAAAGGTCCACGAATACCTCAAGGCCGACAACCCTGCCGCGCTCTTCCGGCACGTGATCCGGCGCTGGTCCACCGACTTCCATGGGGGACGCGACATCGTCACCCGATCATTGCGGTTCCTCTGGGCGGCCCGCCAAGGACTCTCTGAAAGCGAATGGCTGGAACTGCTCGCCGACGAACGGGGTCCCATGGACCGCCAATCCTGGCGCCCGCTCTTCTTGGCCACCGTCGCCCATCTGACCCAGCACACGGGACTCTGGGTCCCCGGCCACGACTTTCTGAGGCAGGCGATCGAAGATGAGTTGCTCCCCTCCGCGGAAGACGGGGAGTCCGCACACCTCGCGATAGCGAATTATTTCGATGACCACCCGAGCCAGCGAGGGATAAGTTCCCGCAAGGCGGCGGAGTGGCCATTTCAGCTCCATGCCGCACGCGCCTGGGACCGTCTCGGAGACTGCCTCACCCGGATACCGCTCTTCCTGACGCTCTACAAACCCGAGACGCAGTGGGAGCTCACCCGCTATTGGCATCCTCTGAGGCAGGCCGGCAGGAACATGGGCGAAGACTACGCGTCGGCATGTTCCCGCTGGCTGAAGATCCCCGAGAATTCGCGGGATCACGTCATCCCGGCGCTGGTCGGCCAGTTCCTATCCGACAACGGACTTTATTCGTCAGCCGAGCCCCTGTTGCGCCAGGCACACAAGATCTGTCAGCGCTCGCTGGGTCCGGCACATCGCGATACGCTCGTGATCGCCAATAATCTCGCCTCCCTCCTGCAGCTCAAGGGCGACCACCGCACCGCTGAGCCGCTCCTTCGCAAGGCCCTCGAGGCCAGTCGGCGCGCCCTGGGCCCGGACCATCCCAGCACGCTGGTCACGGCCAACAACCTGGCTTTCCTTCTTGAGCGCATGGGCCGCTATGCGGACGCAGAGTCCCTGCACCGCCGAACGCTGGAGACCAGGGAACGCGCATCAGGCCCAGATCACCCGGAGACCCTGACCAGCGCAAGCAACCTCGCCCTCGTGCTGGAGAAGAGGGGCGACTACGCCGGCGCCGAAGCCCTTCACTGCCGCGCCCTCGATGCCCGCGCACGCGTCTTGGGGCCAGAACATCCCGATACCCTCATGAGCGTAAACGGCCTCGCGTACGCCCTGGAGCGCAAAGGCGACTTCGCCGGCGCCGAGCCGCTATACCGCCAGGCGCTCGAGATCAACGAGCGGGTGCTGGGCCCGGAGCATCCCAATACACTCGTCAACATCTGTTGCCTCGCCGGACTGCTGCAGCGCAAAGGCGATCTCGAGGGCGCTGAGACCCTGTTTCGCCGGGCGCTGGAAGCCAACGTCCGCGCCCTTGGGGCAGAACACCCGGACACCCTCGCGAGCATGCAAAGTCTAGCGGACGTCTTGGAGAGGAGGGGGCACCCCGCCGAGGCCCGCCCTCTTCGCGTGCGCCGTCTGAAAGTCCTGGCGAATAAGCCCGAGGCGACCCCGCAGGACCTTCGGATGTGTGCCCTCGACAGCTACATCCTGGGTGACTACCCGATGGCACAGGAACTTCTGCGCCGAGTCCTCGATGCCGGATTTGAGATCCCCGGAACCGCCTGCCACCTCGCCCGCATCGCTTTCCTAAACGACGATATCGCCGCGGTGCAACAGAATGTCGCCACGGCATGGCTCCACCGCGCGGAGGCACCCCCGCATGTCATCCCCAGGATCTTGTGGTTGCGGCTGGCGGCGATGATGGTGGGAGGCCGCCATCAGCAGGACGACACCGGCGCGCCAATCGACAGCACGCTCGGCATGCTCAAGACCGCGCTAAAGGCACGCGGCGCCCACATGGAGTGGTCCATGCGGCCGGTCATCGATCACTTGAAGTCCAAGCTGCGTCCGGAGGAGATCGCTCTGCTCGCCGCCCTCGCCGATGCCTTTGCCGCCCAGGCCAACTTGCGGCACCTCGAGGGATTCCGCGAGTGGCGAGAGGCGAGGCCAAGACCACTGAAGTGACCGGAGACGCGACCGTAAGGCGCCCCCACCACGAGCGCGCGTCCCTAATCCGTGCTCTTCCGCGACAGCTGGGCAGCGGCGAGCGTGAGCGAGCCGCGCGACGGCCCTGTTACGGCGCGTTCCATGCCAGAAGCGGCCCGGAGCCTCCCCTTGACGGGCGAACCAGCTTCTCGTAAAAATTCCTGAGCTTGAGCCCCGTCGAACCCAAGACGGTCCCACGCACTGGCTTCACAGGAGACGGCGCATGACGAGCGCCAAAAGCCAACCCCAGTCCAATCACCCACCGCGTGGCGGCCTCGGGCTACGCCGATTCGGTGCCGGGGCGAGCGGCCGCGCCCCGATCATAACCATCGGGATCATCTTGTGCCTCGTCAGCCTCTCCGGTGTCCACTGCCAGGCCGGACCCCAGGCCGCTGCCCTGACGTTCACCGACTCGCGGGGGCGCGAACATGTGGACGCGAAACTACTCCGCGCGGAAGCGGGCGTGGTCGTCGTCATGACCTCCACCGGCGTCCTGAGAATTCCCATCGACACTGTGCCTGGCGACGTGTTGACCGCGTGGGGCTTGGGCAGATCGACGATCCCATCACCAGTCGCCCAGACCGCACCGCGCCCCCATGGCGCGATCAAGGATAGGACGATCACGTTCACGGATTCGGACGGGACAACGCGCGCCGATGTCAAGGTCCTCCGGACCGAGCCGGATGCCATCGTGGTCATGACATCCACGGGTGTCCTGAGGTTGCCAATCGCCTCGATACCGCACGAGCTCCTGCAATCGTTGGGTTACGCTGATCCGACTTCTCCGGCAACGTCAGAACCCCTTCGGCAACGCCACGCCGCGCAAATGGGACAACCCGAAGAGGATTTAAGGCCTGCTTCAGGCCTCGGCGGCGACGGCCCGCAGCCCTCTGTCGCTGGCGGCGCCCTCAGGTCGCCCGAGGCACTACCCGAGACCCCGGGGCAAGCCGTTGGACTGCTCGACGTTCCAGAGCTGCTCAAGACCGACCGAGGCCAACGCATCTTGCACACGGTCCTGCGTTGGGGACTGAGGATCTTGGTCGGAACCATCGCTGCCGCAATAGCGTGGTTCATAATAATCATCTCCACCAGATCACTTCCCGTTCGCTATCCCATGTGGATCCGACGCGTGGGGATCGTCTCGAATCTGCAAGCCACCGAGACGGTCGCCATGGCCATTCGAAAATATGGGCCCCTACCCGGATCAGGCATGTCTTGGGAGATGGATGAACTCACCCGATCAGCACGAAGGGAGCTGCGCGACGATAGCGAGACCTTTGTGGCTGGGTTACTGGTCCGATTCATCGAGGCTTCGCCCTATTGCTACATATGCGGATACGGGGCCTACGAGCGGGAGTTGGCACGCGAGATCAGCCCTATCAGCCTGAGCGCGCGCCCACACAGTCCATCGGAGGCAGCGATGTCTGTGCGGTGATGCGGGTCATATAATTCTCCACCGGATCATCTTCCTCGTCGAAAAGGGGCTGCTCACCGCCTTCGATGTGATGACACACGACGGGGTGCGCGCTTGGCTGCGGAGTTTCTGAACGGAGAGGCCGCCACATCACCCATTTCCATCATCGCCCTATCAAAATAGGGCCCCGGGCGCCTCGCCTCATCCTTACCCCACCAAACGAACGCGCGTGTTAGCCCACCGCATTCCGCCTTCCCTCCCCGCAACACCCCGCTAATCCTCTCCCCCAATGAGCGCCGAACCACGCTGGTTCTTCCAAACCCCCGGCGGCACCCACGGCCCCATCCCCCTCGACGACCTCCGCGCGCGCATTGCCGCCGGGGCCATCCCACCCGAAACCCTCGTCTGGTACGACGGCGCGCCCCAATCGGTCCCCGCATCGTGGCTCATCGAGGAATGGAACGTCTCGCAGGATGACCGGACCACCGAAGGCGTCTGTCTCTACGAAATCCATCAAGCCCTCGCCGAAGGCCAGCTCCACCCCGAGGCCGTCGCGTGGCGGCCCGGCGATGCCAATTCCCGGACCCTCGCCACACTCTTCGGCATGGCGCCGGCGCCGCAGACCCCGCAGGTGCCCGCCGCCTCCCCGCAGCCGAAGCTGGCATCGTCCCAACCCGCAGCACCCGCCGACTCGCCGCTTGGTGAGGGGCCATGGGACCTTTTCATTTCCTATGCCCGGAAAGACAACCAGCCCGCGCGCCCCGGTGAAGCCGGCTGGGTCACCGCGTTCATCGAGGCGCTGCAGGCCGAGCACCGGCGTGCCACCGGCGGCCACGAACTGAGGGTCTTTTTCGACAAGGAAGACATCCGGCCGTCGGACAACTGGGAATGGCGCATCGGCCGGGGCCTGCGCGAGTCGAAGCTCCTGCTGGCGTTCCTTTCGCCGAACTACTTCAAGAGCGAATGGTGCCGCAGGGAATGGGAGGCGTGGGTCGAGCACGAGATCGCGCGCCACGTGCTCAGCGAGGGCATCACGCCGGTTTACTTCGTCGAGGTGCCGGGTTTTCCGGATGCCGCCGACCAGGAGAACGCCGCGTGGATGGGCAACTACCGGCGCCGCCAGCATTTTGACCTTCACCCCTTCGTGCCGCAGGGCGTCGAAGCGCTGCGCCACGAAGCCCTGCGGGCCCGCCTCGCTGAATTGGAACGCCTGATCCGCGAGCGGACCGAGCGGGTGGACCGGGCCGCGGCCTCGCCGAACACCGTTCCCGACTACAATCCCTGCTTCGTCGGGCGGCTCCGCGAACTGGACGCCCTGTTCGAAATGCTCTCGCTCCGCCGCATGGGCGTGGTGGCGGCCGTACACGGCCTCGGGGGCATGGGCAAGACCGAGCTGTCCTTCACCTACGCCCACGCCTTCGCCCACGAGTACCCTGGCGGGCGCTACCTGCTCCGCTGCGAGGGGCGCGACGACCTGCGCGCCGTGCTGTGCGACCTCGCCCCCGACATCGGCGTCGAATTCACCGACGACGAGAAGAAGAGCCTCGATCTGTCCTTCCCGAAGATCCGCGCCGGACTGGCCCGCTGGGGCCGCGAGAAGGGCCGCGTCCTCCTCGTGCTCGATAACGTGGATCGCCGCGAGCTGCTATCCAAACAGCAGACCGACCTCCTCAATCTCGGCCAGGACATCGTGCACCTGCTCGGCACCACACGGCTGGAGCCGCCGCCCGCCGCGCAACGCTCCGGGGTTCGCGCCGCGGCCCACGAAACCACCGCCTGGCTCGCCATTGACGAGCTGCCCCCCGACGACGCGGTGCGCCTTATCGAGAAGCACCGCCCCTTCACCGACGCATCCGAGCGGGCCGCCGCCCGCCAGATCGCCGCCGACCTTGGCGGCTTCGCGCTGGCGATCGAAACGATCGCCGTCCATCTCGCCAACGAGCCCAACCTCTCCTGCAAGGCGATGCTCGAAGACATCCGCGCCAATGTCCTGCCCGTCCTCGACGTCCTCGGTGCCGACGCCTCAGTCGAACTGCGCCGGCACAACCACGAGAAACTCCTCGGCCGCCTGATCCGCCCGACCCTCGACCGCCTCACCCCGCCCGAGCGCCTCGCGGTCGAGTTCGCCGCTCTCCTGCCGCCGGATCAGGTGGTGATCCCCTGGCTGCGCGCGCTCGTCGCCAAGACATTCCCCGAACTCGGCGCCGCCCTCGGCCCGGGGCGCCCCGATCCCTGGCACGATGGCGTCGTTCGCCGGCTCGCCGGCCTCCGTCTGCTCCCCAGCGTCGTGGACGTCGACCCCGACCGGCGGCCCCGCGTCATGCGCATGCACCGCCTCGTGCAGAAGGTCGTTGCGGAGCCCCCCGACGAGAATGCCGCGACCGATCCAGCGCTCGCCTCAAAATGGGATGCCCGCATCGGCGCCATCGAGCAACTCGTTCATGGCCGGCTCGGATTTCTCGAAAAGGGCTGGCTGGACTGGGACAACCGCTGGGAGGTCGAACCCCTCGCCGCGCTCGCAACCCACTGGCTCGATCAAGGGCGAACGACGGCTCCGCCCATCGCCAACAGGGTCATGGTGCGCTTAGATGCCATGGCCCGCTTGACAGAGGCGGAGCCGCTCGTTCGCCAGGCCCTGCAGGTCGGCGAGCGGGTCCTGGGGCCGGAGCATCCCTCCACCCTCGACAGCGTCAACAACCTCGCCGCTCTGCTGGAGAGCAAGGGGGACTACGCCGGGGCGCTGCCCCTCTACCAGCGCGCGCTGGAGGCGAGCGAGCGGGTCCTGGGGCCGGAGCATCCCGACACCCTCGCCAGCGTCCAGGCACTGGCCGACGTTCTCGAGAAGACCGGCCGCGCCGCTGACGCCCGCCCGCTGCGCCTTCGGGCGCTTGCCGCTGTGGCGAGAAAACCCGATGCAACACCCCTTCAGCTCCGCACCGCGGCGTTGGATAGCTACAAGCTGGGAGACAGCGCCCAAGCCATCGCCCTGCTGGAACGCGTTCTCGCGAGAGGCTTCGAAATCCCCGGCACCCACTGCCATTTGGCGCGCATCGGCCTCCTCACCGATCGCTTCGACGACGCGCGGGAACACGCGCGCGAGGCGTGGGAGCACCGCGCCGAGGCCCCGCCCTACGTCGTCCCGCGAATCCTCTGGCTCCAACTGGCCTGCGATCTTTTGACCAATCCGCATTCCGAAATCCGAAATCCCACTTCCGCAATTCTTCTCGGTCGCCTCAAGACCGCGCTCCAAGCCGAGGGCGCTCACATGGAATGGTCCATGGGCCCAGTGCTGGAACACCTGCGCGCGAATCTGACCCCGGACGCCCACGCCCTGCTCGCCGCCCTCGTCGCCGCGCTGAGCGACGTCAAGAACCTGCCTGCCCTCGATGCCTTCCCGGCGTGGCGGGACGCCACTCCCCGAGGGTTGAATTGAGGCGCGCTATCGCCCAAGGACACCCGCGCACCCAAGAGAACGAATTCCGAGCCGTATCCTTCTTTTCCCTGCGACCCTGCGTCCCTGCGCGAGTGTTTCTCTCCCCTGTCCCCCCGATCAGCCCGCCTGCAATCCCTGAAGTACACGGCGCGATCATCCCAGCATAGGTTCCCTCCGGCCGCGCGGTGCAGCACATCCCGCGGCGCGGGAAAGGAAGAATGCCATGCCGAAGATGAAGTCCAACTTCCGGGGATTGGTCACGCTGCTGGCCAAGAACCTGTACCCCGAGGCGGACGCCTTCGTCCGCGAATTGATCCAGAACGCGCACGACGGGATCCAGTTGCGGTGCGCGCGCGATCCGGAGCACGCGGGCGAGATCCAGGTGACCGTGGACCGCGAGGCGCGGACGGTGACCTTCACCGACAACGGCCCCGGCATGGACCGTTTTGTGATCGAGGAGTTCCTCTCCACCATCGGCTCGTCCGGGACCGGGACGATGACCGCCGAGCTGCGACAGTCAGCAAACATCGACGTCGCCACGATCGGGCAGTTCGGCATCGGGCTGCTCTCGGCGTTCGTGGTGGCCGAGCGGGTGGACGTGTACACGCGCCATGGCGCCACCGGCGAGGCGTGGCACTGGGTCAACACCGGCGACGACGAGTACACCTTGGAGCCGACCTCCGAGATGCCCCACGTGGGCACGCAGGTGATCGCCGCGGTCCACCGCGACTTCACGGAGTTCCTCGACGAGGAGCGCATCGAGGGGGCGATCCGCAAGCACGCCGACCTGCTGCCGGTGCCGATCTTCCTCAACGGCCGGGGGCCGGTGAACGCGGTGCGCCCGCCCTGGGAGGTGGCGGCGGCCCTGCCCCACAGCCAGCGCGAGGAGTACCTCACGCAATACCTATCCAATCGGTACCGCGACTTCCCGCTGCTGGTCATCCCCGTGCAGCTTCCCGCGCTCCGAACGCAGGGCCTCCTCTACGTCACCGACCAGCGCGTGCCGGGCATTGGCACCAGCGGTTGCGTGGACCTCTTCCAAAACCGGATGTCGATCCGCCCCCGCGACACCGAGCTCTTGCCCGAGTGGGCGCGCTTCGTGCGCGGGATCATCGACAGCCGCGACCTCCAGCCCACCGCGGCCCGCGACAACGTCCACCGCAACGCCGCGTACCAGGCCCTCCGCCGCGCCTTGGGCGAGCGGATCATCGAGACCATCCTGCGCCTGTCGGAGGAAAGCCCGGCCTATTTCGCACGGCTGGCCGAGTGGCACCACTTCCACCTCAAGGGCATAGCCCTTCAGGATGACCGGGTCTTCGACCGGCTCATCCTGCGCCTGCCCTTCGAGACGAGCGAGGGTTCGCTCACCCTCGACGCATACCGCAAGCGCGCCGCCACCCCCGCGGGCGCGCCCACCGCGGTCTATTATTTCACCGACGAGGCCGACGCCGCGCGCTTCTACGAGATCTGCCGCATGCGCAACCTGATCGCCATCAGCGCCGGGAAATGCTTCGAGGAGGAACTGCTGCACCGCCTGGTCGCCCGCCACCCCGCGGAGTGGACCCTCCGCAAGCTCGATACGCTCGAGAGCGAGGAGCTCTACGCGCGCCTGCCCGATGAACAGGCCGAGGCCTTCGGCCCACTCCTCGACGCCGTCCGCGCGGCGCTCGATGGCGCGAACTTGAAGCACGTCTCGGTCGGCATCCGGCGGTTCGAACCCGCGCGCGTCTGTTCGGCGCTCATCGAGGATCCCCGCCAGGAGAATTGCGATCGTCTCCGTTTCCTCCTCCATCACCCCTTCGTGCAAAAGGGACTGGATGGCCTGTCGGCAGCCATGGACGCCGAACTCGACGAGCAGCCGCGCGTACTCCTGCTCAACGCCGCCAATCCCCTCGTGGTCCAACTGGCCCAGCGGGAGACCGCGCTCATCGAGGGCGCGCGACCGGCGATGCCCTCGTCACACGCGGAAGACACCCATCCCTCATCCGCAGCATCACGCGGTCCGACGGCAACCGCCACCGGCACCGCCCTCCTGGGTCTCTACTTTTCCGCGCTGCTTCATTCGAAGGGGAGGCTCTCCGCCTCGAATGCGCAGGCCATCCACAACCACCTGACAGAAGCCCTGGAACAGATGCTGCTTGCCGAGGCCAGCGCTTCGCGCGCCGCGCGCCAGAATGCGGCGCTCCGCCGAGTCCTCCGAGGAAGGACCGAATCCCTCTCGGGCGAGGACTGGGCCGCCGCGGCGGCCATCTCCTTCGGGCGCTCCCCGGCCGAGTTCCGCGAGCGCGTCGCCCGAGCCTCCGACGAGGAACTCGCGCGCCTCATGCTCGGCATGCTCTCGCCACCCACCTCAGCGCCATGAACCAGCCTCCGACTCTCCTCGTCGCGCTCGCCGACCACGCCTATCGCAACGGTCAGACCGGCCTGGCCGCCCGGCTGTACGAGCAGGCCGCCGGCGTCGCGGGAACCATGGCTTTCATACTGCCCATACGCCGCCGCCAGGGCCACACGCTCATGTGGAATGCCCGGCACGAGGAGGCCCTTCGCCTCCTCCTTCCCATCGCCAGTTGCGACCGTCCCGACATCGCGCCGGACACGATCATCGCGGCAAGGGCCGACGTCATCATGATCGCCCTGCACCACGCCTCGCTCGCCGACTGCCTCGACCGCCTCTCCGAGGCGGAGGCGTACTGCGACGGCGTCGGTCGCCCCGGCATGCGCCAGCGCACGCATCTCCTCCGCGCCTTCCTCGACTGGACGCGGGGCCGGCATGACCAGGCCCTGGAGCACGCCCTGCTCGCCAAGCGGCTCTCCGAACATCATGAGTGCTCGCCCGGTTACTCGGCCTTCGCCCACGAGAAGTGGATCGTGCGGCCCCTCTTCTCCCTGCGGCGGCACGAGGCGCTGCGCGAACACGCCGAACGGATGGCCCGCATGCCCAAGGGCATGGTCGCCGACGAACTCCGTGCCCGGTGCGCGCAACTCCTCGACCTTCGTCTGTCCCTCACCCTCGCCGATGACCCCGCGCTCCGCGAACAGCTCCGCGATGCCGCGCACGCCGCGGCCCGCGCGCGCATGCCCAGGGACCCCGGCTTCGAGGAGATCTTCGAGATCGCCCGGGCCTTCATCCTCGCCGGCGAGCCCAAGGCCATCGCCCGGTTGCCCGAGCCACCAAGACATCTCTTCCATTTCCACCGCGCCGCATTGGCCGCGGATTCGCGGATCAACCGCCTCCGCGCGCGCCGGCCTCCTCCCCTGGGACGCCGATCTCGATTGGCCACCCACCGATGCGTGCCACGGCGCCACCACCGATATCACCAACGACGAGCGCGCCACGCTTCGCGAGGCGCAGGCCTCCCTCGATCGCATCGCCAACGCCGAGGACGCCCGCCTCGAAACCGATGCCTTCTCCCGCGCCGCCGGCCTCCGTCGCCGACACGCCGAAACCTTGGTCGGCGATCCCGTCCTCACCCTACATCCGCGCCCCTCATGAGCCCGGAAACCGAGGAACCGCCACCGCACGAGCCTGCCCATCGCCGCCGCGGAAGACGTTCGACTCCAAGTCACCTCTTGGCGCAAGATCCTGCAACACCGAATGGATTCGCTCATGATCCACAAGACGGAGGCCACCCGACTGAACCGCGGTGCGGACAACACGCCATGACCCTCATATCCGGCACAATGATCTTCCTCGTAGGCACGGCCGTGGGTGCGGCCATCGCGGCCATCGCCCTGGCACGACATCGCCCCCGGCAATGGCACCGTTCCAAGGGGATCGCCTACATGACACAAATCCAAAACGGGGTGATCAAGAAACAGATCCTCCTATCGGTTAGGTGCCCGTTCTGCGAGGGGCGATTCTGCATCGCCGAAGACGGCGAAATCCACAGGAACTAAGGGAAACGGGCATCCCGTCACACACCCCTGCTCTCAAAACTCCTTCCCCACGATTCCCCTCGCCTCGTCGGGCGACAGATCCTCGGGCAGGCTCAGGTAGACAGCCACGTAGGCCCGGCCCCGGATGCGGTGGGCGGTGAGACCAAAGATGTTGCCCCGGAGATATCGGAAGGTCCGATAGGTCAGGGCGAAAATGATGCCGCTCCCGCCGTCGGCGGTTTCGGCGCGGAGGCACCACTGTCCCGGTCTCCATTCCACGAGCGAAACAGCCCCATCGACGCGCGGCAATCCCGGGCCCGCCCCGCCATCGATGAAGCGCCGCTCGCCGATGGCCTCCTGCACGACCGCGGGAAGGTCGGCCGGCGCGGGCCTGTCACCCGGCGCAATGTGGAAGAAATCCATCGCCAGACCATAGTGCGCGGCCGAAAAGAGGTGGGCCTGCTGGATGTCGATCCCCTTGCTCCAGAGCGCGCCGCTGATCGTTGCCGCCAACCCCCGATAGTCCCGCGCGGCCGCGCCCAGGATCACCGACTGCCCCTCGCGCAGGAGGGCGGCCTTCGCGCCCGGCGCCTTCGGCTCTTCGACCATCCGGGCCAAATGCTCCCCGAAGCGGATCGCGTAGCGACGATACCCACCGGCGAAGAAGTCCTCCCCAAAGTCCCGCAGGATGCTCAGCTGTTCCGGGGCGAACCCGGCCACCCGCAGGGACTGCCCCGGGTCCGGCCCCGGGCGAAAGACCCGCATCGCCTTCGCGTATAGCTCCCGGGTGTTGAACCAGCGCGCGGGGTCGCTCCTTTCCGACTCCCAGTCCACCCGGTCCGCGCACGTGAACACGAAAAGCGCGCGCAACATTTGCTCGCTACCGCACATACCGGCGAATTCCTCGACCTGCCGGGCGTCGTTCATGGCGGCGCGCGCCCCCTCCTTGAACGCCTTCCGATGGGCCACGAGGAACTCGGCAACCCGCAGCGTCTCCCGCGTGAAGTCGCACTCGTCACCATACGGCTGGAAGTAGGCCTCCAGGAGGATACCCGAGAACCCGCTGGAATGGCGTTCGTGCAGCGGCAGGCTTTGGTCTTGGCGCTTCGCGAGATCGTCCGGCGTCGCCGGGAGGCGCTTGGTCTTGAGCGCGAGTTTGACGGCGGCGAGATGGTCGGCATCCAGCATCGCCGCCTCGATCTCGACCGACACCTCGCCATCGCCGCCGCCCGCGCCGCTCGCCGACAGCGCGGCATCGAGGCGCGCCCGGCCATCGCGGACGTACCTCTCCAGCGCGCGCATCTTCTGGCGCTCGAGGGCCCCCCGCAGGCTTTTGCGCTCCGCCATCACCCGCGCATCCAGAGACGATTCATACTTTGCGTATCCCGGGAATAGCCGTTCGGTGGCACCATCGATCTGGCTCAGGAACTCGAAAGAATCGGCCAGGCTCCCCTTCGGCTCATAGAAAAGCCCCGACAGCTCCGGCGCCCGCACGAGCCAATCCCCGGCGTTTCGGAAGGTCCCCTCCAGTTCGGCGGGGTCGATGGGAACGCCATAGCGCTGGGAGGCCAGCAGCAGGGAGAGCGACGCCCGGCTCTTGTCCCTGGCCGCGATCGAGTCCGCGGCCCCCGAATGCCGCAGGCCACCGGCCCCATAGACGATCGGGCTGCTGGATCCCACCCTGCGGCCACGCCCCAATTCCCCCTCGATGATGCCCTTCGCGAATCGCCCCACCCGGCGCCGCGCCGACAGGAGTCGCCCCCGCACCTCGTTGCCGAAAGCGAATCGCTCCTCCAATTTCGCATCCGGCCCCAGCATCTCGCCAAACGAGATGAAATCATCGAATTTCAGAATGTCGGGCGATCGCTTCCCGGCCCCGTCCCCCCGGGCCTCCCGCTGGCGCCGCAGGTGGATGAAGGCGCGGATCCGAAGCAGGAACTCGTAGGCCTCCAGATCGCGGCGATCCTCCAATCCCTCATAGACCTCATGGCTGTGCAGAAAGCCCCGCCCCGCCAGAGTCCAGATACCGGCCAAGAACAGCCGCAGGCCGTCGTCCTTGATGTCGAATTGATCCACGCGTTCGCATTCGCCCGCCGCCCGCTCCCACCGCCCCTTCCAGAAACCCCGCACGTGGAGGAAATGCTCGAACGGGTCAAACGTCGCCCGGATCCGATCCCGGAATGCCGCCGCCAGCCCGCCAGGGTCGTACACCGGCCTCATGTCCAAGAAGGAGTTCAGTTGCTTCCCGGTGATGTCCGGCGCGTCATCCAGACTGAAGGGCAGCGCCATGAGCGTGAACCCGTGGCGCTCCCTGAACTCGGCCGTGTGGAGGATCTGCCGCTGCAATTCCAACAAGAACGCATTCCCCTCCAGTGCCCCATCAAAGAGAAATGCGAAATCGTTGTCCGAGCACGGCGTCATCTCCCCACGGCCCGTTCCCCCGAGCGCCACAACCGCGAACGGCCGGTCGTATCCAAAGCCCCGATGCTGCTCCCCCGCCCACCGCGCAACCAGCGCCGTGTGGATCGCCGTCCGCGCCCGCGCGATCGCCCGCCCATTCCCCAGATCGGGGCCGGCGATCCACGCGTCATTCTCGCCAATCCGTTGCCGATACGCCTCCGACGGCCCCAGCCGGTCGATCGCCTCCACGACCCGTGCCTCCTCCGCATCCATACGCCGCTCCCCACCCTGCACCCCCGCCCTCCCCGCATCCACCCCATCTTTTGCAGGCCGCCGGATCGATGGGTCAGGAATCCTACGATGCCACCTCAATCGCCCTCAGATCCCAACCCAGCAACCCATTGCCATTCGCACACCACCACCCATTTCCGCCATTTGATGTGTGCCATTGTTCCACAATTTCAGACCCTCTTGCCAGACTCAACCCACCACACCGACCCCAATCCCCCTCCTCTCCCTCCTTCCCTCCGCAAGGCGATCTGATAGCCTCCTGGCAACCAAAAAAACAGCAGGGACAAATCCCAGATGGCCCCTTCTCCGTGACGACAAAGTGGCGCATGATGTTGCCTTGCGAAAAACCGGCGATCATAGGAGAGCGATCGTGAAGAGCGCGCGCGTGCATGACGGCTTCGTCAAGGTCGATTAGGTCGAAACTCCCGCCGGTCCGCGCGAGGTGGTGGTGGCCACGGACTCTGTCGCTTTCCTCGTGCACAACCAGGACACCGACGAACTCCTCTTCGCCACGCAGGACCGCGCACCCATGATGCGACCCGACAACCCGACAGGCACGATCCTCGAAGTCGCGGCCGGCCGCTTCGACACGAACCTCGGCGTCAGGGGACTCGTCGTGAAGGAACTCAAGGAGGAACTCGGCGTCACGGCCGACGAATCGGAAATCCAAATCCTCAACGACGGGATTCCCCTCGCCCTTTCGCCCGGCGTCCTCACCGAACGGCAGTACCTCGCCTACGTCGAGGTGACCTCCGACCGCATCGACCCCGCGAAGCGGTTGTATGGGGAACGCGCCGAAGGCGAAGCCATCGCCCGCCGCTTCATCCCCGTCAAGGATCTGGCCCGCACCCCCATCCACGACATGAAGACCTGGGCCCTGCTCCAGTGGTTCCTGGGACGGAATGCTAAGATGAAGACCACAGAATGAGACATCGTATGCCTTACGACCTCTTCATCTCCTACGCGCATCAAGGCGACAATACTTCCCGTGAATCCGTGACTGCTTTAGTCGCCCGGCTACATCGTGAACTGGAAGCCGGTTTTCGCCGCCGCTTCGGCCGCGATCTGGAGATCTTCTTCGACAAGGAGGACATCAAGGACTTCGACCATTGGCAGGTGCGCTGCCATCGGGCTTTGCGCGACTCGCGCTTCTTCATCGCCTGTCTCTCGCGCAGCTACCTGCGCAGCGATGCCTGCCGCTGGGAATGGGAGGAATGGTGTCGGCACGAACTCGAACACGGCCTCGTCGGCCAGGGCGCTGCGTCGCTGTGGTTCGTGAAACTCGAAGACCTCGACGCGCCGGAGGACGCCGCATTGCTCCGCCGTTGGCAGGGCGACTTACTCCAGCGCTTCCACATCCAATGCCACGAATGGCGGCATGACGACCACGGCAACTTCCTCGATGCGGCGGCGCGTTCCGAATTGCAGCAACTCACCGAGCACGTCGCGCAACGACTGCGCTTGCTCACGCTGGATCGCGCCCGCCAGGGCAACCTGCCGTGGCCAAACGCGAACTTCGTCGGACGCGAACCGGAACTGGCCAGCCTGCGCGCCGCGTTGCTCGATGCGCCGGAATCATCCCCGGCGGGCATCCACGGCGTCGGCGGCATGGGCAAGACCGCGCTCGCGCAAGCCTTCGCTTACAAGGAAGCCGATGCCTTTTCCGGCGGTTGCTGGCTGCTGCGATGCGAAGGCCGCGACCGGCTGCTCACCGTCTTCCGCACGCTCGTGACCGAACTCGAAATCGAGCTGACCGACGAGGAAAAGCTGGACGATGCCAGGGCCGTGCGACGGGTGTTCGACGTGCTGCGTGCGCGCGGCACGGCGTTGTTCCTGCTCGACAACGTGGACCATCCCGCGTTGCTGGCGCAGGAGCAGATGCAGCTGCTGGCCGACCAGCCGTGGGCGCGCGTGCTCTACACCACCCGGCTGGCTCCGAACGACTTCACCAAGGCCGGTGCCGCGATTCATGCGTTGGATTTGGACCGGCTGCCGGAGAATCAGGCCGTTGACCTGGTCCGCCGCTACCAACCGGGACAGGCGTTTGCCTCACCCGAACACGAGGCTGGTGCCCGCGAGATCGTCCGCGAGTTGAGCGGACTCACCCTCGCCGTGGAGACGGCGGCCGTCTATCTGGGGCAATGCGATCCGCGCGTGACCGACCCGCAGTATGCGGTGGACGTGCGCAATTACCTCAACAAGCTCCGTGAAGACCTGAAAACCGGCGGCAGCGAAGGCGTGATGAGCCAACTGCGCGAAGTCACGGCCACGCTGCGGCCTACGCTGGCCCGGCTGGATGCTCCGGCGCGGACAGTTCTGCAAATTGCCTCCCTGCTTGCACCTGACGGCGTGGCGCTGCCGTGGGTACGCGCGATTGCCGGACAACGCCATCCGGAACTGGCCGCCGATGCCGCCACCGGGGAAAGCGATCCGTGGACGCAGCTGATCCGGGGATTGATCGGCATGAGACTGTTCCAACCCACTCCCGAGCCGCGCGTTGCGACCATGCACCGCATTCTCCAGCGGGTGTTGGAAAACGAGCTGGCGGTAGGGAGGGAGATATCCAGCGGGCATCTGGAGGACCTTCTCCGGCAACGCGGTGATGCTTTGATCGCAGAAACCCATTGGCAGGAAGCACGCTGGGAACTCGACCCCTTTGAAGCCCTTGCCTGGCAATGGGCCGAAGCTCTGAACGGAAGGAATGCCCGTCCTGGTGACTGTGAAAAGGCGGGTTGGTTTCTCAATGTCGCAGGATTGTGCAGGCGAGACTTGGCGGAGTGGACGAAGTCGCTCCCATTGTTAGAGCGGGTCCTGGAAGTTTACAGGGCTGGCCTGGGTGAGAATCATCCCCATGTCGCAACAGCCTTGACCAATCTTGCATCCTTGCTGCACAGCATCGGTCGTTACGACCAAGCCGAGCCATACGCGCGCCTTGCATTGGAAATCGATGAAACCAATCACGGAAAAGCTCACCCAAGGAACGCCAACAGCATCAACAACCTGGCGCAAGTGTTCCGGGCGACCCATCGTCTGGCGGAGGCCGAGCCGCTGATGCGGCAGGCACTGGCAATTGACGAGGCGGCCTTCGGGGACAGCCATCCGAAGGTCGCCATCTCCCTCAACAATCTGGCCCAGGTGTTTCAGGAAACGGATCGACCGCACGAAGCCGAACCCCTCATGCGACGCGCACTGGAGATCTGGGAACGAAACCTCGGCCATGAACATCTCAATGTCGCTGTCGGCCTGATCAATCTCGCGGGAGTGCTGGAAACCACGAACCGTCCTCGGCATGCCGAACCTCTCGTGCGCCGGGCATTGTCCATTTTCGAACGCAATCTCGGAAGCGGACATCCGCAGGTCGGCATCGCCTTGATGAACCTGGGCAGTTTGTTGGCCGCGGCAGATCGGCTCTCCGAAGCCGAGCAGTTGATGCGCCGCGCCCTGGACATTTTTGAAACAAGCCATGGACCAGACCATCCCAATGTGGCCCGCGTCCTTGGCAATCTCGGCCAGTTGATGAAAGCCACAAACCGTCCAGCCGAAGCCGAGTCGCTGATGCGCCGCGCCCTGGCCATTGATGAGGCCACCCTGGGCAGGGACCACCCGACTGTAGCTGCGGATCTCAATAATCTTTCCCAATTGCTGAGAGCGCGCAATCGCCTGGCAGAGGCCGAACCGTTGATGCGGCGGCACCTGGTCATCCTGCTGAACTGCCGTCTCGCCACAGGATCTCCTCATCCGTCTTTGCAGAAAGCGATGGAGAGCTACGCAGGTCTGCTGCACGCCATGGGCCAGAGCGTGGAACAGATTCAGTGCGACCTTTCAGAAATGGCCGCCCGTTACGGGTTTGCCATTTCCATGTAAGTTGGCAGAAGGCGCAAACCGGGCTATCCCGATACGTAGGCCAGCGTGAACAATCTGCCCTTATTGCTGCTCAACATGGGTCGTTCCGAGGACGCAGCCACAGCCAAAGAGCACCTCGCCAACGCCCTGCGCCTGCTGCTAAAAGGCCACGGCGAACAGCATCCCTGGGTTGTCGCCGTGAAGAAGCAACTCGCGGAACTCGCATGAAACCCACCGCATCTTTGACACCTCGACAGCGGTGCAGACAACCGCACCCCAAGCCGCTGAATGGCCCAACTCCGCGCCTCTGCGCCTCTGCGGGAGAAACCCATCGTACCCATGAACCCTGACTTGCCCTCCCTCACCCTCGACCACCTGGTCCTCCGCTACTGCCGGCAGGTGGTGATGCAGGCGATGGACCATGTGCGGGGCCGGATGCGGGAGGAGAATTTGCCCGCGCTGCGCTGCCGCGTCGGAAATACGAACGTGCAGAAGTCCGACGAGAACCCGACCACGGCGATCGACCGGGAGGCGGAGGACCTGATCGTGCGCGAATTGCAATGCAAGTTCGCGAAGATCCGCGGCATCCGCGCGTACACGATTTTCTCTGAGGAGATGGGGATCCGCACGTTCCCTGAGGGCGCAGCCGAGACCGACGCCGACCTGGTCGTCTTCATCGACCCAATCGACGGCACGGAATTCGCCGAGTCCCTCCAGGGCGGCTGGACGCTCGTGGCCGTCTATGACCGGCGCGCGAACGAGGTCCTCGCCGCGGTCGCCGGCGACATCTTCCTCGACCGGCTCTACTGGGCATCGAAGACGGGCTATCCGGAGTGCCTCGATTTCATCACGCATTCGTGGTTTCGGCTCGATGGCGGCGCCCAGCCCAAGACCACCATCGAGGGCGCCCGGGTCAACGTGCTCACCACCAAGGTGGACCGCTACCGGGCCCTCTCCGAACAGACCCGCCTCTTGGACGCCATCCGCGCCGCCGATGGCCGCGTCAATCTCGCCTGGGGCTCCAACACCCTCCTCCAGGTCGCCGCCGGGCACGCCGACGTCGCCATCGAATTCGACCGCGGCTTCGCCACCTACGACATCCTCCCCGGCCTCTACATCGGCCTCAAGACCGGCCTCACCATCCTCGACCTCGACGGCCGCCCCCTCACCGCCCAGTTGGACATCGACGACATCTTCGCCACCTTCCGCCGCGACCCCCAACACCCCAAGCGCACCCCCTTCGTCGCCGCTAAGGACCCCGCCCTGGCAAATCAGATATTGGAATTGCTCAATCGCAAATGACTCGCCAAGCCTCCCGCGGCAGACCACCAGAAGCTACGCGGAAGCGAACACGGGCCGAAAACCTTCCGAGCCGAGCGCTCAGAGCATCCACTCGGTCTCGAGCATCAAGCGGAGCCACTCCCTGTGCTCATTCTCAAAGAATGCCTCAGAGCGCGTGATTTCCTCCCGAACCTTGTGGGCATCTGCTCCGAGCGACTCGAACCTCTCGATCATCGCCACGACCGTCCGATGTTTCGCCGCAAACAAATTCGCGCTGCGATGGGGCTCAAATGCCCCGAGCCAGACGCGCGCACCCAATCCAACCACCGGGATCGTTGCCGCCAGCGCCAGCGCCCATATCTCGATGCTATTCCATACAGGCGCCGCATTGGTCCCCCCAACCTGGAAATGCAAGAGTCCCCCGGCCAGGAAGTGGGCCAAGACAAACCCGGTGGCAGTAAAGTACACCGGCATGCTCAGATTCCGCCATGGTTTCGAGGCGCCCAAGTGACGCTCTGCGCGATCACGGAAGTACTCTCTCTGGAATGCCAGCCTCTTCCAACAGTAGTATCTGCGCAACACGTCCCATGTCCTCGCACCCAAGCCCTCAGGCACCGGAACGACAGCATCCCCGGGACGCTCATCGTCCTGAAGCCACGCCTTGACTGTAGCGGCGGTCGCCGGCGGAGAAAGCGCCTTTACCCGAGCCTCCAACCGCGTCTCCCACGCCCGATGGTCCCCCGTCGCGAACTCCTCCCAGGCCAGCGACTTGAATTTTAGCATGCGCAAACGCTCGGCGCGGTACCGTTCGCAAAGCCACTTCTTGTCTCCCTGCGTCTTGAGCCCGATCCCAACGGCGATGAAACCCGCGAGAACCGCCAGCGCCTCAAGTCCCAGCGGAAGCCACATCAGGGACGGTGCCTGATAGGCGACCGCGATTTGGAAGATCGCCAGCACCACCGAGCAGGTTCCAGCAGCTATAGCAATCTTCGCGAGCCTGCGGTGACGCCCCTGAAACGCCAGAGATGCAGAATCCGCCTCTCTCCACACGGGCAACAACCTCGCCATCAACACATCGAGCGCCCGCCGGAGCGGCTCCTCCCGATCCAACGCAGCCCAGTCGGGCGCGTCATCTAGGTCGTAGTCGCCATCTCGACCTTCGTTGCTCAGACCCGACCTAAGATCACTCTCGAATTGCTCAAGGCCCTTCGCGCAGGAGTCCACATGCGCCATTGGACATCAGGTTTCCAAGTCCGTCCAGCCAAACGAAGAGCCGGCCGACTTGTCGGGTCCGGGCGATCCCAATCACCCGGCCGCCCCTGCTTATTTGGGCCTCTTCGCCACAATCGCGAACCCCGCCTTTCCCGCGAACCTCGGGTAGCTCCTAACAAACCAGCGATCGTAGTCCCGCTGGCCCTCGGGCAAAACATCCCACGGAAGAATGCAGTCGTGGATGAGTTCGGCATCGTTGCGTTCCTCGCCCTCCCGCTTCTGGCGGAAACCGTCCGCCAGCGCATCTTCGACCCACTGGAAGTGCTCCTCCTGCGCCATCACCTCGACGAGTTCCTCCGGGATCTCGGAAACCACCGCTGATCCGGCATCCCTGGCGGGGACGATAAAGAACCCGGCCAAGATGAGGTTTCTGGGCATTCGCATCGCGGCGTTTAGATTGTCGTTCTTCTTGTTGGCGGGCAGCGCCTCGAACTCACAATCATAATTGAAGGCCTCTCTCCCCTTCTGCTCTCGTTTGCCCCTCCGCCAGACATCGTGGAATGCCTTCGCCAGCAGCGGTGCTTTCGCCTTGAATCCATCATCCCGCACAATCAGCGCCTTGAATTCCTTGAGATCGGCGACGTTCATGGCCAGGACATCGTCGGACGGGAGATCGGAAGGACGGTACCGGGCGCCCTTGTCCTTCTTATCGCCCATCGATCGGAGGATCTTCTCGAAGGAGCGGGAGCCGTTCGAATACTTCCCAGTCTCGATCAGGGCCCCGAGCAGTCCGGCGTCGATGTCGAGCCGCTGATCGGGCTTAAGCCCCAGAATGGACCGCAAGAGGATGGCCCGGCGCAGCGGGAAGCAAACGTCGCCGTCGTCCTCGCCCCATCTCAAGGTCTCGGCGCCCCCCGTGACCGGAACCATCCGCCGGTTGGGACCGAGGACGTCGAGCGACCCATGGATCCGGCTCTTGAAGTCCGGTCCCTTTACCAGTTTGAACCTGTTCCAAGCATCGACGGCCTCCCGGCGGAACCCCTCGCCTGGTTCGACCGGACCGAAGTGCTCCATGTCGTAGCTCGTCCCCCCGGCAAATACGAAGATGCACCGCCCCAGGGGATGGGTGATCTGCCCCTCCTGAAACACCCCGTCGTTCATCGGGGCAAGCAGCAGCCTGAGCCACTTGTATTCCGAGGAGTCAAACTCATCCCAGAACACGACCGGCATCTTGCCCTCCAGCCGCTTGTCCCGTACCTGATGAAACGCCCCGGCCAGATCGGCGTCGGCAAACTGCGACAGATTGAACTCCAGCACCGCCCCGTCCTTGCCCAGGACCTCCTGCACAATCTGTTTCACGCCGAAGGATTTTCCCGCGCCCGGCGGACCAAACACCGCGAGCGAAAGCGGCCTGGCCTCGTTGGGATCTCTGTAATTCTCGATCAGCGTCTTGAGATTGCGCAGCGCCTCGATCTCGTCCCGGTCGGCGGTTAGGATCTTGCCGAATCGCGCGTGAGGGACGCGGCGCAGTTCGCGTTCGCCAAAGATCGCCACGCGGCGCGCGAGCCCATACAAAGGCTCCTCGGCGGGGCGCCTGTCGCCCGCGAGCGCAAGCCGCCACCTGGGACCGCTGTCCGCGATCGCTTCGGACGGCACGGTCTGCGCCGCGAATCCGCCGAACACACCTCCTTTGAAACCCCTCAGCGCCTTCTCCCCGTCGCGGATCACATCCGCCAGAAGCGCGGCCGGGAAAGCCGGCGTAGCCTTGTCATCCGCCGTGCCGTGGCCATTCGCCTGCAGGACCCGCATCGCGAGCAAGCCCCGTGGGATGGCCGCCCCCAACGCCCCTTCCGGGGATCCTGACCGCATGGCGCATTCCGCCGCCAGCGCCGCGGCAAAGGCGCTGGCATAGCCATATGCCTCGCCCTTCGCGGCCGTCCCCGGCCACCATTCGCCTTCCATGTGGGCGGGATCGAAGAACAGCGTGAAATCACCACGGTCGCCAGACTTCCGGCGCCAAAGCGCGCCCTCCCCGTGTATTGTCACGATCACGTGCGCGAACGATCGGAGATCGGCGAGCGCCGGGTTGCACTCCAGTTCCCTGGCGACCTCCAGGGCCGTCCGCTCCCAGGAGATACGGCGGCTCACACGGATCGGCGCGGTCCGCAGATGCTTGAGCGTGACGATCACCGCCGCCCGTTCCGTCACCCCGGCCTCGACGGCCCGCCACCAGAGTTGGCCCCGACAGAACGGTGGCGCCATTTTCCAGATCGCAAACGCGTCCGAACCCGCCCACATCGTTTCGTGCGGGAGCGCCGCGCCTTTCGAATGGCGGAAGCGGTTCGAATTGTCGACGATCACCACCACCCCTGCGCGGAATGGCGCATCGACCCCGGCGGGCAGGGCCGGCGAGGGCAAGGTCATCTCGGTCAAGATGCGGTCAGGACTGATCGATCGCTCCACCCGCCAGACCCTCTCCTTGGGCCGGTCCGGCTTCAGTTTGCCCCAACCCTGCGGACGCCACACCGCAAAGGTGGGCGGGGAACCGGCGGACGGCGGGGCAAACCCGATCAGCTCGACGCTCCGCTCTCCAGCCCAAGCGCCGAGAATACGATGCGCCAACCCGGCGCCCCCCAGCGAACACTCAATCCGGGTCGGCGGCACTCCCGGCGACGGATTGTCCGCATCGGATGGGATATATAGATCGTAATCGGGACCGGCGTCGCCGGTGATCAGTATCTTGCGCGTCGTGACAGGAGATGGCTCTGTTGAAGTCATGGATTTCTCTCGATGTGGGTTTCGGATTAGTCGTAACAGTGCACGAAGAACGGATTGAACTTCAGCGGTTTGCCGCAGTGGGGGCACGCCGCAAGCAAGCGCGGGTCGTCGAACATTTCGGAAGTCGGATTCGGAAATCCGGAATGCTCGCGGATCGCGGAGACAACCTCCGCCGAAGGCTCGAAATACGTCGCGCAATACGGACACCGGGCAGCGGGGCCCTCCGGGCTCATGCCGAAATCCGCATTCCGCAATCCAAAATCAAACGCCGTGAGAATAGCCGGACCCGGCGGCGGGAAGTTGATCGGCGTGAGAAAATATATGTGGCCGTCTGCCGCGCCGAAGACGATCCGTTCTGCTTGCGGGGAAATAGCAAACGCCAAGACCTGCGAATTCGGGAGGTGAGCAGCAAGACAAACACCGCTCTCCACGTCCCAGACACGAAGGGTCTTGTCAAAGCCTGCCGACACCACCTGACGTCCGTCCGGGCTCACCCCAGCGCAAAAGACCCCTTCCCTGTGGCCATTGAACACCCGAAGGCACTCCCCAGTTTCCAAGTCCCAGACACGAAGGGTCTTGTCAAGGCTTGCCGACACCGCCCGGCGTCCGTCCGGGCTCACGCTGACGCTCATCACCGTGTCGCTGTGCCCTTGGACCACCCGCAAGCAAATCCCGGTTTCCAAGTCCCAGACACGAAGGGTCTTGTCGAAACTTGCCGACACAGCCCGACGCCCATCAGGACTCGTGCAGACGCTCTGCACAATGTCGCCGTGCCCTTGAAGCACATGCAAGCACACGCCCCTTTCCAAATCCCAGATACGAACGGTCTTATCATAGCTTGCCGACACCACCCGGCGATCGTCCGGGCTTACGCAAACGTCGACTACTCGACCGTCGTGCCCTTCCAGCACTTGAAGACACTCCCCAGTTTCCAAGTCCCAGATACGAAGGGTCTTGTCAAAACTTGCCGACACAGCCCGCCGTCCATCCGGGCTCACGTTAACCCTATTGACCCAATCGTTGTGGCCATCGAGTATCCGAAGCCACTCCCCAGTTTCTGTGTCCAAGAAACGAGGAGGCGATCCTGTTACCGCCCAGCGTCCGGACCGGCCAAAACTAAGATTCCACGAAAGGTCACTCCCGTCGTCTGGCGATCGCTCGCAAACCCCGTCTTCCAAATCCCAAACACGCAAAGTTGTGTCAATACTCCCCGATACTGCCCGGCGTCCGGACGGGCTGACGCTGACGCTCATCACCCTATCGCTGTGCCCTTGCACCACCCGCAAGCAAGTCCCGGTTTCCAAGTCCCAGACACGAAGGGTCTTGTCGAAACTTGCCGACACAGCCCGACGTCCATCAGGACTCATGCAGACGTTCTTCACAATGTCGCCGTGCCCTTGAAGCACATGCAAGCACACGCCTCGTTCCAAATCCCAGACACGAACGGTGTCGTCATTCTGTTTGTAGTTACCGCCACCTCCGGAAACGGCCTGACGTCCGTCCGGACTGACGCAAACGCTATTGACTTCATCGCGATGGCCTTCGAGCACTCGAAGACAATCCCCGGTTTCCACGTCCCAGACACGCAGGGTCTTATCAGTACTGCTTGACACCGCCCGGCGGCCATCTGGGCTCATGCTAACAGCCCGTTGAAAAACGGTCGATCCGAATGAACCGCTGGGGCATGCGCGGGTCAAAGTGATATGGCGCTGGGCGAGCGAGGTGAACTTCAGGAAGACATCTGGGTGCCGACGGCCAGCGTGGCGCGGGGTCCGGGGCACCCATTCTATCGGAAGCTCAACGAGGTTCTGGCGGAGGCGGGCTTTGACCGGTGGGTGGAGGGGCTCTGCAAGGAGCACTACGCCAAGATCGGCCGTCCTGGGATACCGCCCGGGGTTTACTTCAGGATGCTGTTGGTTGGTTTCTTCGAGGACATCGGCACTCAGCGCGGGATCGCGTGGCGGTGTGCGGACAGCATGAGCCTGCGGGAGTTCCTGGGGCTTGGGATGAGCCAGTCGGTGCCGGACCACTCCTCCATGACGGTGATTCGCCGGCGGCTGCCGGAGGCGGTTTACACCGAGGTGTTCCGGTGGATGCTCGCTCTGTTGCGGGACAAGGGGCTGCTGGATGGCAAGAGCCTGGGGGTGGACGCCACGACGCTGGAGGCCAACGCGGCGATGAAGAGCATTGTGCGGCGCGAGGGCGGCGAGGGCTGGATGGAGTATCTCAAGCGGCTGGCCAGAGCCGAGGGCATCGCCGAGCCCACCGCCGAGGATGCCCGGCGGCTGGACCGCCGGCGCAAGGCCAAGAAGGTCTCCAACGACGACTGGCACAACCCCCACGACCCGGACGCGCGCATCACGAAGATGAAAAACGGCACCACGGGCCTTGCCTACAAGGCCGAGCACGCCGTGGACCTCGACACCCAGGCGATCGTGGCGGCCACCGTCGCCCCGGGGGACACCGGCGACACCGCCACCATCGGGGTGACGGTGCTTGAGGCACAGAACCACATGGAGGCCGTCGGGGTCGAGTTGGGCACCACCGAGGCGGTCGCCGACAAGGGCTACCACAGCGCCGAAGCGGTGGCACTACTCCAGAGCTGCGGCATCCGCACCTACGTGGCCGAAAAGAAACAGGGCAGAAGGCACTGGAAGAAACGGCCCCGCTCGCAGCGTCAAGCCGTTCACGCCAACCGGCGGCGGATTCGAGGCGCGCGCGGCAAGCGGCTGCAGCGGCGCCGCAGCGAGATTTGCGAGCGATCCTTCGCCCATGTCTGCGAAACTGGCGGAGGACGCCGCGCCTGGGTCAAGGGCATCCAGGACGTGGCCAAACTTCACCTCATGAAGTGCATGGCATTCAACCTCGGGCTTCTGATGCGCGAGATTCTCGGTTCCGGAAAGCCCCGGCAGGCCGCTGATGCCCTGCGCGCAGCCTTCTTGTGGCTCTATACCTGCATCCGCCCCGCTTGTGGCGCATTCGGCGACTTTCTCCGCCTTCCGGTCGCCGAAGGGTTGCGCTTCGCCGGAGTTTCACCGCCACACTCACCCAACCCAAACTCGCCCGTTCTTCAACGGGCTGTTAAGCTTGAGTGTTCCCCATCGTGATGATGTAGTGTTCTCCCACCGCCCAAAGGGCTGCTTGCATTCAGGACAACCGTCATCAACCTGAACACAGGTCTTATGCCACGTCCCGTTACAGCTTTCGCATGCGACCCCATCTGTCGCGATTGAGATTCCTCGTCCGCACTGTTTGCATGTCGTTCCGGCGATCCGCATCATTCCTCCTCTCGTCATCGAACGTTCCGCGTCAGCGACGCTCCGGAGCGACAGCGAAGGAGCGTTCGCTCGACGGTGTGGTTCGCCTCTCATTGACCCTTTAACTCCTCCAGTATTATCGCCCAGTCGTCGTCCGGAACATGCGATGGGGTGAAGTTGCATGTACCACCGATGAAGAACACATCTGTCAAGTTCCTCGCGCTCTTCAGGCAATCCAGGACTCTCTTCGCATGGTCTTTTGTCATCCTGACAGCGGGTGATCCGAGAGGCTCTATTTTGAAGGGCAGCGCCCATGGTTCGGGCCAGATCTTATCTTCCATACGCCATGCAGGCTCCGACGCGATCTTGAACGGCATTGTGAAGAACTCCCCCGCAGAACAATATAGCAAGCCAAATCCCCCAATAGGAAAGGAAAGGGTTTTCGTCTTTCGCGCTTCCATCTGTTGCTTGTCGCAATCCGACACTGCCCACATGCGGGCGCCGTAACCAGCCCAGAGGTTCGTCTGGTTCCTGGAGCTGAAGCAGTAGACATCAATCATATAGGCTTCCTGATGGCGAACGACGAGGCTAACCGGACGTTGCCCCGCGTCCGAGCGGGGCAACGGTACCATTCGGCCTCTGGTTCGGCCCCAGTGTCATGTCATCATTTGACCTGACGAATACCATAGTTGCCATTGACAACCTTGACGATCTGGATCTCTACGCCATTGTTGTTGAGGGTGAACGAATCTCCCTGGAACAGAGCGTCCGGGTTGTCCGAATAGACGAAGTAGATGTCGTATTTCCCGTTCGGGACGTACACCGTCTGCACCCCGTTGGCGGCAACGTTGAAGTTCTTCCCCCTTGTTCCCAGACGTATTCCCGTGGCCACAGCAAAGTCGTTTGGATTACGAACGCGCACAGGATTCGCTCCCTGAAGTTCTCCTGCAAAGGGCGGCAATCTGTCTGCAATGCTTGTGGAAGCGGGCCGGTTAGTCGGGTTGCCAGCATCGGCGCCGCCTTTCGCTGCCACACGTACGGCAATGACCTTGTCGTCGGAAACGCCGAAGTCGAGTCCCCCATACTTGTGCCAGGTGTCGATTCCGTCAGAACCCGCTTCCGTTGCATTCGCTGGGCCAAGCAGAGCAGTGAGGTCACTGACCGCGGGCTTATTGTGCGACATGAAGATTAGGGTGACCTGCGGGTACTTACGATTAACTCTGGCAACGATATCTTGCAGGGGAACACCGTTACGCAGGAGTTCAGAAGCAGACTGTGGGGCAACCTGAATCGCTTCTACGGACGCAGCACTGATGTCTGGCGAGAAGAGCGTTGCGTTGACGGAGTCGAACGTTCCTAGAAGGCGTAACGCGTCGTCGAAAGTACGGCTCCGCTTGCTGCTCTGTTCCGGTTCCGGGCGACGCTCAGAAACGGCAGTGGGCAGGGAGGTTTCAGTCTGCATGCCCGCCTGGTTGGTTGATGCAGTTGGTTGGTTCTTCTTTCTCAATTCAGTCCTGCCCCTGTTCTCATTCAAGCCCGTGATACCCGTGTCCTCCGGGAAACTCCCATCGTCGTTTATCGCCGCTTGTGCTTCCCATGTGGGCACGTTGGCGCGATCGCACCACACAGTCCGCTCCTTCAGTCCCTCACGCCCGTGATCACTGAAAAACTGAAGGATCGCTCTCTTTCTCTCGCTGGGGACGGGCTTGCCATCGGAGTCGTTCACGACAACTTCTTCCAAGTACCCCCCCGTTGTTGTAACGGTCGGGTTGTCCTTTGGCGCAGCAGCAATCTGAGCCGCGTTGAGGTTCCTTCGGTTTGCCTCCGTCTTTCCACTGAGGACTGCCTGCGCATGGAGATCGAGCGGCCAAGCGGCTATGATCGTTCCTGAGACAATTCCCGCCCACAACAGATTCTGCACACGTGCCTTCATTGCGATGGCTCCTTGTTGATGGCCGTTTGCTTCCCGCCAGAGGACACGGGCCATCGTCGTGCCCCGCCGAACCTCTGATTATACCCACCGATCGGCCGTATATCACGGTTCCCGAAGGGCATATTGGCCCGCGTAAAGTCACAGCCGTTTCCCGATCGATTGGGTCAATCTGACCCGGCGCGCAGCGACGGTCAAGCGATTCCACAGCGCGGAATCGCGCTCAGGGGCGGGCCGTGGTGCTGAACCGAGCCAGAGTGACACGGTCGTATAACACGGGCGGGGGAAACCGCATATGGGCGGCATATTACGGGTGGGCGAGCGCTGGGCCCCGCCGCGAGTGGCCGTTTCCGGACACGACGCAAGTGGATGTGCGCCGCGAACTTGACGATCGCCCCGATGCGCGAAGGGGCGGTGTAATGTAAGCATCTGGGCAACCCCATCTAGGCGCGCGGGCCGGATGGCGGCACGCTCGGGCCATGGCGAGACGAGGATTCGGGCATCGGAAGCGGCGCGGTCGTGAGGAGATCGCGGGGATCATCGGGGAATACGGACGAAGCGG